>NZ_BAABIB010000075.1:0-552527 GCF_039542405.1 Amycolatopsis dongchuanensis
ACCAGCCGCCAGCCTCCCGGCTCCACACCGGCGTCACCAACGTCAACGCCTCATACAGCTAGCACTGATGGCTCGGAGCGGTTTGCCCGGAAGTCCGAGGAGGACGTGATGAGCGGAGCGGCGCGCAGCCTGAGCAAGGACGAGGCTTTCGAGGAGGTCCTCCAGCTGCAGACCGACGGCGTGATCCTGCTCGAGGGCGCGGCGACGGCTGACCAGGTCAGCCTCGACGGCTGGGATCCGGTGCTCGCGCAGAAGTCGAACGGCAACGTGGCCGGAGTGGTGATCCGCTACCTCCCCAGCGGCACCTTGACCTCGGGCACGCCGAGCGGGGGTTCCGCGCCCGACCGGCTCGACCCGCGCAACGCGCTCGCCCTGATCCGCTTGTGCCAGTGGCTGAGCGACAACTACGGCGTGACCGAGCTCTACCACCTGGGCATCAGCGGCGGCGGCACCGACGCGGAGGGCAATCCGCGCGTCGACTGCCACGGCCAGGGCCGGGCGGTCGACTTCGCCGGCGTGCGCGGCAGCACCGCCGACGCCGGAGAGTTCGGCCTCACCGTGCGGGACGACTGGGGCACCGCCGACACCACCTTCACCCCGGGTGGCGACTGGCCGGCCGGTACCGGCGAAAATGTCCAGTACCGGCTGGACGACCCGGCAGCCGACCAGTTCGCGGCCGGTTTTTTCCGTGACGTCTACGCGTTCATCACCAGCGAGTGGCAGGACAGGTCGGACGGTCCCGACGATCCCGGTGGCTCGTCGATCGGCGAGCACAGCTTCGTGATGAACCCGGACCACCCGACGTCGTCACCAGGCCGGCCCAACGGGCGTGAGGCGCACCGCAACCATCTGCACATGCAGATCGGAAAGACCGGCACCGAATAGGGTGGTTCAGGCGCTTTGCCCCGTTCAGGTGATGCCGCTCTGCCGAACGGCTGACCGCGCGGGAATCCGGTAACGCCGGTTCGAAGGCCCGCGAGTTCCATCTCGACCTGCGAGGACACGGTTGGGGTGGCGGAATGGGCGACAGCGCGGAGAGAACCCCGGGGCGTGGCGTACTCGAAGGGGCGTTCCAGGTACTGGACGTGCTGGCGGCCGAGCGCGGCGGCGCCGGGTTGAGCGAGGTCGCGCGTGCGGGCGGGCTGCCGAAGGCCACCGCCTACCGGCTGCTCGAACAACTCGTGGGAATCGGCGCGGTGCAGCGTCACGGGCAGCGGTACTTCGTCGGCAAGGTCCTCGCACGGCTCGGCCAAGCCTGGCAGCCGCACCCGCAGCTGCGGGAAGCGGCGGTCGGGCCGGTGCGGACACTGGCGTCGCTGTCGGCCACGGCGGTGGCGGTGACCGTGCTGCACGGCGACCGGGTGCGGATCGTGGCGGCGACGCGCGGCGCTCTCGGTGAGCTCCCGCAGATGCGGGCCGACAGCGATCTGGCCAGCCGGACCGCGGCCGGCCGCGTACTCCTGGCGGCGCAGCCCGGCGCGGACCCGCCGGACGGGTACTCGCAAGCCGAATGGCGGCGCATCCGTGATGGACTGCGCCACGAGGCGACGATCGCCGTCGACCACCAGGAGGCCGTGCCCGGGATCTGCTGCGTCGCGGCACCCGTCGTGCTTCCCCGCCAGCAGGGCATCGCCTCGATCAGCGCGCTGGTGATCAGCCGCACGGTCCCCAAGCAGCTGCCCGACCTCCTCGTGCGGGCCGCCGCCGAGGTCACCCGCAACCTCGGGGTCCGCTGAGCGAACCAGCGACTTCCGATCAGGCCGGGCGAGGTGGACACTCGGGGGCGATTCCCGCGGCGGCTCTCGTGCGTCGAGCATGGAGGGGGCACATGCCAGCGGTTCCCGTGCCGGCGCCGGTTCCGAGCGCGGCGGCCACCTTGCCGTGGAGCCAGACGCTGCTCGTCGCGCTGATCATCGCGGTTGCCGTGCTGCTGGCCGGACTGATCGTGATCCTGGCCCGGGCCAAGGCACCCCGGTCGGACGCGGGTGGCAGCGTGGTGCGCAGCTGGATCGCGGTCAGCCTCGTGCTCGGCCTCGTCCTGTTCACAGCGTTCGCTTTCGCCGTCGATGACACCGCACTGAGAAGCACGCTGGTCGGCGGTCTCGCAGCGAGCGTGGGCTCGGCTGTTTCCTTTTACTTCTCGGCCAAATCCTCCGACCAGGCACGCCAGGACCTCCTGAGCGCGGCGATCGGCACGGAGCTGGTACCCGACCTGGAGGGGATGACGGAGGCCACCGCCACGGCGACGCTCGGCCTGACCTCCCTCAAGCTGGAGCGCGAACCCACCAGTTCCCCCGACCCCGCGGCGAAGGCCGACAACCAGGACCCGAGCGCCGGCACGATGAGTCCCAAGGGGACCGCCGTGCGCGTCCACTTCTCGGCTTGACAGGTCGGGGATTGTCCGGACTCGGCCAGTCACCGGCCAACGAATTAGATCTCGGCACCTTCGGGTTCGCGGTACTGGCCGTCATATCGCTGATCAGGATGATCCAGCCGCCGCTCACGCCTCCTTCCGCGAAACCGCGGGCCACCAGCGCGAGCGGG
The DNA here is from genome assembly GCF_039542405.1 of Amycolatopsis dongchuanensis. Lineage (NCBI taxonomy): Bacteria > Bacillati > Actinomycetota > Actinomycetes > Pseudonocardiales > Pseudonocardiaceae > Amycolatopsis > Amycolatopsis dongchuanensis. The sequence continues at coordinate 2,545 of NZ_BAABIB010000075.1, forward strand.
CAATTGGGTCACGACCCCAACGCGGCCTTCTATTCAAGCTCGATGGCACGCTTTTGAGAACCGGAGCAGGGGTGGCCCTTCACCCGGAACACCCGCCGGTCCGATTCCCCGCGAGCATCGACGGGCGGTCTACGAGGGCGACCGGGGGCCGTTGTGCACAATGCGGTGCGACCTTCGGCCTCCAGTACGACCACGTTCTTCCGGTCGCCCTCGGTGGCGGGACGACCTCAAAGAACCCTTCAACCGCTCTGCGGGACGTCCTGATTGGACGGAAAAGGGAATCAGCGCCTTCCCTGCTACCGGCTTTTCTGGACCGGCCCCGTCCACGCGTACAGCCTGTTCGACGCCCGCGCCGACCGCCAAGGCTCTCGGCGGTACGTGCCGGAGCCTATTTCTGTCCCGCGCGATGCAATTTGCATTCAGTATCTACCGAACAGCGACTGTCCGCCACGTTGATGACAGCAGTCGCGTCGCGTATCCGTCGCGAGACGGAACTGAGCCTTGACGGCCCCCGCAGGTGGACGTAGCGTTTCGGGCAAGTTAATCGAAGTCCTTCGATCGGAACAGTCCACCGAAGCGTCGCGTGTCCTTCGGCAGTCCTGCCTTCGACCACTGTGGAGGGTCCTGTTGTCGGTTTACGAGCCTCTCGCCACCTCCGCGCCATCGGTCGACGACCACGGCCCCCACTTCGCCGTGGAGGTGGTCCAAGACGTGCGCATCCCCTCGGGGACCCCGGGCACCACGCTGTCCGCGGACCTGTTCCTCCCCGTCGCCGCCGGGCTCGTGCCGGCTCTGGTGACGGTCCTGCCCTACCGCAAGGACGCGACGTGGGGCATCCGCGATTTCCCGACCTCCAGGTGGTACGCGGAGCGCGGGTACGCCTGCGTCCTGGTCGATTTCCGTGGTGTCGGTTCGTCGGACGGGTCGCAGCGCCCCCCGTTCGATCCGGGGGAAGCCGACGACGGGGTGGCCGCCGTCGAGTGGGCCGCCCGGCAACCGTGGTGCAACGGGAACGTGGGGATGTGGGGGCACTCCTACGGCGCGGTGCTGGCGCTGCGCACCGCGAGCCGCGGGCCCGGGCACCTCAAGGCGATCCTCCCCGTGATGGGCATGCTCGATCCGGAACGGGACTTCGCGCATCCGGGCGGTACTCGCGGCGGACTCTTCCCCGTGGCCCGGTGGGGCATGCAGACGTTCTTGAACCAGCTGCTCCCCCCGCTTCGCCAGTACGGCACCGCCGCGGAACAAAAGCGCTGGTCGGACCGGTTGCGCAACGCGGAACCCTGGCTGCTCGACCTCGCGCGGCGAACACCGGGAGATCCGGCCTGGCGCACCCGGGTGGTGGACGCCCGGGCAATCACCACACCCACCTACTGCATCGGCGGCTGGCAGGACATCTTCTGCGACGGCACGATTCGCGCGTTCGAGGAGATCGACGCGCCCAAGAAGCTCCTGGTCGGTCCGTGGACCCACACGATGCCCGATATGTCGCAGCTGGCACCGGTCGACTTCCGGGCACTGAGCCTGCGCTGGTGGGAGCACTGGCTGCGGGAGAGGGACACCGGCCTGTTCCACGAGCCTCCCGTCACGCTCTACGTCCAAGGCGCGGAACCGGGGTGGCGCGGCTTCGATTCCTGGCCGCCCCCCGGCGGACAAGTCCGGCTCGCCACCGGTGCCGACACCGTCCTGCGGCCACGACCCGTCCCGGAGAAGGGCGAGGTGATCTCGGTGTGGTCACCGGACCCCACGGTGGGGACGGTGAGCAGTCTCTGGGCGCTGCCGGCCGAGGATTCCGTCCTTCCGCTGGACCAGCACGAGGACGACATGCGAAGCCTGTGCTGCACCAGCGAACCGCTGGAGCGGGACGTGCTGATCGCCGGCCGTGCCCGGCTCTCGGTCGGCACACTGCCCGGGTCCCCGAGCCGTCCCATGGTGGCGCGGCTGAGCGAAGTCGATGCGGACGGCCGGTCCCGGCTGATCACCGTGGGACTCGCCGTCGCCACCGGACCGGTGACGGAGGTGCCGTTCACCCCGACCTGTTACCGCGTGCGTCGCGGAAGGCGGCTCAGAATCGCCCTGAGCAACGGGGATTTCCCTCGCTTGTGGCCCGTATCGGCGGTGAACGGGAACACCCCGATGCACCTGGTGAAGGTGGCGTTGACCCTGCCCGCCGCTACACTGGGCTCCGCAGATGTCGTACCGCTGCCGCGACCCGCTCCCGATGCCGGTCCGCCGTCGACACCGATCCACCCGAGCTGGACGGTCAGCCGTGACATCGTCCACAGTGGAGTGAAGGTGGCGCTCGGTCAGGAACTGGTCGCGCGGACTCCCGATGGGAAACACCTGCTGGAGCTTCGCCACGACGCGTCCGCCTCGGTGAAACGCGCGGAGCCGGGCGCCGCGCTCACCGTTGCCAGCTCGTACGCCAGGGCTCACCTGTGCAGCGGCGAGAAGATCCTCGCGCGCGGGGAGCTGCGGATGACCGCGACCACGGTGACCTTGTCCGGGGAGGTGGCGGTGGACGGGGCCACCATCTTCTCCCGCACGTGGGAAGTGGCCGTTCCCGATTCGGCGGCCACGCAGCCGACACCAAGGGACGGTGACCGCGATGCGTCCCAGTGACCTCGACCCGGCAGCCCGGGGAGGGCAGTTGCTGGCCGAGCACGGCGCCGACAGGTCCGAGAGGTTCGCCCGGGCACTGGCGGCGCTGGGGGTGCGGCCAGGAGACCGGGTGGCCACGCCGGAGCCGGGCGCCGTCCTGCCCGCGGACGCGTCGTGGCGCGTCATCGTGGTGGGGAAATCGTCCGGGCCGCTCGGCTTCGCCGAACTGGTGGAGGGGAACGAACCCGGGTTTCCCCTCGCGTCGTGGGCCCGGACGGCCCGCTCGGGCACATCCGCACCTCGGGCACGACGGGCACACCGAACGAGTGGGCCGCGCCAGCGCTCGGGGTGCGCGTGCACGATCACTACGGCCAGACCGAGACCGGGAGGGTCATCAACAACCACCACGATCCCCGGCTCGCCGCACCGCTCAAGCCGGGCACGATGGGCCGACCGATGCCGGGCTGGACGGTGCGGGTGCTCGCGAGCGACCGCGACGAACCGGTACCTCCGGGTGAGACCGGCCGAATCGCGGTCGACCTGCCTGCCGGCCCCCTGGCGTGGTTCGGCGGCTACGACGGCGGGGTGGATCCCGGGAAGTTCAGCGCGGACGGCCGCTGGTACTTCAGCGGCGAAGCCGGTCACGTGGACGACCGGGGGGGACTTCCACTTCACCGCCCGCGACGACGACGTGATCATCACGGCCGGTTGCAAGGCGGTGGAAAGCGCCGTGGTGGCGGTACCGGACGAGGTACCCACGCCGGGTTCATTTCGTCGACGAGCTGCCGAAGACACCGAGCGGGAAGATCCAGCGGTTCGTGCTGAGGCAACAACGGCGGTAAGAACTCGACCCGGCCACATCCGTCCCGCGGCACTGACGCGAAGCAGTGCCGCTGTTCCCTTCTAGAGAGGTCTGGACACATGAAAGGCAACGGTGCCTCATTGGTTCGGCGGCGTCCTCATCCCGGAAAACCCCGCTGGCGGAAGGCCGCCGCGGCGTTCGCGGTGGGGCTGGCCGTGGTGTCCCTGACGGCCGCGTGCGGCGGCGGCACGGGCAGTGGTAGCGCGGATCGCGTGCTGAACATCGGCTTCCCCGTCCCGCCGGAAAGCATGGACCCGGCCAAGCTCAGCACGGACGCCTCCCTGTACGCCAACCTGGCCTACGACCCGCTCATCTACCGGGCGCCCGACGGTTCGCTCCAGCCCCGGCTGGCGACCTCCTGGAACTACGTGGGCACGGGCAACAAGCTGTTCGAGCTGAAGCTCCGGTCCGACGTGCGGTTCAGCGACGGCTCCCCGCTCACGGCGGACGTGGTCAAGACCAACATCGAGCACTTCAAGAAGACCTCGAGTTCGGCCTCGCTGCTGGCCGCCGTCGCCTCCATCGAGGCACCCGATCCCCTCACCGTGCGGGTGTCGCTGTCGCAGCCGAACCCGATCCTGCCCGTTTTGTTCACCCAGGATTTCCTGGCGGGGAACGTCGCGAGCGGCCCCGCGCTGGCACAGCCCGACACACTGGCCACCCAGTCGGCCGGCGCGGGACCCTACGTCCTGGACCCGGCGACAACCGTGTCGAAGGACCACTACACGTACGTGCCCAACCCGCAGTATTGGAACAAGAACGCCGTGCACTACGACCGGGTCGTGGTGAAGGTGCTGACCAACGCGAACACCGCGCTGGCGGCGATCAAGACCGGTCAGGTCGACGTGCTGCGCGCCGACTACACCACCGCCGACGCGGCGAAGTCCGCCGGCCTGCAGATCGCCCAGACCCCGTTGAGCTTCATCGGGCTCAACCTGACCGACCGCGCCGGCCAACTGGTGCCCGCACTCGGGGACGTCCGGGTCCGCCAGGCGCTCAACTACGCCGTCGACCGGCAGAAGATCACCAAGGCGTTGTTCGGCGAGTACGGCACACCGACCGAACAGATCCAGCTCCCCGGTGAAGACGGGTACAACCCGCAGGACTTCTACGGCCACGACCCGGCGAAAGCACGGCAGCTGCTCGCGGAAGCGGGCTACCCCAACGGGTTCACCCTGCCGGTGCTGACCAGGACGACCCGCGGCACCGACCTCATCATCCAGGCGATGGCCGACGACCTCAAGCAGTTCGGTGTCCAGGTCCAGCTGACCACGCAACCGGACTTCCAGAAGTACACCCAGGACCTGACGAGCGGGAAGTACCCGGCCTACGGGGTGCTCGCCGGGGCTCTACCGATCTACGCGATGGGTCAGCTGCTGTTCCTGCCCAACGCCTCGGTGTACAACCCGCAGAAGAGCAGTGACGACCAGTTGCAGTCCCTCTACGAGCAGGCGTCGGTGGCCGACGACGCGAACCGGGCGCGGCTGGACCAGCAAGTGGTGCGCAGGCTCGTCGAGCTCGCCTGGCTGGTGCCGGTCGTGTTCACCCCCAACCTGTACTACTCCCGGCCCATGGTGGGCGGCGTAGAGGCGACCGCGAAGGAGCCCAAGGCCAATCCGGTCGAGTGGTTCCCGAAGAGCTGAGCGGGAGGAGACACGCATGAGGCGACTGATACTGCGGCGGCTGCTGATCTCCGTCCCGCTGGTGATCGGGGTTTCGCTGCTGACGTTCCTGTTGCAGGCACTGACTCCCGGCGACACCGCACGCGCCATCCTCGGCATCAACTACACCCCGGAGGCCTATGCCCAGCTGCGCCACCAGCTCGGCCTCGACGAACCGCTGCTGACCCAGTACTGGCACTGGCTCACCCAGGCGCTGCGAGGCGATCTGGGTGTCTCCCCCATCAGCGGGCTGAGCGTGGCGTCGGAGATCGCGAGCAGGCTGAGCGTGACCGTCTCCCTCATCCTGGTCACGACCCTCGTCGCCGCGGCGCTCGGCATCGGGCTCGGGGTGTTCAGCGCGGTGCGCGGCGGCGCGCTCGGCCGGACCGTGGACGTGTTGTCGCTGGCCGGCCACTCCCTGCCGAGCTTCTGGCTCGGGCTGGCACTGGTGACGGTGTTCGCGGTCGGGTTGCGGGCGTTCCCGGCCACCGGGTACGTCGCGCTCGACGCGTCCCCGGGGCAGTGGGCGCTGAGCCTGGTGCTCCCGGTCACCGCGCTGGCCGTGCACGGCATCGCGGTCATCGCCAAGCAGACCAGGGACGGGATGCTCGAGGTGTTGTCGCGGGAGTTCGTGCGGGCGCTGCGCGCCCACGGGGTCTCCGAGCGGTCGATCGTCTTCCGGCACGCGCTGCGCAACGCGGCCATCCCCGTCGTGACCGTCGTCGGCATCGTGTTCGTCCACCTGCTCAGCGGCACCGTGCTGGTGGAGACGGTGTTCGCCATGCCGGGCCTCGGCGGCCTCGCCGTCGACTCGACCACCCAGCACGACCTGCCGATGATCCAGGGCGTCGTGGTGGTGTTCACGTTGATCGTCGTGGCGGTCAACCTCCTCGTCGACCTCGCCTACAGCTGGCTCAACCCGAAGGTGCGTGTCCGATGACCGTGATCCCCCAAGCCGCGACAGCACCTGTGCAGCGGGCCAGGATCCCGCGGGCCGTCGCGCGACGGCCACTCGGCCTGGTGTGCCTCGGCTTCCTCGTCCTGGTCGTGGTCGCGGCCGTCGCGGCGCCCCTGCTCGCGCCCTACGACCCGACGGCGACGGACCTGTTCCACACCAGGTCCGGGCCGAGCGCGCTCCACCCGTTCGGCACCGACAGCCTGGGGCGGGACGTGCTCAGCCGCCTGATGTACGGCGGACGCGTGACACTCACCGGCGTCGGGGAAGCGGTGCTGACCGCACTCGTCGTCGGGGTGTCCGCCGGTCTGGCCGCCGGGTTCGCGGGTGGCTGGACCGACCGGATCGTCTCCTGGCTGGTCGACCTGCTGCTCGCCATCCCCGTCGTGGTCACGCTGCTCGTCGTGGTCGCGGTCGTCGGCAGCAACGAGACTTTGGCGATGATCGCGTTCGGGTTCCTAGGCTCCCCGGCGCTCGCCCGCGTGGTCCGCGGAGCCACCCTCGTCGTCCGCCAGGAGCTGTACATCTCCGCGGCCTACGTGGCCGGTCTGCCGACGGCCTACATCGTTACGCGGCACGTGCTACCCCGCGTGGCGGGACCCATCATCGTGCAGACCGCGCTGTTCGCCGGCTCGGCCGTGCTCGCCGAGACCGGGCTCGGCTACCTGGGCCTCGGCGTACAGCAGCCGACACCCAGCTGGGGCAATGGCGTCGCCGACGCCTCTCACGCCATCGACCAGCAGCCGTGGCTGCTGGTCCCGTCCGGGCTCGTGATCGCGTTGACGGTGCTCGCGTTCGGGCTGCTCGGCGACACCGTCCGCGACGCGACCGTGCAGCGGGACGCCCCGCCACAGCCGCGCCCGAAGGCGCGCCCCCGGCCGGCAGAGTCCACAGCGGACAGTGGCGAGCCGGAACCGGCCGCCCTGCTGTCCATGCGGAACGTGACGGTGGCGCTGAACGAACCCGGGCTTGAGGTCCCGCTGATCGAGGACCTCAGCCTCCACGTGGGACGCGGCGAGACGGTGGGGCTCGTCGGCGAGTCCGGCTGTGGGAAGTCGATGACCGGCAGGGCGGTGCTCGGGCTGCTCCCGGCCGGCGCGGCGGTCACCGGGGGCCGGATCCGGTTCGGCGACGAGGACCTCACCACGCTGAGCCAGACCGGGCTGCGCCGGCTCCGTGGCGCGGAGATCGCGCTGATCTCCCAGGAACCGCTGGCGAGCCTCGACCCGGTGTTCACCGTGGGCCACCAGCTCGACGAGCTCGTGCGGCGCCACCGGCCCGGCAGCCGCAAGGCGGTGCGGGCCCGCAGCATCGAACTGCTGGAGAAGGTCAACCTGCCCGAGCCGGAGCAGGTCGCGCGCCGGTACGTGCACGAGCTGTCCGGGGGGATGGCGCAGCGCGTGTCGATCGCCATGGCCCTGTCGGGGAATCCGAAGCTGCTCATCGCCGACGAACCCACCACCGCGCTGGACGTCACGGTGCAGGCGGAGATCCTCGACCTGCTGCGGGGGCTGCAGCGCGACACCGGGCTGGCGATCCTGCTGATCAGCCACGACTGGGGCGTCGTCGCAGACCTCTGCTCACGGGCCTACGTCATGTACGCCGGCCAGATCGTGGAAACGGGCGAGGTCACCGAGCTGTTCGAGCGGCCACGTCATCCCTACACCACCGGGCTGCTGGGGTCGATGCCGCGCCGCGGCACCCCGCGGACGCACCTGCCCGGTATCCCCGGTTCGGTGCCCGAGCCGGGTCACTGGCCGGCCGGCTGCCACTTCGCGGACCGGTGCGCGCTCGCGACCGAGGAGTGCACCCTCGCGCCGATCCCGTTGCTCCAGGTCGAACCAGGGCACCGGACACGCTGCGTGCACCACGAGGACGTGGCACCAGGACAGGCCACACCGGTCGACGCGGTCGGGAGGACGGCGTGAACACATGCTCCGCTCCGCTGCTCGACGTCGCCGACCTCCGGGTGCGGTTCGCCGTGCCCGGCCGGCACGGGCGGACCGTGCCGGCCGTGGACGGGGTCTCGCTCCGGATCGGCCGCGGCGAGACGCTCGGGCTCGTCGGCGAGTCCGGTTCCGGCAAGTCCACGCTGGGCAACGCCATCCTCGGCCGGGTACCGGTGGCGGAGGGCCGCATCCTGCTCGACGGGGAGGACATCACCAGGCTCAGCGGGAAGCGCCGTCGCCCGCTCGCCCGCCGCCTCCAGGTCGTGTTCCAGGATCCGTACAACTCGCTCAATCCGGCGCGCACGGTGGGGCAGACGCTCGCCGAGCCCCTGCGTTTCGGCGAGCGGCTGACCAGGGCCGAGATCCTCGCCAAGGTCGCGGACACGCTACGCCGCGTGGGCCTGACCCCGGACGCGGCGCACCGGTATCCGACGCAGTTCTCGGGCGGCCAGCGACAGCGGATCGCGATCGCCCGCGCGCTCGTACCGGAGCCGGAACTGGTCGTGTGCGACGAGCCCACGAGCGCGCTCGACCTGTCGGTGCAGGCGCAGATCCTCAACCTGCTGCTGGATCTGCAGCAGCAGTTCGGCTTGAGCTACCTGTTCATCACCCACGACATCGACGTGGTGCGGCACGTGTCGCACCGGGTGGCGGTCATGTACCGAGGCCGGATCGTCGAACAGGGAGACGTCGAACAGGTCACGTCGTACCCCTCCGACCCCTACACCCGCGCGTTGCTCAGCGCCGCGCCCGTGCCCGATCCCCGGGAGCAGGCGCGGCGGCGCGGCGCCCGGACGGCGTCCTGAACGGGAGAGTGCCGATGTCAGGCAGACAGCACTTCACCGGTTCCCGGGTGCCTGACCCGGGAGTCCGCGCCCTCGTCGCCACGCCGAACCGGTGGCAGCGCTGGCTCGACGTCGAGGCCGCGCTGGCACTCGCCCAGGCCGAGCTGGGGATGATCCCCGACAGCGCCGCCAGGGCGATCTCCGCCTCCGCCGATCTCCGGCGGCTCGACGTGCCGCGCATCGAGCGGCGGATGGCCGAGATGAGCCACCCGTTGATGCCGTTGATCGCCGAGCTGGCGGAAGTCGTGGGAGAGCCGGACGGCGGGTGGGTCCACTGGGGAGCCACGTCGCAGAACATCATGCAGACCGGTGACGTGCTCGTGACGCGGGACGTGCACCGGATCCTCCTGCGGTCGCTCGCCGGGTTGCTGTCGGTCGCCGCCGACCTGGCCGACCGGGGAGCCGAGGTGGTCGTGGCGGGACGCACCCACGGGCAGCACGCCGTGCCGGTGACCCTGGGGTTCAAGGTCGCGATCTGGCTCGACCAGCTCGCGCGCCACGGGACCCGGCTCCGGCGGCTGGAGGACGACCTCCTCGTGGCGATGGTGGGCGGCGCGGCCGGGACTTTCGCGTCGTACGGTGCCCGTGGGCCCGAACTCCAGGGACTGGTCGGGCGGCGGCTGGGCCTGGGCTCCATGGCCCTGCCCGCCCGCACGATCGCCGACCCGTTCACCGAGTACGTCTGCGTGCTGGGCCTGCTCGCCGCCACCGGGGCCGCGATGGCGCGGGAGGTCCGGACGCTGATGAAGCCGGAGTTCGGTGAGGTGCGGGAGGGCGCGCCGCCGGGAAGCATCGGCAGTTCCACCATGCCGCACAAGCGGAATCCCCAGCTGTGCGACCACGTCCTCACGCTGTCGGCCCGGCTCCGGGCGCTCGCCGCGCCGGCGCTCGAAGCGATGGTGCAGGACCACGAGGCCGACGGCGCGCAGTCGGCGCTGCTGGACGGCGTCGTCGCCGACGCGTCCGTGCTCGGCGGCGACCTGCTGGCCTACCTGGTCGCGCTGGTGAGCGGTCTGGAGGTCGACGAGTCCAGGATGCGGGTGAACCTCGCGCTGACCGACGGACTGATCAATTCGGAGGCGGTGATGCTGGCGCTCGGGGAAAAAGTCGGCCGCCAGCGGGCGCACGGCCTCGTCGGCGAGGCGGCCGAACGCGCGTCGGCCGGCGAGGGCCGGTTCGCCGACCTCCTCGCGCAGGATCCCCGGATCGCACCTCACCTCACTCCCGGCGAGGTCAAGGGACTGCTGGACCCGAGCCGGTACACCGGCCTGTCCGCCACCTTGGCCCGGCAGACGGCCGAACGCGCCCGGTGCGCCGCCGCCGAGCTCACGACGGAGCACGAGCCGGCGCGTTGACGGGGACGGGAACCGCTCGCGCCCGGCGCAGCACCACCACGCAGCACACCGCGCCGAGCACGAGCAGCACCGCCAGCAGTACCAGCACGGTCCGGGCCGCGTCCGCGTAGCCGAGGGCGAACACCTCGTGCAGCCGGGCCTGGAAGGGCCCGGTACCCGGCTGTGGGACGGCTCCCGCGGATCGGTGCACCTCGGTGAGGAACGCCGCACGGTCCCCCGGCGACAGACCCGCGGCGGAGGTCTCCGCGTGCCCGCGCATCCCCGCGACGAGCAGGCTGGCCAGCACGGCGCCGACGACCACCCCGCCGAGAGCCGCCCCGATCTGGCGGGACGTGCTCAGGCACCCGGCGAGCGCAGCGGTCATCCCCGGCGGGGTTCGCCGGAGCGCTTCGGTGACCAGCGGAGCCAGCAGGCACGCCATCCCGCTCCCACAACAGGCCAGCGGCAGGACGAAACCCGCGGGCCCGGCGCCGCGAGCCGCGACCAAGGCCAGGGCGACCAGGCCACCCGCGTAGACCAGAAACCCGGCCACCAGAACGGCGCGGCCACCCATGCGGGCCGACAGGCGGCCGGCCAGCGGCGCGATCACCGTGAGCACCGCCATCAGGGGCATCGTCGTCAGGCCCGCCTCGGCCGCGCTCAGCCCCAGCACGGACTGGAGGTCGAACGTGAGCACGAGCAGCAGTCCCAGCAGGACGAACTGGACGACCCCGGTCAGCACCACGAGCAGGGTGACCCCCCGGTCCGTGAACAGGGCCAGCGGCAGCAGGGGGTCGGCCTCACGGCGGTGGCGCTCCCAGAGGACGAAGGCCAGCAGCAGGACGCCCCCCGCGAGCAGGACCTCCGGAATGGTCAGCGGGCCGCCCGCGACAGCACCCCAGCGGTACCGCTCCCCCTCGATCAGACCGAACATCAGGCAGGCCAGGCCCAGGGTGACCAGAGCGGCACCGGCGGCGTCGAGCCGGCTCCTGCGACGAGCACGCACCGCGGGCAGGTACCTGCTGCCGAAGAGGATCCCGAGGACCGTGATGGGCGCGTTGACTAAGAAGATCCAGCGCCAGCCCACGTGGGTCACCAGCAGCCCGCCGACCACCGGACCCAGCACGGCCGCGAGCCCGAGCACGCTGTTGTAGAACCCCAGCGCCGTGCCTCGGCGGTTGTCCGGGAACACCGCCGCGATGATCACCAGTGGCTGCGGGGAGATCATCGCCGCGCCGACACCCTGCACAGCGCGCGCCGCGACGAGCGCGGGCACGTCCGGCGCGAGTCCGCAAAGGACGGACGCGAGCCCGAACACCCCCAGCCCGGCGAGGAACAGGGTCCGTGCGCCGAACCGGTCCGCGAGCCTGCTCATCGTGATCAGCAGTACCCCGAACACCAGCTGGTAGACGTTGTTGATCCACAGCACGCCGTCGAGCCCGGCACCGAGCCCGGCTGAGAGGTCCGGCACCGCCACGTTGACGATCGTGGTGTCCATCAGGATGGCGAATGACCCGGCGCACAGCACGATCAGCGTGCGCCAGGCCCGCCACGGCGGGTTCCCGGTCATGGCCGGACTGCCGCGCTGATGGCCCGCAGGTTGCCCAGCACGTCCCCGACCAGTTCACGCAGATCGTCCTTGGAGAAGAACGTCTCCGGATAGCGGCTGGCGAGACTGAGCCTCCCGGCGTAGGTGTAGACGCAGTGCCACGGGTAGCCGACGGTCCGGTCGCTGAAGACGATGATGCGGCGTGGCAGGCTGAGCCCCGGCAGGTCCGGGAAGGCCGGCCTGGCGCCGATGTTCGTGATCAGGACCTTCGCCACGTGCTGTTCGAGCGGACCGTCGACGGGGCGGGTCGGGTCGGTGGCGAAGAGCTCGCCGGATCTCAGTGCCGCGACTGCCGAGGTCAGCTGGCCCTTGACCGTCGCGCCGACCTGGACCATGTCGGACTCCGGGGCCACCTCGACCTCGGCGCGGTGCAGGCCGAGCAGGTTGGTCGTGTCGGTCGCCGAGGCGGGCGGCGGAGTCACCTGTGCCCGGACGTTGACCCGGCTCAGGCACGCCATCCTCGCGGGCCCCGGGGTGGCCGAGCGGCGGCGCAGGCTTGTGAGCACGGCGCCGCAGACGAGCGCGTGCACGGAAGTGCCCAGCGCACGGGCGGCCCGCACCAGCCGGGCCGTGTCCTGCTCGTCGAGCTGGCTCGTCAGTTGCACGGCTCGGTGGTCCAACGGCGCGAAGATCGGCGGGGCGGGCCGGAAGCCCGCTCGTTCGGCCAGGAGCGCGGCGGGCGAACGCGGCAGGGGTTTCGGCGTGATCCGGGGCGTCCGGCCGCCGACCAGCTCGGCGTAGAACGTCCACAGATCGGTGAGCATCTCCTCCGTGGCCGCGTTGTCCGCGACGGCGTGGTCGACGCACAGCACCACGAAACCGGCTGCCGGGCCGCGGACGAGCCGGAGCTCCGAGACCGCGGACGCCGGATCCCAGTCACGGCGCGCCATCGCCCGCAGCGTGGTCTCGTCACCGTCTTCCACGACCAGCGCGGGCGAACTCTCCTCCGGCACCGTCAGCAGATGCCCGTGGCGGTCTTCGACGACCCGGCCGCGCAGGACGGGATAGCGGCGGCAGAGCACCTCGAAGGCCCGCGCCAGCGCCTCCTCGTCGACGGAGCCCGTATAGGCGAAGGTCTGGGCGGCCACCCGGTTGAGCAGCGGCACTTCCGTCACGTCGAGGCGGCGCTCGAGCACCGCCTCGCGATGGCGATCCAGCGCGGCCACCGGCCGGCGATTCGCCTCCGCCGCCGCGTGGATCGTCTCCGCGTAGGCGTCGAGCATCCTGTTCCGGTCGAATCTCGCACGCTCGGGCCGGATCGGACCGCCGGCGCGCTGCGCCACGGCGTCGGACCACGCGGCGGCGATCGCATACGGTTCCGCGGGAGTGACCAGTCCGTGGCCCGAGACGATCGCGGCGCTGTCGCCGACGTCGGTCGTCACCGGCACCGCACCGCACAACATGCCCTCGATCAGGCACAGCGGGGCCGCTTCACCGTAGGCGGACGTCAAGGCCACCACATCGGCGGCGGAGTAAACCTTCGCCATGTCGTTCCGCACCCCGAGCAGGTGTACCCGGTCGCCGGCGTCCGGCAGCAGACCGGCCAGTTCGGCGTTGCCGGACCGCATGCCGGCACCGCACAACAGGACGTGCGCGTCCGGTTCCTTCTCCAGGTACAGCTGCGCCGCCTCGAGGAACAACGGAACGTTCTTCATCCTGTCGTAGCGGGCCGCCATCACGATCACGGGAGCGGACCGTCTGATACCGAGCGCGCGCCGTAGGTCGGTTCTCGCCGTCGCGTCGTGGCGGAAGCGGCCGGTGTCCACACCGTTGGGAATCACCTTCAGGATCTCGCTCGGGATTCCGGCCCTGGCATAGGCTTCGCTCGTGGTGTGGGCGCAGCAGACTGCCGTGGTCACGTATCCGGCCTCGATGCCCGCCTTGAGCACGGCCAGGCTGCGGCCCTGGTGCTCCGGGTCCGTCCGGTGCAGGCACACCACCACCGGGCGCCGGGGAATTCGCGCGTACCCGAGAAGCCTCAGCGGCTGCTCTTTGAGCGACAGGACCACGTCCGCGCCACCGACCAGCCCGGCGGCCATCGCCACCTCGCTCTCAGTCGGCTCCCGGAACGGCTCGTCGCCCGTCCGGTCGAAGGCGTGCACCGCCACCCCGGCCGAGACCAGCCGGCGGTAGCACGCGTCGCTCGTCATCGGCTGACGGGAAGCCTCACGGGAGACCTCGCTGTGCAGGCTCAACACCGAATGGTCCTGGTGCGGCCCGTGCAGGCCGGCTACGAGGTCCGTGTGCAGGATCCTGGCTCCGCCGTGGAAGAAGCCCTCGTACAGGGACAGGACGCGCAGCGGCTGGGTGCTCATCGGCCGGCCTCGCTTCCGGCCGTCCCGCTCCACCGCAAGGCGACACCGCCCCAGGTCATCCCGCCGCCGAACGCCACCAGGAACACCGTCGAGCCCGGGCTCAGCCTGCCGTTCTGCACGGCGTCGTCCAAGGTGAGCGGGATGGAAGCCGCCCCGGTGTTGCCGAACCTCGCCACGGTCAGGTGCATGGTGCCGGGGTGCAGCTCCAGGCCCGCGGCGAGATCGGCGAGCATCACGCCGTTGGCCTGATGCGGTACGAGGAGATCGATGTCGCTGGGACGCAACCCGGTCGCGTCGAGCAGGTCCGAGACCACCGCGGGCATCATCTTCGCGGCCAGGCGGCGGACGTCACCGCCGTGCATCGTGAAGAAGTGCCGCCCGCGCGCCACGGTGTCGGCACTCGCGGGTTCCCGGCTGCCGCCGGCGGGGATCTTCACCAGGTCCGCGGTCGATCCGTCGGAGGACAACGTGGTCGCGAGCACAGCGCCCGCATCGGGCGTCTTTCGCAGCACGACCGCACCCGCGCCGTCGCCGAAGAGCACGGCGGTGCGCCGGTCCGAGTAGTCCAGAACACGCGAATAGGTGTCCGCGCCTATGACGAGCGCGGTCGTCCGCGCGGGATCCGCCAGGAGCATCGCGTGGGCGACCACGAAGGCGTAGACGAAGCCACTGCAGACGGCGTCGACGTCGAACGCGGCGGCACGGGTGGCGCCCAGCAGCGCTTGCACGTGACAGGCCGTGGCGGGCATCGGCTGGTCAGGAGTCGAGGTGGCCAGCACGAGGAGGTCGACGTCGGCAGCGTCGAGCCGGGCCGCGGCCAGCGCCCGGCTCGCGGCCAGCGCAGCCAGGTCGGAGGTGGCCTCCCCGGGCGCGGCCACCCGCCGTTCGCGGATGCCGGTCTTGTCCGTGATCCACTGCGGGACCACGCCCACCCGGGACGCGAGCTCGGTGTTACCCAGCACCGTTTCCGGAACGTGGGAACCGGTTCCCGAAATCGTGACAGTCATTTTGACGGCGCCTTCCTTCGGATGACGGAAAAGAGCGGAAAGTTCTATCGGGAGGGCATTCGGACGGCACCGTCCAGGCGAATGACCTCGCCGTTGAGCATGGGGTTTTCCACGACATGCGCGACGAGTGCGGCGAACTCCTCGGGGCGCCCCAGGCGGCCGGGATGGGGGCTGTGCGCGGCGAGCGCGCGGCGGCTGCCCTCAGGGAGCGCCTTGATCATCGGGGTGTCGAACACGCCCGGCGCGATGGTGTTCACCCTGATCGCGTGCGCCGCCAGTTCGCGCGCCAGCGGCAGGGTCATGGCGGCAACACCGGCTTTCGATGCACCGTATGCCGCCTGCCCCACCTGGCCGTCGTACGCGGCGATCGACGCCGTGCACACGATCACGCCACGTTCCTCACCGACGCACGGGACAGCCGCGATGCGCTCAGCGGCGAGGCGAACCACGTTGAACGTCCCGATGAGGTTGGTACGGACCGTCTCCGCGAAGTCCTCCAGCGAGGCCGGCCCGCGACGGCCAAGCACACGCGCTGAACCGAGAACACCCGCGCACGTCACCACTGTCCGCAGTGGACCGAGATCGGCGGCAACCTCGAGTGCCTGCGCCACCTGGGTTTCGTCGGTGACGTCCGCGGCCGCGAACACCACCCGATCGCCGAAACCGTCCGCGACGACCTTCCCGTTCGACGACGGCCGTCCCACGAGAACCACCGTGGCACCCGCGTGGTGGAACCGCCGCACCGTGGCCAGGCCGAGCCCCGAACTTCCCCCGGTCACGAGCACGACACTATTCGCAATTTCCATACCAATGCCCCCAGGCCGCGCGCGAGCGCGTTTCGACGTATGAGGAAAAAAGGAATGGCACGACCGTGTGCCGGAAGCGGAGCGGCAGCCGATTGGCCGTCCGGGCGAACGATTCAATGCTACGTTCAGCGCCGGCACCTGTCGTCGGCCCTCGTGACGAATTTGCCGTCCACCTGAAGGAGGAGCACTCCAGGCCCTCGCTCCATCCGGCGGCGGGCGCCGGATCATTGGCATGTGGGATGCCGTCAGCTAGGCTTCGGATCGAAGCACTTCGAGACGCGAGGCGGGATGAGGACGACCATCTACGATGTGGCGCTGCACGCCGGCGTGAGCATCTCCACGGTGTCCCTGGCACTCAACTCGCCCAACCGCGTCAAGCCCGCGACGCTGCAACGCATCCTCGCGGCCGCCGACGAGCTCCAGTACGTGCCGAAGGCCGAGGCCGTCGTCCGCGCCCGACGGGGCGTCCGGCGAATCGGTGTGATGGCGCCGTTCACGTCGTACCCGTCCTTCAGCCGGCGGCTCAACGGGGTCATCAAGGCACTACGCGACGACGCGTGGGAGATCGTGCTTTACGACCAGGAGTCGGCCGCGTTCACCCTGCCGAGCCTCGCGAGCATCCCGCTGACCAACAAGCTCGACGGCCTGATCGTCATGGCACTGCCAATCGACGACCCCAGCGCGGACCGCATCCTGCGCCAAAAGCTCGCCACCGTGCTGGTCGAGGTGCAGCGCCCCGGGTTCAGCAGCGTCACGATCGACGATGCCGCCGGCGGCAGGCTCGCTGCGCGCCTGTTGCTGGAACGTGGGCACACGCGGTTCGGCTTCATCGGCGAACAGAAGGAGACCGCGGACGTCACCCTGCCCGCGGAATCGAGGCTCGAGGCGTACGGGCAGACTCTGGCGGCGGCCGGGCACCCGCTCTCCCCCGACCGGGTCCTCGCGGTTCCGCACGCCATGCAGCCGGCCCGCGAGGCCGCCCACGTGCTGCTCGGCTCGCCCGAACCTCCGACCGCGATCTTCACCCACGACGACGTGCTGGCCGGTGGTGTGCTCAAGGCCGCCCGTGAACGGGGGTTGCGCGTACCCCAGGACCTGGCGGTGATCGGATTCGACGACGCCGAGATCGCCGAACACCTGGGCCTGACGACGATACGGCAGCCGCTCGAGGAATCCGGCGAGATCGCGGCCGAGACCCTCGTCAAGCAGTTGACCATCCCGGATCCCACGCTGCGTCACGTCACGCTGAACCTCACGCTCGTCGAGCGGGAAACCGCCTGAGGAAGTGCCTTCAGACGACGTTCGACTCGTGCGCGAACCGGGCGAGCTGAGTGCGGTCGCGCAGGTCGAGCTTGCGGAGGATGCGGGAGATGTGGGTCTTGACGGTCGACTCGGCCACGCTGAGCTCGTTCGCGAGCTCGGAGTTCGACAAGCCGAGCGCCACCAGGCGTAGCACCATGCGCTCGCGGCTGCTCAACAGCAAAGCCTGCGGCGCCGGCCCGGCCCGGTCGACCGTGCCCTCCCGGTAGTGACTCAGAAAGCTGGTGGCGAATTGCGGTGAGAGCCATGCCTGATTTCTGGAGAGGGTGACGATGGCCTCCACGATCCGATGGGGGCCGTCGTCTTCGGTCACATAACCGTCAACTCCACGACGGACGGCGAGCCCGACGTCCAGCTGCTCGGCGTTCGCCGTCATCAGGAGAATTCTCGGGGTACCGTTCGTGATCATTCCGGCGATACCCTCTTTGAGAATTTCCTCAGTGCGTTCCGAAGCTTTGCAGTAGCGCAGGACGACAGCGGGGTGCCGACTTTCCAGCAGTTCGGCCATGTCTTCACCCTGGTCGTCAGCGTGCCCCACGACCTCCACCTCGCCGTATTCGCCGAGCACCAGCACCAATCCGTGCCGGATCACTGGCGAACCGCCAACGATCATCGTGCGAACAGGCATCGCGCACCCCGCACTGACGGCCCCACCACGCGACCTCGCGAGAGACCGCCGACGGCGGCTGTCGACGGCACAGGCGGTCGTAGCCGAAACTTTTCCCCCATGCTCCCTCACCAGAGTCGCGTCGATGTCTTTCCAAGATCGACGCTGACCCCGGCCGAACCACGCCGGTACGGCGAGTCCGGCACTCGAAGCTAGCAGCCAGCCGGACGTTCGTACTGTACTGGAGGCGCACATTTTTATCCAGAACGCGCACGAGTAATCCGCCCGCTGGCGCGGAGACACGTTCCATGAAGCGGAATATCAGTTCTGCGGGAATTGATCAAAACGTAGACCGCGTAATCCTCGAGATGAGCTGCAAACGGTCAAAGCGCCACTGAGCCCGCAGTTCACCGGATGCGCGTGCGACACCGGCCTGACCCGGCAGGTTTCCTCCAGCGCGCCCGAGCATCCGCGGGCCGACCAACGGACCGGGGTCTCCCTGGACGGCGGCGGGCCGCCCACGGTTCAGCCTTTCCTTGCCGCGGCGCTGCGCCTGCTGTTCTCCCGCCAAGTCCCACAGGCGCTCATGCTGCACCAGCGACGCGGTCCGTTCTTGCTGGTGTCGCAGAACAGCCATCCGCAGCCTGCCGTCGTGGCCGAGGCATTTCTTTGATCCGGCTGCAGTCCGCGCCGACCGCGGCTTCCGCCGCGGAGCAGGCCCGCCCGGTTCGCTCCGTTGGTCCCCGCGTTCACGGACCATTCGACCCGCCGATGTGCTCCAGCTGTTCAGGCATCGTGGTCCTCCCGAGCCCTGGTGGCGGCGGTGCGCGGCTCGGCCGCGGGCCCGGGGTTGACGTTCGAGGTCACCCGGGTGCCGGAGGCCATCGGTGCCATGCGCCACCGCACCTCCATCAGCAACCCGAAGAAGCGGTGACCAGCGCGGTGGGTGACCCAGCCGTCGGGGCGCTCCCCCTCGGACGCTGTATTCCGCCGGGGGCCGAGGGTGAGGAACGTGGTGACGGGGCCGCTGACGTCGTGTCGCCCGCCACGGGGAGCGGGTCTTCCCGCAATGCGGCGGGAACGGACGCCGGCGCCGCGACAGTGCTGTGCTGTGGCTCATGAGCCGGGTGGCCGCCCGCAGTGGCTGCGGAAAACGGGCGACTTCCGGGGCGCGGGTGAGCAGTTGCGCAGGTGGGTCACAGCGCCTGCACCGCTTCGCCGAATTTCCTGGCGCGCAGGGCGGTGCCGCAAATGAGGCTGGGCTTCAGCCTGAGCTTGGTGACGTCGTAGTCGATCGCGTCGGCGATGGCGGCGGAGTGGGTGGCACCGATGATCGGGTGGGGCAGCTTGGTGTCCAGCGCCCTCGCGCAGAGGGTGAGCAGCAAGGTTTCGCAGAGCAGGTCCAGGTCCAGGCGCACGAGCTTGCGCTGGACCACCTTCTGCGGAGCACTCGGGCGGGTCGCAGCACGTCGACCCCGGGGAACCCCGGTATCCAGAGGAGCGGAAATCGTTCGCCGCCCGCCGGCGGCCGCGGCGAGAATGAGCGGATGATCGCCGCCGCGCCCCGGGGACCTGTCGAGACACCGCGGATCGTTGCCGAGCTCGCCGCGGGACGGCCGGCGAAAGCCGTGTGGGAGAACGAACTCGGCGGGCTGACCTTCCAGATCGGCTCGGGTGGCACGCGGCAGTTCGTGAAGTGGACTCCGGCGGGCAGCGGTATCGACCTCGCGGCCGAGGCGGTGCGCCTGCGCTGGGCCGCCGAATTCACCACGGTGCCCCACGTACTCGGCGAAGGCGCGGACGAAACCGGGTCCTGGATCGTCACGCGCGGCCTGACCGGGCGCAGCGCGGTGGACGACCACTGGAAACGCGACCCCGCCACCGCCGTGCGCGCGATCGGCGCGGGCCTCCGGGCGCTGCACGACACCCTGCCCGTCGCCGGCTGCCCGTTCGACTGGTCGGCCGAGGCGCGGCTGGAGAACGCGCGGACCCGAGCGGCGGCGCACCTCGACGTGCTCGCCGACATCCCGCCCGTCGACCGGCTCGTGGTCTGCCACGGCGACGCCTGCGCGCCCAACACCCTGATCGGTGACGACGGGCGGTGCACCGGGCACGTCGATCTCGGCGCGCTCGGTGTCGGCGACCGCTGGGCCGACCTCGCTGTCGCGACCTGGAGTACACAGTGGAACTACGGTCCGGGCTGGGAGGAACCGCTGCTGCGGGCCTACGGGGTCGAGCCCGACCCGGACCGGACCAGCTACTACCGGCTGCTGTGGGAAGTGGCGGACTGAGGCACCTGCTCGCCGCGGGGCTGGGGCTTGCGGAACACCAGCAACAGCACGGCGCCCACTACGACCGACAGCACCCCGAGCGCGCCGATCCCGCCCTGCAGACCACCGGTGAACACGGCCAGCCCCGCCACGACCAGCGGCGAGAGGAACTGGCCGACGTACGCCGTGCCCGTCCAGAGCCCCGTTCCCCGGCCGCGCTGGGGGAAGTCGACGTTGTCCAGCACCCAGGACACGAGCGTCGGGAAGAGCAGACCGCTCGCGAAGCCGGTGACGACGGCTCCGACCATCACCACGGCGACGTTCGACGTGGCGAACACGACCACGAGCCCGAGCCCCGAGATCGCGAACTCCACGGGCAGCAGCGTTCGCCTGCCCAGCTTCGCGAGCCGCCCGTAGAGCGCCGCGCCGACGGCGATCGCGACGGCGAGGACGCCGGTCAGCAGGCCCGTGGTCGCGGGGGACGTGATCCCGATCGAAGTGAGCACTGTGGACAGTTGCACGATCAGCACGTAGAAGACGACACCGCCGAAGAGCGTGACCCCGCACGGCGCGGCGAGCGCGCGCCACGGCACACCGGCCGGGCGCGGATCCGCCGCTGCCGTGGATCGCCGGGGCGACCACAGCAGCCACGTCATCGGGACGACGAGCACCAGCGCGATCGCGTAGACCCAGAACGGGGTGCGCCAGCCGGCGGCCCCGAGCGCACCGCCGAGCGCGATGAACGCGACCCCGCCCAAGGACGCGGTCGTCGCCTGAAGGCCGATGTAGCGATCGCGCTTCTCCTTCCAGTAGTCGCCGACCAGTGTGGTCGCCGCCGTCGTGATGCCCGCCTCGAACACCCCGACGAGCACGCGGCTGCCGATGATCGCGCCGAGGCTGTCGAGCCAGAGCGGCGCGGTGCCCGCGATGGCGTAGCCGACCATGCCCGCCTGCAGCACCCGCAGCCGGCCGAGCCGGTCGACGATCTGCCCGGCGACCGGCGCGGTCAGCCCGATGACGAGCGCGGGCACGGTCAGCACGACCGGTACCAGGACACCGGCCCCGGGCACGGCCGCGAAGTGCGCGGCCATGAGCGGGAGCACCGGTGCGATGAGGACGGCGCCCATCACGGGCAGGGAACTGGCCGCCAGCAGCAGGATCAGCTGCGGCAGCCCGGCGGTTCGGGACGTCTCGGTTTTCATGGTGACCTCACGACGTTGTGGGGACGGAACAGGACGGTTTCAGGGACGCGTGCGGGGACGGGGCCGGGCGGCCGGGATCGGGTGCGGTTCCCGCCCGGCGACGATCGTGTTGCGGAGGGTGCCGATGCCCTCGACCGCCATCGTCACGACGTCTCCCGGCTGGAGCGGGGGCAGGTCGGTCCGGCCGCGGCCCCACAGCTCGGCGAGGCAGCCGCCGTTGCCGCACGTGCCGGAGCCGAGGACGTCGCCGGGACGGACCTCGGTGCCGCGGCTGGCGTAGGCGACGAGGTCTTCGAACGGCCAGCCCATGTTGGAGAGCAGGTCACGGCCGATCTCGGTCCCGTTGACCGCCACCGTCATGGCGAGTGCGAGGAAGCCTTCGGGGTCACGGTAGGGCTCCAGTTCGTCCGCCGTGACCAGGACGGGGCCGAGCGTGGTGGCGAAGTCCTTGCCCTTGCAGGGGCCGAGCCGCACGGCCATCTCGCGGTACTGGAGGTCGCGTGCCGACCAGTCGTTGAGGATCGTGTAGCCCGCGATGTGGGCGGACGCGTCGGCTGGGGCGATGTCGGCGCCGCCCCGGCCGATGACGGCCGCCACCTCGCACTCGAAGTCGAGCCTGGCGCAGCCGGGCGGCACCGCGACGTCGTCGTGCGCGCCGACGAGCGCGTACGGGTTGGTGAAGTAGAACGTCGGTGCCTCATACCATTCGGCACCCACCCCGGCACCGGCCGCCATCCCCTCGACGTGCTCCTCGAACGCGACGAAGTCGCGCACGGTGGGCGCTTCGAGCGGCGGCAACAGCCGCAGCCCGGCCAGCGGGACGGCGTCACCGTCGGCCAGGGCACGTGCTCCGGCGTCGGCGAGCCCGCCGGTGCGGAGCAGGTCGAGCACGGTGGTCCCGGCGGGCAGGCGCAGCACGGTGTCGTCCCGCACGACCCCGCACCGCACCTGCCCGCAGGCTTCGGCGATCGTGGCGAAGCGCATCGGCCGGCCTCACACGGGCGGGGCCAGGAACAGGCCCTTGTCCGGGTCGTTGAACGACTTCCGCGCGACGAACTCGTCCATCCGGTTGGCCGTGCCCCACTGGTCGGACACCTCGGGATCGGTGAAGTCGTGCAGCCCGGGGTGCCAGGTGTCCTCGTCCAGGCGCTCCAGCTCGGTCGTGTACTCCACCGTGTTGCCCTGCGGGTCGAGGAAGTAGGAGAAGGTGTTGTTGCCCGCCTTGTGCCGTCCCGGTCCCCAGATCTTCTCCACGCCCGCCCGCAGGAGCCGTCCGGTGCCGCGCATGTACTCGTCGATCCCGCGCAGCTCGAAGCTCGCGTGGTGCAGCGAAGGGTGCGGGCAGCGGGCGATGGCGAAGCTGTGGTGCCACGGGTTGCACCGCAGGAACCACATCATGTGCCCCATGTGCGGGTGGGTGAGGATGTCCGACAGGGCGAACCCGAGGTGCCGCTCGTAGAACGCGACGGTGCCCTCGGGATCGGCGGAGTTGACCACCACGTGCGACAGCCGCACGGGGATCGACTCGCCCTCCTCGACCTTGCGGTGGGCGCGCTTCGCGACGTCCGCGGAGATCTCGATCGTGCGGCCCTCGTTGTCGAAGAACCGGAACCCGTATCCGCCACCGGGCGTCGCCACCGTGCCCGGTTCTGACACGAGCGTCACACCGTCCCGCGCGAGCCTGTCGGCGAGCGCGTCGACGTCGGCCGGGGTCGCGGCGCCGAACGCGATGAGGTCGATCCGCTTGTCCGCGGACTGGCGCAGCCGCACGACGTACTGCTCGGGCGAGCCCTCCGCGGCGAGGAAGGACAGCCCGGAGTCCGTGGCGACCTCCGTCAGCCCCCACTGTCCTTTGTAGAATTCTCGCTGGGCGGCCAGGTCGGGCACGCCGAGGTCGACGTGCCGCACGTGGGTGATCAGGCGTGGAACCGCCAGGTCCGGCATCAGGATTCCTTTCCGGGGACGAGCCCCAGTTTCTGGGCGGTACCGCCGGCGATCGCGGCGCGGTCGGCCGCGTCCAGTCCGGCGGCGTCGAGGCGGGCGACCGGATCGGGCACCCCCATGTCGAAGGGGTGGTCGGACCCGAGCACGACCCGGTCGGCGCCGACGGCGGCGACCAGTGCGCGCAGTGCCTGCGGCGTGTGCACGAGGGAGTCGAACCAGATCCGGCGCACATACGCCGACGGGGGTTCGGCGCACCGGCGGGCCTCCGGGCGCACCTGCCAGGCGTGGTCGGAGCGGCCGAGGTAGGTGGGCAGGTAGCCCCCGCCGTGTGCCGCGACCACCCGCAGGTCCGGGTGGCGGTCCAGGACACCGGCGAAGATCAGGTGCGAGAGCGCGACGGCGTTTTCGACCGGCTGCCCGACCGTGTTGGCCAGGTAGAACCGGTCCAGCCGCTCGTCGAGCGAGCAGCCGAACGGGTGCAGGAACACCACGGCGCCGGTCTCGGCGGCGCGTGCCCAGAACGGGTCGAGCCGTTCGTCGGACAGCTCGACACCCGGGGCGAAGGAGGAGATTTCCACGCCCTTGAGGCCGAGACCCAATGCGTCGTCCAGCGCCTCCACGCACAAACCGGCGTGCTGCAAGGGAACCAGTCCGAACCCCACCAGCCGCTCGGGCGCCTGGGCGACGACGGCCGCCACGCCCCGGTTCGCCGCCCGGCAGACGGCGGTCGCGAGATCAGGGCCGGCCCAGTAGTGGTAGTGCGAAGGGGACGGCGAGACGACCTGCACGTCCACCCCCGCCGCGTCCATATCGGACAGACGCCGGGCCACGGTCGTCAGCGCGGGCAGGGCCGCCCGGACCATCTCCCCCGACACCGCCATCGACTCCGCCCCGTGCCGCCGCAGCTCGACCGCGCGGAGTTCCGCGAGCCCCGGCTCGTCGGCCACCAGCGCCTCCACCTCGGCGACGAGGCAGTGCGCGTGCACGTCGACCACCAGCTCCGTGTTCACGGTTCCTCCACGAGCAGCGAGCGGACCCGGCCCAGCAGGCCCGGCAGGTCACCCTGCTCACCGGCCAGCAGCCACCGGCACATCTGCACCGAGCCTTCGACGACCGTGCGGGCACGGTCGAGCCGGCGGGCGGTGAACGCCGACCACAGGTCCTCGTCCAGGGTTTCGCGCGTCGTCAGCAGTTCGGCCAGCACCAGCGCGTCCTCGAGCGCCTGTGCGGCGCCCTGCGCCATCGTCGGCGGGCAGCAGTGCGCGGCGTCGCCGATGAGCACGGTGCGCCCGCGGTGCCACGGCCCGTCGAGGAAGTGCCACTCGAACCACGTGTAGTGCACCCGGGAGGGGTCGGTCAGGTTCGCGCGGATGTCGTCCCACGGGCCGTGGTAGTGCTCGGCGAGCCCGCGCATGGTCGCCAGCCGCTCCTCGGCGGAGAGCCCGCTCCGGTCCTGCGCGTCCTCGACCAGGTAGGCGTAGAGCGTGTCCTCACCGGTCGGGCAGTACCCGGCGATGTAGGCCGCGCCGCCGTAGCAGAGGTCGGTGCGCGTCACCGACGACGGCCGTTTCACGAAGGCGCGCCAGATCCCCATGCCCACCGCCTCGGTCCGCAACCGGACGCCCAGCGCGTCACGGGTCCAAGACCGCACGCCGTCGGCGCCCACGACAAGGTCGTAGCGGGTGCGCGTGCCGTCGGAGCAAGCCAGGTCCACCCCGTGGTCGTCCTGGGTGAGCGAGACGGGCCGGACCCCGGTCCGGATCTTCACCCCCAGTCCGGTGGCGCGGTCGACGAGCAGGCGCGCCAGGTCGGGGCGGTAGATCCCCACTGTGGCGGGAAGATCGGGGCCGCCGGTCCGGCTGTCCGGTACCTCCGCCAGCAGCGTGCCGTCGGGTGCGCGCAGGCCGGCCGAGTTGAAGGCGTACCCCGCCCGGCTCACCCCCTCCCACACGCCGAGGCGGCGCAGCACGCGCAAAGCGTTGCCCTGCAAGGTAACCCCCGAGCCGAGGGCGCCGACCTCCCCCGCGGTCTCGATCACGTCCACCGGCACACCGGCTTCGGCGAGGAGGATGGCGGTGCCCAGCCCCGCCATCCCGGCCCCGACGATGCCGACCAACCGGACCGCGGTCACGGCGCGACCACCCGCGTGCGCTGCTCGCCGAGCCCGGTGATGGTGCCGGTCATGACGTCGCCGGGGCGGAGCAGGCGGCCGTGGGCGATGCCGTTGCCCGCCGGGCTGCCGGTGAGCAGCAGGTCGCCGGGGCGGAGCGGGGTCGTCCGCGACGCGGCGGCGACGAGGGCCGCGACGTCGCAGATCATGTCTTCGGTCGACTCGTCCTGCATCACCTCGCCGTTGAGCTCGAGCCGGATCCGCGGGTGTTCCGGCACGAACGCGGCCGGCACCAGGTACGGGCCGAGCGGGGTGAAGCCGGGGGCGTTCTTCGCGCGGTACCAGTCCGCGCCGAGTGCCGGCATGTCCTTGCGGAACACCAGATCCCGCATCGTGAGGTCGTTGGCGATCGTGTAGCAGGCGACGTGCTCGAGCGCGCGGTCCCGCTCCACGCGGAACGCCTCGCGGCCGATCACGGCGGCCAGTTCGAGCTCCCAGTCGTGCTGCCGCGAGTACCCGGGCAGGACGACATCGTCGTAGGGACCGGTGATGGCCGAGGGCAGCCCGATGAACAGGAAGGGATCGCTGTCGGCGGTGCGGCGTTCCATCGCCGCGACGGCCTCGGCCCGGACCTCGGACTCCGGCCGTTCCCCCGCGGCATGCTTGACCGCGAGTTCGACGACGTGCGTGCGGTAGTTCGCACCCGCCTGGAGGATCTGGCCCGGCACGAGCGGAGCCCGGAGCTGTTCGCGCGCCAGCGGCCGCGTCGTCTCGCCGGTCAGCGTGAACAGCTTGCGCAGCACCGGATCCCAGTCCTGCAGCAGGGCGTGCACCGTCGGGGCGAGATCGGAAAGGTCGCGCCAGCGCGGGTTTTCGTCGAACCCGACGACGAGCGCGGGACGCTCGGCGCCGCCGTCGGCGACCGTGGCGAGGGCGAAAGGGGCAACCACAGGCGGTCCTTCCGTTTGCTGTGACGGCCACTACTATCTGCTCGTCCCAGCGCATCGGGGAAGCCGAAATGGCTGATGCCCCGTATAAGGCGGACCGATGCGGTTTTCCTGGCGGCCCTCAGTCCTGGCGGGCCAGGCTCCGGGTCGTCTCCACGAGGACCGACCTCAGCCACGCGTGCCCCAGGTCGCGCGTGTGCAGCGGGTGCCACCACAGCGTTTCCACCACGGGCACCACGTCCCAGGGGCACGGCAGCACCCGCAGGCCGCCCCGCGCGGCCAGGATGTCCGCGAGGTGGCGCTGGACGAGCCCGAGCCGGCGCGTGCCGACGATGTACAACGGCAGCACGAGGAAACTCTCGACGACGGCCTGCACCTTCGGTTCGATACCCAGCTGTTCCAGCTGCCGCACGGCGGACAGGAACCGCGTCGGCCCGTGGTAGGTGAGCACCCACGGCATTTCGGCGACGTCGGTCATGGTGAGGACGTCACCCACGGCGTCGTTGTCCTCGTCGGCCACGCACACCCATTCGTCGGTGAACAGGGCGATCGAGGGGACGTCGAACACGAACCCGCGCGGCAGGATCATGCCGTCCACGCCGCGGAGCCAGTCGGCGGGATCGCCCGCGAGCGTGGCCGGGTGGGCTTCGAACCGCAGCATGACCTCCGGCGCCTGCTCCGCGAGCACCTGCGCGACCCGGGGCCCGATCACGGCCATCGCGTAGTCGGAGGCCTGCACCGTGAACGTGCGCTTGGAGGTCGCGGGGTCGAACACGGCCTCGCTGGCGAACACGCGCTCGACCTCGTTCAGCGCGTGCGAGGTGCGGAGCCGCAGCGCCTGGGCGAGCGGGCTCAGCTCCGACGTGTTGCCCGAGCGGACCAGCAGCGGGTCGTCGAAGTGCCGCCGCAACCGGGCGAGCGCACCGGAAAGCGCGGGCTGGGACAGGCCGAGGCGCGCGGCGGCGCGGGTCACCGACCGCTCCTCCAGCAGCACGTCCAGCGACACCAGGAGGTTCAGGTCCAGGTTCGACAGCTTCATCGCGGCCCCCACATCGCTCTCGTTGATGTGGCAATCAGGGAAGTCAGCGTAACCGATGACGGCGGCCGCGCGGCCCGGTCGGCGTGGCCTATAAGCGGGACCGATAACGGGTATCCGCGGAACGCGCTTTCCCAGCGGGGCGCGGGGCGCGAAGGTGGACACATGAGTGACGACGGTGTCGGTGAACCGCGGGTCGAGGACCTGGGCGGCGGGCTCTACGCCTATGTGCAGCCCGACGGTGGCTGGATGATCAACAACACCGGCATGCTCGTCGGGCGGTCGGGGACGGTGGCCGTCGACACCTGCTCGACGGAGCGGCGGACCCGCGCCTTCGACGCCGCGATGCGTGCCGTGTCGCCGGGGCCGGTGCACACGCTCATCAACACGCACAGCCATCCCGACCACACCGCGGGCAACGGCTGGCTGCCCGGCGCGACGATCGTCGCGCACGAGGACACCAGGGCGGAGCTGCTGGCCATGGCCGCCGCACCGCCGTTGACCGGGATCTTCGAGCCGATCGACGAGGGCTCGCTGCCGCCGGCACCCCCGTTCCTGACCTACCGCGACGGCGTGACGCTGTGGGTCGACGACCTGCGCTGCGAGGTCCGGCACGTGGGCACCCCGGCCCACACCACGAACGACTCGATCATCTGGGTGCCGGAGCGGTCCGTCCTGTTCGCCGGCGACCTGCTGTTCGCGGGCGGCACGCCCTTCCTGCTCTCCGGTTCGGTCGCGGGTTCGATCGCGGTCCTGCAGGACGTGATCGCCCCGCTCGCCGCCGAGACGATCGTGCCCGGCCACGGCCCGGTGTGCGGCCCCGACGTCATCGACGACGCACTGGGGTACCTGCGGTTCGTCCAGGAGGTCGCGAAACAGGGCGTCGAGGCGGGGCTTTCCCCGCTCGAAGCCGCCCGCGAGTGCGACCTCGGCGAGTACGCCGGGTGGCTCGACAGTGAGCGAATCGTCGGCAACCTGCACCGCGCGTACGCCGAGGAGAACGGGGCCGCGCCCGGCGCCCGCATCGACATCCCGGGCGCGTTCCGCGACATGGTCACGTACAACGGCGGCCGCCCCCTGACCTGCCGGGCCTGAGGGCGCGCCTGCCAGGCCGTGATCCACGCTCGGCCCGATTCAGTGATTCCACTGCAGCGGCACGCCCGCGCGGTGCCGTAGAACGGCTCCAGTTCGCTGACCTGGACAGGAGGCCACCATGACCGAGACGATCACCCCGGATCGCACCGTGCTGACCGACAAGGTCCTCTCGCACGCCGTCTACACCGCGACCATCGACGCCCCGATCGAGAAGGTCGACATCGCCGAGTGGCTGCGCACGCTGCCGGACAAGGAGTACCAGCGCTGCGCGCCGCCCGACCACAAGGCCGCGGGCTACACGGTCACCGACGACGGCAGGCCGATGTCCATCAACGTGGAGATGATCGGCACCGGCCTGGTCATCCAGCACTACGTGTACGAGATCGCCGAGAAGGACCACTGCCACATGGTGTCCCTTTCGGACGTGTTCACCCCGAGGGGCTGGACCACCACCCAGGTCATCTGGGACCTCAAGGCCGAACGCATCGACGAGCACACCAGCAAGTACACCAACACGGTCACCAGCCACCCGACCGCCGACTTCATGCGGTTCATCGAGGCGCAGGGCCAGACGTTCGAGGAGGCGGCCGCGGCCCGGCAAGCCGCGTCGGGCGACCACTGCCGCAGGGAGACGCCGCTGTACGCCGCGAGCATCGCGCGGCACGCCAACCGGAACAAGTAGCCACCCCCTCCGTGAGGGGCCCGCTTCCCGGGCGGGCCCCTCACCACCCGACCCTGGAGATCCGCGCATGTCCGGCTGGCCCGAGGGCATGGCCCCCGACCAGGCAACCCTGCACGCCCGCAACGAACTGACCATCCCCGCCGCTCCCGAACCCCTGTGGGACCGGCTCGTCGACGCCACCGCCTGGCCTGCCTGGTACCCCAACGCCCGCAACGTGCGTGTCCTCGGCGCCACGGAACTCGCCGAAGGCGTCCGCTTCCGGTGGACGACCTTCGGCCTGCGGGGCACGTGCACCGTCACCACCTTCCGGCCATACCGCGAGCTCGCCTGGAGCAGCGCCTTCCTCGGCTCGCGCGCCCACCACCGCTGGCGGTTCACCGCCAAACCCGACGGCACCACCACCGTGGTCACCGAGGAAACCCAGCGCGGCCTCCTCCCCGGCCTGTTCACCTCGCGCGTGCGCGCCGGGCTGCTGCACTGGCACCAACGGTGGCTCGAAGGACTCGCCTGACGCGGCGGGAGGTCAGTCCAGCCCCGTCCGGGCACTCAGCAGCCCGGCGAGCTGCACCCGCGACGTGACGCCCAGCTTCGGGAAGATCCGGTACAGGTGCGATTCGACCGTGCGGTGCGAGAGGTAGAGCCGGCCCGCGATCTCGCGGTTGGACAGCCCCTCGGCCACCATCTGCACGACCTGCAGCTCCTGCGCGGTGAGCAGCTCCAGCGCGTCCGGGGCGCGCTGCGAGCTCGTCTCCCCGGAGGCGCGCAGTTCCCGGCGGGCACGCTCGCCCCAGGGAACGGCACCCAGTGCGTCGAAGGTGTCCCTGGCGACGCGGAGCACACTCCGCGCTTCGGCGGGGCGGCGCCGTCGGCGGAGCCACCCGCCCAGCGCGAGCTGCAGCCTGGCCCGCAGGAACGGCCATCCCGCCAGGCCCTCGTCCAGGGTGCGCTCGAGGGCTTCCCCCAGCTCGTCGTCGCCGGCGGTGATGGCCCGTGCGTAGCGGATCAGCACACCGAACCGGGGCGACGGCTCCCGCCCGCCCAGTGGTTCCAGTTCCCGCAGCAGCGCGACGGCTTCCTCGCGATGTCCACTGTAGACGGCCGCTTCGGCCAGATCCGCGATCGAGAACGCACCGACCAGGTGGTGGTGCGCCGGGTCGCCGGGCTCGACCACGCGCCGCAGGTACTCATACGCCTCGGCGTGCCTGCTCTGCCCCAGCGCGGAGAGCGCGCGGATGTACTGGACGAGCGCGAGCATGCTGGCCACCGAAGCCGGCAGCGCGACCCGTTCGACCGCGGCCGTCAGCTGCTCGGTCACGTCCGGCTGCCCGCGCAGGGCCGCGATCCCGGCCTTGGCCATCTGGGCACCCAGCGCGAACAGCGGCTGCGCCGTCTCGGCGGTGAGCCGGTCGGCCTCGTCGGCCGCCGGGACCGCGACCGCCAGATCGGCGACCTCCACCGCCGTCCACGCCCTGGCCATCTGCACCTGGGCGAGCAGGCCGAGACTGCCCCGCTCGCGCAACTTCGCGGCGGCCGAGCCCAGCAGGGCCAGCGACCGGCCGTAGTCCCCCACCAGTGTCGCCGCGAGGCCCAGCACGTGCAGGGAGCGGGGGTCGTCGTCGGCGCTTCCGCCGAGTTCTTCCAGGACGGCAGCACCCCGTTCGACGGGCGCCACGCACGCTCGGATGTGCGCGAGCCGGGGATCGTGACGAACGGCGGGCGGCAGCCGGTCGGCCGCAGCCAGGACCTCCCGGCCAGCGCCGTGCCGGTCCAGACCACCCCAGTAGCACCGCAATCCCGTGGACATCAGCAGGTTCAGCGCGAGATCGTGGTCGGCCACGGCCTCCGCGGTCGCGACGAGCTCGTGCACCCGCGCCGGGTCACCCGGCGGGCCGTCCTGGTAGGCGTCACCCAGCCACATCGACCGGGCCCGCTCCTGCTCGCCCAGCTCGAGCGCGTCGGCCTTCCGCAGCAGGCGGAGCACCAGCTCGCGGCGGCCGAGCTCCGCCGCGCCCTCGGCGGCCTGGAGCAGCAGGGCGCCCCGGCGCTCCGGGTCCGGGGACAGCTCCGCCGCCCGTTCGAACGCGGCGAGCGCGGTGACGGTGGCACCCCGCCGCCGTGCCCGGTGACCGGCCTCCGCCAGGCGGTCCGCGACGTCCGGGTCCGGGCCGAGCGCAGCCGCCGCCCGGTGCCAGACCTGCCGGTCCGGATCGGCGGCGAGGACCCGCGCGAGCGCCGAGTGCGCGGCGTGCCGTTCCGCCGCGCTCGCCGCCTGGTAGACGGCCGACCGCACGAGCGGGTGCCGGAACCGCACCCGGGACTCTTCGAGGGTGATGAGCTGGGCCGCCACCGCGGGTGCCAGGTCCGCCACGGACAGGGCACGGCCGGTGACGATCCGGCCGGCCTCGATCGTGGCGGACAGCAGCCCCTCGTCCTCGGCCGAAGCGATCCGCAACAGCGTCCGCGTCTCGGGCGGGAGTTCGTCGACCCGTGCGGCGAAGGCCTTTTCCAGCCGGGCGCTCAGCGGCAGGCGGGCGGGCAGCGGGTGCGGTCCCGGCGTCAGCGCCGAGGGCAGTTCGAGCAGCGCCAGGGGGTTGCCGTCGGCCTCGTCGAGGATCCTCGCCCGTGTCCCGGAATCCAGTGCGGGGTAGCGGGAATCGAGCAGGGACCGGGCCGACGCCTCGCTGAGCCTGCCGAGGTGCAGCTCGGGCAGACGCGTTTCCACGAGCGGGCTGTCGTACCCGTCGCGCACCGTTGCCAGCAGGAGGAGCGGCTCCGGCTCCGCCCGCCTGCCGACGAAGGCGAGGACCTCGGCGGTCGGGCGGTCGAGCCAGTGCGCGTCCTCGGCCAGCAGCACCAGCGGCGCCCGCGCGGCCGCCTCGCTCAGCAGCTCCAGCGTCGCGAGGCCGACGAGGAACAGTTCCGGCGCGGGTCCCTCCGCCAGGCCGAAGGCCACCCGCAGGGCGTCGCGCTGCGGCGGCGGGAGGTGGGCCGCGCGGGGGAAGACCGGCCGCAGCACCTGGTGCAGACCGGCGAACGGCAGCTGCGCCTCGGACTGCACCCCGGTGGTGCTCAACAGCTGCCGGTCCCCCTCGGCGGCGGCCTCCCGGGCCACCGACAGCAGGGCCGACTTGCCGATGCCCGCCTCCCCGGTCACCACCAGCGCGTGGCCTCGCCGGGGCAGCTCCCGCAGCAGGCCCACCACCAGCTCGACCTCACGTTCACGGCCGACCAGCAACGCCACGCGCCCACCTCCCCCGCCACCGGCGCTGTCCACATCGGACGCGATGAGCGCGCTCCCCGGCCGCCGTGATGTTAAGGGTCTTAACATTAGCCGCAGCGGATCCCGTGGCGCAATGACGCGATCAGGGCGCGATCGCCGGGGAGTCCAGGAGCGCGGCGATCGAGCGTGCGGCCAGCTCTTCCGCGTTCTCCCCGACGCCGACGGCCCGGAGCCTCCCCGTGATCCGCAGCAGCGCGGCGCCGTGCACCAGTGACCACATCGGACCGGCGACCGCGAGCGGGTCCTGCCGCCGGATCAGCTCAGCCGTCTGGCAGGCCTCGATCGCGCCGACCAGCGCCAGGAACGACCGCCGTCCGGCCGGACGGAGCTCACCGGCTCCGTGCTCGACGAACATCACCCGGTAGTAGTCCGGATGTGCGACGGCCCACCGGACGTAGCCGCGCGCCAGCGCGAGCAGCCGCTCACGAGGGTCCTGGTGGCCTCCCGCGATCCGGTCGAGCTTCGTGCTCAGGAGACCGAAACCGTGGTCGGCCACCTCGGCGAGCAGGGCGTCCTTGTGGGCGAAATGCCGGTACGGCGCGGCGGCGCTCACCCCGGCCCGTTTCGCGGCCTCCGTCATGGTGAAGCCCTGCGGCCCCTTTTCCGAGACCAGCTCCAGCGCGGCGGCGATCATGGCCCGCCTGAGGTCTCCGTGGTGGTAGGACCCGGCCGGCTCGTCACCGCGAGGAGTTGCGGGACCACCGCGTGCCATGCGGGCGATCCTAGCCCGGCCCCGCCGTCTCAAGCCCGGTCCCGGCAGGCGAGTGCGTCCCGCAGCCCCGCGCGGGTGGTCACCCCGAGCTTGGGGAAGGCCCGGTACAGGTGCCCGCTGACGGTCCGGGCGGACAGGAACAGCCGCTCCGCGATCTGCTTGTTCGTCAGCCCCGCCGCCGCCAGCTGGGCGATCTGGAGCTGCTGCGTGGTGAGGGTGGCGGGTCCGGCCGGGCGGTCCGGCCCGAGGCCGGCGGCACGCAGTTCCGCGCGGGCGCGGTCGGCCCACGGCACCGCCCCGAGGCGGGTGAACGTGTCGAGCGCGGCGGTGAGCGGAACGCGGGAGCGGGGGCCGGCACGCAGCCGCCGCAGGCGCCGGCCGTAGGCCAGCTGGACCCGCCCGTGCTCGAACGGCGAGCGGTCCGCGCCGGGCAGCGCGAGCGCCCGCTCGAACAGGTCCTCCACCTGGTCGTCGGGGGCGGTCATCGCGGCGGCTCCGGCCACCTGGAAGGCCAGCCGCGGCGACAGCCCGGCGACCCCTGCGGCCCGCAGTACGCCGGCCTCGGCCGCCGCCACCTCGGTGCCACCGGTCTGCAGGGCCGCCTCGACCACGAGCAGCGCGGCCGCCGTCGCCGTCGGTACGTCGGCGGCGGGGTCACCCGCCTGCCTGGCCGCTGTGGCGTACCGGAGTGCGTCCGCGTGGTTGCCCGCGCCCAGTTCGGCCAGCGCCCGGGTGTGGAGGGCCTTGCGGCGCACGCCTTCCGCACCCCGCCGGGCCGCCCAGGTGACCATCCCGTCGGTCAGCGCCTTCGTCGTCGCCGGATCACCTCGTGCGGCGGACACCAGCGCGCGCAGGTGGTGGAACCGCCAGGCCAGGTGCGGATGACCGATCCGGCCGCACAACTCGAGCCCGCGGTCGGCGTGCTGCCCGGTCTCGTCCCAGTTCCCGGCGGTGAACGCTTCCAGGCCGAGGAAGTACCACGCCCGGGCGGCCGGGGGTGACGCGTCTTCCCGCGCGATCCGGTGCAGGAGGTGCCGGATCGGCCCGGTCCGGTCGAAATCTCCGGCGGCGGGGCACAGCCGCATTACCAGCAGGGGGTCGGCGTCGTGCTCGCAGAGCGCGGCGACGGCCGAGTCGAGGCGGTCCGGGGCCGGCTCGGCCAGGACGCCGTCCTGGGGCGAGGCGAGCGGGTACCGGGTCAGCCGGTCCCGGTACGCCCCCCACGGTTCCGGCCCGCCGCACAGCCGGGACAGCTCGCCGAGCACGCCCAGCGCGTGGGTCGTGGCGAGCGCACCGGCCCCGGGCGCGGCCGCGTCGATCTCGCCGAGCAGCATCCGATGGGCGACCGCCACGTCGCCCTCGTCGAGGACGAGCAGTGTCGCCGCCGTCGCCGCGGCGTAGAGCCGTCCGGCCGCGTCCGGTCCCGCCTGCCGGGCCTCGGCGAGCAGCGTCCGCCCCCATTCGGCCTGGCCGGTCTGGTCGGCGTTGAGCCACGCGGCCTTCGCCAGGCGACGGCCCCGGTCCGCGCGGACCGGGCTCAGCCGGCCGGCCCGCACCAGCGCGTCGGCGGCCCGCCCGGTCTCGCCCCGGCCCAGGTGCCGCTGCGCGGCCTGCTCCAGCAGCGCGGCCACCGGCCCGTCGGGTCCGACCGCCGCCAGCCCGAGGTGCCAGGCACGGCGTTCCAGCCGGTCCCGCGTCGCGCGTGCGAGTGCCCGGTGCGCGGCCCGGCGCTGCTCGGGCGACGCCGCCCCGACGACGGCCGACCGGGTGAGCGGGTACCGGAAGGTGACCACTCCCCTGTGCTCGTCCACGTCGATCAGCCCGGCCCGTTCCGCGGCGGCGAGGTCGTCGTGGGCGGCCGGGCCGAGCGCGGCGCGGACGGCCCGCAGGTCACCCTCGGTGTCCAAAGCGGACAGCAGCACGGCGCGCCGCGTCCGCGGCGACGACGGGATGTCCGCGGCGAAGGCCTCGTGCAGGCGGGCGGGCAGGGGTATCGGCTCGCCGATTCCTCGGCTCCCCTCACCCAGGACCGGGGGCAGTTCCAGCAGTGCCAACGGGTTTCCCCGCGCCAGGTCCAGCACGGTGGTCCGGACCATGGGGTGCAGTGCCGGGAACCGCGCCCGCAGCAGGGTCGCCGCCGCGACGTGGTCCAGTGGGGCGAGCGGCAGCCGCGGCAGCCCGCAGGACGCGAACGTGCCGCCCTGATACGGCCGGGTCGCGACGAGAAGCCCGATCCGGGTGCCGGAAAGGCGCCGGCTGACGAACGCCAGCACGGCGGCGCTCGCTTCGTCCAGCCAGTGCGCGTCGTCGATGAGCAGGAGGAGCGCGCGAGTGGCGGCGGCCCGCCGGAGGATCGCGAGAACCGCGTGCGCGACGGCCGGTACAGATGGGACCGGTCCATCCGCGAGGCCCAACGCGACCCGCAGCGGCAGGAGCAGCTGACCGAGCGCGGAGAACGGCAGCGCTGTCTCGGCCCCCACACCGGTCGCGCGCAGCACGGTTGTCCCGCTCGCGCTCATCTCGGCCAAGCGCAACAGGGAACTCTTGCCGCTGCCCGGTTCTCCGGTCAGCACCAGTGCGCCGCCGTCGGCGTCCGCGGCACGCAGGAAAGCGAGCAGCCGGCGCTGCTCGTCCTCGCGGCCGACCAGACCCGTGCGGCCGCCGGAACGCGGCGCCTCCACCGGGTTCACGGCCGCGCCCTCCCGGGCCGGAAAATCAGGGCAGTCCGCACCGCCTGTTCGTACCGCGCCCGCGGTGGCCCCCACACCCGTGCGGCCACTGCAACCGCTTCCGTCTCCTCGGATCCCGCATCAGTGGTCCCACTGAAACCGGTCGCTCAGAGCGGCACCTCCGCGTGGACGACGGTGCCCCGCCCCGGCGGGGACTCCAGCCGGAACTTCCCGTCGAGCGCCAGCACCCGGTCGGCGAGACCGAGGAGACCGGTGCCCGTGTCGCCGACGGCCGCGCCGCCCACCCCGTCGTCGGCGACCTCGACGACCAGGGTCCCGTCCTGTACCGCGAGGTCGATGGTGACCTCGGTGGCCGCCGAGTGCTTGATGGCGTTCGTGAGCGCTTCGGACACCAGGAAGTAGACGTTGGCCTCGACGATCTCGGCCGGGCGCGCGGGGATCGAGCAGCGCACCGACACCGGCAGCGGGCTGCGTGCGGCGAGCGATTCCACCGCCGCGGCCAGGCCGCGTGAGCTGAGGATGGCCGGGTGGATCCCCGCCGCGACCGCGCGCACGTCCTCGATCGCCGCCTCGGCCTCGGAGACCGCGTCGTCAGCGAGGCCGGACAGGTGCTCCGGCAGCTCCTCCTTGAGCAGATGCAGGTGGATGAGCAGCGCCACGAGCCGCTGCTGGACGCCGTCGTGCAGGTCCCGTGCGGTCTGCCGCCGGATCCACACCGTCGTCTCCATGGTGCGGCGCTGGGCGGCGCGGGCCTCCTCCGCGCGGATCCGCTCGGCCTCGTGCTCCCGCAGGGCCCGTTCGGCCGCGCGGTGCCGGGTCATGTCCGTGAACGCCACCACCACGCCCCGGCCGTCCTCCAGCGCCAGGGGTGCCGACCACCAGGAGACCGGGAACATCGTGCCGTCCCGGCGGATGAGCCAGTCGTCGTCCGAATGGGCCGGCGAACCGGTGAAGCGCGGCGACAGCATGCTGCACTCCTCGGCCGGGTACGGCTCCCCGGTCACCCGCTTGTAGTGCATCGTGTGATGACTCGACTTGCCCTTCAGCTGGGCGAGGTCGTCGTAGCCGACGGTACGGACAGCCGTCGGGTTGGCGTAGAGGATCCGGCCCGACTGGTCGCACACCCAGACCGGCTGCGGGACGCACTCGAGGATCGAGGCGAGCAACTGTTCGGCGGAAGGCACGTGCCCAGTCTGTGGCCGCGGCGCGGCGGGGGCGATCAGTCATCTGACTCGTTCACCGCGTCCCCGCGCCCGGCGAGCCCGGCCGGATCGACCGCGGTGAACCCGGCGATCGCGGCACCGGACAGCAGGAGCACACCGGCCGCGTGTGCGGCGGGGGCGTCCGCGATGGTCAGCAGCACGAAGCCCGCGACCAGGCAGGCGGCGGCCACCGGGGCGGCCGGGAGGCGGCGGGACCGGGAAACCGGTGCCGGTGCCACCGCGGCGCCGGGAGCCCGCCCGGGATCGAACCGGCCGGACAGGCTCAGCCGGAACAGGTAGCCCAGCGCGGGCAGCACGATGAGCGCACCGGCCACCGTCGCGACGACCAGGCAGACCAGCGTCCGCGTGTCCGCGGCGGCCATCCGCAGGGTCAGGCCGGGCAGCAGGAACGGCCGCTGCGCCACCGCCCAGCCCGCCACCAGTGCCGCGACCGCCGTGGCCGCGGCGAGCCGCGCGACCCCGAAGGACCGGCGGGCCACCAGCGCCAGCGACACGACACCGGCCGCGCCGGACACCACCACCGCCACCACGCCCCAGCCCGTGACGAGCCCCAGGAAGATCCGGTGGGCGTCGTGGTCGACCACGACCAGCCCGCCGATCGCCACGGCCCCGCACAGCGCGCCCGAGATCAGCGCCCGCAGCCGGAACGCGCGCTCCAGCTCGGCCGCCCGCAGCCGCCGGGCGTCGGCCGCCAGGTACACCGCGCCGAGGAAGGCGCTGGTGAGCACGGCCAGGCCACCGGCGAGCACCGAGGTCGGGTTCACCCACGAACCGACGAGGTCCCCACCCGAGGTGCCCACGGGGACGCGCCCGGAGGCCAGGGCGCCGATGACCGCGCCCAGCATGAACGGGGAGACGAGGCAGGCAAGGGCGAACGCGTTCTCGACGAGCGGCACGGGTCTGCCGATCGCCGTCTGCATCGCGTAGGTCAGCCCGCGCAGCACGATGCCCAGCGCCGCCAGCCCCAGTGGCACCGACAGCGTGGCCGACACCGAGCCGATGACGGTGGGGTACGCCGTCCACAGGACTGTGACGACGAAGATGAGCCAGACGTGGTTGGCCTCCCACACCGGTGCGTTGGCCTGGTGCGCGTGCTCGCGGATCCGGTCCGCGGCCGGACCCCGGCCGGCGAGCAGCTGCCACAGCCCGGCGCCGAAGTCCGCGCCGCCGAGGACGGTGTAGAGCACCAGGCCGATGAGCGCGAAAAGCAGGGGTAGCACCGCCATCGGATCACGCTCCTCCTGGTTGGCGCACCGACGGCGCGTCCGGAATGGACAGTGCGGGCAGCGGGGCACGAGCGAGGACCCGCAGCACCCAGATCAGCCCGGCGATCAGCAACGCGTACACCGCGGCGAGTGCGCCGTAGCCGAACGGGACCGTCGTGGCACCGGTGACGGCGTCCTCGGTCCGCA
The DNA here is from genome assembly GCF_039542405.1 of Amycolatopsis dongchuanensis. Classification (NCBI taxonomy): domain Bacteria; kingdom Bacillati; phylum Actinomycetota; class Actinomycetes; order Pseudonocardiales; family Pseudonocardiaceae; genus Amycolatopsis; species Amycolatopsis dongchuanensis. The sequence continues at coordinate 41,019 of NZ_BAABIB010000075.1, forward strand.
TGACGCCGTACACCACCCAGGGCTGCCGGCCGACCTCCGTGGTGACCCAGCCCGCGATCAGCGCCACGTAGGCCACCGGAGCGCTGACCACCGCGGCCCGGTAGAACCAGCGCGTCTCCGGCAACCGCCGCGACCGCCGGACCAGGACGAGGAAGACCACCCCCAGCAGGGCCAGCAGCGTGCCACCGCCGACCATGGTCTGGAAGGCGTACCGCACGACGTTCACCGGCGGCTGGTCCGACAGCGGCACCGAGTCCAGGCCGGTGACGGTCGCGCCGGGATCGTGGAACGCCAGCAGTGACAGCAGGCGGGGGATCTCGATGCCCCAGATGACGTGCCCGTCGGTGTAGTAACCCAGCAGGTGCTCCGGAGCCCCCGCCGTGGTCGTGCCGAGCCCTTCGATCGCGGCCAGCTTGACCGGCTGCTGGACGGCCACGTCGCGGGCCACCCAGTCGCCCACCAGCACCTGCAGGGGTGCGGTGACCGCCGCGGCGGTGAACGGGATGGCGAACGCGGTGCGGTGGTAGCGGTCCCATCGGCCGCGCAGGCGCGCGAACGCGTAGGGCGCCGCGACGGCGAACCCGGCAACGAGATAGCCGGCGAGGTACATGTGCACGAACTCGTGCCAGAAGTACGAGTTGCCGAACAACGCGGTCAACGGCTGCACGTCCACCACGCGCCCGTTCTCGATCCGGAACCCCTGCGGGTGGTTCATCCACCCGTTCACGGCGATGACCATGAACGATCCGGTCAGCCCGCTGATCACAACCGGGATGCCCGACGCGAAGTGCAGCCGCGGGGACAGGCGGTCCCAGCCGTAGGCGTAGATCCCGAGGAAGATGGCCTCGACGAAGAACGAGAAGCCCTCGATCGCGAACGCCAGCCCGAACACGCTGCCGAAGGTCGCGGTGAACGAAGGCCACAGCAGGCCCATCTCGAAGCTGAGCACGGTCCCGGTGACCACGCCCGCCGCGAACAGCGCCACCATCACCTTCGTCCAGCGCCGGGCGAGCACCCGGCACACCGCGTCCCCGGTGCGCAGATAACGCCACTCCGCCCACAGGACCATCGCCGGGAACGCGATACCGAAGCACACCAACGGGATGTGGACCGTGAACGAGAGCGCCTGGAGCTGCCGGGCCTGGTCCAGGTACTCGGGCCCGGGGATCACGACGCGCTCCCGGCAGGCACGACCTCGACGACCACGTGCTTCATCAGCGGCTGGTCGCTCTGGCTGCTGTAGTCGCCGAGGGCGCACAACACGTTCAGCTCCGGCATGTACCCGGCCACGCTGCCGCGCGGCAGGTCGTACGCCACCGCCCGGTACCCGTACACCGACCGGGTGCTGCCGTCCCTGGCGAAGCTGGTGATGTCGATCAGGTCGAACTCGCCCAGCCCCCGCTCGGCCATGTCCGCGGCGTTCATGAACAGCAGCGTCCGCAGGTTGCGCACGCCGCGGTACCGGTCGTTGTCCGAGTAGATCGTGGTGTTCCACTGGTCGTGGGAGCGCATCGTCGACAGCATCAGGCGCCCGGGCGGCAGCACGACGTCCGGCAGCGGTGCGGCGTGGAACCCGGCGCGCCCGCTCGGCGTCTGGAACACCCGCTCCCGCGCGGGCTGGCGGATGCGGAAACCGAGGGGACGGCGGACCCGGCGGTTGAAGTCCTCGAAGCCGAAGAGGACCTTCGCCATGGTGTCGCGGATCCGGTCGTAGTCCTCGACGTAGTACTCCCACGGGGTGGCGGAGTCCGGCAGCGTGGCACGGGCCATCCCGGCGAGGATCGCGCATTCGGACTTGAGGTGCGGCGAAGGCGGCGTGCGCTTGCCGTAGGAGAGGTGGACCATGCTCATCGAGTCCTCGACGGTGACGCCCTGCTCGCCGGCGCGCTGCACATCCCGTTCGGTCCGGCCGAGGCACGGCAGGATCAGGGCCCGCTTCCCGTGCACGAGGTGGCTGCGGTTGAGCTTCGTGCTGACCTGCACCGTCAGCTCGGTGTTGCGCAGCGCCGCGAACGTGGTGGCGGTGTCGGGCGCCGCCAGCGCGAAGTTCCCGCCCAGCGCGACGAAAACCTTGACCCGGCCGGCCAGCATGCCCTGGATGGTGCCGACGGTGTCCAGACCGTGTTCGCGGGGCGACCGGATCCCGCACACCTCGTCCAGCCGGGCCAGGAAGTCCTCCCCCGGCCGGTGGTCGATCCCGCAGGTGCGGTTGCCCTGCACGTTGCTGTGCCCGCGCACGGGTGACACGCCCGCCCCTTCACGCCCGAGATTTCCCTTGAGCAGCAACAGGTTGACGATTTCGCGCACGGTGTCGCAGCCGTGTTCCTGCTGTGTGACCCCGAGGCACCAGGCGATGATCGTGCGGTGCGCGGCCACGTAGCGCCGCGCCAGATCACGCATCTGCCGCTCGGGCACGCCCGACTGCCGGACCAGCTCGGACCACGCCGTGGCCCGCACGGCTTCGCGGTAGCGGTCGAAGCCCTCCGTGTACCGCTCGATGAACTGCTCGTCGAGCGCCCCCGGATCGGTTTCGGCGTGCTCCAGCACCGCCTTCGCCACGCCGCGCAGCAGTGCCAGGTCGCCGCCGATGCGGGGCTGCACGTTCATCGTGCCGGTCCGGGTGGCGTGGAACGTGCCCATCGCCAGGAACTCGTGCGGCACGATCGTGCGCCGGGAAGCCGCCTCCACCAAGGGGTTGACGTGCACGATCTGCGCGCCGCGCCGGTGCGCCCCGGCGAGCGTGGTCAGCATCCGCGGCGCGTTCGAAGCGGCGTTCACCCCCATCACGACGATCAGGTCCGCCAGGTCCCAGTCGTCGATGTCGCACGTGCCCTTGCCGGTGCCGAGCGCCGCGGTCAGCGCCCGGCCGGAAGCCTCGTGGCACATGTTCGAGCAGTCCGGCAGGTTGTTCGTGCCGAACTCGCGCACCCACAGCTGGTAGAGGAACGTGGCCTCGTTGGACAGCCGGCCCGAGGTGTAGAACGACGCCTCGTGCGGGCTGTCCAGCCCGCGGAGGGTGGACCCGACGAGCTCGAAGGCGTCGTCCCACGAGATCGGGACGTAACGGTCGGTCGCGGGATCGTAGGTCAGGGGCTCGGTCAGCCTGCCCTGGTCCTCCAGCGCGAAATCGGTCCACTCCGCGAGCTCGCTCACGGTGTGCCGGGCGAAGAAGGACCGGTCCACCCGCTTGCGGGTCATCTCCCACGTGACGTGCTTGATCCCGTTTTCGCAGATGTCCAGGTGCAGGCCGTGCCGGTCGTCGGGCCAGGCGCAGCCGGGGCAGTCGAAACCGCCGTTCTCGTGGTTCATCCGGAGGATCGCGCGGGGCGCGGCCACGTACTCCCCCGATTTGGCGACCACGTTGAGGACGCTGCGGGCGGCGCCCCACCCGGCCGCCGGCGCGGAATCGTCCTTCTGCGAGAACGGCTCGTCGCGGTTGGGACCCCGCCCGCGCGCCGGTTCGCCAGGCGCGCCGCGGCCGAGTTCGTCCCCACGAAGAGCGTCCGGTTCCAGCGTCATGGTCTCGTCCCCTCTGTGTCACGCATGGGAAGTCCGCCCCCTCGATCCTCGAAGCGAGCAGGTGCGGACGCCATTACGCGCGCCCCACAGCGGTGCGTGGGGTTATCCCCACACGCGACGACGGAACCGGCGCTCGGCCGTCCTCAGTGGACTGGAAACCTTCGCCGCACGCGGCTCACTGACGGCCGAGGAGCGAGTCGGCGACGTGCTGGAGGTGCTTCCGCATCTCCTCGCCCGCGCCGTCCGGGTCGCGGTCGCACAGCGCCTCGACGATCCCGGTGTGTTCCCGGTGGTAGCAGCGGCGCAGTTCCGGGGTGGAGGTGCGGCGCTTGAGGCTGCCCCACACGGGCAGCGACCGGGCCGTGTTCATCACGTCGAACATGCTCATCAGCAGCCCGTTGTGCGCGGCCGTGGCGATGGACCGGTGGAGCCTGGCGTCCCAGCGCTCGAAACCGTCGAAATCGTCGCAGGCGCCGCCCGCGGCGAGGCATTCCCTGATCCGGTCGAGGTCGGCCTGCGTGGCCACCCTGGCCGCGAGCGTCGCCACCTGCGGTTCCAGCAGCTGGCGCACCTGCATGATCTCGGCCGGGCTCGTGTCCGCGGGCGCGCCGTCGAGCTGCCGCGACGCCTGCTCGGTGAGGAACGTGCCCCGGCCGACGTGCCGGACGACCAGCCCCTCCCGTTCGAGGGCCTCCAGTGCGCGGCGGACCGCGCTGCGGGGGGCGCCGAGCCGGCCCACCAGGTCCCGCTCGGTGGGCAGTTTGCCCCCCGGAACGAGGGTCCCTTCCGCGGTCCCCGCGCTCACCAGCGCGCGCAGCGCCTGCTCCACCGTCGTCACCGGCACACTGTACCGCACCGCTATTTGACCAATCGAGACCAATTGGTGCGGCAGCAACCTTTTTCTTCGCAGCTCTAGCCTCGCGACCACTTGTTCGCGTAGGGTCCTGGTGGTCAGATTGGTAATTATTGGTTAAGATTGGTTCAGCATATGAAGCTGGTGACCTTCGCCGCCGGGGACGCACCCCGGGTCGGCGTCGCCGATCCGGAGGCCGGCCTGGTGCGGGACGCGGGCGGCCTGCTCCCCGCGGGGACCGGCCTGCTCGACGTGATCGAGCGGTGGGACGAGCTGGGCCCGGTGCTCGCCGCCGGGGCGGCGGACCTGCCCGCGGTGCCGCTGGAGTCGGTGCGGCTGCTGGCCCCCATCCCGGTGCCGCGGCGGGACGTGTTCTGCGTGGGCAAGAACTACCGCGAGCACGCGGCGGAGTTCGGGCGCAGCGGGTACGACTCCCCGAGCCGCTCCGAGGAGCTGCCGGACAAGCCGATCTTCTTCACCAAGGCCACCACCGCGGTGATCGGACCGGACGCCGAGATCGACCCCCACCACGGCGTGACGAGCGAGCTCGACTACGAGGGCGAGCTGGCGGTGATCATCGGCCCCGGCGGGCGCGGGATCAGCCGGGAAAACGCTTACCAGCACGTGTGGGGCTACACGATCCTCAACGACGTCACCGCCCGCGACCTCCAGCGCGACCACAAGCAGTGGGTACTGGGCAAGTCGCTGGACACCCACTGCCCGATGGGGCCCTACGCGGTGACCGCCGACGAGGTCGCCGACGTGGCCGGGCTCGAACTGGAGACCACGGTCAACGGCGAGAACCGGCAGCTCGCGCTGGTGAAGGACCTGATCTTCGACATCCCCGACCTGATCTCGACGCTGTCGGCCGGGATCACCCTGCTGCCCGGCGACGTGCTCGCCACCGGCACCCCGGTCGGGGTCGGCATCGGCTTCACCCCACCGAAGTTCCTGCGCAGCGGCGACGTCGTCGAGGTGGCGGTCACCGGGCTCGGCGTCCTGCGCAACCGCGTCGCCTGACCAGCAAGGAGAAGCAATGCGAATCAACGGTAAGGACCTGGCCGTGGAGGTCGAGGGCGAGGGCCCGGCGGTGCTGTTCGTGCACGGCCTCGGCGGCACCTCGAACTTCTACCAGATCCAGGCCGGCGCGCTCGCGGCCACGCACCGCGTGATCCGCGTCGATTCCGCGGGCGCGGGCCGCTCCGGCCTCGCCGACGGCATCAGCGTGGAGTCCCACGCCGACGACCTCGCCGGGGTGCTCGACGCCCTCGGTGCCGAATCCGCCGCGGTGGTCGCCCATTCCATGGGGACACTCGTCGCGCGGGTCTTCGCGAACACCTACCCCGGCCGGATCACCGCACTCGCCCTGCTGGGCGCGGTGCGCGAACCGGCCGAGGCCGGGCGCCAGGCCCAGCGCGACCGGGCGGCCGTGCTGCGGGAAAAGGGCACCGCCGCGGTCGCGCCCGGGGTGGTCGCGAACGCGCTGTCCGAGACCACGCGGCGGGACAAGCCCGAGGTGGCCGCCTTCGTCCGGGAACTGGTGATGCGCCAGGACGCCGAAGGCTACGCCCGCAACTGCGAAGCGCTCGCCGCCGCCACCGACCCCGGTCCGGTCGACCCGGCGCTCCCGCTGCTCCTGCTCACCGGCGACCAGGACAAGGTGGGGCCGCCCGAGGCCAGTCACGAACTGGCGGACGCCCACGGGAACGCGACCGTCGACGTCCTGCCCGGCGTGGGGCACTGGACCGCGCTCGAAGCCGCCGACGCCGTCACCGAGCACCTGCGGAAGTTCCTGTAACAACCTCAACGAGGAGGAGGGCACCGATGCCCACGACCACCAGCAAGATCCTGTTCCGCGACGTGCGCATCCTCGACTCCACCGGCGCGGAGCCCTATCCCGGCGACGTGCTGGTCGAGGACGACCGCATCGCCGCGGTCGGCACGGTCGAGGCGGCCAGGGCCGAGGGCGCGCGCGTCGTCGAGGGACGCGGCCGGACGCTGATGTCGGGCCTGTGCGACGCGCACACGCACCTGTCCTGGAACAACTCGGCGGACCTCGAAGGGCTCGGCAACACCCCGGTCGAGGAGCACCTGCTGTTCTGCCTGGAGTCCGCGCGCACCTACCTCGACTCCGGCTACACCATGTGCCTCGGCGCGGCGTCGGCGAAGGAACGGCTAGACGTCGTCACCCGCGACGCCATCGACTCCGGCCGCTTCCCCGGGCCGCGTTACCTCGCGAACGGGCCCGAGATCGCCGTGACCGGCGGCGCGATCGTCAAGTCCATCACCAAGTTCGCCGACGGGCCGGAGGGCATGCGCAAGGCCGTGCGGGAGCTGGTGGCGATCGGCGTGGACCAGATCAAGCTGTCCATGACCGGGGAGGAGTTCACCGGCGACCTGCACGCAAACGACACCTTCTTCTCGGAGGAGGAGCTGGCGGCCGCGGCGGCGGAGGCGCACCGGTTCAACAAGCGGGTGTGCGCGCACGCGCGGAGCGCGGAAAGCGTGAAGATGTGCGTGCGCAACAAGGTGGAGATCATCTACCACGCCAGCTTCACCGACGCCGAGGGCATGGACCTGCTGGAGGCCAACAAGGACTGGGTGTTCGTGGCGCCGGCGATCAACTGGCTGATCGCGACCCTGTACGAGGCCGAGTCCTTCGGTTACCCGCAGGAGGCCGCGGAGGCGGCGGGCTACAAGATCGAACTGGACGCCGCCGTCGAGGGCCTGCGGGAGATGCACCGGCGCGGGATCCGGGTGCTGCCCGGCGGGGACTACGGGTTCGCGTGGACCCCGCACGGCACCTACGCCCGGGATCTGGCGCACTTCGTCGACCTGCTCGGCTTCACGCCCATGGAGGCGATCATCGCCGCCACCGCACAGGGCGGCGAGATCATGATGCGCCCGCACGAGCTGGGCAAGGTCCAGCCCGGCTACCTGGCCGACCTGCTGCTGGTCGACGGCGACCCGCTCGCCGACATCACGATCCTCCAGGACCAGACCCGGCTGAACTACATCATGAAGGACGGCCGGTTCCACAAGGAGGCCAGCGAAGCGCCGGCCAGCCTGCCGCAGCCCGTCTGACAGGTGCACGGGGTGCGGGGCCACCGTCTGAGTCCCGCACCCCTTTTCGCCCAGCATCGAGGAAACCCATGGCCTTGTTCGTCTGCCGCACCTGTCCCCGCTACGACAGCGCGGCCACCGGCACCTTCTGCCACGCCCTCCGCGCGGCCTTCGAGCGGAACGCGGGCACCGCACCCGGCGACGTGCGGTACGTGCAGTGCCTCGGCGGCTGCCCGGACGACGGCGTCGCCGCCGTCGACGGCCCTGGCAAGGCGCGGGTCCGCTTCACCGGCCTCACCGCCGACGACGCCGATGTACTGGCCGAGGCGGCCCGCGCCCACGACGCCTGCCTGACCGGCGCCCCGGGCGACTGGGAAATCCCCGCCGCGCTGCAGGACCGCATCAGCTCCATCACCCTCAAACGGCGGCCCACCGGCCCTCCCGGCGACTGAGCCGGGCGGCCTCGGCACCACCGCCGGGTCAGTCGCACCAGTACAGGGACGTCGGCGTGTCCGCCAGCACGCGTTCGCGGTCCGCCTCGTCCGGCAGCCAGACCGCCAGCCGGTCGAGCAGTGCCGCGTCGTCGGGCAGGGTCTCGCCCCGCAGGAACGCGACCGGGTGCGGCCAGTCGGTACCCCACACCACCCGCTCGGGAACACGGCGGCACACGGTCGCGGCGAAAGTGTCCACATCGGAGTATGTCGGCGGCCCGGTCACCGAGGAGAGGTAGAAGCCGGAGATCTTCACGTAGACGTGGCCGCGCTCCGCGAGCCGGAAGAGGGTGTGGGCGGTGGCGCTGTCCGCACCCGCCGGCTGGGGCGTCCACCCGAGGTGGTCGATGACCACGCGGCACGGCAGCGCGGCGACGACGTCCTCCCACCGGGGCAGGACCTCCTCACCGGAACCGGCGACGAGCTGCATCACCCAGCCGCGATCGGCCACCTTGCGCGCGAGGACGCGCAACTCGTCGGCCGTGGGAACGCGGTTCTTCGTGAGGTACACCCGAACACCGCGAACACCCGCGGCGTGCAGGTCCCACAGTTCCGCGAGATCCACGTCGGGGTCGACGATGACCACGCCCCGGGTGACGTCCGGCCCCAGCTCCGCGATCGACTCCAGCACGTTGAGGTGGTCGGTGCCGTAGTTCGACGGCGCGACGACGACCGACCGCGACAAGCCGAGCCACGTGCGGAACGACCGGTAGTCCTCGGCGGTGGCCTGCGGCGGTTTCGGTCCGCTGCCGGGAAAGCGGTCGTCGAAGATGTGGTGGTGGGTGTCGGTGGCCAGCGGCCCGGCGCGCAGTGCGGGCGGGGCCGTCTGGGTGGTGTAGGGGACCCCGGTCATGCCCTCACCGGTCCGCGGCGCGGTCGATGTGCCAGATCTCGTCGAGCATCCGGGAGCACTGCCGCGCCGAAACCGACCACCGGGCGCACCGTGCACCTCGCGGACCAGCTCCGCGCCGGAGGCGAGACGAACGGTGCGAGGGGACGTGCTGCGTGGTCACCGTCGTCATCGGCGTGACCTTCCCTCCGGTGTCAGTGGAAGCGCCACGCTACTTTTGCTATAGCACCGTGTCAAGAAGTGGCTTAATCTCACGCCGCGCGCGGGATGGCGGCACGAGTCCGGCCCGCGGCCTCGGCCAGGCGGGCGGCGAAGGTGCTGTCGGCTTCCGCGCGCGCGGCGATCCCGGCGAGTTCCGGTCCACCCGGGAGCAGCAGCAGGTCCACTCCCGCGTCAACGGCGGCAAGCGTGGTGTCGAGCAGGCCGCGGCCGTGCGTCGTGCTCGGGGTGTCCAGGTCGTCGCTGACGACGAGGCCGTCGAAACCCAGCTCCTCACGCAGTTCCCGCACGATCACGGGCGAGGTCGACGCCGGTTCGGCCGGATCGCTCGCCGCCACGACGACCGGGCCGGTCATGATCCCGCGCAGTCCTGCCGTGATGGCGCGGCGGAACGGCGTGTCCGCCACGCGCTCGCCGGTGGACGTCACGTCGTGCAGTGCGGGGTCCGCCGCGAGCTCCGGATGGCCGGGGAAGTGCTTGGCCACCGCGAGCACACCCGCACTCTCCACACCGGACACGAACGCGGCGCCGATGCGCGCCACTTCCTCCTCGTCGAACGGCAGCGTCCTGCCCTCCAGCCAGGAGTTGGCACCGGAAAGGACGTCCAGGACCGGCGCCAGGAACATGTTCACGCCGAGGGCGCGGGCGGCCCGGCCGACCGCGGCGGCGGCCGTGGCGATCTCCTCGTCGGGCAGCCCACGCAGCGAATCCGCAGCAGGAAACGCGGGAACCAGGTCGTGGAGCCGCGCGATGCCCCACGGTTCCTGGTCCACCGCGACGAGCACCGGCGCACCGGCCTCCGCTTCGACCGCCGCGACGAACTTCCGGAAGTCCTCCGCGGTCTCCTCCGCGCGCCGTTGGGGCGTCATCTCCCGCGCCACGTACTCCTCGCGGGTTTCGCCGATCAGCACCGACCGGGTGCCCCGCCGCAGCAGGTCCCGCAGCCAGGGCCCGACCGCCAGTTCACCCGCCACGGGCAGCAGGACGGTGTGCGCGTCTCGTTCGTGCGCGGTCATGGCCGCCTCTTCCCCAAGGGTTGGTTATACGATTAACTAGACGGCAGCGTACGCACGGATCCTTTGCCCCGCAAGCACAGCGGTAAGCTGACGGCCGGCACGAAGGGGAGCAGGCGTGACAGTCACGATGAACGACATCGCGCGAGCGGCGGGGGTCTCCCAGGCAGCCGTGTCCTACGCGTACAACCAGCCGCACAAGCTGTCGGCGGCGCGGCGCGAGCACATCCTCACGGTCGCGGCCGAACTCGGCTACGCCGGGCCGAACCCCGCCGGGCGCACCCTGCGCACCGGGCGCGTCGGCGCGATCGGCCTGCTGATCACCGACACCCTGGGGTACGCCTTCGACGACCCCGCGGCGGTGCAGCTGCTCAAGGGCATCTCCGAGGTCGGCGAGTTCGCGGAGGTCGCCCTCACCCTGCTCCCCTGCCCGCTGGAATCGCCCCGCCTCACCGAAGGCGGCGGCGTCCTGGTCCGCGGCGCGGTGGACGGGTTCCTCGCCTACGCCATGCCGGACGGGCATCCCGGCATGGCGACCGTCGTGGCGCGCGGCCTGCCGATCGTGGTGATCGACGGCTCCGATCTCGGGCACCTCCCCCGGGTCGGCATCCCGGACCGGAAGGCGGCGCGCGAGATCGCCGCACACGTCCTCGGCCTCGGCCACCGGCGCGTCGGCGTCCTCGTCGACCGCCTGGTGCCGGACGGCGCCGCGGGCCCGGTCACCCCGGCCCGCGAACGCGCGGCACGCGACCTGGTGAACAAGGAACGCTTGGCGGGCTATCGCTCGGCCTTCCGCTCAGCCGGGGTCAGCCGGCGGGAGACGACCGTGATCGAGGCGGGCGGCTTCGACTACGCGGCCTCCCGCGCGGCAGCCGCCGCGCTGCTGCGGGACCGGTCGCTGACCGCGGTGCTCGCCGCGACCGACGTGCTCGCCCTCGCGACGATCGACGCGGCCACCGAGCTCGGCCTGCGGGTCCCCCGCGACCTGTCCGTCACCGGGTTCGACGACATCGCCGAGGCGGCCAAAGCGGATCTCACCACGGTCCGGCAACCCCTCGTCGAGAAGGGACGTCAGGCCGCACGGCTGCTGCTCGACGTCATCGCGGGCGAGCAGGCCACCGCGGTCACGCTTCCCACCGAACTCGTGGTCCGCGGCAGCACAGCGCCTCCGCGACGCCGCTGAGTGATACGAATAACCCGCGACGCCACAAGGTGTGCAGCCGCGCCGCCGATCATTGCACACCTCGTGCCTCCCGCCCCTCGGCCTCGTCTCCTTACGCTGCGGACGACACACCACGACCATCCACTGAGGAGAGCCGAATGACCGAAACCTACGACTACGTCGTGGTCGGAGCGGGATCGGCCGGGTGCGCACTCGCGGCACGGTTGTCGGAGAACCCGGACGTCACCGTCGCGCTGGTGGAGGCGGGACCGATGCCTGCCGGGCGGTTGTTCGAGATCCCCGCCCTGTTCTCCCAGCAGCTCAAGACGTTCTACGACTGGGATTTCGAGACCGAGCCCGAACCGCACCTCGGCGGCCGCCGCGCCTACCTGCCACGCGGGCGCGTCGTCGGCGGGACGAGCTCGATGAACACGATGCTGTACGTGCGCGGTCACCGCTACGACTACGACACGTGGGAACGGCTCGGCAACAAGGGCTGGGCCTACGAGGACGTGCTCCCGTTCTTCAAGAAGTCCGAGGACAACCAGCGCGGCGCCGACGAGTTCCACGGCGTGGGCGGTCCGCTGACCGTCAGCGATCCCGTGTCCGTCCACCCGCTGCTCACGGCGTGGGTGGAGGCCGCCCAGAACGCCGGCCACGCCCCGAATTCCGACTTCAACGGCGCCGAGCAGGAAGGGGTCGGCTACTACCAGGTGACCCAGCGCGGCGGGCTCCGGTGCAGCAGCGCCGTGGCGTTCCTCGGCCCGGCCGCCGGACGTCCGAACCTGACCGTGCTGCCGTCCACACTCGCCTTGCGGGTGCACTTCGACGGCGACCGCGCGACCGGACTCGACGTCGACCACGCCGGCACGGTCCGGCGGATCGGGATCGACCGCGAGGTCGTGCTGTCGCTCGGTGCGTACAACTCGCCGCACCTGCTGCTGCAGTCGGGAGTCGGCCCGGCGGACGAACTGCGTGCCGCGGGTGTCGCGCCCCGGCACGACCTCCCCGACGTCGGCCGGAACATGCAGGACCACGCGGGCTGTTTCCTCAGCTTCTTCAGCAGCACTCCCCCGGTGCTCGGCCCGGACACCTCCGCGGAGGAGCGGCGGCTGCGGGAGGAGGGCACCGGCCCGATGGCCTGGACCGAGGTCGGTGGCTTCCTGCGGTCCGGCGACGACCTGCCCGCCCCGGACATCCAGGTGCACGCCGCGCTGGGCATCGTCCGGGACCAGGGGCTCGCCGCCCCGCTGGAACCCGGTATGTCCTTCGGGCCCTACGTGGCGCGTCCCGCCAGCCGGGGCAGCGTGACGCTGCGCCACTCGCACCCGTACGCCAAGCCTAGGATCCGCCACAACTACCTCGCCGACCCCGACGACCGGGCGCGGCTGCGGGAAGGCGTGCGGATGTGCCTCGAGATCGCCCGCCAGGCTCCCTTGACCGACCTCGTCGACGGGAACCTGAAGACGGCGGCCGAGGCCGGTCTCGCCCCGCGGTCCGACCGCGACGCCGACATCGACGAGTACATCGCGAGCCAGGCGTTTTCGTTCTACCACCCGTCCGGCACCTGCATGATGGGCAAGGTCGTCGACTCCCGCCTGCGGGTCCAAGGCCTGGAGAACGTGCGCGTGGCGGACACGTCGATCATGCCGACGCTGGTCACCGGCAACACCAACGCGCCCGCGATCATGATCGGCGAACGGGCCGCGTCGTTCATCCTCGAAGCTGTTTCCTAAGCGGCGGAGCCGCTTGCTCCCGCGCCGTCGACCGGCACCGCCACCCGCACCGCTACACATGCCACTTTCACAACATCCTCGAAGGAGATGACTGAACCGATGCGGGACTACCTGCCCGAGGACGTCGACCCCGGTTCGCTGGTGACCGTGGACGGCGAGCTCGACACCGACGTGCTGATCATCGGTTCCGGCATGGGCGGTTCGGCGCTGGCCTGGGCGTTGCGGAACTCGGGTGCGCGGGTCCTCGTGGTCGAGCGCGGCGGTTTCCTGCCGCGTGAGCCGGAGAACTCCCGGCCGGAGGAGATGCACCTCAAGGGCCGCTACAAGAACGCCGGCTCGTGGTACGACGGCTCCACCGGGCGCCCGTTCGCGCCGGGGACGTACTACTGGGTCGGCGGCAACACCCGGTTCTACGGCGCGATGCTCCCCCGGTTCCGGCGGAGCGACTTCATGGAGGTGCCGCACGCGGAAGGCGTGTCGCAGGCCTGGCCGTTCACCTACGACGACCTCGAGCCGTACTACGGTGAGATGGAGCGGGTGCTGCAGGTGCACGGGCAGGTCGGCGAGGACCCGACGGAACCGCCGCACTCGACGCCGTACCCGCACCCGGCCCTGCCCCACGAGCCGGTGATCGAACGCTTCTCGGAATCCCTGCGGCGACAAGGGATGCACCCCTTCCACACGCCGAACGCCATGAACGTCACCACGCTCGCCGACCGGGCCGCGGTGACCGCGGCGGACGGGTGTCCCGACAACACGGGCATGAAGTCCGACGCGGAGAACCGGCTGCTGATCCCCGCCCTGAACGCGGGCGTGCAACTCCTGACGCACGCACGCGCGACCAGGCTGATCACGTCGGCGGACGGCACGAAGGTCGTCGCCGCGGAGGTCGAGCACGAGGGGCGCACCATCCGGATCAACGCCCACCGGTTCGCGCTCGCGGCCGGTTCCGTCAACTCCGCCGCGCTACTGCTGAAGTCGTCCTCGGACCAGCACCCCGAGGGTCTCGGCAATTCGTCGGGGTTGCTCGGCCGGAACTACATGGTGCACAACAGCACGTTCTTCGTCGGGGTGAACCCGCTGCGCACCAACCGGACGAAGTGGCAGAAGACGTTGGGGCTCAACGACTTCTACGAGGCCGGCAACGGGGTCCCCTATCCGCTGGGAAACCTGCAGATGCTCGGAAAGCTGCAAGCCCCGATGCTGAAACCAGCCCGCCCGTGGGCGCCGATGTGGGCGTTGAAGTTCATGTCGGCCCGCAGCATCGACATCTACCTCACCAGCGAAGACCTGCCCTCGCGGGACAACCGGGTGCGCGTCGATGGCGACCGGATCATCATCGACTGGCAGCCGAACAACCTGCGTGCGCACCACGAACTCGTGTCGCGGGTGACGAAGCTCGTGCGCCGGTCCGGGTACCCGCTGACTTTCACGCAGCGCATGGGGATCGAGACGAACTCGCACATGTGCGGCACCGCAGTGGCGGGCACCGATCCGGCGCACAGCGTCCTGGATCCCCAGTGCCGCAGCCACGACGTCGGCAACCTGTGGCTCGCCGACTCGTCGTTCTTCCCGTCGTCCGCGGCGCTGAACCCGGCGCTGACGATCGGGGCCAACGCGTTGCGCATCGCCCCGTCCATTGTGGATGGTCTCGATGGCTGACCACCGGGTCGAGCACGACATGCTGGGTGACGTAAGAGTGCCCGCCGACGCGTACTACGGCGTGCACACCGTGCGGGCGCTGGCCAACTTCCCCCTCAGCGGGGAGACGTTGCGCGCCCGCCCGCACTTGATCACCGCGCTCGCCACGGTGAAGCAGGCGGCCGCGGGGGCCAACGGTGAGGTCGGCGCGCTCGACCGCACGCGCACGGAGGCGATCGCCGTCGCGTGCGCGGAAATCCGGCACGGGGCGCTGCACGACCAGTTCGTCGTCGACCTCATCCAGGGCGGTGCCGGGACGTCGACGAACATGAACGCGAACGAGGTCATCGCGAACCGTGCGCTGGAGTTGCTGGGCCACCGGCGCGGCGAGTACTCGGTCCTGCACCCGCTCGATCACGTCAACCTGGGGCAGAGCACGAACGACGTCTACCCGACAGCGGTGAAGCTGGCCCTGGACAGCCATGTCGGCGAGTTGCTCGGCGCGCTCGGCGGCCTGCGTGCGGCGTTCGCGGCCAAGGCGGGCGAGTTCGCCGACGTGCTGAAGATGGGCCGCACGCAGCTGCAGGACGCCGTGCCGATGACGCTCGGCCAGGAGTTCGGGGCGTTCGCGGCCACGATCGGAGAGGACGAGCAGCGGCTCGCGGAGGCGAGGCTGCTGCTGCACGAGCTGAACCTGGGCGGCACGGCGATCGGCACCGGTCTCAACGCCCGCCCGGGATACCGCGCGGCGGCGCTGGCGCACCTGCGCTCCCTCACCGGCATCCCGACGCTGGTGTCCTCACCGGACCTCATCGAGGCCACCCAGGACGTCGGCGTGTTCGTGCAGCTGTCCGGGGTGCTCAAGCGGGTGGCGGTCAAACTGTCCAAGATCTGCAACGATCTGCGGCTGCTGTCCTCCGGGCCGCAGGCGGGTCTGGGCGAGATCGGGCTCCCGGCGCGGCAGGCGGGGTCGTCGATCATGCCCGGCAAGGTCAACCCCGTGATCCCCGAGGCGGTCAACCAGATCGCGTTCGAGGTCATCGGCAACGACCTGACAGTGACCCTCGCGGCCGAAGGCGGGCAGCTGCAGCTCAACGCGTTCGAGCCGGTCATCGCCCGCGCGCTCACGGCGAGTCTGGACCACCTGACGGCGGGGGCGCGGGTGCTGGCGGACCGCTGCGTGCGGGGTATCACCGCGAACAGCGACCGGCTGCGGGAGATCGTGGCGTCCTCGACGGGTCTGGTCACGGCGCTCGGCCCCGCGCTGGGCTACGAGACGGCGAGCGCCATCGCGCTCGAAGCGCACCACACCGGCAGGCCGCCACTCGACCTCGTCCGCGAACGCGCCCTGCTCACGGAGGAGGAGGTGCTGGCGCTCACGACACCGGAGGCCCTCACGGGCCGGTGAAGGAGTGCAGCCGAACCGCTCCCCGGAAGCCGCGCTGGGAACCCCAGCTCCGGCCCTCCGGGGAGCGGTTCGGTGTATCCGGAAGGCGCCTGGTCCGTGCGGGGAGGCGGGTGAGCTGTGGGCGTTGAGGGACCAGCTTGACGCCCCAGCCCAAGTTCGGAGCTGCGAAGCTGCTGGTGCTCACAACCCCGGACCACTCACCGAACGGTGAAGCGCGAAGGGGCGGGAACCCGATCCGGGTTCCCGCCCCTTCGTGTGTGTTTCCCCGCGCGGGAACAAAACTCCCCGGCATCGAGAAGGCGATCCCACACCCGTGGAGGCTACGGCTGTGGGATCGCCTCGATCAGTGTCCCGTCAGAGGTGTTGTTCCGTGGCCCTCGTCTGGCGGTACTCGTCCTGCCGTTCGTCGGTCACGTAGGCGGGCACGGGGAAATCCCACCAGCCCGGGACCCACGGGCCGGCCGCGTCGCGGTCGGTGGGGACCTCCACGAGTGCGGGGCCGCCGGACTGGACGGCCTTGTTCAGCACCGGTTCGAGCGAATCGGCGTCGGTGACCTTCCACGACTCGATGCCGAAGGACCGCCCGAGCGCCGCGAAGTCCGGGCTGTATGGCGTGCCGTCGGGGTGCGAGAACTCGGTGCCGATGTGCCGCGACGTCTGCTTGCGCTGCCCGCCCCGGATCGACATGTACCCCGCGTTGTTCTGCACCACGAACACCACCGGCGCGCCCGTCGTCACGCTCAGCGCGATCTCCTGCGCCGTCATCAGGAAGTCCCCGTCGCCGAGGACGCACACCACGGTCCGGTCCGGCCTGCCCAGCTTCGCCCCCACCGCCGCCGGAACCGCCCAGCCCATGCTGGAGAACCCGCCGGACGTCAGGTGCGTGCGCGGCTCGTACACCGGGAACGTCTGCTTCACCGCGCCCTGCGTGTTGCCCGAGCCGACGACCACGATCGCGTCCCCAGGGAGCACCGAGCGCAGCGCGCCCAGCGGACGCTGCGAGGTGAACGGGAAACGGTCGCTGTCACGCCGGATGGCGAGCTTCTCCTCCCAGTCCCTCTTGAGCCCGGCGAGTTCTGCCAGGTACTCGGACCGGTCCGGGGACGCGGAAGGCAGCGAGTCGACGATCGCGGCGACCGTGCGCTGCGCGTCGGCCACGATGCCCACCTCGGCGGGGTAGTTCTTGCCGATCTCGTGGGGATCGATGTCGATGTGGATCAGCTTCGCGGGCGGGATGGAGAAGCTCACGCCCTTGGCGTAGCTGGACGCCGACCAGTCCGTGAACCGGCAGCCGATCGCGACGACGACGTCCGCCGCACTGGCCACCGCGTTGCCCACCAGCGTCCCGGTCTGGCCGACGCTGCCCGCGAACAGCTCGTGGTCCTCCGGGAACGCGCTCTTGCCGTTCCACGTCGTCACCACCGGGATGCGCCACCGCTCGGCAAGCGCCCGCACGTCGTCCGCGGCGTCCGAGGTGATGGCGCCACCACCCACGACGATCACCGGACGGCGTGCCTCACGCAGCACCGACACCGCGCTGTCCACGGCCTCGGGGTCCGGGTGCTGCTTCCCGACCGGGATCCGGCGCCGCAGGTCGTGCAGGTCGACCTCGGCGGCCTCGGCCTGCACGTCCATCGGCACTTCGAGGTGGACGGGGCCGGGCCTGCCGGTGAGCATCGAGTTGAAGCACCGGTGCAGCACGAACGGCAGCTCCTCGACCCGGGTGACCACCCAGTGCCGCTTGCTCACCGCCTCGGCCACCTTGGGGAAGTCGTTGGCGGTGTAGCGCTCCAGCTCCTGCAGCAGGCCGTGGCCCCGCATGTGGGTCGGCGGGCCGCCGGTGATGACCAGCACGCTGGTCGAGTCGGTGAAGGCGGTGCCCATCCCGATGACGGTGTTGCTGGCGCCGGCGCCGATCGAGGTCACGGCCGCCATCGGGCGCCCGGTGGCGCGGTAGAAACCGTCCGCCAGGTGCACGGCGCTCTGCTCGTGGAACGTCTGCACGAACGGGATCTTCGACTCCTCGTCGAGGAAGGCGTCGGTCAGCGACCAGATCCCGTGGCCGGGGATGCCGGCCACGTAGTCGACGCCGTAGTTGCGCAGCGTCTGCGCGACGATCTGACCTCCGGTGAGGACAGGCATGGGGTTGCTCCCAACTCGCTCTGGTGTTCGGTGTTCCTCGTCATGCGCCCTTGCGGGCCGCCCAGGCGAAGCCCTGGGCGCACAGCCGCGTCACGGCGGGGTTCTGGAGGTCGTCCAGGTCGTGCCCGACCGCGCTGTAGAACACGCGGCCGCTCCCCCACGTGCGCGTCCACGCCTGCGGCATGGTGCGGCCCGCCAGCCACGGCAGGTGCTCGCCGTCGAAGGTGGTCTCGGCCAGCACGGTGTTGTTGGGGTCGACCGACATGTAGTACTGCTCCGAGGCCACCCGGAAGTCCAGCACCCCGCGCGTGATCTCGTGTTGCTTGTCCACAATGGACACCTGGTAGGGGTGCTTGACCCCTTCCCCGGCGGGGTGTTCCAGGAAGCTCCCGCCGAGGAGCAGGTGGTACCTGATGCTCAGCCGGAAGGCCGCGGCGGCGCCGTGCCACGCGGCGATCCCGGTGCCCGCCTCGACCGCCGACAGGAGGCTGTGCTCCTGTGCCGCGGACAGTCCTTCCGCGAGGAGGGCGTTGTTCCAGTTGAGCGCGATCAGGTCGTAGCCGGTGAGGTCCGCGTCGAGCGCGAAGATGTCGTTGGTCTCCTCCACGTCGAAGCCCAGCTCGGCGAACAATGGCTTGGCCCACTTTTCGGCGATCTCGTAGGGCTTGTGCCCCGGCCAGCCGCCGTAGAGGTACAGCACACGGGTCATGGTTGCTTCCTTTCTGCCGTGACCGCCATCCTCGCCGCCCGGGCGCGAAGCCGCTCCGCGATTTCGATGGCGTCCCCCTCCGGGGCCGTCGACTTCCGTTCCGGCTTGGCCACCAGCAGGTACACCAGCCCCACCGCGGACACGACGAGGAAGCCGATCAACGCGATCCACCGGTCGACGAACGGCGTGTCGGCGTCCCCTGTCGGCGCTGCCAGCAGGATCATCGCGAGCACCCCGTAGACCAGCGCGGCGACGTTGATCGCCAGTCCCGACCGGCCCAGGGTCCACGCGCCCGCGGGCCGCCAGCCCTTCAGCCGCATCCGCAGCGCGGCGAGGACGACCAGCTGGAACGCCGCGTACCCGGCGAGGACCTGGAAGGCCGCGATCCGCACGAGCGAGTCCGGGGAGAAGTAGACGAACACGAAGATCAGCAGCGGCGCCACGTTCACGGCGAGCAGGGCGTTCCTCGGCGCGCGGTGCTTGCGAGTCACGCGCGAGAACAGCCGCGAGCCGGGGAACATGTCGTCGCGGGCGAAGGAGAACACGATCCGGCTGGCCGCGGCCTGCTGGCTCATCACCCCGGCGATGAACGACGTGATGGCGACCGCCAGGACGATCTTGGTGCCGACCGTGCCGAGCGAGGCCTGCAGGATCGCGGGGATCGGGTTGGCGTCCTGCCCCGCGATGATCGACTGGAGGTCGGGTGCGGCGAGCGCGTACCCGGCGAAGGCGAACAACGCCGCGAGCCCGCCGACGACCACCGTCAGCTGCATGGCCTTCGGGATGCTGCGGGCGGGGTTGGGCACCTCTTCGGCGACCTCGCCACACGCCTCGAACCCGTAGTACAGGAACAGGCCGACGAGCGACGCGCCGAGGAACGCGCCGAGGTAGCCGCCTCCGTCACCGGTGCCGATGCCCTCGAAGAAGATCGACACGGAGTTGTGCCGCTGGAAGATCAGCAGGTACAGGCCGACGAGGATGATCCCGATCAGCTCCGCGGCCAGCCCGATCTTGGAGATCAGCGCGAGCGTGCGCGTGCCGAAGCTGTTGCAGACGAGGCAGACCAGGGTCACGGCGACGGCGATGACGAGCCGCTGGCCCGGTGAGGACGAGATCCCCGGCTCCTCCGCCGTGCCGCCGAACAGGCTCGCCACGAAGTCCGAACTGAACAACGCGGTGCTGGTGATGCCGATGGTGATGCAGCAGATGTAGGTCCACGCGGTGAACCAGGCGTAGCGCCCGTTCCACAACCGCCTCGACCACTGGTAGAGCCCGCCCGCGAGCGGGAACTGCGAAACCACCTCGCCGAAGACGAGCGCGACCAGCAGCTGCCCGAGCCCGATGACCACGATCCAGAAGATCGACGGGCCGCCCGCCGCGGACAGCCCCACGGCGAACAGCGACACCACCCCGACGAGCGGGGACAGGTACACGAAGCCGAGCGCGAAATTCCCCCACAGGCTGACTTTCCGGTCGAAGCGTTGCTCGTAGCCGAGTGCGGCGAGCAGCTCCGCGTCCTCTCGGGACGACACCGGTCCTTGCGGTGAGGCGGAAGCACTCCCCTTCACCGCTCTTGCTGCGTTCTCCGTAGCTGACATGACGACCTCCGTTGGCCGGGGGGTTGGTGGGTGGGATCAGGACTCAGGAGTGGCTGAAGTGGTCGGTCCACTCCAGCCGTGCGCCGCCGTACCGCGCGACGCGGATGTCGCCGGAGCGCGCGTGTCCTTCGAAGTTCTCCAGGCGGGACGCCCGGCCGCAGATCTCCCCCAGCTCGGCGCTCGACGCGGCGTCCCGGATCTCCTGGTAGGTCACCGTTTTCAGGTACTTACCCACCCAGAGCCCGCCGGTGTAGCGCGCGGCGCCCAGCGTGGGGAGCACGTGGTTGGTGCCGATCACCTTGTCGCCGTACGCGACACACGTCTTGTCACCGAGGAAAAGCGCGCCGTAGTTGCGCATCCGGTGCAGCGCGACGCGCGGCTCGGCGGTGAGGACCTGCACGTGCTCGCTGGCGTACTCGTCGGCCAGCGCGTACGCCGCGTCGAGGTCCGGCACCACGATCACCTCGCCGTGGTCGCGCCACGCGACTCCGGCGACCTCCTTGGTGGGCAGGCCGGGCAGCAGCTCCTCGATGCGCTGGATCGTCCGCGCGGCCAGGGTTTCCGACGTCGTGATCAGCACGGCGGGTGAGTCGGGACCGTGCTCGGCCTGCGACAGCAGGTCGGTCGCGACCACGAACGGGTCCGCCGTCTCGTCCGCGATGACCAGCACCTCGGTCGGCCCGGCGAACAGGTCGATCCCGACCTCGCCGAACAGCTGCCGCTTGGCCTCGGCCACGTAGGCGTTGCCGGGCCCGGCGAGCATGTCGACCGGCGCGATGGTCTCGGTGCCGAGCGCGAGCGCCGCGACGGCCTGCACCCCGCCCATCACGTAGATCTCGTCCGCGCCGGCGAGGTGCATGGCCGCGACGCTCACCGGCGGCGGCGCGCCGCGGTCCGGCGGGGTCGTCGCCGCGACGCGGTCCACACCGGCGACCTTCGCGGTCACGACCGTCATGTGCGCCGACGCCGTCAGCGGGTACCGTCCACCCGGGACGTACGCCGCCGTCGCGCCAATCGGGATGTTCCGCTGTCCCAAGTAGACGCCGGGCAGCGTCTCGACCTCGAAGTCGGCGAGCGAATCCCGTTGCGCCTGCGCGAACCCGCGCACCTGCCGCTGCACGAACCGCAGGTCGTCGAGCACGGTTTCGGGGACCGACGCCACGACCTCGGCGATCTCGGCGGGCCCGAGCCGGTAGGAGTCCGGGCTCCACGAATCGAACTTCTCCGACCAGCGGCGGACGGCGGCGTCGCCGTTCTGCCGCACGTCGGCGATGATCTCGGCGACGCGATCGGCGATCTCCGGCGGGGTGCTCCGCCCGGTCGCCGCCGCGATCGGTTGCTTCACAACGGTGTTCATTCACGCAGTCTCAGCGAACCGGCACTGCCGACGACAGGCACAACCTGTGTAATATCCGAACCGTTCGTTGCACACAGTGGAGATCCGATGCCCGAAGCGCTGACCGTACGCACCGCGCTGGATCTCGAGGTCTTCCACCGGACCACGGTCCACGTCTACGCCGGGGAAAACCAGCTGGAGCGCCCCGTGCGGTGGGTGCACACCGGCGAGATCCCCGACATCCACCGGTTCCTCTCCGGCGGGGAGATGCTGCTGACCGCCGGTCTCGGCATGGGGGACACGGCGGCGCCGCAGCGCGCCTACATCCGGCGGCTCGCGGAGGCCGGGGCGGCGGTACTGGTCGTCGAACTCGCCGGGCGCATGTTCGAGTCGATGCCGGAGGCCGTCATCGACGAGGCCCGCGCGCTGGGCCTGCCGCTCGTCGGGCTCGCCGACGAGATCCCGTTCGCCGTGGCCTCGGCGCAGGTGCACGAGGTCCTCGTGGAGCAGCGGGTGCGGCAGCTGATCACCGAGGAGGCCACGGGACAGGCCTTCATGGACCTCCTGCTCGCGGACGAGGACTACGTCGGCATGGTCGGGGAACTCGCGAAGCGGACCGGTTGTCCCGTCGTGCTCGAAGACATCGCGCACCGGATGCTCGCCTACGGGGGCGCCACCCCGGAGGGGGATGAAACGGTGGCGCGGTGGGACGTCCATTCCCGGGCGATCCACGAGAGCCACCAGAACCTGCTGACCGGCGCGCGCCGCACGCCCGTGTCGTTCAGCGACGTCGCCGCGTGCGCGCGCCGCCCGGTCGTGCTGCGGGGCGAGTCCTGGGGGTGGCTGCACCTGCTGCACGGCGGTGTGCAGCCCAGCACGTCGGATCTGCGCGCGCTCGAGCGGGCGGCGGCGGCCATCGCGATCACGCTGCTCAGCGAGCGCGAGAGCGGGGCGCGCTCGGCCCAGCGGCAGGCCACGCTGCTCAACCGCCTGCTGCTGGGCGACATCACGGGCGAGAAGTTCGTCGGCCGCAGCCTCGCGCTCGGCCAGGACCTGCGTGACCGGCAGCTCCTGGTCGTGGTCACCGGGCGCACGGCGGGCGAGCGCCCGTTCGGGGACCAGGACCTCGCCCGCGTGCTGCACGACGCGGGCTGGCCCGCTGTCGTCGGCGACATCGGCGACTACGACATGGCTGTCGTCGGGCTGCGCGCGGCGGACGAGGAACAGGCGGTGCTGGACCTGCTGGCCGGTGAGGGGGTGCGGGGCGGGGCGAGCCGCGTCGTCACCCCGGCCGGGCTCCCGCTGGCTCTCCGCCAGAGCCGCAACGCCGCCTCGGTCGCGCTGGCCTCGGCCGAGCAGGGCATGCGGCGCTTCGACGACCTCGGCGCGCTGCGGTTGCTCGTCGCCCTGTCCGAGGGACCGGAGCTCACCCGCTACGTCGAGGACGAGCTCGGAGTGCTCCTCAAACACGACGCGGTCAGCAGCAACCCGCTGCTGCCGACGCTGCGCGCCTACCTGGACTGCAACGGCAACAAGGCCCGCGCCGCGGACAAGCTGTTCATCCAGCGGCGCACCCTCTACCACCGGCTGCAGAGGATCGAGGAGATCCTGGGGCTCGACCTGTCCGAACCGGACACCCACCAGCGGCTCCAACTGGCGGTGCGGGGCCACGACCTCTTGCGGCGCCCCAGCCCCCGGCTGGCCTGAACCTTTCCCCAGGCGCAAGGCTTCCTTTCCGCCGGAGCCGTTGTGCGGCCGGGGGTGGATTCCCTAGGTTGCCTGGCGTGCCTCGACGGCCGGAGCGGTATCGAGGCATCCATTTTCCTTGGCACCTCAGGTAAAGGCAGGTCCTCGTTCGTGAACGTCTCTCGCTCCTCCGTGCTGCGAGCCGGGCTTTCCTCACTCATGGTCTGCGGCGTCGTCGTCGCCGGGGGTACCCGCGGCGGCGGCGACCCAGGCGAATGAGGGGCTGGCCCCGCTGGTCGGGCTGGCCGCCGAGCGGATCCTGCTCGCCGACAAGGTGGCCGCGGCCAAGTTCGGCACGAGCACGCCGATCGACGACCCGGCGCGGGAGCGGCAGGTGCTCGACCAGGCGGCGTCGCTCGCGGGCGCGGCGGGCCTCGACGTGCCGGACACCGTCGAGTTTTTCCGCGCCCAGATCGAGATGAACAAGGTGGCGCAACGGTGGCTGTACGAGAAGTGGACCCAGCACCCGGAGCTGGCGCCGACGGCGCGGCCCGACCTCGCCACCGAGGTGCGCCCGCAGCTCGACCGGATCACGGGCGCGTTCATCGACCACCTCGGCGCCACGGCGGACCTCCGCCGCCCGACCCCGCGCTGCACGATCGCACTCGTCGTGGCCGAGGCGAAAACCGACCTCCGCTACGACCTCGACCGGCTCCACCAACGCGCCCTGCACGGAGCGGTCGGCGCCCTCTGCGGCTGATCCACAATGGAGTGACGGCCGTCACGGTGCGACGGGTGTGCTTTCGGGCAGCGTCACGTGCACGGTGAGGCCGCCGCCGGGGCGCGCTTCCGCACTGACCGAGCCGCCGTGTGCCTGGACGATCGACCGCACGATGGACAGCCCCAGCCCGGACCCGCCGTCCGTGCTGCCGCGGCCCGATCCCCGGCGGAACGGCTCGAACAGCTCGGGCACCTGGCCCTCCGCCACTTGCCTGCCGGAGTTCAGCACGCACAGCCCGTCTCCCTCACCGGTGCGCACGCACAGTTCGCCGCCGGGTTCGTTGTACCGCACGGCGTTGCCGACCAGGTTGTCCACCAGCTGCCCGACCAGCACCGGATCACCCGACACCCAGCACTCCCCCAACTCCCCGGTCACACGCAGGCCGCCAGCGGCAATGTCGTCGGCGTGCTGGGCCAGCACCTCGCGCGCGACCTCGTGCAGCGGGACCGGCTCCCGGTGCTCCAGCCCGCGGTCGCTGCGGGCCAGCAGCAGCAGGCCGTCGATCAGCAGTTCACTGCGCCGGTTGGCGGCCAGCAACCGCGCCACGATCTCCGGATCGGCGTCGGGCAGGCCGATCTGCACCGCGGCGCGCTGGATCGCCAGCGGGGTCCGCAGCTCGTGGGAGGCGTTGGCGACGAACCGCCGCTGGCTGTCGAACGCCGCCTCCAGCCGGTCCAGCATCTCGTCGAACGTCTCCGCCAGCTCGGTCAGCTCGTCCCGGGGCCCGGCCAGCGCGATGCGCTCGTGCAGGTTGTCCGAGGACAGCCTGCGGGCGGTGGCGCTGATCCGGTGCAGCGGGCGCAGCACGCGGCCGGACACCCACCAGCCGACCGCGGCGGCGATCACGGCGAGCGTCAGCAGCGAGATCCCGGAGACGAGCAGCAGCTTCGCCAGCACCGTGTTCGACGAGACGACGGCCACCGCCTGCGCCGCGGGCTGCGCCGGCTGTGCCGCGGGGAGCCTCTCGGCGGCCGCGGGGAGCTTCTGCGCGACGGTCACCTGGAGCTGGTTGACCAGGTTGGCCCGCAGCAACAGG
This sequence comes from Amycolatopsis dongchuanensis, assembly GCF_039542405.1. Lineage (NCBI taxonomy): Bacteria > Bacillati > Actinomycetota > Actinomycetes > Pseudonocardiales > Pseudonocardiaceae > Amycolatopsis > Amycolatopsis dongchuanensis. The sequence goes on from NZ_BAABIB010000075.1 coordinate 66,262, forward strand.
TAGATGGCCAGCACGAGCAGCAACCCGCCGGCGATCACCATCAGGCTGTAGAGCAGCGTCAGCCTGGTGCGGACGGTCATCACGGCGCGATCCGGTAGCCGGCACCGGGGACCGTCTCGATCAGCGGCGGCTCACCGAGCTTGCCGCGCAGCTTGGACATCGCGACCCGGACCGCGTTGGTGAACGGGTCGGCGAACTCGTCCCACGCCTGCGTCAGCAGCTGCTCGCTGCTCACCACCGCGCCGCGCGCCCGCAGCAGCACCTCCAGCACCGCGAACTCCTTCGGCGTCAGGCGGATCCCCCGGCGGCCCCTGGTCACCGTGCGAGTGGCCGGATCCAGCACGAGGTCGGCGGCCTTGAGCACCGGCGGCAACGCCGCCTGCGTCCGCCTGCCCAGCGCGCGGACCCGCGCCAGCAGCTCCGGGTACTCGAACGGTTTGGTCAGGTAGTCGTCCGCACCCAGCTCCAGCCCGTCCACCCGTTCGTCCAGCGTGGCCGACGCGGTGAGCATCAGCACCCTGGTGCGCGCGCCGGTGCCGGCCAGCTCCCGGCACAGCACGTCGCCGTGCACGCCGGGCAGGTCCCGGTCCAGCACCACCACGTCGTAGTCGTGGACCGCCAGCCGCTCCTGCGCGGCGAGCCCGTCGTAGCAGACGTCCACCGCCATCGTGGCGGCACGCAGGCCGCGTGCGACGAGATCGGCGAGCGCCCGCTCGTCCTCGGCCACCAGTACGCGCATCCCCACCTCCCCGGCACTGTCTAGTGTGCCCGCTGTTTCCAGAACCTTTCCGGTCTCGGCAACGTTCCGGAAACGGCCGTCCCACTAGGAATCACGGCATGAAATCACTTCTCAGGTCGGTACCCGTCGCGCTCGTGCTGTTCGGGATCGCGGCGTGCGGCGGACAGCAGGACCCGGACCCCGGCCAGGTGCCCACCGACCCGCACCAGAAGATGCTGGCCTTCGCCAAGTGCATGCGGGAAAACGGGGTCGACATGCCCGACCCCGAGCCGAACGGGGACGGGACGTCCATGCCCGGTATCCGCGCCGGCGACGCGGGCAAGGCCGAAAAGGCGATGGCGGCGTGCCGGCAGTACGCACCGCCGAACATCGCCAACCCCGACGACCCGGCGGCGCAGGCCGAGGATGCGGCGTTCGCCAAGTGCATGCGCGAGCACGGCATCGACATGCCCGACCCGGGTACCGGCGGCGGCGCGGTTGCGCTCGACGGCCCCGCCGACAAGCTGCGGGACGCGCTGAAGGCGTGCCGCAAGTGAACCGGAAGACCTGGCTGATCGGCGGCGGCGCCGTGCTCGCGGTGTCCGTCGCCTGCCTGGGCACCGCGTTCGTCGTCGCGACGCCCCCGGCGGACGACCCCGGCGCCGGGCAGTCCGCACCGACCGCGACCGCACAGGTCAAGCGGCAGAAACTCGTGGTGTCCGACCGCCAGTCCGGCACGCTCGGCTACGCGGGTGAATACCACGTCACCGGGAACAGGCCGGGTGTGCTGACCGGGCTGCCCCCGGTCGGGCAGGTCATCACGCAGGGCAAGGCGGTGTTCCACCTCGACGGCAGGCCCGTGCCGCTCTGGCACGGGGACACGCCGTTCTGGCGGCCGCTCGAACCCGGGGTGGAGGCCGGTGTCGACGTGCGGGAACTGGAGCAGAACCTGAAGGACCTCGGCTACTTCCGCGGTGCGGTGGACCGGAAGTTCACCGACGCCACGGCCGCGGCGATCAAAAACTGGCAGAAGGCGCTCGGCCTGGAGGAGACCGGGAAGGTCGAACCCGGCAGCGTCGTCGTGCTCCCCACCGACATCCGGGTCACCGCGGTGACCGGCGTCCCGGGGGCCGCGGCACAGGGCAAGATCCTCGACGCCTCCGGTACCGGGCGTGTGGTGACGGTGAAAATGCCGGTGAGCAAGCAGTCCGAGGCGGTCGCCGGGTCCGAAGTGGACATCACGTTGCTGGACGGCACGCACACCCCCGGCACGATCACCTCGGTCGGCACGGTGGCCAGGGAGCCGGATCCCAACGGCGGCAACCCGGCCTCGGGCCACGAGCCGACGGTGGACGTGCAGGTCACGCCGAAGAACCCGGACGCGGTCGGCAAGCTCGACGGCGCCCCCGTCACCGTGGCGTTCACCAGCGAGCAGAAGGACAACGTGCTGACCGTCCCGGTGGGCGCGCTGCTCGCCACGCCCGAGGGCGGCTACGCCGTGGAAACCGTCGACGGCCGTCTCCTGCCGGTGGAACTCGGGCTGTTCGCGAACAGCCTGGTCGAGGTCAGCGGGGCCGGTATCCACGAGGGGATGGCGGTGAAGGCGGTGGGGTCGTGACCACACCCGTGATCGAGCTGACCGATGTCTCCCGCGACTACGGCGAAGTGCGGGCGCTGCGGGAGGTGACCTTGAGCATCCACGCCGGGGAACTGCTCGCCGTGGTCGGGCCCTCGGGGTCCGGCAAGTCCACTCTGCTGCAACTGATGGGCACGCTGGACCGGCCGTCGACCGGGACCGTCCGCGTGCACGGGCACGACGTGCTGGCGCTGCCGGACCGGTGGCTGTCGGCGGTGCGGGCACGCTGGATCGGCTTCGTCTTCCAGCAGTTCTTCCTCACGCCGTACCTCAGCGCTGTGGAGAACGTCGCGAACGGCCTGTTCTACCACGGCCTCCGCCGTTCGGTCCGGCTCCGGCTGGCCGAGCAGTCGCTGCGCCAGGTCGGTCTCGGGCACCGCGTGTCCCACCGCCCCCAGGAGTTGTCCGGCGGCGAGCGGCAGCGGGTCGCCATCGCCAGGGCGCTGGTCGCGCGGCCGTCGATCCTGCTGGCGGACGAGCCGACGGGCGCGCTGGACTCCCGGTCGGGCGAGGAGGTGATGGCGCTGCTGCGGGAACTCAACGGCGACGGCACCACCATCGCCGTGATCACCCACGACCGCGCCCTGGCGGCGGACATGCCGCGCCAGGTTCAGCTGTTCGACGGCCGGATCAGCCAGGACACCGCGGCGGTGGTGGTGCGATGAGCGCGCTGCCTGCGCCCGCCAGGCTCGGGCTGTCCGACCTCGTGCGCGCCGGGTTCACCGGGGTGATCGGCCGGCCCGCGCGAGCCGTGCTGTCCGCGCTGGGCATCGGCATCGGCGTCGCCGCGATGGTCGCCGTCCTGGGGATCACCACGGCAAGCCAGGCCCGGCTGTCCGCGCAGCTGGCGTCACTGGGCACCAACCTGCTGCGCGCGGCACCCGGCGACACCCTGTTCGGCGAGGCCGCGCAGCTGCCGGCCAACGCCATCGAGATGGTCAGGCGCATCAAACCGGTCACCGCGGCCAGCGGTACCGGTGCGGTGAAGAAACGCTACGTGTACCGCAGCGATTGGGTCGACCCGCGCGACACCAGCGGCATTGCCGTGCTGGCCGCCAAGCTGGACCTGCTGCCCACGGTGAGCGGGCGGCTCGCGGCAGGCCAGTGGCTCAACGGGGCCAGCCAGCGGTACCCGGCGGTCGTGCTGGGCTCGACCGCCGCCCGGCTGCTCGGGATCGACCAGCCGGGGCGTCAGGTCTACCTCGGCGGCAAGTGGTTCACGGTGGTCGGCGTCCTGGCGCCGGTGACGCTGGCTCCGGAGCTGGACATCGGCGCGCTGATCGGCTGGGACGCGGCCGTCTCCGAGCTCGGTTTCGACGGCCGTCCGACCACCGTCTACGAGCGGTCGGACGACCAGGCGGTCGCCGAGGTGCAGCAGGTGCTGGCGGCGAGCATCAACCCCGAGCACCCCGAGGAGGTGGCGGTCAGCCGCCCGTCCGACGCCCTGCAGGCCCAGCTGGCCGCCAAGACGGCGTTCCTCTCGCTGTTCCTCGGGCTGGGGGCGGTGGCGCTGCTGGTCGGCGGCGTGGGCGTGGCCAACACGATGGTGATCTCCGTGCTGGAGCGGCGGTCCGAGATCGGGCTGCGACGGGCGCTGGGCGCCAGCCGCGGCCAGGTGCGCACGCAGTTCCTCACCGAGGCGGTACTGCTGTCCGGGCTGGGCGGGCTGTTCGGTGTCTTGCTGGGCTTGGGGGTGAGCATCGGCTACTCGGTGACGAGCGGCTGGCCGGTCGTGCTGCCCGCGACGGCGATCGCGGCGGGCGTCGGGGCGTCGGTGGTCATCGGTACCGTCGCGGGGTGGTTCCCGGCGGCCAGGGCGGCGCGGATGCCGCCCAACACGGTCCTGCAGGCGGGCTGACCGGGGCGACGTTTGAGTCGCGAAACGACCGTCCACAATGGCCTCGGACCGGCTCATCGAGGTCGCTGTCCTCGGTGCGGGATCCTGCCCGCTGACGGCGGCGAAGCCGTCAGCGGGCCAAGGACATCCCCATCAGCCACGCGTCCCGGTGCGCGGCCGACAGTTCGGTGTCCGCCATCGCCGCGTCCCCGGGCGCGTCCCGCAACGTCAGCGCCTCCGCGTGGCGCGCCCGCGAGACCGTCACCGCCGGCCAGTGCCCCAGCGCCAGGTTGTGCCGCACCGCCGTCCGCAGGTGCCACACCGCGCGATCCAGCTCGCCCGCCGCGAGCGAGGCCACACCGAGCGCGTAGTGCGCCGAGCCGAAGCAGGCGACCGCGAGGCTCGCCATGATCGGCAGGTCCGCGTAGGGGCTGAGCAGTGCGTACACCTCCGCGGCCGCCGCGGCGTCGCCGAGCCGGAAGGCCGTCTCCGCCACCCCGTTCATCGCCACCAGCCACGTGCTCGACCGCGGCACGCCCGCCACGTCGCGGCCGGTCAGCCGCGCCAGGGAGCTCGCCGCCTTCCGGCGGTCGCCCGCGACCGCCGCCGCGACGGCCCGTGCCGCGAAGTAGGAGTTGTCGATCGTGCTCAGGCTCGAGGAGTGCACCAGTTCGTCCAGCATCGGCAGCAGCTCCCCCAGCCGCCCCTGGAACCACCGGATCGCCACGAGGTGCGCGCCGTACCAGCCCATCGCGTCCGCGTCGCCCGCCGCGTCACCGAGCTCGGCGCACGCCTGCGCCTGCTTCTCCGCCTCCTCGAACCGCCCGGACCGGATCGTCAGCATCACCCGCATCGCCGCCGCCGCGAACCCCACGGCGAGGTTGTCCCGCTCGGCCAGCGCTTCCTCCAGCTCTACCAGCCGCCGTTCGGCGTGCGGGTCGGCGGCCAGGAACAGGTCGACCGTGTGCCACAGCAACCCCATCAGCCGGTCGGCCCGCCGCCCCGTGCGCAGGCTCTCCCCGATCAGCTCCCACGCGAGCGACTGCCGCAGCCGCCCGTGTTCCGGGCCGAGCAGGCAGTGGTGCGCGATGCTCAGCGCCTCCGCGTGCGCGACCGGATCGCCCGCGACACGGGTTTCCTCCAACAGCGCCAGGATTTCCGCGTGCCCGCCCGAGCGGTAGTCCGCCTCCCCGGCCTGGCGCACCCGCAGCCGCAACGCGAGCGAGTCGTCGTCGGCGACGACGGAAAGCGCATGGTGCAGCCGTTCCCGCATCTGGTGCACGCCGGTCGCCGTGCGGTGCTCGTGCACCCACAGGCCGGACAGGCCCAGTGCCGCGCGCGCCAGCACGTTCGCGTCACCCGCCCGTTCCGCGCGCTCGTACGCGATCTCGAAGTGCCGCCTGCTCGTGCGCAGGTCCCCGTCGTCCAGCAGCGCCCGCGTCCCCGCCGGCAGCGGCCCGCTTTCGTCGGCCGAGGCCAGCAACGCGGTGTCGTGGGCGAGGATCTGCCGTTGGATCCCGGTCAGCAGCGGGGACGGTTCGACCCCCGCCTCCTCCAGCAGCAGCTGCCGCGCGCGGCGGAACGTCCGCAGCGCGTCCGCCTGCCTGCCCGCGCGGTAAAGCGCTTTCATGAGCTGTGCCCAGAACCGTTCGTGGTCCGGGTGCGCGGCGGTAAGCGCTTCCAGCTCACCGACCAGTTCCCGGCCGAGACCCCGCTCGAGGTCGGCGTCGATCCGGTCCTCGAGCGCGTTGTCCCGCAGCTCGGTCAGGCGGTGCGCCTCGGTCCGCAGCGACGGGGTCTCGTCGAACCCGTCGTACGCGGCGCCTCGCCACAACGCCAGCGCCGCGGCAAGCTGCTCGGCTGCCTCCCCTGGCCGCCCGGCGCCGAGCGCCGCGCGTCCCGCCGCCGCGAGCCGTTCGAACCGGCCCGCGTCGAGGAGGTCGGGGTCGAGCAGCAGGGCGTAGCCGGGTGCCCGGGTGACGATCACCGCGGCCCCCGCGGCGGGCTGCAACGACTTCCGCAGCCGCGACACGTACGTCCGCACGGTCCGGTCGGCGTCGTGCGGCGCGTGCGGGCCCCACAGCTCGTCGACGAGCGTGCCCACCCCCACGGCCCGCCCGCCGGCCGCGAGCAGCAGGGCCAGCAGCACCCGCAGCTGCGGGCCGCCCAGTGCGAGCACGTGCTCGCCTGCCACGACCTCCAGCGCGCCCAGCACGCGGAAGTCGGCGGTCCGCGGGATACCGCTCATCCTGTCCCCCGGGTTCGGCCGGACCCTTCCGGGAAAAGAGCCTGGAACCCGGGGGACAGATACGAGCCGGGCTCACTCCGGCGGATAGCGGTGGTCGGCGAGGTCGGCGAGCGGCAGCCTGACCAGCTGGCGGCGGCGTTGCGGGGTGAGCCGCCGGTACGCGGGGAGCATGTCCGCCTCGATCCAGCGCCACCGGTCGGCGAACACCGTGATGTCCCCGTCCGGCAGGACTTCGGCGAACGGTTTCCCGCCGGGGACGGGCGAGCGCGCCGTGGCCGACATCTGCGCCGGGATCCGGTCGAAGTCCTGGATGTCCCGCACCGCCTTGAAGAACGGCCCCAGCACGATCTCCTGTTCGTGGTGCGCGATCCCCGCCGTGCCCCGCCAGATCCGGTCCTCGTCGCCCGAGGCCATGTCGCGCCACGCCTCGATCGGCACGTCCGCCCCCGCCGCGCGCTGCGCCTCCAGCTCCGGCAGCCCCGCGGTGACGTACGCCTGCATCTGCCACGCGAGGTCCCAGAAGACCGCCTTCTGCCCTTCGAGGACGAGCACCTGCAGCTCACCCGCGTACGCCGCGGCGACGCTGGGCAGCACCGCGAACCCCTTGTCCACGCTGAGCACCGGCGGCGACTTCGCGAAGTCGATGAGCGCCTGCGAGGTCCGCAACGCGTACAGGATCTCGCCGCCGGCCAGCTTCGCGAGCCCCGCCCACCGCATGTTCTTGTCCTCTTGCAGGTAGATCTTCGCGTAGAACGCGTACACCTTGTCGCAGACCGAGCGGAGCTTTTCGAACCCGTCGACCGGTTTCCAGGTGTTCGGGTCGATACCGGCCTCGGTGAGCGCGCGGTGCCGCCAGTCCGCCGGCGACAGCCTCGGCTGCCCCTGGAACGGCGGGCTCGGCGGCTTCTGGGGGATCGCTGCTGGCGGCGCCCCTGCCGCCGCCAGCAGCGGGCGCACGAACTTCGTGCGCAGCTCCACCCAGTCCCCGGCCAGCTTCGTCTCCCCCGGCCGGATGTCCCGCCCGTGCAGCTCCGGGTGGCGGAAGTGGAAGACCAGGTCGGTCAGCCAGTTCTCGTCCCGTTTGCCGCCCGCCACGAGCAGCTGCACCGCGAGCGGCACGTTGCCCTTCCGCAGCGCCTCGTTGACCTGCGTGGGCAGCTTCCGCAGCGTGTCCGCCCAGTTCTCCAGCTCGTTGTCCACGGAGAACCCCCCGGGGGCGGCGAACGGGCTGAGCAGCTCGCGGTCGTCCTCCCGGGATTCCGGCTCGTAGGCCGTGGTGTCACCGTTCGCCAGCAGCTCCGGCAGTGTCCACGCCCGCTGGTCCTGGCGCTGGGACCGCACCGGGCTCACCCCTTCCCGCTGAACGCGGGCGCCGCCGACCCGTTCGTCGCGGGCACCCCCGGCGCGGGGACCGGCACGTGCAGCGGCTGCGAGGCGCGGGCCAGCTGCTGCTGGGCCGGGCTCTCCTTGATCCGCTCGCCGGTGGCCGACTGCCAGTTGTTGATCGTGTCGAGCACGTCGCGGAAGATGTTGCTGTTCGCGGTGAACAACGTCGTCGCGGTCTCCTCCGTGTCGAACAGCCCGAGCTCGACGCCGCGCAGCAGCGTGGACATCGGCTCGGACAGGTCGAACAGCTCACGCGAGCGCAGCGCCGGGACGATGCCGACCTTCTGCCCGAGCGCGCCGAGCCGGTCGGCCGGGTTGCTGGCCTGCGCCTGCAGGTCGACGACCACCGACGTGTCGGTGTCCACAGTGAGGTGGAACCAGTTCAGCATCGTCACGTAGGCGAACTCCTCACGGGCCAGCGCACCACCGCGGCGGCGGTTGCCGAGCAGGTCCCTGATGGCGCGGGCGAGCAGCGCGATGTAGCTGGGGTCGGTCGGGTTCGCGCCGGTCCGGTTGTCCCGGTTCTCCACGCCGATCCAGATCTGGCGCAGGAACTCGCTCCAGTTCTTGCGGAAGTCGACGTTGACCGGCCCGGTCAGCTCCTTCCAGTCCGCGAGCGGCCCGTGCCCGGCCCACAGCGGCGGGACCGCGTGCGCGAGGTCGAGGCCGAACATGCGCCAGTAGGCGTTGCGGCGGTTGGTGCGGTCGTACGGGCGCACGTCGGACAGCACGCTCGCCACCGAGAACGTCGGCAGGTCGCGGAAGAACAGCTGTTCGGTGGCGCGCAGCCACGCGATGCTGTCCGGCGAGAGGACCCCGAGCGTCTCCCCGACGACCAGCCGCCGCACCAGCTCGGCGAAGATCTCGACGATGCCGGTGCTTTCGAGCACGTAGGCGTAGGCCAGGTGGTGCCACAGCAGCGGCGGGCAGAACAGGTTGTTGGGCCTGCCGCTCCACTCGAACCGCCCGCCCGCGTTCACGCCGGAGGGCGCGAGGAAGGCGTTGAGCCCGTCGGTCGAGGTGAACGGGTCGTCGCCCGGCTGCGTCGGCAGGTCGAGCGCGTTGAGCACGGTGTCGTCGAAGAACGTGGCGTAGAAGACCAGGTCCTTCTCCCCCGACGGGTCGGGGATCTGCGGGGTTCTTCGCGCGCCGTCCCAGATCTCGTCGAGCAGCGCGGCGATCTGCGCGGGGTGCAGGCGGAAGACCGCCTGCGTGCCCAGCGCCTTGGCCAAGGGAAAGAACATCGGTTTCTCCTAAACGACGATCGGGCCGGACACGGCGTCGAGGCAGGGGCCGAGGGCGACGGGGAGTCCGCCGACCGCGGTGAACGTGACGATGGAATCGATGCGCTGGTCGTCCTGGATCGCGTTCGCGCCCTGGTCGATGCGCACGGGCACGCCCTCGGCGAGCCCCTGCAGCAGCTGGGTGACGTTGTTCGCCGCGCGGATCTTCGCGGCCGTCGCGCCGCCCAGGCCGGTGAACGTCAGCGTGCCCGGCTTGCGGGTCACGGTCACCTTCGTCAGCTGGAACACGCTCGGCGCGCGGCGGCCGAGCACCACGCCGAGGAAGTCGTAGGCGAACACGACCCTCGCCTGCTCGTCGGCGTCGGCCGCCGTGGTGGTGGTGTCCTGGACCTCCGCGTTCTGCCGCACCAGGTCCGAGATCGACCGGGTGAGCGAGACGAGCTGGTCCAGCACCGGGTCCGGTGCCACCGGCGCGGGCTCCTTGCGCTCCGCACCGTCCGTTGTGGACACCGTTTTTGACACTGCCATGGGTTTCCCTCCTCTTGTTTGCTCCGCTCAGGCAGCACGCCGGGCGGGCGTGGCGTCGGCACCGACGTCGGTGACCCACGCCAGCAGCGCCGCCTGGTGCTGTGCCGCGGCGCCCGGGTCGAGCACCGCGCGGGTGGACAGGTGCGCCAGGATCCGCAGCGGTTCCCGCCGCCGCAGGTAGGCCGACGTCAGCAGGGACTCCCCCGCCTGGACGGCCAGCGCGTGCAGCGCCGCCGGGGACACGCGGCGCAGGTCGAGCAGCGCCGAGAGCGGGGCGCCCCCGAAGGCCGCCATCGGCCGGCACGTGCACACGTCGACGATGTCGGGCAGCGCCGCGAGACTGGCGCGGGTGAGCGCCGCGACGTCGGCGGGGGCCCGCTCCACCGGATGCCGGCGCTGCCAGGCCGCCGCGAGGTCGTCCCACGGCCCGCCGCCGAACCAGCGGCGGCACAGCTCGACGTTGAACAGCACCCGCAGGAACCCGAAGGGGTGCGGATCGCCGAAACCGATGCGGTAGACCGCCTCCGTCGTGCCGTCGACGACGTTGGCCAGCGCGGCCACCGGCGCCCAGCCCGCCTGGGCGAACGCGTGCACGTCCCCCGCGACCTCGCTCGCCCAGCCCCGCCACACCGCCGCCAGCTCCGCCGAACGCGGCGCGAGCCGGGTTTCGAGTGCGTCGGCCAGTTCCTGGTGCCAGCCCGTCAGGTGCGCGACCTGGTGTCCGGTCTCGTGCAGCAGCGCCGTGGGGTGTGCGAGGTTGTGCCGGGTCAGCTTGATCGCCGCGGCCGGCGACGGGTGGCTGGAGTCCCACAGCCTGATCCCGGCGCGCAGGATCGCCGCGCCGAGCCCGCCGTCGAGGTAGACCAGCGCGGGCGGCGGCTCGATGCCGACACGGGTGAGCACCGCGGCCATGCTGTCCCCGGCCAGCGCGTCGTACCCGCGCAGCAGCGCCCGCAGCGCCGGGTTGGTGCGGCTGTTCACCGCGTCGCCGTAGAAGTCGAGGATCGTCTCGACCTGCAGGTAGCGGGTGCGCAGCCGGAGCACGCCCGCCCGCACCGCCTCCCCGTCCTCCCCCAGTTTCCGTTGCAGCGCCTCGGCTTCCGACACCAGCACGGCGACGACCTCGCGCAGCCTGCCGCGGACCCGGCGCTGCAGGTAGTCCTCCAGCGCCTGCCACGCCTCGGGCGCGGCCACCATGGACAGGTCGGCCAGGCCGGCGGCCGCGAGCCGCCAGTGCACCAGCTCGGCCTCGGTCTGCCGGTCGAGGACCTGCTCAGTCACGGTGCTGCCCCGCTCGGACCGTCAGCGCCGGGTCGCCCGCCGGGGTGCCCGCGGCGACCGCGGCGCGGTCGGTGAAGGCGAACGTGAAGGTGAGCGTGACGCCGGACGCCGGGTCCTGCGCGGCCTGGGCGAGGGTGGCCGCGGCGGCGGGCAGCTGCTGGGCCAGCGACCGCAGCATGCCTCCGGCGAGCGTGCCCGCGAGCGCCTGCGCGGCACCGGCGGGCGCGGCGATGCCGTGCTTGGACATCAGGTGCTCCAGCCGCCGGCCGAGCGCGGCCACCGCGGGTTCGCCGAGCAGCTTGCGGACAGTCGACACGACCTGCACGAGCTGGCGGCGCTGCAGCTGGGCGACCAGTTCGTGGCTGTCGCGCTCGCCGATCGGCAGGTTGACGCGCAGCACCGGCTGCGGCGCGGTGAGGTCGAACCCGAGCGCGAAGAAGTGCCGGTGGTGCAGCGGCCGTCCGCGGTGGTGGAAGCGGAAGAACCGGCTGCCCGGCCGTCGTGAGCCGACGCGGTGTCCATTGTGGCCCCAGTGCGGACGGCCCATCAGCGTGCCCGCGGCGCTTTCCGTCAGCACCTCGAACTCGCTCACCGCGCCGTCGTCGGATTCGAACGCGGCGACGTGCCCGAGCGTGCCGCCCGGCAGCAGCTCGTAGAGCTCCACCTCGCCCTCGACGGGCCAGGTCTCGGTACCGTCGTCGAGCAGCCGCCGCTCCAGGGTCTCGCCGCTCGACAACACGACCGCTCGCGCGATCGGCCGCGACACCCGGACCGGAATGGCGTGGCTGTACTTCTTGTAGCGGAAGCACGGCCGCGTCGCGCGCGGCATCAGCACCCACACCCCGTGCTCGCCGTCGAACTCGCGCTCGACCAGCTCGCTGCGCAGCACCGCGGCGGGCATGTGCCGGGCGACCGACTCGGCGAAGGCGTCCTGCACCGCGGCTTCGAGCACGAGGTCGTTCTCCAGTGACTCCGGCGGGAGCTTCAGGACCTCGCGCACGGTGTCCTCGGTGGCGGCCACCATCGCCTCGGCGCCGAGCGACTCGGGTTCGGACGTCTCCAGCCCGAGCAGGCCGAGCCCGGTGCTCGCGATGTGGCGGGACAGCAGTTTCGCGGCCTCGGGCCCGACCATGCCCTGGATCAGCCGGGCGATCAGCTCGGCGATCTTGTTCACGATCCGGTCCCGGCCGACGACCTTCACCGCGGTGCGCACGAGCGGCAGCGCCGCCATCACGACGGGCAGGAACTGCTGCAGCTGCTCGGTCGGCGGTACCTCGGGGTCGGCGGCGGACAGCTCGCGGTTGAGCCGCGCGCGGGCCTCGTCGAGGTCGTTGCCCACCGCTTCGTACCCGTCGAGGGCGGGGTGCTCTTCGAGGGTGTCCTTCCGCAACGTGACCGCCTCCGTGATGGCCTCGTCGAACTCCTCGGCGAGACCCGTCTCGCCGTTGAGCTTGGCGGCGAGCTGCCCGGCCAGCGGGCGCAGTGACTCCGGCAGCTTGCCGATCGCGGTGTCGAGCACCTTCTTCAGCAGCGGCCGGACGAGCTTGCGCAGGGTGGCGAACAGCGGGCCCAGCGCGAGGTTCCCGAGTGCGGAAAACCCTTTCTTCGCGAGCTTGCCGACGCCCTTGGCGAGCTTCTTCGCCTTGTCCAGCAGGCCACCGAGGAACAGCTGCTGCGCGTCGAGCGGATGCGTGAAGCCGTCCATCGCGGGAAGACCCGCCACTGCCTCGATCTCCCCGTCCTGCAAGGAACCCGCGGGCCGCTCACCGAAGTGCGCTTCGAGCCCGCGCAGCACGCGGTCGGACTCCCGCGCCAGCTCCTCCAGCCACTGCCCGGTGTCGATGCTCGCCAGCGCCGGGGCTTCCGAGGCGGAGGACCAGGTGCCGACGGAACGCAGGTGCCGCGCGGCGGCCTCGTCCACCAGCACGTCCAGCGTCTCGGCGAACTCCTCGTCGTCGAGCTCGGCCAGCAGCGCACCGGCGGTTTCGGCCCCGCGTCCGGCCTCCCCGGCGGCGACGGCCGCCTCGGCGAACGGGGAGTTCAGCACCTGTGCGGGAGCGGCCACCGGCGCTTCGGCGGCGGCGAGCCCGGCCGGGGCGAAGGGCGAGGCCGATCGTTCGCCGTCCCCCGCCGCGCTGTCCAGGCCGTACGGCCTGAGCACGGACATACTCATCTGGACCTCCTTGGATCGCTTCCCCAGAACGGCCCTCACCCTCGCACCGGCCGTCGACAATCCGTCGACAGTGCGGTTCTGGCGGGAAACCGCGGCAGCCGGGCGGAGTTCGACGGCGCCCGGTTCGCCCCACCAGGCACACCTCACCCCGATTGTCCGTTTTCCCTTGTCCCACAAGGAAAAGACCGCGTTCCGCGGATGTTCACCCCGGCGTCGACGGGCGAACCTAGGTTTCCTTCGATCTTGCGAGGAGGCCACCCATGTCCCAGCAGTCCGTCACCCGCCGCAGCGCCCTGGGCCTGCTCGGCGCCGGAGCCGCCGCGAGCCCGCTGCTCGGCGGGGCCGTGGCCGCCGCCGCACCCGTCTCACCGGTCACCGGTACCGGCTCGACGCCCGTGCAGGGCCTGCACCTGCAGTTCGGCAAGGACCCCGCGCGCCAGATGGTCGCCTCCTGGATCACCGACGCCGCCGTCCGGCGGCCGCGCGTCACCTACGGCACGCTCGACGGCGGTTTCGGCGCGGTCGCGCAGGCCGAGACCCGCACCTACGTCGACGGCACGTCGGGCCGCACGGTGTGGGTCCACCACGCCGCGCTCGACCGCCTGCACCCCGGCACCGACTACATCTACGCCGTCTCCCACGACGGCGCGACGCCCGACGCCGGCACGTTCCGCACCGCTCCGGCCGGCCGCGCGCCGTTCACCTTCACCAGCTTCGGGGACCAGTCCGCGCCCCAGGTCACGTGGGCCGCCAACGGCAGCGTCGGCCTCGACGCCAACTCCACCCCCGCGACCAAGGACATCGTCACCGGGATCGAGACCGTCGGCCCGCTGTTCCACCTGCTCAACGGCGACCTCTGCTACGCCAACCTCGACGTCGACCGCGTCCGCACCTGGAACAACTTCTTCACCAACAACACCCGCTCCGCGCGCTTCCGCCCGTGGATGCCCGCCGCCGGCAACCACGAGATCGAACGCGCGAACGGCCCGATCGGGCTGGCCGCGTACCAGACGTACTTCCGGCTGCCGTCCACCGAAACCGACCCGGAGCTGGCCGGGCTGTGGTACTCGTTCACCGTCGGCTCGGTGCACGTGATCGTGCTGCAGAACGACGACAACTGCCTGCAGGACGGCGGAGACGTCTACATCAACGGCTACTCCGGCGGCCGCCAGCTCGCGTGGCTGGAGCGGGAACTGCGGGCCGCGCGCTCGTCACGGGACGTCGACTGGGTCGTCGTCGCGATGCACCAGGTGATGATCAGCTCCTCCGACGCCAACGGCGCCGACCTCGGGCTGCGCGAGAAGTACGGCCCGCTGTTCGACCGCTACGGCGTGGACCTCGTCCTGTGCGGGCACGAACACGACTACGAGCGCTCGCTGGCGGTCCGCGGCGTGGTCTCGGGCAGCGAGACGCTGACGCCGAACCCGGTGTCCTCGCGCACCGACGTCATCGACACCACGCACGGCACCGTGCACATGATCCTCGGCGGCGGCGGTGTTTCCGGGACGACCAACCAGAGCTTCTTCAAGGACGGCACGGCGAAGGTGATCACCGCGGTCACGCCGAACTCCTCGGGGGGCAAGCGCACATCGGTCTACGTCAAGGAAGAGGCCGTCTGGAGCGCCGTGCGCGACCTGGAGCACCCGTACGGCTTCGCGGCCTTCACCGTCGACCCCGGCCGGCACCCCGGCGACACCACCTCGATGTACGTCACGTACTACAACGTCAACAAGCCCTCAGGAGAACTTTCGGTTTTCGAGCGGTTCACGCTCCGGCGCCGTCGCTCGGACGGCTGACGGGGTTCAGTGCAGGTACGCGGAGATGGTGTACGTCAACGCCGGATAGGCGGCGGTGAAGGCGAACAGGAAGTTGACGAGCCCCATCGTGACGGCGATGCCCAGGTGGAGCGCGAAGGCAGCCGCCAGGACGCACCACAGGGCAGGCGCGGGCAACACGAGCGTCCCGGCGAAGGTCACCTCGAGCACGATGACGAACCACGCCATGGCCAGCGCCAGTGCGGGCCGTGCCCGCAACGTCGCGGCCAGGCGGGGCGAGCCGTACGAGTCGGTCGACAGGATCAGTGCCAGGCAGCTCCCGTCGCGCCACACCGGTGAGACCAGCTTGGCCGCGCCGGAGATCGTGTAGCTGAGCAGCAGCTGGGCGCTGAGGAAGGCCAGCAGCAGCCGGCCGATCACGCCACCGACGACGAGCGTCCCCGCCGCCGCGATCAGGTCCAGCACGACCATCTGATCCGCCCCGTCGAGCCCGTACCCGGTGCGCTCCACGGTGAGCAGCACGGTCGTGAGCAGCACGCACGCCACCACCGCGGAGCCGGCACCCGGGCTCGCCGCCACGACCGGGGCGGCGAGCCCGGCCACCAGCTGCGCCGCCAGCACCAGCCGGTGACCGGGCCAGCCCATCAACCGGCCGAGCCACGGCAGGCGGCGTAACCGGCCGACACCCACGAGATCCCAGGACAGGACGCCACGGCCGGTGAATTCACCGCCGGTCCGCAGGTCCCGGAGGGCCGTCCAGGCCAGCCCGATACCGCTGACGGCCAGCACCAGGCGTGCGGCCTCGTACTCGGTCATGACACACCCGCCCACCGCGGACGCGCATCGACTTGGTGGACTGCCGACGCGTACACCAGCCGGGGTGGTTCGTCCCGCCGGCTCGTGGCGACGACACAGAACTGGACACCGACCGCGGTCGCGTCGTGCGGGACGCGCGACGCCGCGGTGAGCAGCAGCAGGTACGACGTGCTGATCAGCAGGCCCGCTCGCCGGGTCTCCACCTCGGCCGGGGTCAGCGTGCCCGCCAGCCGGGCACGCTCGATGACGCCGTTCGCCTGGATCAGCAGCGAAACGGCGTCGTCCACGGCCTTGCCCGCCCGCCCCCTCGGCCTGCCCGCCGGCCACACTTCCCGCAGCGCGCTGACCGTGCCGTTGGCCAGCCGGTCGCGGTAGCAGAGCACGTGGTCGACCGTCCCGGGGTGCGGGGCGAAGAACGTCCAGGTCGGGACCAGCGGGGAGAGCCAGCGCGGCAGCCGGAGCCGGAGCACCGGGCCCACGCGGGGCAAGGCCGCGAGCACGGTGAGCAGCAGCCAGCCGCCCGGCAGAGCGGCAACCAGGCAGGAAATCATCCGTTCCTCCCGCGGAACCCGGTCAGCCGCCGAGGATCCGGCGCCGGATGGCGAGCAGTTCGGCCACCGGTACGGCAGGCTCGCCTGGCTGGCCGGCGATCGCCTCGACGAGATCGTCGGGCAGCCTCTTGGCCGGGCCCTCGGCGTCGACACAACCGTGCCTGCGGGTCAGCTCCGCGCGAGCCGCTTGTTCGACCACCTCGCACACCTGGTCGAACGTCGTCGTCTGGCACGGCAGGTGCGGTCCGACATTGAGCTCCCGCAGATCCGGGCCGAGCGTGGCGACCAGCCGTTGTTCCAGCGGCGTCAGCTCAGGCGCCCGGCGCGCGAAAACATAACCCAAGGAGGACACGTCCCGGGTCCGGTGGTATTCGACGATCTCGAAGTCGGTGTCCTCGATCAGCCCGCCGGTGTAGGGAAACGTCAGCGTGCCGTACGGGTGGCCCGCGAGAAGCGCCATTTGCTGGATCAAGGTTCTGCCCGCACAACGCACGTCGAAATACACCGGGCTGGCGAGTACGTCGTCGTCGGTCCAGCCCTTCGCCACCCGGCTCGCCGTCGAGTCACGCAGCTTTTCCCAGTCCTGCCGCGTGACCGCGTCGCGGAGGTCCCGCCAGGCCGGTGCCGTGGGATCGCCGAAATACACCACGACGGACCCAGTCGGCGGTAACAGTCCGCCCAGGGCCGTTCCGCCAGCATCGGGCGGAACCTCGACCACTGGAAACGAAGGCTTCACGACCGTCCGCAGTGCGCGATCTTCGAACAGCCGCGCCGTGAAGTCCGTCATCACAACCCCCTCGCCCATCCGGGCAGAAATCCGGAACGAGCCGAGTCTTTCCTTTCCGGTGCGTCAGGGAAATCCCGAGACATGAGGGGTTGACACGGCGATACTGGATGCTGTGAAAGATGAACTGGGGGCGACCGGTCGTGCCATGCTGCTGGCGGCCTGCGAGGCGAGCAGCGCGAAGGAATTCGCGGAGGAGGTGCCCGGGCTGGTCCGGCACTGGATACCGCACGATTCCTATTTGATCAGTGGTCAGGACCCGGTGACCGGCGCGATTTGCTTCTGGCTGGCCGACCAGGCCTACCTCGCCGAACTCATCGGCCGGGTGTGCCGGATCGACACCCCGCTGTACTGGTACGGAACCGGCTCGGCCGAGCCGGCCGGGCCCCGGGTCTGCGAGCGGCCACACCGGCTGATCACGAGGCTGGCCGATCGTCGCCACACCCTCGGCGCACTCACCCTGGTCCGCACCGGCGCGTGCCCGTTCAGCGGCGACGAGGTGGCTCGTGCGGCTGCCCTCTCCGGGCCGGTGGCGCAAGCCCTGCGGCGGTTCATCGCCGGCACCTCACTGCCCCCGCCGCCCCCGACGGCGCCGGGTGTGGTCACCGTCGGGACGGACCACACACTCCTCGGGATCACGCCGACCGCCCGGGACACCCTCCGCGTGCTGTGGCCGGACAACTCCGCCGTGGACGACCGGCGGCTGGTCAGCGTGCTCTGGAACTCGGTCCACCTCACCCGTCAAGCGGGCCGGCACACGGTGAGCCGGCTGCCGACACCGGACGGGTGGCTGGCGGTGCACGCGGAACCGCTCGAACCGGACGGTTCCGCCGCGGTGGGCGTGACCATCGAGCCCGCACGCGGCGAGCTCCTGCTGCCCGTGCTGGCGGCGTGGTACGGCGCGTCCCCGGCGGAGCTCGGCGTCGTCCGCCAGGTCACGGCCGGACTGCCGGCCAAGCAGATCGCCCGCAGGCTGAACCTCTCCCTGCACACCGTGCACGACCACCTCCGGTCGATCTACCGCAAGACCGGGGTCACCGGTTGCCACGAATTGCACGCCCGGCTCGGCTGAGCAAGAGGCCCCGGCGGTCAATGAGCGGTCTGCCCACCGTCCACTGTGAACACCGCGCCCGTGACGAACGACGCGAGCGGTGAGGCGAGGTACAGCACGACCCCGGCGATCTCCTCCGGGTCCGCGGCACGCCCCATCCGCGAACCGGCGAGCACGGTCTCCCGCATCTCCGGGTCGTCGAGCCAGCCCTGCGTCATCGGGGTGCGCACCAGGCCCGGCGCGACCGCGTTGACCCTGATCCCCTCCGTGGCGTAGTCGATCGCCGCGGCCTTGGTCAGGCCCACCACCCCGTGCTTCGCCGCGACGTAGGGCGACATGCCCGGATCGGCGATCAGCCCGGCGATCGAGGCCGTGTTGACGATGGCGCCACCGCCCGCGGCACGCATGTGGGCGATCTCGTACTTCATCGACAGGAACACACCTTTGGTGTTCAACAACGCGGGCGTCCACTGGAAATCCACGGTCCGCGAGCGCGCGGCAGGGGCCACCGTCCTTTCGCGTGAGGAGTTCGCCGCCGCCGTCCGCGACGCGTACAAGTGCCTGCACCGCCCCGCGGAGCTGGCCGCCAACCCGCGGGCCGTGACCGAGTACGGCTAGGAGGACGAGCGGCACGGCGGCTCGGCCTGTCGTTCAGCACGTACCGGCGGCAGCTTTCCCGTGGTCTCGACCAGGCCGCCGCACGCCTGTGGGCGCGGGAGCTGAGCGCCTGAAGGGGGGTCAGCTTGTCCCCCGACAGCGGGGGCGCTTTTCGACCCCCTTTTCCTCCCCCGGAACTGGTTTCTTGGTGGTGCCGAACAGAAACCCCTACCGGGAAAGGAAAACATGATGTCCCAGATCATCGGCAACACACCTCTCGCCGGCCGCGTCGCCGCCATCACCGGGGCCAGCAGTGGCATCGGCGCCGCCACCGCCGAACGCCTCGCCGCACTGGGCGCCAAGGTCGCGATCGCCGCGCGGCGCAAGGAAAACCTCGACGCGCTCGCGGAACGCATCACCGCCGCCGGCGGCACCGCGCTCGCGCTGCCCCTCGACGTCACCGACCGGGACGCCGTGACCGCCGCGGCCGGGCAGGTCCAGCAGCGGCTGGGCCGCGTCGACCTGGTGGTCAACAACGCCGGCGTGCAGCTGATCTCGCCCATCGAGGACCTCAAGGTCGACGACTGGCAGCGCCAGATCGACCTCAACATCACCGGCGTGATGAACGTCCTCGGCGCGTTCCTGCCGCAGCTGGTCGACGCCGCGGCGGCGGGCGGTCCCGCCGATCTGATCACCACCTCCTCGATCGCGGCCACCCGGATCCTGGAGAAGTTCTCCGTCTACTCCGGCACCAAGGCGTACCTGAGCCACTTCACCCGGCTGGCCAGGGTGGAGCTGGGCCGCAAGATGGTGCGCGTCTCGGCGATCGAACCGGGCATGGTCGACACCGAACTGCCCGACCACGTCACCGATCCCGACGCCAGCAAGCTCATGGCAGACCTGCTCCGCGACATCGAGTGCCTCAGCCCGGCCGACGTGGCCGAGACGATCGCCTTCATCGCGTCGGTGCCGCGGCACGTCAACCTCAGCGAGATCACCATCCTGCCGACCGCGCAGGCGGTGTGAGGTAGCGGAACCACGCGATGGCGCGGTTTCACGACGTGGCGGGCACGAGCTGCCGCGGTCCGGTCGCGACGCCGTCGAGCGCCAGGACCCGACCACCCTTCGCGGCGGTGACGACGAGCGTTTCCCGCCCGGCTCCGGCGAAGCACAGGTTCGTGGGAAAGGTACCGCCGGGGAAGCGGATCGCGTCCTCCCCGGTGCCGTCCGGGCGGAGCACGGCGATCCGGTCGGCGTCGGGCAGCGCCGCGTACAGGCGACCGTCCGCGTCGAACGCCAGCCCGTCCGGGCCTCCCGGTACCCGGGCGAAAACGCCCGCCGGGCGCAGTGCGGCGCCGTCCCAGTCGAAACGCAGGATCGCGCGGGCACGGGTCGCGGCGACGTACAGCCGCCGTCCCGCCAGGTCGAAGGCCAGCCCGTTGGGGAAGTCGATCCCGTCGGCGACACGTTCGAGCAAGCCCGTGCGCGGCTCGTACGCGTAGACCTGCCCGGGCACCGGATCGTGCGGGCTGCCGGGATCGGTGAACCAGATGCGCCCGTCCGGCCCGCGCACCAGGTCGTTGGGCGCACGCACGCCGGCGGCGAGCGCGTCCAGCACCGTGTCACCGGACAGGGTCTGCAGACCCGCGGCCACCGGCCGGGACGAGCTGCTGGGCCGCACCGAGCCGCCGTTCTGCGCCACCCACACGCGACCGTGCTCGTCCTCGGCCAGCCCGTTGGGGCCACCACCGGTCTCGATCCGCCGGAGCACGGAGCCGTCGCGCGGGTCCAGTTCCAGCACCTGCCCCCGGGAGACGCTGGTCACCAGCAGCCGTCCGAGGGAAGTCCACAAGGGACCCTCGGTGAAACCGATCCCCTCCGCCAGCAACCGGAATTCACGCATCGAGCACCTCCCGCAGCTTGAGCTTGCTGACCTTGCCCGTGTCGGTCAACGGCAGGTCCGCACCGGCCATCAGGTGGAACCGCGAGGGCACCTTGTAGCTCGCGGCCCGCGAGCGGATGTGCGCCACGAGGTCCCGCACGAAGGCGTCCTCGTCGGGCACCGGCTCACGGGGCACCACGACGCACGCCATGACCTCGCCCTCCGGTCCGGGCAGTCCCATCACGAAGGCCTGGTCGACGGCGGGGTGTCCGATGAGGACGTCCTCGACCTCGGCCGGCGCGATGTTGATGCCCTTGATCTTCATCATCTCCTTGCGCCGTCCGGCGAAATGCAGCCGCGCGTGCTCGTCGAGCCAGCCGAGGTCCCCGGTGCGGAACCAGCCGTCCCGGAACGCGCCGGCGTCCAGTTCGGCGGAACCGAGGTAGCTGTCGATCACTGCGCCGGCCAGTTCGATCTCGCCGGTCACCCCGGCCGGGCAGGGCCGCCCCCGCTCGTCGGTGATCCGGATCCGCTGGGTGGGCAGCGCCGTGCCGCAGGTCTGCAGCTTGACGTCGACCGGGTCGAGCGCGTCGCTCACCGCGGAGTGCCCGTAGCCCTCGGTCAGCCCGTACATGCTGCACACCTGCGTGACACCGAGTTCCTCGATCACCAGCCGCTTGTCCTCGGCGGTGAACCCACACGTGCCGGTGCGCAGGGACGAGATGTCCCTGGTGCCGAACGTCGGCGCGGCCAGCAGCGCCCGCGTGGTGGGCGCGAGTCCGTAGTAGACGGTGCACCGCTCGCGCTCGATGAACGCCAGCGCCTCGTCGCCGTCCAACCGTTCCTGCAGGCACAGCGTCGTGGCGTGGGTCAGCGCCACCGGCAGCGCGTTCGCGCAGCCGTAGCCGAAGAAGAACGGCGCCGAGATCCACAACCGGTCGCCGGGCCGCAGGTGCTGGCGCCTGCCGATCTCCCGCGGGTTGGCGACCAGGTGCCCATGGCGCAACGGTACGGGTTTGGGTTTCGCCGTGCTGCCGCTGGTGAACAGGATGAGGGCGAGGTCGTCCGGCGCGACGGGCACCTCGACGGGAGGACCCGCGGGCAGCGCGGGCGGCAGGTCCTCCCCCGCGGGCCAGGTGAGGGCGCCGCGGTAGCCGTCCCGCGAGGCGTCGAACAACCCGCCGTACCCGGCTTCGGCGAGATCGGCCAGCACGTTCCGGCCGAACAGCGTGGCGTCCACGACGATCGTGCTGAGCCGCGCGCGTTCGATGACGTAGGCGTACTCCGAGGACCGGTACCAGGTGTTGACGGGCACGGCGACGAGGCCGGCCAGGTGCGCGCCGAGGGTCGCGGTCAGCCAGCGCAGTCCGTTGGGCAGCAGAACGCCGACCCGCTCACCCGGCCGCAGCCCCGCCGCCGCGTAACCCGCCGCCACGCGTTCACACGCGCGCAGCCAGTCGCCGAACGACACGCGCCCGTCTGCGGCGACCACGGCCTCGTGGTCGGCGAAATGCTTGCCCAGCGCGCGGAGCACGCCGGGCAGCGTGTCCTGGTCGAGCAGTCGGTAGTGATCCATCGCAAGCTCCTTCAGACGGCCCGGAAACGGACCAGGGCGGCGTCGAACACGGCCTGGACGGGCAGGCCGACCCGCACCCCGTCCCCGATGACGTTGGTGAGGATTTTGATGCCTTCGGTGAGCAGCACCACGGCCACCACGTAAGGGGGCTGAGGCCCCGGAGGCGGGAAATAGGCCTTGTGGAAGACCGCGTACGACCACACGGTCCCGGTGCCCGCCGCGGTGATCCACTCCAGGGCACCGTCCACCCGGCAGTGCGGGCACACGGGCGTCGGCGGGAACCGCGGCGCGCCGCACGCGCCGCAGCGGGAGACCCGCAGCTCCCCCGCTTCGAGCCCGGCGAAATGCGGGGTGAGGTCGGCGGCGCTCACGGCTGGTTCCCGTAGACGACCGAGGAGACCAGGGGCGCCGCACAGGCGTACTGGATGTGCGCGGCGCCGGGGATCTGCCGCTCGCCGCACTGGCCCCGCAGCTGCCGCACCGCCTCCACGTTGAGGCCCCACCCCTGCAGGTAGCTTTCCGACAGGTGGCCGCCGGAGGTGTTGACGGGCAGCTGCCCGCCAAGCCCGATGCCGCCGTCCCCGATCCACGGGCCGGACTCGCCCGGCGCGCAGTAACCCAGTCCCTCCAGGGTGAACAACACGTTGGGGCTGAAATTGTCGTAGCTCATCAGACCGTCCATTTCGGACCTTTCCCGGCCCGCCTGGCGCAGCGCGGCGTCGCCCACCTCGCGCAGGGCGCCGCGCCAGTAGTCCTCCGGGGGGAAGTCGGAACCGAGGAACTGCGCGCGCTGCGCCGCCCCGAGCACGTAGACCGGGGGCTGGGGCAGATCCCGTGCCGCCTCGGGCACGGTCAGGATCATGGCGACGCCGCCGTCGTTGATCAGGCAGTAGTCGAACAGGTGCAGGGGCTCGACGATGTAGCGCGAGCCCAGGTAGGTGTCCAGGTCCAGCGGGTCCCGCAGGACGGCCGCCGGGTTGAGGGCGGCGTGCCGGCGGAAGGTGAGCGCGACCTGTGCCAGCTGTTCGGCCGTGGTGCCGTACTCGTGCCGGTGCCGCTGGAACATCAGGGCGGAGAAGGCGCCCGGCGACGTCATCCCGTACGGGCGCGTCAGCTCGGGGCGGGTGCCGTAGCCCTCGCCCGCCGCGGTGTAGCCGGTGCCGCCCGCGCCGTAGGTGGCTCCGGCGGAGCGGCCGTCGTTGCCGTAGACCAGCGCGATCGTGCGGCACAGCCCGGCGGCGAGCGCCGCGGTGGCGAGTTCGATGGCGGCGCCGCACATCCGCCCCTCGGCGGGCAGTTGCACGCACCAGCGGGGCTGGAGCCCGTACGCGGCCGAGAAACTCTCGTAACCGCTGACCCGGCAGGCGACCAGTCCGTCGATCGCGCCGACCGGCAACGCCGCGTCGGCGAGCGCCTCCCGCAGCGCCCAGCCCGCCAGGTCGTCGGGCGAGTACCCCGGCAGCTTGCCGAAGCGGGTCGTCCCGACCCCGGCGATCGCCGCGAGGGGAGCACGGCCCTGGCTCATCACGACTCCCTTGTCAGAAGAATTGATAATGTATCAAATTGATGTGCGGAGACAAGCCTCGAGCGCGGGGCCCCGCGGTCCTGCCCGGCGGAGCAGGTGGGCGCGCAGCCGCCCTCAGAACGCGTCGTCGGCCAGTACGCCCTGCTCGCGCAGGGTGCGCACGACGTGGTCGCCCTCCAGCCGGACGTGCTCGCGGCTGGCGGCGTCCGCCGCGGCCGCGTCGCCGTCACGCAGGGCCTCGAGGATCCGGGCGTGCCCCTTGTTCGCCTCCTGCCCCCCGTCGGAGGGCACCTCGTAGACCGAGCGGGGCAGGTTGCGCGACAGCTGCCGCAGCACCGACAGCAGCCTGCGGCTGCCCCCGGTCTTGTTGATCAGCGCGTGGAACTCCCAGTTGAGGTCGTGCAGCTCGTCGCCGTCGGCACTGCGCTGCATCTGCTCGTGCAGCTCCTCCAGCTTCCGCAGCACGGGCTCGGTGATCCGGGTCGCGGCGCGGGCCGTGGCCAGCCCCTGCACCATGCCGTAGATCCGGTAGTGGTCCTCGATGTCCTCCTGCCGGATCGGCACGATGAACGTGCCGCGGTGCGGTTCGGAGTCGACCAGGCCCTCGGTCTCCAGCGTGATGAGCGCTTCGCGGACCGGGAGCCTGCTCACGCCCAGCTCCGCCGCGATCGCGTCCTGCGGCACCCGCTGGCCGCGGGCGAGGCTGCCGTCGAAGATGCGCTCCCGGATGTGGTCGGCGACCTCGTCGCTCATGCTCCGCCGCCGTTTGGGCGGCACCGCCCTGGCCATCCCGCCACCTCGTCCCCATGCGCGCGTTGCCGGATACTTTATCAACGCTACTCCCCCTTCCGGGACAGGCGCGGGGCCGGGGCGGGTTCGACGCGGCCGCCGGCCGTGCGCAGCGTGCCGCGTGCCGTCAGGTGCGCGTCGGCGGCCGCCTCCGCCATGCTCAGCACCGGGGTCACGCACGCGTCGAGCGGTTCGAACACCGCGGTCCACTCGGCTCTGGTGCGGGTCGCGAAGACCTCGGCGAACAGCTTCTTCGTCGCGGGCCACGAGGACCGGTCCCCCTGCTCCGGCAGCTGCGCCGGGTCGAGGCCGAGGCCCCGCACCAGCCGCTCGTAGAACTGGGGCTCGATGCTGCCCACCGCCATGTACTCGCCGTCCGCGGTCTCGTAGACGTCGTAGAAGGGCGCACCGGTGTCGATGTCGTTCGTGCCGGGTTCCGGCGACCAGCGGCCGACGGCAGCCCGGTTCCAGACCCCCGACATCAGCAGGCTGACGCCGTCCACCATCGCCGCGTCGACGACCTGTCCCCCACCGCCGCGCAGCGCCGCGAGCACCCCGAAGGCGAGCAGCATCCCGCCACCGCCGTAGTCCCCGACGAGGTTCAGCGGGGGCACGGGCGCCTGTCCCCGGCGCGCGATCGACCGCAGGGCGCCGGTCAGCGCGAGGTAGTTGATGTCGTGCCCGGCCTGGTCCGCGCGCGGCCCCGTCTGGCCCCAGCCCGTCATCCGGCCGTAGACCAGCTCCGGGTTGAGCTGCAGGCACACGTCCGGGCCGAGCCCGAGGCGCTCCATCACGCCGGGGCGGAAGCCTTCGAGCAGCACGTCGGCGGAGGCGACGAGCTCCTTCGCGCGGGCCCGCCCCGGCTCCGACTTCAGATCCAGGTGGACGGTGTGCCGGCCGCGCTCGACGATGCCACCGGCCGGTCCTGCGCCGGGTCGCTCGATGCGGACGACCTCGGCACCGAAGTCGGCGAGCATCATCGCGGCGAAGGGCGCCGGGCCGAGTCCGGCGAACTCGACGACGCGGAGTCCGTGCAGCGGTCGCATCAGCTGTCCTTTCCCGCCGGCTGCCGGTAGGGGTCGCCGATGCTGCGGCCGCCGCAGACCACCAGCACCTGCCCGGTCACGTAGGAGGCGCCACTGAGGTAGGCGACCGCTTCGGCGACGTCGGAGGGCTTGCCCGCCCGGCCGACCGGGATGGCCTCCAGCGTCCGCTCCCGGATCTTGCCGGGCAGGCCGTCGGTCATGCGGGTCGCGACGAACCCCGGCGCGACGCAGTTGACCGTGATGCCCTGGGGCGCGACCTCCAGCGCGAGTGCCCGGGTGGCGCCGACGAGGCCGCCCTTCGCGCTGGAGTACGCGGTGGATCCGAAGGTGCCCAGCCAGGCGCGGGAGGCGATGTTGACCACCGCTCCCCCGCCCCGCCGCGCCATCGGCTCCAGCAGCAGCCGGGTCAGCGCGAGCGGGCCCAGCAGGTTGATCGCGAGCAGACGCCGGAACAACTCCGGATCGAGCGCGCCCACCCTCGCGTCCTTCAGCACTCCCGCGCAGTTGACGAGGATGTCGACGCCGCCGGTATCCTCCGCCGCGGCTTCGCGCGATTCCGGTGACGTGATGTCGAGTTCGAGCGGTCGCGCCCACGGCCCGAGTTCCCCGGCGGCCGCGTACGGATCGAGGTCGGCGACGAACACGACGTCCACCTCGCGTGCCAGCCGCTCGCAGATCCCCCGGCCGATGCCCCCGGCGCCACCGGTGACCAGTGCCGTCCTCATGGCCGCAACCTCCCCAGTCCGCTGCCCGCCGTCACGTAGATCTCCTGACCGGTGACGGCGTCCCCCGCGGGCGCGACGAGCGCCGCGACCTGCCCGGCGACGGCGGGTTCGGTGCCCTCGGCGTAGAGGATCGTGTTCACCGTGATGCCGTCCCTGCCGAGTTCGATCGCCAGCGTGCGGGCCATCGACAGCAGTGCCCCGGCCACCGCGCCCGCCGCGGTGGCGTGCGGGCGGCCCAGCGCGACGTCGTGCGGCAGCAGGAACACGATCCGTCCACTGTGGCCGGTCAGCCCGGGCAGCGCGCGCTGCACGTCGGCCAGCACGTCCGCGAGCACGGCGCCGATCTCGGCGTCGAGCAGTTCGTCGGACAGCTCCGCGAAGTCGCGGTCCTCCGGCATCCGCGGCGCCACGAACAGGACCGGGTGCGGCGATTCCACAGTGGACAGCGAGGAACGCAGCGCCTCGCTGTCGATCCGCGCGGTGAGACCCGCCGTCATCGCGCCATCACCAGCGTCGTCACCGAGCCCCCGTCCGTGCCGTTGACCGTGCCGCCCTTGCAGTAGGCGAGCCCGGTGCGCGCGCCCTCCACCTGACGGCCACCCGCCGTGCCGCGCAGCTGCCACGTCAGCTCGACGGCCTGGGCGACGCCGGTCGCGCCGACCGGGTGCCCCCGCGACAGCAGGCCGCCACTGGGGTTCACCGGCAGGCGCCCGCCCAGCGACGTGGCGCCCGACTCGGTCCAGCGCCCGCCCTCGCCTCGCGGGATCAGGCCGAGCCCCTCCATCCGCACGATCTCGGCGATCGTGAAGCAGTCGTGCATCTCGACCACGTCGACGTCCTCCGGGCCGATCCCCGTGAGCTTCCACGCCTCCTCGGCCGCGCGCCGCGACACGTCCTCCTCGTTGACGTCGCCGGTGCCAGGCCGCACGCCGCCGCTGACCAGCGCGCAGCCGAGCATCCGCGGCACCGGCGCGGACAGGCCGAGCCGGCGCAGCCCGGCGGGCGAGCACAGCACCATCGCGGCGGCCCCGTCGGAGATCGGGCTGCAGTCCAGCAGGCCCAGCGGCTCGGCGATCGGCCGGGCGGCGAGCACCTCGGCGAGGGTGACCGGGCGCTGGTACTGGGCGAAGGGGTTGTGCACGGAGTGGGCGTGGTTCTTCACCGCCACGGCGGCGATCTGCTCGCGCGTCGCACCGTGGTCGGCCATGTACCGGCGGGCGCTGAGCCCGTGGCCGGCCGCCATCACGTAGCCCACGGCGGCGTCCAGGTCACCCGGGTCCGGCCGCACCCCACCGGAAACCCGGTCGGTCATCTTCTCGACGCCGATCACCAGCACCACGTCGTGCAGGCCGGCGGCCAGCGCCACCCACGCCTCGCGCAACGCGGTCGCGCCGCTGGCGCAGTAGTTCTCGTGGTTGGACACCGGGCGGCCGTCGAGCCCGAGCTGCGCGGCGATCCGCTGCCCGGCGACGGGACCGCCGAAGACGTGCCCGACGTAGAGCGCGTCGATCCGCGTGAGGTCGGCAGCGGCGTCGGCCAGGGCCGCACGGGCGGCGCCGACGGCCATCCGCTCGAGCGTCACGTCCGCGGGGTACTTGCCGAACCGGATCATCCCGGCACCGGCCACGTGGGCGGGAGCGAGTGTCACGCCTCCTCCTTCCCGGTCGCGCGGAAGCGGTAGCCGACGAGTTCGGTGCCGTCGTCGTCCCGGCCGAAGGGGGTCAGCTCGAGGTGGACGGGCAGCCCGATCGCCACCTCGTCCGGCTCGATCCCGGCGACCTGGCCGAGCACGCGGACGCCGTCCGGCAGGTCGACGTAGGCGAGCACGTACGGCACCTCGATCCCGGGCGGGGCCTGGCGGACGATCGTGAAGCTGTACACGACGCCCTCGGCCGGCAGCGCGGTCCCGGTGATCCCGGTGGTGGCGCGGCACGCGGGGCAGAACTCCCGTGGCGGGAAGGCGACGGTGGCGCAGCGGCCACAGCGGGAACCGAGCAGACGCGGCGGCGCCAGCTCGAGCAGCCCCTCCCGGAACGGGCGGGCCGCGGCGACGGCGGACATGGGGACCTCCAGCGGTCTTCGATGGATGTCCGCACCGTACAAGTTTGATACATGATCCGACAAGTCGCTCTGTCAGCTGCTGGACCCTCACCTGCGAGTTCTGTGCATTTCCGCCCAGGTCTGGACTTTCGTCGCGGTGCTGTCGTAGCCTCCGTCACACCAGTTTGTATCAAATATTGAAAAGGTGGCACGCAGATGTCGACGACGACACCCGCCCGCAGCACCTCCCCCGCCGTGGCCACGCGGCTGGCCGCCGAACCGCACCTGTTCATCGACGGACGGCGCACCGAAGCGCGCAGCGGGCAGACCCTCCCCGTCCTGGATCCCGCCACCGGCGACGAGATCGCGACCACCGCGTGCGCCGGGCGCGATGACGTCGACACCGCGGTGGCCGCTGCCGTCCGGGCCTTCGACGAGCGCTCCGAGTGGCGCCGGATGAGCCCGCTGGAGCGGGGCCGCGTGCTGTCCCGCATCGGCGAGGCGATCTACGCCAACGCCGACTCCTTCGCCGAACTGGAAGTGCTGGACGCCGGCAAGGTCCGCGGCGCGGCCCGCGCCATCGACGTCGAGTTCGCGGCCCGCACGTTCCTCTACTTCGCAGGCTGGCCCAGCAAGATCCAGGGCACCACCGTGCCGGTGTCGCACCCCGGCGTCCACGTCCGCACCGAGCGGGAACCGGCCGGGGTCGTCGGGGCGATCACGGCGTGGAACTTCCCGCTCCTGC
The DNA here is from genome assembly GCF_039542405.1 of Amycolatopsis dongchuanensis. NCBI lineage: Bacteria > Bacillati > Actinomycetota > Actinomycetes > Pseudonocardiales > Pseudonocardiaceae > Amycolatopsis > Amycolatopsis dongchuanensis. Next base: position 95,215 of record NZ_BAABIB010000075.1, read on the forward strand.
TGTGCGCGTGGAAGATGGCGCCCGCGCTGGCGGCGGGGTGCCCGGTGGTGTTCAAACCGTCGGAGGAGACCCCGCTGTCCGCGCTGTGGCTGGCCGAACTGGCCACCGAAGCCGGCCTGCCCGACGGCGTGCTCAACATCGTTCCCGGGTACGGCGCCGAGGCGGGCGAAGCGCTCATCGCCCATCCCGGCGTGCGGAAGCTGACGTTCACCGGCTCCACCGCGGTGGGCCGCCGCATCGCGCGGGGCGCGGCGGAGCGGATCAAGCGCGTCACGCTGGAACTGGGCGGCAAGAGCGCCAACATCATCTTCCCCGACGCCGACCTCGACGCCGCCGTCGCGGGCTCGGCGGGCGGGATCTTCTGGCACTCCGGGCAGACGTGCAGCGCGCCGTCCCGGCTGTTCGTGCACCGGGACATCCACGACGAGGTGGTCGACCGCCTGCTGGCCGAGGCCGCGGCGCTGACCATCGGGCACGGGCTCGACGAGGGTGTGGACTTCGGGCCGCTCGTGAACGCGCGCCAGGTCGAGCGGGTGCGCGGCTACGTCGAGCGCGCCGCCGCGGAGGGCGCGAAGGTGCACCAGGCGGGTGAGCTGCCGGATGGCGGCGGGAACTTCTTCCCGCCCACCGTCATCGCCGGCGCCACCGACGACATGGAGTGCGCGCGCGAGGAGATCTTCGGTCCGGTCGTGGTGGTGCTGCCCTTCGACGACGCCGACGAGGTCGCGGAGCGCGCCAACGCGAGCGACTACGGGCTCGCCGCGGGGCTGTGGACCGGCAGCGTCACGACCGAGCACGCCATGACCCGCAAGCTGCGCGCCGGAACGGTCTACGTCAACGGCTGGGGCCTGACCGACCCGGCCGCGCCGTTCGGCGGCTTCGCCCAGTCCGGCTACGGCCGCGACCTCGGCCCCGACAGCCTCGACGGCTACCTCGAGACCAAGTCCCTGTGGACCTTCCACGGCTGACCCCGCCCACCGAAGAGGAGAAAGACGATGAAGACTCGCGCCGCCGTGCTGACCGGCTACCACCAGCCCTTCCAGGTCCGGGAGGTCGAACTCGACGAACCCGGCCCGAACGAGGTGCTGCTCAAGGTATCCGCCGCGGGGTTGTGCCACTCGGACCTGCACATGATGGACGGCGACAACGTCGTGCGGTTCCCGATCGTCGGCGGTCACGAGGCCGCCGGGATCGTCGAACGCGTCGGCCCCGGCGTCACCAGGGTCGCCGAGGGCGACCACGTCGTGTGCAGTTTCATCCCCAGCTGCGGCAAGTGCCGCTACTGCTCCACCGGCAGGCAGAACCTGTGCAACATGGGCGCCACCATCCTCGAGGGCAGCATGCCCGACGGCACCTTCCGGATGCACGACCCGGAGCTGGGCGACATCGGCGCGTTCTGCATGCTCGGCGCGTTTTCCGAGTACGCCACGGTTTCGGAGCTGTCGTGCGTGAAGGTCGACGACTGGCTGCCGCTGGACAAGGCCGTCCTCGTCGGCTGCGGGGTGCCGACCGGCTACGGCAGCGCCGTCAACGCCGGTGAGGTCAAACCCGGTGACACCACGGTGATCTACGGGATCGGTGGCGTCGGCATCAACGCCGTGCAGGGCGCGGTCCAGGCAGGCGCGAAGAACGTGGTGTGCGTGGACCCGGTGGCGTTCAAGCGGGACACCGCGCTGGAGTTCGGTGCCACGCACGTGTTCGCCACCGCGGAGGAGGCCGCCGCCGCCGTCAACGAACTCACCTGGGGCGAGGGCGCGGACCAGGCGATCTGCGTGGTGGGGGTGATGACGGAGAAGGTCGTCGCCGACGCCTTCGCCGTCATCGGCAAGGGCAGCACCGTCGTCGTCACCGGGGTGGCGAACCCGGCGAACCTCACCGTGCACGTGTCCGGTTCGGACCTGGTGTTCAACCAGAAGACCATCAGGGGCACGCTGTTCGGCTCGTCCAACCCGCAGTACGACATCGTGAAGATGCTGCGCATGTACGACGCCGGGAAGCTCAAGCTCGACGAGCTGATCACCGCGCGCTACACCCTCGACGAGATCAACGAGGGGTACCAGGACCTCCGCGACGGCAAGATCATCCGCGGCATCATCGACTATTCGGAGTAGGCAACGCCGGGGTGGCCGGACGGGGGCCGGCCACCCCGCTTCCCCTGGGAGCTCACCGATGCGCTCACCGTCCACAGTGGTCGCGGCGACCCTGGTCGGCAACTTCACCGAGTGGTTCGACTTCGCCGTCTACGGCGCGGTCGCCGTCACGCTCGGCCGCGTCTTCTTCCCCACCGGCGATTCCGTCGCCTCACTGCTCGCGTCGCTGGCGGTGTTCGGCATCGCCTTCGTGTTCCGCCCGCTGGGCGGCGCGCTGCTCGGCTCGCTCGGCGACCGCCGGGGCCGGCGCACCGCGCTGTCACTCGCCGTGATCGGCATCAGCGGCGCCACCACCCTCATCGGCGTGCTGCCCTCCTACGCCACCATCGGGTTCTGGGCGCCGCTGCTGCTGGTCCTCCTGCGCTGTGTCCAGGGGTTGTCCGCCGGTGGCGAGTGGACCGGGGCGTCGGCGTTCCTCGCCGAGTACGCCCCGCCCGGCCGCCGCGGCCTGCGCGCCAGCCTGATCTCCGCCACGGGCGGGCTCGCCATCGTCGCGGGCACCGGATCGGTGCTGCTGCTGGAAACCCTGCTCAGCCCGGCGCAGATGCAGTCGTGGGGCTGGCGGCTGCCGTTCCTGGCCGCCGCGCCGCTCGGGCTGATCGGCCTGTACCTCCGCCTGCGCCTGGACGAAACCCCGGTGTACCGGAACCTGCGCGCACGGCACGAGGTCTCGGCCACGCCGCTGCGCACCGCGCTGCGGACCGAACGCCGGACGATGGTGCTCGCCTTCGCGTGCGCCTCGGCCACCGGCATCGGCTTCTACTACCTCACCACGTACTTCACCAACGCGATGTCGGCGGGCGGCCACCGGACGTCGGCGCTGCTCGTCAGTTCGCTGGCGCTGCTGTTCTACTCGGCGCTCTGCCCGGTCGCCGGGTGGCTGTCCGACCGCATCGGTCGGCGGCCGGTCTACGTCGGCGGGGCGCTCGCGCACGCGGTGCTGGCCGTGCCGGTGCTGCTCCTGATCGGTTCGGGCGCGCCGCTCCCGCAGCTGCTCGGGCTGTGCCTGTTCGCGCTCCCCCAGGCCGGGCTCAACGTCATGTCCTCGATCGTGCTGGTCGAACTCTTCCCGGCCCGCACCCGCTCAAGCGGCTCGGCCGTGGCCTTCAGCCTCGGCGTCGGCCCCGTCGCGGGCACCGCCCCGCTCGTGGCGACGGCACTCGCCGCCGCCACGCACAGCCCGCTCGCCCCGGCCCTCTACCTCGGCGTCATCACCCTCGTCGTCGGCCTCGTGCTGCTGCGCAGGCTCCCCGAAACGTCGGCGAGGCCGCTCGGCGAAACCGCCGCGGCCCCCGCACGCTCGCTCTGACCCCCTTTCCTGGAGACCGCCATGTCCATCCTCGCCAGACTCGAACGGCTCCCGATGAGCCGTCCCCAGTACGGGATCCTCTTCGCGGGCGGCCTCGGCCACCTGTTCGAAGCACTCGACATCGTGATCATCGGCTTCATGCTCCCGCACCTGAAAGCGGAGTTCGGCCTCGACAACGCCCAGATCGGGCTCATCGGCGGCGCCGCACCGGTCGGCATGATCATCGGCGCCGTCCTCGCCGGCGTCGTCGGCGACCGGTTCGGCCGCAAGCGCGTGATGCTCTACGCGCTGTCGCTGTTCTGCGCGGCCTCGATCGCGCTCGCCTTCGCCAACGGGTTCGCGTTCATCCTCGCGGTCCGCGTCGTCGGCGGGCTCGGTGCGGGTGCGGAGGCGGCGATCGTTTCGCCGTACATCTCCGAGTTCGCCACCGGGCGCAACCGCGGCCGGTTCGTCAGCGGCGTGACGTTGTTCTTCTCCCTCGGCAACGTGGTCGCCGCGGTGCTGGGCTCGCTGGTCGTGCCCCTGCCCGGCGGGTGGCGCATCGCCGCGGTCGTGTGCGGCCTGCCCGTGCTGGTGTTGTTGTGGTGGCGGCGTTCCCTGCCCGAATCGCCGCGGTGGCTGCTCAGCCAGGGCCGCGTCGCCGACGCCGACGCCGTCGTGACCCGGCTCGAGGAACGCGTGACCGCCGCGCGGCACGGCGCCGCACTGCCGCCGGTGCCGCCCGCCGCCGTCGTCGCCCCGGCCGCGCCCGCGGTGTCGTGGTCGCCGCTGCGGGTGTGGCGCGGCGGGCTCGCCAGGGTCTCGGTCGCCACGTGGCTGGGGTCGTTCGTGTTCCTGTTCGCGTTCTTCGGGTTCTTCACGTGGATGCCGTCCCTGTTCCTGGAGATCGGCGTGGACCCCGGCATCGCGGCGACCTACAGCTTCTTCCTCTTCGTCGCCCAGCCGATCGGGTACCTCGTCGCGATCGCCGTGAGCGACCGGTTCGAGCGCCGCACCCTGCTGGTGACGTTCTTCGGTTTCGCCGCGCTGGCGTCGATCGCGCTGGGGATCGTGCCCCGCGACAGCGTCGCGCTGCTGCTGATCGGGATGGTGCTGTCGGTCTGCATCACGTGCATCTCCGGCATCGTGTTCCCGTACTGCTCCGAGGTCTACCCGACCGCCATCCGCGCGACCGGCGCCGGTCTCGCCTCCACCGCGGGCAACGCGGGCGGGCTCGCGGCGCCGGTGGTCATCGGGCTCACGTTCGGCTCGATCGGGTTCGGCGGCGTGTTCGCGGTCATGGCGGCGCTGCTGGCGCTCGGCGGGCTCGTCATCCGGCTGTTCGGCCCCCGTGTCACCGGCAAGACACTGGAGCAGGTGTTCGCCGCCGAAACCGCACCGATCCCGGCAGGAGAAGTCCATGCGCGACAGTGACGTCCTCGACCGCGGGCACGGCCCCGCCGTGGTGTTCAGCCACGGCACCCTGCTGGACCGCACCATGTTCGACCCGCAGATCGCGGCGCTGGGGGACGCCTACCGCACCATCGCGTACACCAGCCGCGCCGGCACTTCGCGGTACGGCACCGAGCGCTCGCTTGACGATCTCGTCGCCGACTGCCTCGACGTCGTCGACGGCATCGACCGGTTCGTCCTCGTCGGCATGTCGGTCGGCGGGTTCATGGCGATCGAACTGGCGCTGAAACACCCCGAGCGGCTCGCGGGGCTGGTGCTCGTGTCCACGATGGCCGATGCGTACACGCCGGAGGAACGCGCCCGCTTCGGCGCCCTGCTGGAACCGATGAACACCGAGGAGCCCATTTCGGCGGAGTTCGCCGAGGCGTTCGTCCCGGTGATCTTCGGCCCGCGCACGATCTCCGAAAACCCGGGGCACGTCGAGCGGTGGGTGCGGAAGTGGCGGGCGCGGCCGTCCCGGTCCGTGTGGGGCGAGTACCGGTCCTGGATCGACCGCGAGGACCGTCTCGGCCGGCTCGCCGAGATCACCCTGCCGACGCTGATCGTCCACGGCGAGGAGGACGGCGGTATCCCGATCGCCCGCGCGGAGGCCATGCACGCCCGGCTCCCCCGGTCGACGTTCGTCCGCGTACCGGGCAGCGGCCACCTCGTCACCGAGGAGGCACCCGAAGCCGTGAACCGCGCGCTGCGGTCCTTTGTGGACGGGATCGCGCCGTGGTGAGCCTCGACGGGCAGGTGGCCGTCGTGACCGGCGGCGCCCGGGGTATCGGCGCCGCGATCGTGCGCACGCTCGCCGGGGCCGGTGCGGCGACCGTGATCGCGGGCGGGCGCGAGACCGACGGGCGGGCGCTGGCGGACGAGCTGGGCGGCGACGCGGTCTACGAATCCCACGACGTCGGCTGCGAGCGGTCCTGGGACCACCTGCTGGCGCGGGTGTCCGCGCGTTTCGGCGCCCCGACGATCCTGGTCAACAACGCCGGGATCTACCGCCCCGGTCCGGACGTAGCGGACACCACGCCGGAAAACTTCGACGAGCACTACCGGGTCAACCAGCGCGGCACGTTCCTCGGCATGCGTGCCGTCGCCGGGCCGATGAAGACCGCGGGCGGCGGCGCGATCGTGAACATCTCCTCGATCGCGTCGCACCGCCCGTACCCCAACCAGATCTCCTACGCCACGACCAAGTGGGCGGTCCGGGGGATGACCAAGTGCGCGGCGGTCGAACTGGGTGCCCACGGCATCCGGGTCAACTCCGTGCACCCCGGCTTCATCGACACCGAGATGCTCGACGTGATCACCGACGAGTGGAACGAGCAGGTCCTCGCCGCCACCCCGCTGGGACGGCGCGGCCTTGCCGAGGAGGTCGCGGAGACCGTCCTGTTCCTGGTCTCACCCTCCAGTGCCTTCGTCACCGGGGCGGAGCTGGTCGTCGACGGCGGGCTGGCCGCGTGAGCCGGACGTCAGGCCGCCGCCGTCCCGGGTGCGGCACGCCCGCCTCAGCCCGCCGAGCCCGACCAGTCCTGGACGTCGTCCTCCGCCTGGTGCCGCGCGCGGTACCGCCCGGGAGCGACGCCGTGTTCGCGTTTGAAGGCCGTGGCGAAGGCGAACGGCGAGGAGTACCCGCACCGCTGCGCGACCGCCGGGAGCGGCAGGTCGGTCTCCCGCAGCAGGCGCGCGCCGATCGTGAGCCGCCAGTAGGTCAGGTAGGCCATCGGCGGCTGCCCGACCAGTGCGGCGAACCGGCGGGAGAACGCCGCCCGCGACAGCCCCGCCCTGGCGCCGAGCTCCTCCACCGTCCACTGCCGCACGGGGTCGCCGTGGACGCAGCGCAGCGCCTCGCCGACGACCGGATCCGTGAGCGCGGCACACCACCCGGCCGCGTCCCGGCCCGGTTCCTCGGTGAGCCACTCCCGCAGCAGGAACAACAGCAGCAGGTCCAGCAACCCGGGAATCGCGGCGTCCGCGCCCAGCCCCGGCGCCGTCAGCTCGCCGCCCAGCAGAGCGACCACAGCGGACACCTGGGGGTGGCCGCCCGCCCGCGCCCGCAGGTGGAAGACCTCGGGCAGGTCACCGAGCAACGGGTGCAGGCGAGTCCGGTCGAGCTGGTAGGCCCCGCACAGCAGCTGTGCGGTCTCGTCGACGCCGGTGCCGGGATCCGTGAGCGCGTGGGCGGTGCCCCGCGGGGTGAGCACCACGTCCCCGGCGTGCAGCACGATGGGCGCGGCACCCGGGGTGACCATCCGGCAGCTGCCCTCCAGCACCAGGTGGAACCCGATCCCGGAGAAGGCGGCGAAGTCGGTTCGCCACACGCCGTGCCGGTCCTCCCGGTTCGCGAACGGCCGTCCCGTCCGCACGGCGCCGATCACGTCGCTCAGCACATCCACGCCACGACTGTACGCCGGGCGAGACGATCGCGTATGGGAACGACACTTCAGATTATCGTTCGTGCTCCCCGTAGCACTTACCGTGCAGGCATGGACACCATCAACCTTGGCGACGTCGAAATCACCCGGGTCGTCGAGTGGCAGGGCCCGATCGCCCCGATGCCCGCACTGTTCCCGGATCTCGAACGACACGGCTGGCGCGCGGACGGTGGGCGGCTCACCCCCCACTTCTGGCACCCCGGCACCGATGAGTACCTCGCCGCGGTCCAGACGTGGGTGCTGCGCAGCGAGGGCAAGATCGTCCTCGTCGACACCGGCGTGGGCAACAACAAGGAACGGTCGTACATGCCCGCGTGGCGGCACCGCGACGGGGACTTCCTCGACCGCCTCGCCGCGGCCGGGGTCCGCCCGGAGGACGTCGACCTCGTGATCAACACGCACATCCACTCCGACCACGTCGGCTGGAACACCCGCCTCGCCGACCGCGCGTGGGTGCCGACGTTCCCGAACGCCACGTACCTCATCGCCCGCCCGGACTTCGACTACTGGAACCCCCGCAACGACATCCCCAAACGCGGATCGGTCAACGGCATCAACGCGCGGCTTGCGAACGGCAGCACGTTCGAGGACAGCGTGGACCCCGTGCACGAGGCCGGGCAGACCGTGCTGTGGGAGGGCACCAGCCACCGCATCGACCGGAACCTCACACTCGAACTCGCGCCGGGGCACACCCCGGGTTCGACCGTCGTGCGCCTGGAGTCCGGCACCGACCGGGCGTTCTTCGTCGGGGACGTGGTGCACACGCCGTTGCAGTTCACCCACCCCGACTGCGACACGTGCCTGAGTGAGGACCAGGCCGAGGCGGCCAGGTCCCGCATCCGCGTGCTCGGCGAGGCGGCCGAGCACCACGCGCTGGTCTTCCCCGCCCACTTCCCCGGCGCGGGCGCGGCCGAGATCAGGCGCACCGGCAGCGCGTTCGAGGTCCGGCGGTGGGCCCCGTTCACGCCACCGGAGGTCCACTCCTAGTTCATCTTTGTTGACGCATCCACATTCCACGGTTAGCTTGTGGTCACATCAACAAAACTGTGATCACCCCAGTGAGAGGACACCCCGCACCGTGACGACTCTGGCGACGCCCGCGACCGCGGCCGTCGCACTCGAAGGTGTCAGCCGGACCTACGGCTCCGGCTCCGCCGCGGTCCGCGCGGTCGACGACGTGACGATCGGCTTCCCGCGCGGCGGCTGGACCGCCGTCATGGGGCCCTCGGGTTCCGGGAAATCGACGCTGCTGCACCTCGCGGCGGGCCTGGAGAAGGCGGACAGCGGACGGGTGCTGCTGGGCGGCACCGACATCACCGCCGCGGACGACGACGAGCTGACGGCGTTGCGGCGGACCCGGATCGGGTTCGTCTTCCAGTCCTTCAACCTCGTCGGGTCGCTCACCGCGGCCGAGAACGTCGCGTTGCCGTTGCGGCTGGCCGGCCGCAAACCGGCCCGGTCGGAGGTCACCGGCATCCTCGGCGCCGTCGGGCTCGCCGACCGCGTGCACCACCGGCCGCGGGAGCTGTCCGGCGGGCAACAGCAGCGGGTGGCGATCGCCAGGGCGATGATCACGCGGCCGGAGATCCTCTTCGCCGACGAGCCGACGGGCGCGCTCGACACCCGCTCGGGGGAGCTGGTGCTCGATCTGTTGCGCACCATGGCCACCGGCGGCCAGAGCATCCTCATGGTCACCCACGACCCGGCCGCCGCGGCCCGCGCCGACGCGGTGGTGTTCCTCCGCGACGGGCGCCTGGCGGGCCGGCTCGAAGGCGCCGACGCCGCCACGGTCGCCGACCGCCTCGTCGCACTGGAGGACTGACCGGTGATCCGCTTGAGCTGGGCCGGGTTCCGCGAACGCTGGCCGCTGTTCGCCGGGGCGATCGTGACCACGGCGCTCGGGGTCGCCCTCGTGCAGTCGTCGTTGCTGCTGCTGCTCGCGGTGGCCGGCCTGCGGGCCGCGCCGGGTGCTTCCGCCGTGACGGCGATGAACGTGGCGGCGGCCCGCGAGACGGGTGTCGCGCTGATGGGCGTGACGCTGGGGTTCGGCGCGTTCCTCGCCGTGTTCATCATCAGCTCGACGTTCGCGTTCACGGTGGCGCAGCGGCGGCGCGATCTCGCGTTGCTCCGGCTCGTGGGCGGGTCGCGGCGGCAGCTGCGGCGCGTGCTGACCGGTGAGGCGGTGCTGCTCGGCGCCGTGGGCGGACTGGTCGGTGTCCCGGCAGGGGTGCCCGTCCTCGCGGCGCAGACGCGGCTGCTGCGGCAATTCGGGTTCGTCCCCGCGGGTTTCGAGGCCGGCTGGGTGTCGTGGGTGCCCGCGGCGTCACTGGGTTGCGGTGTCGCGCTCGCGGTCGCGGGCGTGCTGGTGGCGGCGCGGCGCGCGGCGGCGGTGCGGCCCCTGGAGGCGCTGCGTGAGACCGGTGCGGCCGCCCGGGCGATGACGCGGGGGCGCTGGTGGTTCTTCGCGCTGTCCGCGGCGGGCGCGGTCGCACTGGTCGTGCTCGCGCCGGCAGGCGGCGCGGCGGGCGGGCAGGCGATGGCAATTTCGGTCAGCGTGTGCGCTTCGATGGCGTTCACCGCGATCAGCCCGGTGCTGGTGCCCGCACTGGCTCGGGCGCTGCCTACGCGGGGTGTGCTCGGGCGGCTGGCGGCGGCGAACCTCCGTGACGGGATTCGCCGCAGCGCGTCGATCGCGGCCCCGCTGATCGTGCTGACCGGACTGGTGCTGGGCCAGTCCACCGCGGTGGCCTCGTTCGCCGACGCGGGTCAACGGCAGGCCGAGCGGGACACAGTGGCCGACTTCGTGGTGGCGGCTCCCGTCGCTGCCGGGCTGCCCGGCGTGGCGGCGGTCTCGACCGAAACAGAGGTGCCGGTCGTGCTCACCGTCGGCACCGGAGAAATGGCCTACACCGAAACCCGCACCGCGCTCCTCGTGGATCCCGCGGAATACCAACGGGTTCATCCCGCTTCCGGTTCGCTCGCCGCGTTGCGCGGCCACGTCGCCGCCGCCGATCCCGGCGGGGACGACGTGTCGGCCGGGGACGAGGTCGGCGTCCGCTTCGGCGACCTCGATCTCGGACGCCTCCCGGTGGTCGCCGAGGTGCCCGCAGGCGCCGGAGGCGGCCCCGCCGTGCTGCTGCCCAGCGGGCTGTTGCCCGCCGACCAGCTGGCCGGGGCCGCGGTACGGACGTTCGTCGCGGTCGAGCCCGGCGCGGACCACGCGCGGGTCGCCGCCGCGCTGTCCGCACTGGGGCCCGTGCAGCCGCTGGACGAGTGGCTGACGGCGAACGCGACAGCGCAGGACGACAGCACCACTGGGGTGCTGCTGGTGGTGCTGGGATTGGGCGCGTTGTTCGCCGCGATCGGCGTGGTCAACTCGGTGGTGATCGCGACCGGCGAACGCCGCCGCGAGTTCGCCACGGCCAGGGTGACCGGGCTGACGCGCGGTCAGGTGGTCCGGGCTGCGCTGCTGGAGTCGGCCGCGGTCACCGTGGCGGGCCTGGTGCTGGGGCTGCTGGCCGCGGCGGGCACGCTGGTGGCCGCACTGGCCTCGACCGCCGCGGTCACCGGCAGCGCGACGGCCGCCGTGCCGTGGTCGCTCGTCGCCGGCGTGGTGGTCGGCGCCGGGGTGATCACGGGCGTCAGCAGCCTGCTCGCGTCCTGGTCGGCGACGCGGCCGAGCCCCGTGTCGCTGTTGCGGGCGCGGGATTAGACCTCGTCGTGGTGCAGGCGGTCGAGCATGCGCTCGAAGATCCGGGTCAGCGTCGCCTGGTCGCGCTGCGACAGCTGGTCGAAGAAGTAGCGGCGGACGGTCGCGACGTGTTCGGGGGCGGCGGCCTCGATCGCGTCGCGGCCCGCGGGGGTGATGCGCACCATCGCCCCCCTCGCGTCCTCGGCGCAGTCCTCCCGCGCGACCAGTCCCCGCTTCTCCATCCGCTTCACCTGGTGGGACAGGCGGCTGCGGTCCCAGCCGACCTGGCGGCCGAGCTCACGCATCCTGATCAGCCCGTCCTCGGCCTCCGACACGGGCGCCAGCACGGCGTACTCGGCCCCGGACAGGCTCGCGTCGCGCTCCAGCTGGCGGTCGAAGGCCCGCTGCAGTTCCCGGGACAGCGCCCGGTACGCCTCCCAGAGCCGGGCTTCGCGGTCGTCGAGCCATCGGGGGTCAGCCATGGGCCCAGCGTACGCCCTCTGTTGACGCGTCACCAAAATCTGGCTACTTTGTGGACACATCACCAAACTCACGGAGAGAGACGGACATGACACGGGTCGCGATCATCCTGGGCAGCACCCGCCCGGGCCGGAACGGGGAAGCGGTGGCCCGCTGGGTCCACCAGCTCGCCTCGGCGCGCGGTGACGCGGAGTTCGAACTGGTCGACATCGCCGACTACCACCTGCCGCACCTCGACGAGGCCGCTCCCCCGTTGCTCGGGCAGTACGCGCACGGGCACACGAAGGTGTGGGCGGAGAAGATCGCGTCCTTCGACGGCTACGTGTTCGTGACGCCGGAGTACAACCACTCGACCTCCGGCGCGCTGAAGAACGCCATCGACCTCCTCTACGGCGAGTGGAACAACAAGGCGCCGGGTTCGTCAGCTACGGCAGCGTGGGCGGCACCCGCGCCGTCGAGCACCTCCGGCTGGTCATGGGCGAGCTGCAGGTGGCCGACGTCCGCAACCAGGTCGCGTTGTCGCTGTTCGCCGACGACTTCACCGACCACACCCCGCAGCCGGGCAGCACCCCGGACAAGGACGGCGTCCGGGTCCTGTACCACGCGCTGCGCTCGGCGTTCCCCGACTTCTCCGCGAAGATCCACTGGCAGACGGTGGAAGGCGACGTGGTGACGACCTTCAAGACCTACTCCGGCACGCACGAGGGCGAACTCCTCGGTCTCGCCCCCACCGGCAAGCACGTCGAGTTCGGGACGGTGGACGCGATGCGCGTCCGGGACGGCCGGATCACCGAGCACTGGGGCGTGGCGAACCTGTATTCGGTGCTGCAGCAGGTGGGCGCGCTGCCCACCGGCGCGGGGAAGTGACGGCCATGCCCGAAGCGGTGCGGTTTTCCCGCTACGGCGGTCCGGAAGTGCTGGAGCTGGCCGAGGTCCCCCGGCCCCGCGCCGGGCGCGGGCAGATCGTCGTGGCCGTCGTCGCGGCGGCGCTGAACCCCGGCGAGACCGGCATCAGGGAAGGCGTGTTCGCCGGCATCTGGCCCGCGCACTTCCCCGAGGGCCAGGGCAACGACTTCGCCGGGCGGGTGGCCGAAACCGGCGAGGGCGTCGAGGGGTTCGCGGTGGGCGACGAGGTCCTGGGTTTCGCTCCGCGTGCGGCCCAGGCCGAGTTCGTCGTCGTGGGACCGGATGTCCTGGCGCCCAGGCCCGCCGCGCTGGGCTGGGCCGAGGCGGCGAGCATCGCCGGCGCCGGCGCGACCGCGTGGGCCGGGGTCCGCGCGGTCGATCCCCGCCCCGGCGAGACCGTCGTGGTCTCGGCCGCCGCGGGCGGGGTCGGTGTCATCGCGGCGCAGCTGGCGAAACTGCGCGGGGCCACGGTGATCGGCACGGCGAGCGAGGGCAACTTCGCGTTCCTGCACGGCCTCGGGATCTCGCCGGTGACCTACGGACCGGGGCTGGCGGAGCGGCTGCGCGCCGCGGCTCCGCAGGGCGTCGACGCCTACCTCGACACGTTCGGCGGCGGCAACGTGGACGTCGCGATCGAACTGGACGTCCGGCCCGGCCGGATCAACACCATCGCCGACGAGCCCGCCATCTGGGCGGCACTCGCCGAATCCGCCGCGACGGGCGAGTTCACCATCCCCATCGACCGGGTCTACCCGGTTGCCCAGGTCCGCGACGCGTACCGGGACCCGGCCACCCGCCACGTCCGCGGCAAGCGGGTACCGGCATTCGAGCCGTTGTCCACTGTGGAAGGAGAAACCCGGTGAAAGCCTTGGTAGCCCGCGAGTACGGGCCGCTGGACCAACTCGAACTGACAGAAGTGCCGCGGCCCGTCCCGGGCCAGGGGCAGGTGCTGGTGCGCACCGAGGCGGCGGCCGTCAACCCCGTCGACCTCGTGCTCGTCACCGGCGGCATGCGCGACGCCCTGCCGGTTTCGCACCCGTTCGTACCCGGCGTGGACGTCAGTGGCGTGGTCGAAGCCGTCGGGTCCGGTGTGGACCGCTTCGCGGTGGGCGACCCGGTGATCGCGTGGACAGGGGTGCCGTCCGGGGCGTTCGCCGAGTACGCGCTCGTCCGCGCCGACGATTCGGCGGTCGTGCGCCCGGCGGCCCTGGACGCCCGGCGCGCAGCCGCGCTGCCGACCGGCGCGCTGACCGCGTCGGCGCTGCTGGACGAGGCGAAGCCGCGGGCCGGCTCGACCCTGCTGGTGGTGGGCGCGGCGGGCGGCCTCGGCAGCTACGCCGTCCAGCTGGCCAAGCGCGCCGGGGCCACCGTGTTCGCCACCGGCCGCGAGGACGACCTCGACTACCTGACGCGCCTCGGCGCGGACGGGGTGCTCGACTACCGCGGCGAGAACGTCGCCGAGCGGGTACGGGAGTGGGTGCCCGGAGGGGTGGACGCGGTGATCGACGTTGCGCTGGCGGGGCCGGACCTGGCCACGTCCGCGGCGGCGGCGAGACCGGGCGGCGTGCTGGTCTCGCCGCGGGGTGGTCCCGCCGAGTTCGACTGCGGCGTGACCGCCGTGTACACGGGCACGACCACGCCTTCCGGCCGCCTGGCCGAACTCGCGCGGGCGGCCGCGGCGCACGAGCTCCACATCGAGATCAGCGCACAGTACCCGTTCGCCGAAGCCCGGCAGGCGCTGCTGGACTTCGCCGGTCAGCACGTCCGGGGCAAGGTGGTCATCACCTTCTGACCGCCCCGTCCCGGGCCAGCCGATCGACCGCGGTGCTCGCGTGCACGGCGTTCCGGAACGCCGCGACCGTCCCGCGGCGGTCACGCTTCCGGCAGGCGATCGCGACGGTGGCGCGCGGACCGTCCTCCAGCGGCAGGTAGCGGACCCCGGGGTGGGGGAAGAAGCGCGCGGCCGGTTCTCCGTGCAGCCCGAGGCAGCCGGTGGTCGCCACGGCGATCGGGATGTGCGTCGGCGAGCGCACCTCCACCCGGTTGCGGGCCGTGCGGCCGCCGGTCCAGTCCGCCAGCCCCGGCTGGCCGACCGGCGCGACCCACGGCCGTTCCCACGCGTCGGTGCCGGTGAGCCGGTCGGCGTCGGCGAGGTCCGAGTCCGCCGGGACGACGGCGTAGCGCCCGGTGTCCATGACGGTCTCGACGAACAGGTCGTCGTGCCCGCCCACGTCGTGCACGATCGCCACGTCGACCTCGCCCGAGCGCACCGCGTCGTACTGGTTCGCCCAGTCCAGTTCGACGTAGGTGAGCTCGAGGTCGGGGCGGCACCGGGCCAGGACCGAGCGGGTCACCGGCCAGCGGTCGGCGAGCCCGTAACCCAAGACGCCGATCCGCAGGACGGGCTCGGCCGGGTCGCCCTCCGCGGCCTCCATCAGCGCGTCCAACTGCGCCAGCACCCGGCGGGCCCGCGGCAGGAACCGCTCCCCCGCCTCGGTGAGGGACACGCGGCGGCTGGTGCGGTCGAACAACCTCGTGCCGAGCTCCCGTTCCAGCTCCTGGATCCGGCGGCCGAAGGCCTGCGCGGCGATGAAGTGGGCCCGCGCGGCACGGCCGAAGTGCAGCTCCTCGGCCAGGGTGAGGGCGTAGCGCAACGACCGGACGTCCATGTCCCACCTCTTTCCGCGCGGGCGGAGTCTAACCCGGGAAAACCTCCCCATCACAACCGTTTCCGCTGATGATCGGCGGCCGCGGGCGAGGCGATGCTCTTCCCGGCAACGACGCTGAAGGAGATCGACGATGAGCCCGCACCGCACCCTGGTCCGCAACGGTCACGTCCTGACGATGGACCCCGCACTCGGGGACCTCCCCACCGGGGACGTGCTGATCGAGGACGGCGTGATCGCCGCCGTGGCCCCCTCCCTCCCGGTGACCGACGCGGAGGTCATCGACGCGACCGGGCACCTCGTGCTGCCGGGGTTGATCGACACGCACCGGCACACCTGGCAGTCCCTGGTCCGCGGGATCTGCGGCGACTGGACGCTCGCCGACTACTACTTCGGGATCCGCCTCGGCGTCTCCCCCGCCTACACGCCCGGCGACGTCCGCCTCGGCAACCTGTTCGGCGCCGTCGACGCGCTGAACTCCGGCGTGACCACGATCCTCGACTTCTCCCACTGCAACAACACCCCCGACCACTCCGACGCCGCCGTCCAAGGCCTGCGGGAGGCCGGGATCCGCGCGGCTTTCTGCTACGGCTTCTTCGAAAGCTCGCCGGAGGAGAGCCGGTTCGGCGACCACGCGGCGCGCGTCGCCGACTTCCACCGGATCGCGGACACGTACTTCGCGTCCGAAGGCCTGCTCACGCTCGGGGTGTCGCTGTCGGAGCTGTTCGGCCTGCCGTGGGAACACACCGTCGACGAACTGGCGGCCGCCCGCGAGCGGCGCGCGCTGCTCGTCAACCACGCCGGGTGCGTCTTCGGCAGCGTCCTGTGCACCGGCATCACGGAACTGGACGCGCTCGGGCTGCTCGGGCCGGACATGGTCCACGTGCACTGCAACGCGTTCACCGACGCCGAGTGGGACGCGGTCGCCCGCAGCGGGGGCAAGGTGTCGATTTCGGTGGAAACGGAGCTCAACATGGGGTTCGGCCGTCCCGTCTTCGAGCGCTGCCGGCGCCACGGGATCGCCCCGACCCTGTCCGTCGACGTGGTTTCCCTCAACAGCGGCGACCTGTGGCACGAGCTGCGGTTCGGTCTCGCCTGCGCGCGGGAGGACGTGCTGGGACCGGTCAACGCCGCCGGGGCGATGCCTGACAGCGTGGGGATCCCGGCCCGGGAGGCGCTCAGGTGGAGCACCGTCAACGCCGCCGACGCGCTGGGCCTCGGCGACCGGATCGGCTCGCTGACCCCCGGCAAGCGCGCCGACCTGCTGCTCGTCGGCGGCCCCGCGGTCGAGCAGCACCCGGTGGTCGACCCGTACGCCACCCTTCTCTTCCAGACCACGGCAGCCGACGTGCGCACCGTGCTCGTCGACGGCAGGGTCGTCAAGCGCGACGGCGTACTGGCGACGACCGACTTGACCACCCTCACCGCCGAGGCCGACTCCGCCGCGGAGCGCATCCTCGGCCGGATCCGCGACGCGGGCCGGGCGCTTCCCGGGACCCCGCCGGGCGCGTGGGCCGCGGTCGAGCCCATGGCCCGCGAGTTCCACGAGCATGCCGTGCAGACGGCGAAGAAGCGGTGACGCCGGGAGCGTCAGCCGAGCCCGGCCAGCAACGGCGCCCAGCGGGGGTCGGACAGCCGGGCTCCCGCGAGTTCGGGGTGGGTGAGCACGATCCGTTCCGACACCGCGTGGTACTCGTCCGCGGCGGCGACGGCGCGGGCGCTGTCGTGGTCGGTCAAAGCCCGCAGCAGGCGGAGCCGGATCGGCCGGATGTGGCCGATCTCCGTGGCGAGGGCCGTGGAACCGGGCGACAGCACGTCCGCGGTGACGTTCAGGACGACGCGGTCCAGCGTGTGGCACAGTGCCGCCAGCAGCGGGTCGTGCGCCGTGGCGACGAACGCGTCGAGGAACCGAGCGACCTGTCCGGCCACTGCGGCGGACGCTTCGCCGTCGATGGCGTCGATGGCGGCGGCGAGCGCGGCGAGGTCGGCATCGGTCGCGCGTTCGGCACCCGAGAGGGCGACCTGCCGGTGCAGCACCCCGGCCAGGCGGACGACGTCGACGAGCCCGACGGGCTCGAACCGCAGCAGCATCTGCAGCGAGCTGCCGACGACCCCGGTCGCGGACCCCTTCACGTAGGCGCCGCTGCCGTGGCGCACCTCGACCAGGCCCATCAGGCTGAGCCCGCGCATGGCTTCGCGGATCGTGTGATGCTGACGACGTACCGGGTCGCCGAGGCGGGGAACCCGTGGGGCAGGCCCGGGTACTCGACGTACCGCACCGGCACCCCCGCTCGTTCCAGCGCGGCGGCGTAGCGGCGGTTCTGCAGGACGAACGGGTCGAGGCCCGACGAAACCAGGAACGTGGGCGGTTCTCCCCGGAAGTCGTTGCGGCGCAAGGGACTCACCCTCGGGTCCGAGTTCGGGTCACGCCGTTTCCGGGGAAAGGTCCGGGTGATCCCCGATGCGCGAACCCCGCGTGTTCCGCGATCTTGACACCATGAACGTGCGAGTAGCGGAGGCGGCCACGCTCGCGGAGGTGGGCGCGGTGCTGCGGGCGTCGGTGCTACCGCCGGTGCTGGTGCGGCTGCCCGAGGACCTGGCGCGGCGCGCCGTGGCGGCCTGGGAACGCGAAGACACCGTGCCGCTGGTGGATCCGGAACCGCTCGGTGACCGCCGTGTCCGCCATCTCGCGGGCACCCTGGCGCTGATCGGCCTGGCCATCTCGGAGCGTGGTGACTGGACCGGCGACGAGGTCGTCGTCCCGCTCCCCGTCGAACTGGCCGGCGTGGCGATGGATTCGGCGGACGGCTGACCCACGCCGGCTCCGTTCTAACCTCCTTCGCACTCTTGACAGGTTACAAGCCCCATGCTTGCCTCTAACCACCGTCATGCGCTCAGGAGGTTAGAACGATGCCCGACGTCCACCACCGCTATGCCACCGTCCAGGGGCAGCGGCTGTTCTACCGGGAAGCGGGACCCCTCGACGGGCCCGCGGTCGTGCTGCTGCACGGCTACCCGACCAGCTCGCACATGTTCCGCCACCTGATCCCCCACCTGGCCGACCGCTACCACGTCATCGCGCCGGACCACCTGGGGTTCGGCCTGTCGGACGCCCCGTCCGCCGACGAGTTCGACTACACCTTCGACGCACTGGCGGACCTCACCGCGGGGCTGCTCGACCAGCTCGGCGTGCCCCGCTACGCCGTCTACGTCCAGGACTACGGCGCCCCGATCGCCTGGCGGCTGGCCCTGCGGGACCGCGACGCGCTGACCGCGATCGTCACCCAGAACGGCAACGCCTACGACGAGGGGTTCGTACCGGAGTTCTGGCAGCCGATCTGGGCCTACCACGCCGAACAGAACGCGGAAACCGAAGCGCCCGTGCGGGAAGCTCTCACGGAAGAAGCCATCAGATGGCAG
Source organism: Amycolatopsis dongchuanensis (assembly GCF_039542405.1). NCBI lineage: Bacteria > Bacillati > Actinomycetota > Actinomycetes > Pseudonocardiales > Pseudonocardiaceae > Amycolatopsis > Amycolatopsis dongchuanensis. The sequence continues at coordinate 113,712 of NZ_BAABIB010000075.1, forward strand.
TACGTCTCGGGCGTGCCCGACGCGAGCCTCGTCAGCCCTGACACGTGGCGCCATGACCACCGGTACATCTCACGCCCTGGCAACGATGAAGTGCAGCTGAAGCTGTTCCTGGACTACGCGACCAACCCGCCGATGTACCCGGCCTTGCACGAGTACCTGCGCGACACGCAGGTCCCCGTCCTGGCCGTGTGGGGCGAGAACGACCCGATCTTCGGGCCGGACGGTGCCCGCGCCTTCGCCCGTGACGTCGACGACGCCGAGATCCACCTGCTCGACGGCGGTCACTTCCTGCTCGAGAGCAAGTTCGACGAGGCCGCGAAACTCATCCACGACTTCCTCGACAAGCACCGGTGATCGTCCACAGTGGAGTCATCCGGCACTGTGGCGCTGCCGGGCGTAGTGGCGGGAGGCCTTGAACCGGTTCCCGCAACCGGCCATCGAGCACCAACGCCGCGTGCCGTTCTTGGAGACGTCGTAGAAGTGCAGGACGCAGTCGGGGTGGGCGCACGGCTTGATGCGGTCCGGGGCTTCGTCGAGCAGTTTCAGGTACCCGTCCGCCGCGAGCCACGCCGGGTACCACGAGGGCTCGTCGGTCTCCGGCACGCTGACCGGGCCGCCGGGCCCGAGCGTCCGGCGCACCCGGCCGTGTTCGAGGACCTCGTTGAGGCGCCGCCGTCCGCCGGTTTCGCCCAACAGCAAGGAGTTCAGCGCGTCACGTGTGTACAGCAACGCCTCGAGCACGCCGGGTGTGCTCTCCGCCGTGAGGTCGTTGGACTCGATCCAGACCGCCAGCCCGTCGAGCGAGTCCAGCAGGTCGCGGGAAGCCCCGCGCTCGGTCCACCGGGTGTTCACGAGATCCAGCGGCAGTGGTTCGCCGAGAAGTGGACGGGGGTCGGTCATGCGGCTCAGTGTAACCGCTCACCATCGCCACACCGGTTGGAAAGCTCACCTGCCGAGGATGCCGTCCAGGATCATCGCAAGGGTCTCCAGCAGCCGCCGCTCCAGGTCGAACGGGGCGGGCTCCTCGCCGATCCACGCGCTCAGCGTCGCGAAGTACGAACTCGCGAGCAGCAGGGCCGCGTGCTCGGGATCGGTGCCGGGCCGGACCTCGCCCGCCTTCTGGGCCCGGGCGACGAACCCCTCGAACTGGTGCGCCAGCTCGGGGTTGCCGAAAACGTTCGTGAAACGGATCGCCGCGCCCATGCACGCCACGGTCTCCGCCCTGCTGTCCGCGCTGATCCGCGCCAGCTCGGTCAGGTACCGGGCGAGGATGTCCCTCAGCGGACGGTCCTCCAGGTGCTCCAGCTCGATGGCGTGCATCGCGCGGCGGCGGCGGCGCAGGCTCCACTCGTCGAGGAAGGCGGTCTTGCGCTGGAAGTGGTTGAAGACCGTCGCGCGCGCGGTGTCGGCGCGTTCGGCGATCTCCTCCATCTTCGTGTTGTCGAAGCCCTTTTCCACGAACAACTCGACCGCGGCGTGGTACAGGCGGTCGCGCCGGGCCTCCCGGTGGCGCGCCCTCCGGTCCCCCGTCACGTGGAGTGAGCCCGTCGCGTCTGCCGTCATGATCCGTAGTCAACCAGTCACGTGAGGCCCTCTTGACTTGGACCCCGGTCTAGCTTAACTTTCCGACCCAATGGACTTGAGTCCAACTTCGGACGCTGATCCAAGGAGGCGTCATGCGTCTGGTCACGTACGTATCCGGATCCTCCCCGCAGCCCCGGCTCGGCGTCTTGCACGAGGACGTCGTGGTCGATCCCTCCCGGGTGCTCCGGGCCGAGCGGGCGCAGCGGCGCGGCGAGGCCGCGAGCAGCACGGCACCCGAGGTCCCGGCCGAGATGGTCGCGTTCTTCCAGGGCGGCGCCCAAGCCCGCGGCCTGGCCCGACGGGCGCTGGAAGCCGCGGACCTGGCCGCCGCGCGGGGTGACACCCTCACCGACGGCGGGGTGCCCGCCGTGCTCGCGCAGGACGACGTGCGGTTGCTCGCGCCCGTGCCTCGGCCACGCCGCATCCGCGACTACCTCACCTACAACGACCACGCCGCGGGCTCCGGGCTGGCCGTCCCGCCCGCGTTCTCGGCCATGCCGATCTGCTACAAGTGCAACGTCGAGACGGTGATCGGCCCGGACGAGCCCCTGCTGTGGCCCTCCTACACCGCCCAGCTCGACTTCGAGCTGGAGCTGGGTTTCTTCACCTCCGGTGGCGGCCGGGACCTGACGCCGGAGGAGGCGGCCGGCCTCATCGCGGGCGTGACGATCTTCAACGACGTCAGCGCGCGGGACATCCAGTTCTTCGAGATGAGCCTGACCATCGGCCCGTCCAAGGGCAAGGACTTCTGCACCGCGATGGGCCCGTGCGTGCTGACCATGGACGAGGTCGACGAGTGGGCGGTGCGGATGACCGCCAGCGTCAACGGCGAGGTCTGGGCGTCGGGCACCACCAAGGACCGGCAGTTCTCCTTCGCCGAGGTGCTCGCGTGGGCGTCCCTCGATGAAACCGTGTACCCGGGCGAGTTCCTCGCGCTGGGCACGGTGGGCGGCGGGTGCGGGCTGGAACTGGACCGCTGGATCCAGCCCGGTGACGTGGTCGAGCTCGAGGCGTCCGGGGTCGGCGTGCTGCGCAACCCCGTCGGCGAGCGGCGGCGGCCTCCCGAGGGCGCCGGGCTCCCCTCCTACACCGGGTCCCCCGAGGTCCACGTCCGCCATGACCACTGAGACGACCGCTGCCCTGGTCGCCGCGGCACCGCCGGACGCGGTTTTCTCCATTGTGGACGGCGGTGCCCCGGTGACCTACGGCGAGCAGCACCGCCGGTTGCGGGCCACGGCCGCGCGACTCGCCGCGCTCGGCGTGCGACCGGGCGACCGCGTGCACGTCAGCCTGCCCAACTGCCAGGAGTTCCTCGACGTCTGGTTCGCCACCGCGCACCTCGGCGCCATCCTGCTGCCGACCAACCCGCGGTCAGCCGCCGACGAGTACGCCCACGTGCTGACCGACGCCGGACCCCGCGTCTCGGTCGCCGACGGTGAGGCGGCGAGCGTGCTGGAAGCGCTGGGCCACCACGTCGTCCAGCCCGCCGCGCTCGCGGAGGACGGCGACGTCCCCGCCGTGGACGTCTCCCCCACCGACCCGGCCGCGATCCTCTACACCTCGGGGACCACCAGCCGGCCGAAGGGCGTCGTCCTCACGCACGCCAACTACCTCGCGGTGGGCCGGGCGGTGGCGGACCACCTGTCGGTCACCGCGGCGGACCGCTGGTTCGTCGCACTGCCGCTGTTCCACGCCAACGCCCAGTACTACTGCACGATGTCGGCGCTGGTGCGCGGCGCCTCCGTCGCCGTGGCGCCCCGGTTTTCCGCGTCGCGGTGGGGAATCCAGGCCGCCCGGCTCGGCGCCACGCTCGGCAGCCTGTTCGCCGCGCCGATCCGGATGATCCTGGCCAACCCGCCCGCCGACGGCGAGGCGGTGCTGCGCACGGTGCTGTTCGCGCAGAACCTGTCCGCCAGGCAGGCCACCGAGTTCGAACGGCGCTTCGCGACCCGGCTGGTGCAGCTGTACGGCATGACCGAAACCGTCCTGCCGCCGACCATGAACCCGGACTCGGCGGACCGGCGCTGGGACAGCATCGGCCGTCCCCTGCCGGGCGTCGAGGTCCTGCTCACCGGCGAGGACGGGGAACCGGTCCCGGACGGACAGACGGGCGAAATCCGGGTCCGTGGTGTGCCGGGCGAGACGATCGCCGCCGGGTACTGGCGCAACCCGGAGGCGACCGCGGCCACCTTCGGCGACGGCCTCCTGCACACCGGTGACCTCGCCCGCCGCGACGCCGACGGGTTCCTGTACTTCGTCGACCGGGCGAAGGACATGATCAAGCGCTCCGGGGAGAACATCTCGGCCGGTGAGGTCGAACGGGTCGCCGGTGAGCACCCCGCCGTCGCCGAGTGCGCCGCCGTCGGCGTCCCCGACCCGGTGCACGACGAGGCCGTCCTGCTCGTCGTCGTGCCCGCGCCCGGCACGAACCCCGACGCCGAGGAGATCCTCGCGTGGTGCCGCGAACGGCTGGCCGCGTTCAAGGTCCCCTCGCGCGTCCACTTCCTGCCCGCCCTGCCGCGCACCAGCGTCGGCAAGATCCGCAAGACCGAGCTCCGCACCCTGGTTCCCTGACCCGTTTCCGCCACCTGCACAGCAACGACGCTCTTGCCAGGAGGTCCCCCATGTCCACGCCCACCGGCGCCACCGGCCGCTGGCCGATGCTGGCGCTCATCAGCCTCGGCTTCGTCGCGCTCACCCTGAACTGGTTCGACGTCGCCGCCGCGTTCCCCCTCATCGGCGAGGAGTTCGGCGTCGGCATCGGACAGCTGACCCTGCTGATCTCCCTGTTCATCATCGGCTACGGGCTCGCGCACGTGCCGGGCGGCCTGCTCGCCACGGCGGTGGGCATGAAACGCACGCTCGTGCTCGGCCTGGTCGTGCAGGGCGTCGCCGGAGTCCTTTCCGGACTGTCCTATTCGTACACCGCGCTGGCTGTCTTCCGCACCCTCAGCGGAATCGGCGGGTCGATCTTCATCGCGGTCGCGTTCGCGGCCGTCATCGTGTGGTTCCAGCAGGGGCCGGTCACCCTCGCGCTCGGGCTGTCCGGTGGCGCGGCGTTCAGCGCGGGCGCGGCGTTCGCGCTGTACGTCTGGATCTACCTGCAGCACGCCACCGGCTGGCACCTGTCGCTGGTCATCGCCGGGGTGTTCGAGCTGCTGGTCGCGCTCGCCACGGCGATCTGGTTCCACACCCCGGCGGGCCTGCCCGCGCTGGCCGGGACGCGGTTCGAGGGCCCGGCGCTGCGGGCGGCCGTCGCGAGCCGGGACCTGTGGATCTACGGGGTCGCGCTGATGGGCGGCTACGGCGCGTACTTCACCGCCTCCCAGGTCTTCACGGAGTACGCGACGCAGGAACGGCAGTTCCCGGCGTCCCTCGGCGGTCTGCTGTCCGCCCTCATCGCACTGGCGGGCATCCCCGGCAGCGTCGTCGGCGGCCTGCTCGCCGACCGCAGCCGCAACCTGCGCGCGATCGTCGTCGGGTCGCTCGTGGTGTCCGCGGTGTTCCTCGTGCTGATCCCGTTCGTGCCCACGGGTGCGCTGTGGGTGCTGGGCATCGGGCTGGGCGCGTCGGTGATCTTCGGGTTCGCCGCGTGGTCCGCCGTGCCCGCGCGGGTGTCGCGGATCAAGCACGAGTACATCGGCACCGCGACGGGCCTGATGCTCACCCTCGCCGGGGTGGGCGGGTTCTTCGTGCCCATCGCCTTCGGGCACATCGTGCCCGCCGCCGGGTTCACCACCGGCTGGGTCGCGCTCGCCGGGATCTCGCTGGTGTGCGGACTGGTCGGCATGTTCGGCCGCAACCCCGCCCGGCCCGCGATCGAAACCACCCCCGCCCCGGCGGCCGACGTGGCGGAGGCGCTGTGAAGACCGGACTTCCCCGCGTGGCGCGGGACATCCCGTACACCAAGGGCCTGCACCGGATCACCCGGCACTGCGCGGCGTGGCTCGTGCCGGACGGGACGTGGGGGTGGAGCAACGCCGGGCTGATCACCGGTGAAGGCGAGTCGCTCCTCGTGGACACCCTGTTCGACGTGCCGATGACCCGCGAGATGCTCGACGGCCTCGCCGGCCCGCTCGCCCGGAACCCACTGTCCACAGTGGTCAACACGCACGCGAACGGTGACCACTGGTTCGGCAACCAGCTGGTCGCGGAGGCGGAGATCATCGCGTCGGCGCCCACCGCCGAGGAGATGCGCACGAACGGGCCGGAGCTCATCCGCGGGCTGCTGGGCCAGGAGGGGGCGGCGGGCCGCTTCGCCCGGCACATCTTCGAGCCCTTCGACTTCGGGTCGATCACGCCCACGTTCGCGACGCGGACGTTCACCGGCAGCCTGCGGCTGGAGGTCGGCGGCACGGCGGTGGAGGTGCACTGCCTCGGCCCCGCCCACACCGCGGGCGACAGCGTCGTGCTCGTGCCGGACGAGGGGGTGCTGTACGCGGGCGACCTGTTGTTCATCGGCGGCACCCCGATCACCTGGGCCGGGCCGGTGTCGAACTGGATCGCGGCGTGCGACGCGATGCTGGCGATGGACGTGGAGTTCATCGTGCCCGGCCACGGCCCGGTGACCACCAAGGACGGGGTGCGCCAGGTCCGCGGCTACCTCGAATGGGTGCGGGACGAGGCCGCCGAGCGGCACCGGAAGGGCATGACCCCCGAGGACGCGATGCGGGACATCACGCTCGGCCGGTACGCCGCGCTCGACGAGCGGGGCAGGCTCGCGCAGAACGTGCTGGCCGTCTACTACGAACTCGACCCCGCGATGGAGCGCGTGGACACCCGCGAGGTGTTCCGCCGCATCGCCGAACTGGAGGGATTCTCATGAGCTCCTCGCTCACCGAACAGCGTGACCTGGGTGCCCCGGCCGTCCGTGAGGTCGCCGACGGCGTCTTCGCCTACATCCAGCCCGACGGGACGTGGTGGATCAACAACACCGGCTTCCTCGTCGGCAGCACCCGGGTGGCGGCGATCGACAGCTGCGCCACGGAGGCCCGCACCCGTGCCTTCCGCGAGGCCATCTCGCGGGTGAGCCCCAACCCCGTGCGCACGCTGGTCAACACGCACCACCACGGCGACCACACGCACGGCAACGCGCTGTTCGGCGAAGCCGTGATCGTCGCGCACGAGCGGTGCCGGGAGGAGATGCTCGCGGAGGGCCGGCCGGGCACGAGCGCGCTCGTACGCAGCGGCACGTGGACGGACGTGCACTGGGGCGAGCTGGAGCTGGCGCCACCATTCCTCACCTACGCCGACGGGGTCACGCTCCACGTCGACGACCTCCGCTGCGAGATCCGGCACGTCGGCCGCCCGGCGCATTCCAGCAACGACAGCGTCGTGTGGATCCCCGAGCGCAGCACGCTCTTCGCGGGCGACCTGCTGTTCAACGGCGGCACCCCGTTCCTGCTCGCCGGGTCCGTGACGGGCGCGCGAGAGGTGGTGGCCGGGCTCAAGGACATCCCCGCCACCACCATCGTGCCCGGCCACGGCGACGTGTGCGGGCCGGAGGTGATCGACGACGTGCTGGCGTACCTGGATTTCGTGCTGGCACTGGCGGAACAGGGCGTGGCGGCGGGCGAGGCACCGCTCGACGTCGCGCGCCAGGCCGACCTCGGCCGGTTCGGTGAGCTCACCGACACCGAACGGCTCGCCGGCAACCTGCACCGCGCGTACGCCGACCTCACCGGAGGCACGGTCGACGTGGCCGCCGCACTGGCGGACATGGTGACCCTCAACGGCGGCAAGCCGTTGAGCTGCCTGGCGTAGGGCCGGGTCACGGGCGCCGCGTACGTGGGGCGCGGCGCCCGTGCCGTTTCAGGCTGGCCCGGCACCGCGGCGCTTGCCGAAGGCGGTGAGCAGTGCGGTCACCGTCAACGCGACGCCGAACCAGACCGCGCCGGCGGGCCCGAAGCCGCCCGCGAACAGCCCGCCGAGCAACGCGCCGAGTGCGATCGAGATGTTGTAGCCCATGGTGTTCAGCGACATCGCGGCCTCGAAGGTGTCCGGGGCGGCGGCGAGCATCATGTTCACCTGGCAGAGGTTGGCGGCGCCGAACGACGTCCCCCACAGCACCACGGCGACCGCCAGGCCCGCCAGGCTGCCGCCGGCCACCAGGAGCAGCAGCAGCGAGGCGACGAGCCCGGTGCAGGCGACGACGAACGTCGCGCGCGGGTTCCTGCCGGCCGTGTGCCCGGCGGCGAAGTTGCCGAGCGCGCCGCCGATCCCGAAGACGATCAGCAGCCCGGTCACCCACGCCGCCGACGCCCCGGCGCGCTGCTCCATGAACGGGCGGATGAACGTGTACGCGCCGAAGTGCCCGAGCACGTACAGCGCCACCGTGGTCATCACGCCGCGCAGCCGCCCGTTGCGGATCGGCAGCGCGAACACCTCCCGCACCGGGATGGCGCTCTGGGACGGCAGCGACGGGAGCGTGAGCACGACGGCGAGGAACACCGCCACGCTCAGGCCGCTCCAGATGAGGAACGTGGCGCGCCAGCCGGTGAGGCTTTCGATGAACGTGCCCAGCGGCATGCCCACGACCGTGGCGATCGACATGCCGGAAAGCACGACGGCGGCCGCCTTGCTCGCCTTCTCGCCGGGCACGAGCCGCATCGCCATGGCGACGCCGATCGCCCAGAACACGCCGTGCGCGAACCCGGTGACGAGCCGGGCGGCCAGGACGACCGGGAAGTTCGGCGACACGGCGGTGACGAGGTTCCCGGCCGCCATGACCGCCAGCAGCGTGGCGAGAAGCGCACGGCGGTTGACCGTGCGGCTCCACGCGACCAGGAACGGCACCCCGGCGCCCGCCGAGATGCCGTACAGCGTCACCATCATGCCCGCGACGCCGACGGAGACGGACAGTCCCGCGCTGAGCGGGGTGAGCAGCCCCACGGGCATCAACTCGGTGGTGACGAAGACGAACAAGCTCGCGGTGATGGCCGCGACGCCCAGCCACGCCCGGAACTGCGAACGCGGTCCAGTACTGACAGTGGATGTCCTTGAAAAACTCACGAACCGAGTTTCGAGGCGGGACAGCGATGAGTCCAACGCATTGTTGTCACTTCAGCGATGCCGGGAGATCATTGCTTCATGGAGCTCCAGCAGATGCGTTACGTCCTCGCCGTCGCCGAGACGAACAGCTTCACCCGCGCCGCGGAGCGGTGCCTGGTCGTCCAGTCGGCGCTGAGCCGCCAGATCGCCGCCCTCGAACGGGAACTGGGCGCGCGGCTGTTCGACCGCACCAGCCGCCACGTGCGCATCACCCCGGCCGGGCAGGCGTTCGTTGCCGCGGCCCGCGAGAGCCTCAACGCCGCGGAGCGGGCGGTCGCCGACGTCGCGGCGGTGACCGGCGAGGTGCGCGGCAGACTCGCCCTCGGCCTCATCCCCACCGTGGCCGCCGTCGACATCCCGGACGCGCTGAGCCGGTTCCGCGCGCGGTATCCGCAGGTCCAGCTGAACATCCGGGTCGGGGGCAGCGAAGAACTCACCGAGCAGGTCAGGCAGGGCAGGATCGAGGTCGCCTTCCTCGGGTTGCCCACCACCGCGCGACCGGCGGGGGTCAACGCCCGTGAACTCGCCCGGGACCGGCTGGTCGCCGTCGTCGCCCCCGACCACCCGCTGGCGGGCGAACCGGCCGTCAACCTCGCCCGGCTCTCCACCGAGACCTTCATCGACCTGCCACCGCACACTCCGGCGCGCGCGCAGTCCGACGAGGCGTTCGCCGCCGCGGGGCTGAGCCGCGAGGTCGCGTTCGAGGTCACCACCGCGGACTTCATGATGGCCCGGCTCGTGCGGAAGGGGCTGGCGATCGCGTTGCTGCCCGCGGCCTACGTCCCCCAGCTGACCGGGGTGGCGACCATCGAGATCACCGACGCGCCCGTGCGCGTCGAGTACCTCATCTGGAGCGGCGCCGGGCGCACCCCGGCGGCGACCGCGTTCCTCGACCTGCTGGACCTGCCGGACCGCTGACCGCTCCTCCGCCAAACCGGACTTCCCCGCCAAGATCCACCGGTGGTTGCCAACCGGCGAGCGCGTCGGCTAGATTTTATCAAATGTTTGACACGATCTCTTCCCGCCGGCTCCCGCTGACCGGAGTGCGCGTGGTCGACGCCGCGACGATCTACGCCGGGCCGATGATCGCGACGCTGCTCGGCGACTTCGGCGCCGACGTGGTCAAGGTCGAGCACCCCCGTGGCGACGGCCTGCGCTCCTGGGCCTGGCACAAGGACGGAGAATCGTTGTGGTGGGCGCTCGTGGGCCGCAACAAGCGGGACATCACGCTCGCCCTGTCCGATCCCCGCGGTGCGGACCTGCTGCGCCGGCTGCTGTCCGAGACCGACGTGTTCGTCGAGAACTTCCGGCCGGGCACGCTCGAACGGTGGGGGCTCGACCCGGAGGACCTGCTGCGCGTCAACCCGCGCCTCGTCGTCGTCCGGGTGTCCGGCTTCGGCCAGACCGGCCCGTACCGCACGCGGCCCGGGTTCGGCACCCTCGCGGAGGCGATGTCCGGGTTCGCCGCCACCAACGGACCCGAGGACGGTCCCCCGGTGCTCCCGCAATGGCCACTGGCGGACGGCATCGCGGCGCTCGCCGGTGCGTTCGCCACCATGACGGCGTTGCGCCACGCGGAACGCACCGGGGAGGGCCAGGTCGTCGACCTGTCCATCTACGAGCCGCTGTTCTGGATCCTCGGCGCGCAGCTGTCCGCCTACGACCAGCTCGGCCTGGTGCCCGGCCGCCAGGGCAGCCGCACCGACTTCAACGTCCCGCGTGGCTGCTACCAGACCCGTGACGGGCGCTGGGTCGCGCTCTCCGGGGCCACCACGGCCACGGCGCGGCGCATCCTGTGCGCGGTCGAGCGGGCCGACCTCGCCGACGCGCCGTGGTTCGCGGACATCACCGGCCGGTTCGCGCACCGCGACGAGATCGACGAGGCGATCGCGGCCTGGGTCGCGGCACGGGACAACGACGAGGTGCTCGCGACGTTCGAGGAGCTGGGCGCCACCGTCGGCCCGGTGTACTCGATCGACGACATCGCCGCGGACCCGCACTTCGCCGAGCGCGGCAGCACCACCACCGTCGAGCACCCGAGCCTGGGACCGCTGCGCATGCAGGGGCTCATCGCGAACCTCACCCGCACCCCGGGCCGCATCCGCGGCACGGGCCCCGCGCTGGGCGAGCACAACGAAGAGATCCTGCGCGACCTGCTGGGCTGCTCACGTGAGGAGCTCGAGCGCCTCGTGGCCGACGGCGTGGTCGGCCCGACCGGCGAGCGGTCCACAAAGGACTCCGAGCCCACAGCGTCCACTCCGGACACCGGTTCCCTGCGCGCGGGCTGAACCCCGCGCGGCCCCCATCTCAACGACGAGAGGACCTGCCACCATGTCCACGTCCACTCCCCCGGATCCGCGGCTGATCCGGCGTGTCGCACTGGCCAGCAGCGTCGGCACGATGCTCGAGTACTACGACTTCTACCTCTACGGCGCGCTGTCCGCGACGATCTTCGGCAAGCTGTTCTTCCACAGCAGCGATCCGGCGGTGGGCACGCTGCTGGCGCTGGCGACGTTCGGGGTGGGCTTCGTCGCCCGTCCGCTCGGCGGCATCATCGCCGGGCACTTCGGCGACCGCGTCGGCCGCAAGTCCGTGCTCATCGCGACCCTCGCGCTGATGGGCGCCTCGACGGTCGGGGTCGGCCTGCTGCCCACCTACGAGTCGATCGGCACCGGCGCCCCGCTGCTCCTGGTCGCCCTGCGGGTGCTGCAGGGCCTGGCACACGGCGGCGAATGGGGCGGCGCGGCGATCATGACCATCGAGCACGCCCCGCGCGGGCGCCGCGCCTTCTACGGCACCTGGCCGCAGATGGGGGTGTACGCGGGGATCGTCGTGTCCAACCTCGTCCTCGGCGGCTTCATGCTGCTGCCCGACGCGGCGTTCCACTCGTGGGGCTGGCGGATCCCGTTCCTGCTGGGGTTCGTGCTCGTGATCGTCGGGATCTACCTGCGCCGCTCGATCACCGAATCCCCCGAGTTCGAGAAGACGGTGAGCAGCCGCGAGACGGCCAGGGTCCCGATCGTCGAGGCGCTGCGCACGAACGGGCGGGGTGTCTTCGTCACCTTCGGCGCCAAGGCCGCCGAGACCGGCACGTTCTACCTGATCACCGTCTTCGCGCTGACGCTGGCCAACCGGGATTCGGGGCCCGGACAGGGAGTCGCGCTCAACGGGGTGCTGGTCGCCAGCCTCGTCTCGATCGCCACGGTCGGCGTGTTCGGGGTCCTGGCCGACCGGCTCGGGCGGCGGCCGGTCTACGCATTCGGCGCGGCGTTCATGGCGGTCTTCGCGTTCCCGTTCTTCTGGCTCGCCGGCACCGGGTCCGCGGCCGCGCTGTGGCTCGCGCTGATCGCGGGACTGGCGATCGGCCACGCCTCCATGTACGGCGCGCAGACCCTGTACTTCTCCGAGCTGTTCGACGCGCGGGTCCGCTACAGCGGCGCCTCGCTCGGCTACCAGCTCGGTGCCGCGCTGATCGGCGGGTTCACCCCGCTCATCGCGTCCGCGCTCATGTTGCGCGCCCACGGCGAACCGTGGCCGGTCGCCGTCTACATCGTCGGCCTGTGCCTGCTGACCCTGCTCGTGGTCGGGATCTGGGGCCAGGTCCGCACGCGGACCCCCGCCCCCGCCACGAGCACCTCCCCCACCGACCTCGACAAGGAGATCCGAGCATGACCGGTACCGGCGTCATCCCCGAGCACACCCGCGCGGCCGTGGTCCGCGCGTTCGGTGAGCCGATCACGATCGAGGAGGTCCCGGTACCGCCGTCGGTCGAGGCCGGCGGCCTGCTGGTCGAGGTCGTGGCGTGCTCGCTGTGCGGGACGGACGTGCACTGCTGGGAAGGCTCGCTGGCGCTGGACATCCGGCTGCCGCTGATCCTCGGGCACGAGATGGTCGGCCGGATCGTCGCCATCGGCGAGGGCGCGGACCACGACTCGGTCGGGCAGCGGCTGCGGATCGGGGACCGGGTGATCTGGACGCACGCCTTCTGCGGGCGGTGCCGGATGTGCACCGCCAAACGGCCCGCGATGTGCCTCAACCGGAAGGCCTACGGCCACGTCTCGCTGCAGGACTGGCCTTACCTGATGGGCGGCTTCGCCCAGCACGCCTACGTCCTCCCCGGCGCGGGCCGCGTCCGCGTCCCTGACACGGTTCCGGACGCGCTGGCGAGCATGGCCAGCTGCGCCCTGCGCTCGGTGGTCAACGCGGTCGAGCAGGCCGGCCGCGTGGGACCGGAGCACACCGTGGTGGTCCAGGGCGCCGGGCCGCTCGGCATCCTCGCCACCGGGCTGTTCGCGCAGGCGGGCGCCGGCCGGGTCGTCACGGTCGGCGCACCGGCCGCCCGCCTCGAACTCGCCGCGGCGTTCGGCGCCGACGAGGTGATCTCGCTGGAGGACACCCCCGATCCCGCCGAACGGCTGGCCAGGGTGCACGAAGCCACGGACGGCCGCGGCGCGGACCTCGTGGCCGAGTTCTCCGGGCACCCGGCGGCGTTCGCCGAGGGCGTCGACCTGGCCGCGCCCGGCGGGCGCTACGTCGTGGTCGGCCAGCTCGGCGCGGGCACCACCACGATCGCGCCGGGCACGATCACCAAGAAGAACCTCACCGTGATCGGCTCGTTCTCGGGCGACGTTTCGCACTACCACAAGGCGCTCACGGTCCTGGACCGCTACGCGCGCCGCCTGCCGTTCGACCGGCTGATCAGCGGCCGGTACCCGCTCGAAGACGTCAACGCCGTGATCACCCGGATGCAGGCCTTCCAGGAGATCAAACCGGTCCTGCTGCCCTGACCACCCCCACCTTCCCGGAGAAAGACCAACGATGACCGTGCAAGACCACGTGAAGCCCGGAACCGACCTCGTCGGCACCCTCGCCGACACCGACCACGGCGCGCCGGTGGCGCTGCGCATGTTCGTGGGCGGGCAGTGGGCCGAGGCCGCCGACGGCGGCACGTTCGATTCCTACGAACCCCGCAACGGCAAGGTCTGGGCCACCCTGCCCCGCTCGTCCGCCGAGGACGTGGACCGTGCGGTGACCGCGGCCCGCCGGGCGCTGACCGGCGCCTGGTCGCGGGTGAGCGCGGCCGACCGGGCACGCTTCCTGATCCGCATCGCGGCGATCGTCGACCGGCACCGGGACGACCTCGCCGTCATCGAGTCCCGCGACAACGGCAAGCCGTTGCGCGAGGTGCGTGCCGAGATCGACGCGATCGTGCGCTACTTCGAGTACTTCGCGGGCGTGTGCCAGACGGTGCTCGGGGAGACGCACCCGCAGGCCGCCACGGTCTTCAGCTACACGCGGCGGGAACCCGTCGGCGTGGTCGGGGCCATCGTGCCGTGGAACTCGCCGCTGCTCATGCTCGCGTGGAAGCTCAGCCCGGCGCTCGCCGGCGGGAACACCATCGTGCTCAAACCCGCCGAGGAGACCTCGGTGTCGTCCATCGCCTTCGCCGAGCTGATCGCCGAAGCCGGGTTGCCGGACGGCGTGTTCAACGTGGTGACCGGGTTCGGTGAAGCGGCGGGTGCCGCGCTGGTCGCCCACCCGGGGGTCGACAAGATCGCGTTCACCGGGTCCACCGAGGTGGGCAGGCAGATCGCCGCCACCGCCGCGAACGACCTCAAGCTGGTGACGTTCGAGCTCGGCGGGAAGTCCCCCACGGTGATCTTCGCGGACGCCGACCTCGACGCCGCGGTGCACCGCACGGCGTACGGCATCTTCTCCGCCGCCGGCCAGACCTGCCAGGCGGCGTCCCGGATCCTCGTCCAGGACTCCGTGCACGACGAGTTCCTCGACCGCTTCACCGCGCTCGCGCGGCGCATCCGCGTCGGGGACCCGCTGGCGGACTCGACGCAGATGGGCGCGCAGATCTCGGCGCAGCACCGGGAAAAGATCGCGGGCTACGTCGACAGCGGCACGCAGGAGGGCGCGACGCTCGTCTGCGGCGGCACCCGTCCCGCCGACCCGGCGCTCGCGGACGGCTACTACTTCACGCCGACCGTGCTCGACGGCGTCGACAACACGATGCGGATGATGCGGGAGGAGATCTTCGGCCCGGTCACCGGCGTGCTCACCTTCACCGACGAGGCCGACGCCCTCGCGAAGGCGAACGACACCGAGTACGGGCTCGCCGGATCGGTGTGGACGCGGGACATCGCCAGGGCGCACCGGGTGGCCGCGGGGATCGAGGCGGGGCTGATCTGGATCAACACCACCCGGACCATCAACCACCTCGTCCCCTTCGGCGGCTACAAGCAGTCCGGCTACGGCCGGGAGGGTGGGCTGCAGGTGATGGAGCACTACACCCGGGTCAAGTCGGTGTGGGTGGACATACAGGACGAGCTGCCGAACTGGTACGAGGGCTGAGCGCCGGTGGACCTCACGACGACACCACGCACGCTGCTGTTCGTCCCCGGCGACCGGCCGGACCGGATCCCCAAGGCCGCGGCGGCGGGTGCCGAGGCCATCGCGGTCGACCTGGAAGACGCGGTTGCCTTGTCCCGCAAGGAAACCGCGCGCGCCAGCGCCGTGACCGCGCTCGGCGCGCTGCCCTCCGGCGGCCCGCTCGTCACGGTGCGGATCAACGGCGTGGCCAGCGGGCTCGCCGAGGCGGACGTCGAGGCGCTCGAGCCGGTGCTCTCGCGCATCGACCTCGTGATCGTCCCGATGTGCTCCGGTCCTGACGACGTGCGTGCGGTCGCCGCCCTGCTCGAACGCGCCGAGCGGCACGCGCACCGGGAACCGGGCAGCACGGGGATCGTGCCACTCGTCGAGACGGCCGCGGGCATCTTCGCGGTGCGCGAGCTGGCCGCTGCCGAACGGGTGCGGACGCTCGCGTTCGGTCCCGCGGACCTCTCCCGCGAACTCGGTGTCACGCCGACCGCGGGCGGGCAGGAGCTGTTCGTCGCACGCTCCCAGCTGGTGCTCGCGGCGGCCGCGGCGGGGCTGCCGCGCCCGATCGACGGGCCGCACCTCGACCTGTCCGACGACGAGGGGCTCGCCACCTCCGCCGCGCACGCGCGCTCGCTGGGCTTCGGCGGCAAGCAGGTGCTGCACCCCCGGCAGATCCCCGCCGTCGCGGCGGCGTTCGCGCCGACCGAGGAGGAGCTGCGCTGGGCACGCCGGGTCGACGAGGCCTTCCGCGCGGCCGAAGCGGACGGCGTCTCGTCGATCCAGCTCGACGACGGCGAGTTCGTCGACTACCCGATCGCGCGGCGCGCCCGCGCGCTGCTCGCCGAGCGGGGGCGGCCATGACCGCGCCGCCCCGGATCGTCGTCACCCGCGCGCTGCCGGCGAAAACGCTGGAACCGCTGCGCGCC
Source organism: Amycolatopsis dongchuanensis (assembly GCF_039542405.1). Lineage (NCBI taxonomy): Bacteria > Bacillati > Actinomycetota > Actinomycetes > Pseudonocardiales > Pseudonocardiaceae > Amycolatopsis > Amycolatopsis dongchuanensis. The sequence goes on from NZ_BAABIB010000075.1 coordinate 129,659, forward strand.
GCCGGGTCCGTCTGGGTCTCGCCGCACGACCGGCCACTGACACCCGGCGAGCTGCGCGAGGCGGTGCGGGGCGCCGACGCCGTGATCAGCATGCTCTCCGACCGCATCGACGACAGCGTGCTCGACGCGGCGGGAAGCGGTCTGCGGATCGTCGCGAACACCGCCGTCGGCTACGACAACGTCGACGTGCCCGCCCTCGCCCGCCGGGGTGTCGTCGCGACCAACACCCCGGGCGTGCTGGTGGACGCGACCGCCGACCTGACCATGGCCCTGCTGCTCGCGGTCACGCGGCGGGTGGCCGAGGGCGACCGGCTCATCCGGTCGGGCGCGGCGTGGTCGTGGGACATCTCGTTCATGCTCGGCACGGGGCTCCAGGGCAAGCAGCTCGGGATCATCGGCTACGGGCACATCGGCAAGGCCGTCGCCACGCGCGCCGCGGCCTTCGGCATGCGGGTGGTCCACCATTCGCGACGGCCCACCCCCGGCACGGAAGCGGTTCCCCTCGACGAGCTGCTGGCCACCTCGGACGTCGTGTCACTGCACTGCCCGCTGACCACCGAAACCCGGCACCTGATCGACGCGGGCGCCCTGCGGGCGATGAAGCGCGAGGCGTTCCTGATCAACACCGCGCGGGGGCCGATCGTCGACGAGGCGGCGCTCGCGGAAGCGCTTTCCGAAGGCCGCATCGCGGGCGCGGGCCTGGACGTCTACGAGCACGAACCCGAGGTCCACGAGCGGCTGCGCACCCTCGGCAACGTCGTGCTGGCCCCGCACCTCGGCTCGGCGACCGTCGAAACCCGCACCCGGATGGCTGAGCTCGCGGTCGAGAACGTGGTCGCGGTGCTCTCCGGCAGGCCGGCCCCGACGCCGGTCTCGGTACTGTCCTGCTGAGGGAACCAGGAAGGGGTCCGATGGCGGGGAAACGGGAGCGGGGCTCGGTGACGAAGGCCGAGGAGGCCTTCAACGCGATCAGGTGGCAGATCGAACGCGGGACGTTGCCGGGCGGGGCCAAGCTGACGCTGCAGAGCCTGTCGGACGGGTTGCAGATGAGCCTCACGCCCATCCGCGAGGCGCTCCGCATGCTCCAGGCACACGGTCTCGTCGAGTACCGGCCCCACCACGGCCACGTGGTGACCCGGTACTCGATCCCCCGCGCCGAGGAGATCTACCTGCTCCGCGAGACCCTCGAACCGCTGGCCACCAGGCTCGCCGCCGAGCGGGCCACCGACCGGGAGCTGGAGGAGATCCAGGGCCTGCACGCGGAGTTCCGCGCCGCGGCGGAGAAGGAGGACGGCGAGCAGGGCGTGGTCGTGGACCTCAACGCCCTGTGGCACCGCGCCGTGTACGAGGCGGCGCACTCGGCCTTCCTCGACGAGTTCATCGACCGGCTCTGGACGGGCGTGCCGTACCAGGCGATCTGGTTCATCCACCGGCGCCACCGTTCGGTGCTCGACCACCAGGTGGTCACCGACGCGCTGCGCGAGCACCAGCCCGACGCCGCGGCCGCCGCGATGCTCGACCACATCGAACGGGGCAAGAAGGCCACCATCGACCACCTGCGCGCGATCGGCGCCCCGGAGAGCTGAGCGGCCGCGAACCGGGGACGGCCTCCGGGATTTCCCTGACGACGCCGGGCGTTCTCGGTCACTAACTTGATCACCATGCTCCGGAGATCCTTCCTGCTGGCCACGACCGTCCTGCTCGCCTCGACGGCCCTGCCGGCCTCGGCCGCCCAGCGGCTCGCGCTGCCCGCGCCCAGCGGGCGACACCCGGTCGGCCGCACCGACCTGCACCTGGTGGACGCGTCACGGCCGGACCCGTGGCGGGGCGGGGTCCGGGAGCTGATGGTGAGCGTGCACCGGCCCGCGCGGTCCGGGCACGAGCGGATGCCGTACATGCTGCCGGGCGCTGCGGCGCACTTCGCCGCGGTGACGGCGAACGGCCTGCTCGGGCTCGGTGTGCCCGCCGGTGCGGACTGGGCGGGCGTGCGAACCGGCTCGTACGGCGGCGCGGTGCCGGTGCCCGGTGACCGGCCGGTGATCGTGTACTCGCCCGGGCTGGGAGAGCCGCGGACGTGGGCCACCGCGGCGGCCGAGGACCTGGCGAGCCGGGGTTACGTGGTGGTGAGCCTCGACCACACGTGGGAGTCCCCGGAGGTGCAGTTCCCCGACGGTTCCGTGCGCACCATGGTCGACCCCGGTGACCCGGACACCTTCGTGCGCAAGGCACTCGCCGTGCGCGTGGCCGACACGCGGTTCGTGCTGGACGAGCTGGCCGCCCGCGGGTTCGACGTGCGCCGCGTCGGCATGTTCGGCCATTCGATGGGTGGTTCGGCGGCCGCGCTGACGATGGCCGCCGATCCGCGGGTGGTGGCGGGGGTGAACCTGGACGGCAACCTGACCTACCTCGACGGCAGCCTGATGCCGCCCGCCGCGCAGGGTCTGGGACGGCCGTTCCTGCTGGTCGGCAAGGACGGCGAGACCGACACGGGTCCCGGCTGGACGGCCTTCCTCGCCGCGACGCGCGGCTGGGCCAGGCAGCTGAGGCTCCGCGGTGCCGAACACGCGTCCTTCACGGACGCCGCGGCGTTGCTGCCGCAACTGGGCGTCGGGCTGGGCACCCTCGACCCGGCGACCAGCGTGCGGACGCAACGCGCCTACGTGGCGTCGTTCTTCGACCGGTGGCTGCTCGGGCGGGACGACCACCTGCTGGGCGGGCCTTCACGGCGTTACCCGGCGATGGAGTTCGTCGCCTGAGCCGCTCCCCGTCAGCTCTGCAGAACCGGCTCGGCGGTGCGCAGCAGCCGCTCGTCCGGCGCCTCCGCGGACATGGACAGCAGGCCCCGCACGAGTTTCACCAGCAACGGCCAGTTCTTCGGGTTCTTCTTGTCCACGCCGCCGATGAGCTGCTTCAGCATCGACAGCGAGTCGAAGTAGACCCGTTCGCAGGAGAGGTTCTCGTCGGCGTCGAAGATGAAGTACGCGGTCATCCGGACGCGGAACTCCGAACCGGTCGGCGGCAGCTTCCCGAACGGGCCGAAGTGGGTGCCGATCAGCCAGAACTCCACCACGACCGCGTCCTCGCTGTGGCGCAGCGAGATCAGCTCGTGGTGCTGGTCGGGGAACGCCCGCCGCGTGTCTTGGTAGTACCCGCGGACGGCGGAGTCCCCGTCGTGCACCGTCATGGTCGGGACGATCTCGTAGTGCGGGTGCGGGAACGTCGACAGCGTGGCGTCCCAGTCCTGGGCGACCTCGTCGCGGAAGTGGTTCAGGACCACCTCCTGCCGGGCACGCAGGACCTCCGTACCGGGGATGTCGAACTCGCTCATGGTGGTGCACTCCTGTTCCTGTGTTGCGGCGCACCACAGTGAAGCAGGCTCGGGGCCCGTGCCCGGGGAGCCCGGCCAGGCGGGATCGAAGACAGGGACTATCGGGCACGCGACCTTCCGTGCACAGGCCGCGGGCGGTGATGTCCCCGGACGCGGTCAGCCGCGCTCCGCCTGCCCCAGTTGTTCGAAGCGCGCGGTCTCCACGTCGAGAGCGGTCTGGGCGCGGCTGAGGGCGGCGGAGCTGTACTCACCGCTGGCCCTGGCCTGCTGGAGGCGCTCGGCCTGTTCGGCCAGGACGCGCAACCGCAGCCGCAGGTACTGGTGCGCGATCTCGATCTGTTCCTGGGAAGGCGGGCCGGTCGTGGCCTCGGCGGGAAGGCGCGTGTCCGAACGGACCTGGTCGAGGACTCGTCCGGCGAACGGCGTCCCGTCGGCGTCCTCCAGCTCCGGGTCGTCCAAAATTGACTCCGCCACCCCCGCGAGCGTGCCCATGAGGCGGACGTACTCGGTGCGCAGCCGCCACGGGTCCTCCCGGGGCACCCGTGCCGCCCGGATGACCGCCGGCAGCGTCAGGCCCTGCGCCAGCAGGGTCGTGATCGCCACGACGTAGGCGATCAGGACGAGCTGGGCGCGGCCGGGGGTGGCCGCCGGGAGGGTCTGCGCGGCGGCGAGGGTGATCGCGCCCCGCATCCCGGCCCAGCCGAGCACCACCCCACCGCGCCAGCCCAGCGTCTCGGTGAGGCGGAACTCGATGTCGGCGGCCATCCGGTCCAGCCGCTCCCGGAACCGGCGCAGCCGCCGGGGCGACAACCGGCGCAGTCGCGCCCCGACCCCGCTGTCCGGTTCGTCGCCCTGCAGCGCCGCCTGCGCCGTTTCCACGCGGGGCTTGAGGCGCGCCGCTTTCCGTTGCTCGCGGTGCAGTCCGGCGATGAGCGGCGCGACGAAGACGACGCGTATCAGGATGACGACCGCCGAGGCCGCCAGCCCGATCAGGAGCGCGCGGGCGACGCCGGTGCCGTCGTCGTGTACCTCGTCGAGCAGCGTCTGCACGCTCAGGCCCATGAGCAGGAACATCCCGCTCTCCAGGAGGAACGCCACCGTGCGCCAGTTGGTGGCCTCGGCGATGCGGTCCGTCGCGCGCACGTGGCGCGGCCCGAGGTGACCCGTCACCAGGCCGGCGACGACGACCGCCAGGACACCGGAAGCGTTCAGCTCCTCAGCGGGCAGGAACGCGACGAAAGGCACCACGAAGGAGATCGCCGTGTTGAGCACGTCGTTGTTCAGCAGCGCGCGGACGCGGACGTTCACGACGCCGACTGCCAGCCCGATCCCGACCGCGAGCACGACCGCGTAGCCGAACTCCCCGACGATGCCCCAGACGGACACCGAACCGGCCACGGCCGCCACGGCCGAACGCAGCAGCACCAGTGCCGATGCGTCGTTGACCAGTCCCTCGCCTTCCAGCACGGTGAGCAGCCGCGGCGGCAGGCCGAGCCGCCGCCCCACCGAACTCGCCGCGACCGCGTCGGTGGGGCTGATCACCGCGCCCAGCGCGAACGCGGCGGGCCAGCCGATCCCCGGGATCAGCCAGTGGAAGAGCCAGCCCGCGCCGAGCGTGGACATCACCACGAGGAGGACGGCCAGGCCCCCGATCGGGCGGATGTTGCGCCGGAAGTCGACGACCGGCATGTTGACGGCGGCCGAATACAGCAACGGCGGCAGCACTCCCGCGAGGATCAGCTCGGGTGCGATCGCGGGGTGCGGGACACCGGGCAGGAAACTCGCGCCGATGCCGACCACCACCAGGCTCAACGGCGCGGCGAGCTTGAGCCGCTCGGAGAACGCCGCGACCACCGCGATGCTGACGACCGCGAGCACCGCGAAGAGAGTCGGTTCCACGGTCGCGCCCGTCCTCCCAGCTGCACCGAGCAATCATGGAATGCTGTTCCACGGGCATCTTGAAGGAGCGCACCGGACCTGTCAAAACGACGACCTGCGCCTCACCCGGCGTGGGTGCAGGAGCCTTCCCCGGCCACGCCCACTCCGGACAGGACTCCGCTCACCACGTCACGGACGAACCGCTGGTCGAGTTCCCGGTGCCCGAACAGCACGCGGAACACGACGGGCGCGGCGAAGAGGTCGATGAGCAGATCGAGGTCCAGACCGGGACGGACGTCGCCGCGTGCCTGGCCCTTGCGCAGCGAGGAGACGCACGCCTCCCGCCGGGGCTCCCAGACCACGGCGAGGAATTCCTCGCGCAGTTCCGGATCATCCGCGAGTTCGGCCGTCAGGGCCGGGAGGACGGTGCTCATGGCAGGATCGGCCATCCCGGCCCGGAGTGCTTCGAGATGGCCGACGAGGTCGCAGTAGGTGCACCCGGTGTCCATCTCCACCACGCAGGCGCGTTCCTCCGCCAAGGCCGCGACCACCAGGTGCTTCAGGCTTTTCCACCGGCGGCGGATGGCGGGCTTGGTGGTGCCCGCGCGCTGGGCGACGGCCTCCATGGTCAGCGCCGGGTAACCGGCCTCCCGCAGGAGCGCGATCACGGCGGCCGGCACCGATCGGTCGATCCGCTCGTCCCGGTGGCGTGCCATCGAATCCTCTCCCCCGCGATCCGGGATCACCCTACCCGCGGCGGAGGACGACCTTGCCGAACGACCTCCCCCGCTCCACCCGCTGGAGCGCGGCGGCTGCCTCGGCGAGGGGGAAGGTCCGGTCGAGCACTGCGGAGAGCCGGCCCTCGGCCAGCAGCGCGACGACCCTGTCCCAGGTCCGCCTGCGGGCCTCGGGTGCGAGCGAGTTCAGGCTGAACGCGAACAGCGCGGGTGAGTTGTGGAAGCCGTTCAGCACCGCCTCGAACACGCCGGTTCCCGGGGCTCCGCCCGCGCCTCCGCAGAGGACGTACCGCCCGTTGGGACGCAGCAATGCCAGGTGCTCACCCACCGCCGGGCCCGCCGCGGTGTGACCACGGTGACCTCGGCGCCCCTGGCGTGGGCGATTTGCGTGGCGAGCACGCCTATCCCGCCACTCGCGCCACGGATGAGCACCCGCTCCCCTGGCACCACCCCGGTCCGGCTCAGCGCACCCTCGGCGACCAGCGCGTTCAGGCCCAGCGCGACGACGTCGACCGGGTCGGCGCCGTCCGGCACCGGAAGCAGCTTGGCCGCGTCGACGACGACCCGTTCGGCGTAGCCACCGAAGTCCGGCAGCGCGAGCACCCGCTTCCCGCCCAACTCTTGCGGGACACCGGAACCGGCTGTCCGCACGCGGCCGACGACCTCCAGGCCGAGCACCGAACCGACACCGGGAAAGGGCGCGTACTCAACCTTCAGCGCCATGACGTCCACATAGCCCACCCCGATCGCCTCGACCTCGACCAATGCCTGCGCGGGACCGGGAACCGGCTCCGGCACATCGGCCACGGCGACCTGCTGGGGCGCCTCGACGACCACCGCTCGCCACCGATAACGTTTCATTCCGGATCGGAACGCATCGATGGACGGGGGCGCCTGTCAAACTTCCCGTCGCGGACACTGCGCGCTCCGGCGAACCGGACAACCGCCGATACCCGGCGAAACATCGCCGACAAGAAACGGAAACACGTGGTCCAGTCCTGTTTTCCAGGTTCATCCGGCCCCTTTTTCCCGCACTTTCAGGCAATTCAGCCGGTTCCCGGTCACGATTGAGCCTCGAAGCCCGGCGCGGGCTGGCCTTCGCCGTCACGGCGGCAGAGGCTGTCCGGGATTTCGGGCGGGCGCCCGGGAAGCTGCGGCACGACGCCGGGAAAGGGGCCGAAGCGGATGGCTGCTCCGCTCGATGTTCCGCCCACCGACGCGCAACCGGAATCCATCACGGCCGGAATGGGACGCGCGATCGAAGGCCGTTCACTGGGGCAGATCGCCTGGGTCCGGCTGAAAAGGGACAAATGGGCGGTGGGCGGCGGCATCGTCGTGGTCCTGCTCGTTCTCGGCGCGCTCGCTTCGCTGCTGCTCAACGCCCTCGGCGTGCTGCAGCCGGACACCTACCACCCCGAGCTGATCGACGCGACGTACGGCCGCCCGGTCGGCGCGTTCGGCGGGATCAGCTGGGCCCACCCCCTCGGCGTCGACCCCGGCAACGGCCGTGACCTGCTCTCCCGCGTGCTGGTCGGTTCGCAGTTCTCACTGCTCATCGCGGCCGGGTCCACGCTGCTGTCCGTGGTGATCGGCGTGACGCTCGGGCTCGTCGCCGGGTTCGCGGGCGGCTGGGTGGACAGCGCGATCAGCTGGCTGATGAACGTGTTCCTGGCGTTCCCCCTGCTGCTGTTCGCGATCGCCCTGTCGGGCGTGGTGCAGCAGTCGGCGTTCGGGCTGTCGGGCAACGCGCTGCACGTCGCCGTGCTGATCTTCGTGATCGGCTTCTTCAACTGGCCCTACCTCGGGCGCATCGTGCGCGGCCAGACGCTGTCCCTGCGGGAACGCGAGTTCGTCGACGCGGCCAGGAGCCTGGGTGCCCGCACCGGCTACATCCTGCGGCGCGAGCTGCTGCCGAACCTGCTCGCGCCGATCCTGGTCTACACCACGCTGCTGATCCCGACGAACATCCTGTTCGAGGCCGCGCTGTCGTTCCTCGGCGTCGGCCTGCACCCGCCCGCCCCCAGCTGGGGCGGCATGCTCTCGGACGCCGTCAGCAGCGGCTCCTACTCCGCCGACCCCGAGTACGTGCTGGTCCCCGGGCTCGCCATCTTCGTCACGGTCATGGCGTTCAACCTGCTCGGCGACGGCCTGCGCGACGCGCTCGACCCGCGAGCGAGGTAGCACCGTTCTTCCCGGTTTCCCCATCCCATCGAGTACGAGGAGCGTGGTGCGCGGATGAAACGACGCAACCTGACCGCGGTGGCACTGGCCATGACGGGTCTCGGCCTGCTCACGGCCTGCGGCGGCGGCAGCGGCGGCGGAGGCGGCAGCGCCGGCTACAACGCGGCCAACACCTCGGTCGTCAACGCGTCCGACGCGACCGGCGGCACCCTCAACTTCGGGATGACCAACACCCCGGACTCGATCGACCCCGGCAACACCTACTACGCGTTCATGTGGAACTTCTCGCGCCTGTACGCGAGCCCGCTGCTGACCTACAACCCCGCGCCGGGACCGGACGGGCTCAAGCTGGTCCCGAACCTCGCGACGGGGCTCGGGCAGGTCAGCGACAACGGCCTCACCTGGACCTACCACATCCGGTCCGGCATGAAGCTCTCCGACGGCGAGCCGGTCACCACCGCGCAGATCAAGTACGCGGTCGAGCGCGGCAACTTCGCCAAGGACGTGCTGGCCAACGGGCCGAGCTACTTCGCGCAGTACCTAGCGGGCGGGTCGGGCTACCAGGGGCCGTACAAGGACAAGTCCCCCGGCGGCCTGGCGTCGATCGAGACCCCCGACGACACGACGATCGTGTTCCACCTGGCGCAGCCCTTCGCCGACTTCGACTACCTCGTCACGAGCCCGCAGACCGCCCCCGTGCCGCAGGCCAAGGACACGGGCGCGAACTACCAGACAGCCCCGGTCTCGTCCGGGCCGTACATGGTCGAGCCCGGCTCGTTCAACCCCAGCACGGGGCTCAGCCTGGTGAAGAACCCCAACTGGAAGCAGTCGGACACCCCGAGCGTCAAGCAGACGGTGGACCGGATCAACCTGACCTACAACGTCTCCGGTGACGACCTGGACAACAGGCTGCTCAACGGTTCCCTCGACGTCGACGCGTACGGCACCGGCATGCAGACCGCGGGGCGCGCCAAGGTGCTCAACAACCCTGCGACGAAGAAGAACGCCGACGCCGCGCCCTCGGGCTTCGAGTGGTACTTCCCCATCAACACGCAGGTGATCCCCAACGTCGAGTGCCGCAGGGCGATCGAGTACGCCGCGGACAAGACGCTGTTCCAGAACGCCTACGGCGGCCCGGAGGCCGGCGGCGACATCGCGAGCACGGTGCTGCCGCCGAGCGTGATCGGCTACCAGAAGTACGACCTGTACGGGGCGACGACGCAGCCGGGCGGTGACCTGGCGAAGGCCAGGGACGCGCTGGCCAAGTGCGGTCAGCCGGACGGGTTCTCGTTCAACATCGCGATCCGCGGCGACCGCCCCAAGGAGGGCCAGACCGCGCAGGCGCTGCAGCAGTCGCTCGCGAAGGTCGGCATCAGGACCGACATCCTGCAGTACCCGACCGGCGACTACGGGACGAGCTACGCGGGCTCGCCGCAGTTCATGAAGGACCACAACATCGGCATGGCGACCTACGGCTGGTCCGCCGACTGGCCGGAGGGTTTCGGCTACCTGTCGCAGATCGCCGACGGCCGCGCGATCCGGTCCGCGGGCAACTCCAACATCGAGATGCTCGACGACCCGCAGGTGAACCACCTGCTGGACCAGGCGGCGGCGGCCACGGATGCCGCCACCCGCAACGGGTTCTACGCGCAGATCGACCACATCATGATGGACCAGGCGGTGATCCTGCCCGAGCTGTACGCGAGGTCGCTGTTCTACCGGGGGCCGAACCTGACGAACGTCTTCGTGTCACTGGCCTACGGCATGTACGACTACACCCAGCTCGGCAAGAAGTCCTCGTAGTCCCCGGAAGCAGGTGAAGGCACCGGTGGCCGGGGCGTCCCGCGCCGGCCACCGCCGCCGCCGTTCGTGATCACGTTCATCGTCCGCAGGCTGATCTCGGCCGTGGTCCTGCTGATCGTCGTCAGCATGGTGACGTTCGGGATCTTCTTCGTGGTCCCCCGGCTCGCCGGGCAGACCACCGACCAGCTCGCCGCGAACTTCGTCGGCAAGAGCCCCGGTCCCGACGTGCTGCACCAGATCGAGGCGCGGCTCGGGCTCGACCAGCCGCTCTACGCGCAGTACTGGCATTTCGTCAAGGGCGTCGTGGCCGGCGAGGACTACGACACCGGTACCCAGGTCGTGCACTGCTCCGCGCCGTGTTTCGGCTACTCGTTCAAGAACCAGCTGCCGGTGTGGCCGCAGATGGCCGACGCGCTGCCGGTGACGGTGTCACTGGGGCTCGGCGCGGCGGTGCTCTGGGTCGTGACCGGGGTCGGCGTCGGCGTGCTTTCGGCGCTGCGGCGCGGGTCGTGGTTCGACCGCGCCGCGATGAGCACGGCACTGGCCGGGGTGTCGCTGCCGGTGTTCTTCACGGCCCTGATCTGCCTCGCGCTCTTCCGCGACACCCTCCCGGTCTTCCCCGACGCGGGCACCTACATCCCGCTCGCGGAAAACCCGGCGCGGTGGTTCTGGGCGCTCGTGCTGCCGTGGGTCACCCTCGCGTTCCTCTACGCCGCGCTCTACGCACGGCTCACCCGCGCCGGGATGCTGGAAACACTCGGCGAGGACTTCATCCGCACCGCCCGCGCCAAGGGACTGCCGGAGCGGACCGTCGTGCTCAAGCACGGCCTGCGCGCCACGCTCACGCCGATCCTGACCATCTTCGGTCTGGACCTCGGCCTGCTGCTGGGCGGGGCGGTGCTCACGGAAACCGCTTTCTCGCTGCCCGGCCTCGGGCACTACGCGATCGTCGCCATCAACGGCAAGGACCTGCCCGCGATCATGGGCGTGACGCTGCTCGCCGGGTGCTTCATCGTCGTGGCCAACCTGGTCGTGGACATCGGTTACGCCGTCGTCGACCCGAGAGTGCGGTACTCATGAGCTTCCTGGAACTGAAGGACCTGCGGGTGCACTTCCCGACCGACGACGGGCTGGTGAAGGCCGTGGACGGGCTGTCGTGCACGCTGGACCGCGGCCGCACCCTCGGCATCGTGGGCGAGTCCGGCTCGGGCAAGAGCGTCACGAGCCTCGCGGTACTGGGGCTGCACAAGGGCGCGCACATCTCCGGCGAGATCTGGCTCGGCGGCAGGCAGCTCGTCGGCGCACCAGCCGAGGAGGTGCGCCGGCTGCGGGGCAGGCGGATGGCGATGATCTTCCAGGACCCGCTGTCGTCACTGCACCCCTACTACACCGTGGGCAGCCAGATCGTCGAGGCGTACCGGCTGCACAACGACGTCAGCAAGCGGGCCGCCCGCGAGCACGCGATCGACCTGCTGGCCAGGGTCGGGATCCCGCAACCGAAGACACGGGTCGACGACTACCCGCACCAGTTCTCCGGCGGCATGCGCCAGCGGGCCATGATCGCGATGGCCCTGTCGTGCGATCCCGAGCTGCTCATCGCCGACGAGCCGACCACCGCGCTGGACGTCACCGTGCAGGCGCAGATCCTCGACCTGATCCGGGACCTGCAGGAGGAGTTCCACTCGGCGGTCGTGGTGATCACGCACGACCTCGGCGTGGTGGCCGAGCTGGCCGACGACATCCTCGTGATGTACGCGGGGCGGGCGGTCGAGTACGGCACGGCGGCCGACGTGTTCCGGCAGCCGCGCCACCCGTACACGTGGGGCCTGCTCGGTTCGATGCCCCGGCTGGACCGGAACCGCGCCGAACGGCTCCGGCCCATCCCGGGCACGCCGCCGAGTCTCATCACACCGCCGCCCGGGTGCCCGTTCCACCCCCGGTGCGCCTACGCCTCCCGCAACGGTGGCGCGAGCGAGACCGTCGTGCCGGAACTCACCGGCGACGGCCACCAGGCCGCCTGCCACCTCCCGCTCGAGACGCGGCGGGAGATCTGGGAGCACGAGATCAGGCCGGTGCTGTGACCGAGGGGAAGACGATGCTCGAAGTGTCCGGACTGCGCAAGCACTTCCCGGTGCGGCGCGGCCCACTGCGGCGGCGGACGGGTTCGGTTAAGGCGGTCGACGGGCTCGACTTCACTGTCCACAAGGGAGAGACGTTGTCCCTCGTCGGCGAGTCGGGCTGCGGGAAGACCACGACGGGACGGTTGCTGACGCGGCTGCTGGAGCCGACCGGCGGGCGGATCGTGCTCGACGGCACCGACATCACCCACCTGCCGCCGAGCCGGATGCGCCCGTTGCGGCGGGACGTGCAGATGGTGTTCCAGGACCCGTACTCCTCGCTCAACCCGCGGCACACGGTGGGCACGATCATCGGCGCGGCGTTCCGGCTGCAGAAGGTGCCGACGGAGCACGGGGTGAAGCGGGCGGTGCAGGAGCTGCTGGAGCTGGTCGGGCTGAGCCCCGAGCACTACAACCGGTACCCGCACGAGTTTTCGGGCGGGCAGCGGCAGCGGATCGGGATCGCGCGGACGCTGGCGTTGCGGCCGAAGCTGGTCGTGGCCGACGAGCCGGTGTCGGCGCTGGACGTCTCGATCCAGGCCCAGGTGATCAACCTGCTGGAGGACCTGCAGGACGAGCTCGGGCTGACCTACGTGCTCATCGCGCACGACCTGTCCGTGGTGCGGCAGGTGTCCGACCGGGTGGCCGTGATGTACCTGGGCAAGATCGTGGAACTGGCCGACGCCGACGCGCTCTACGCCACGCCGCACCACCCGTACACGGTGGCGCTGCTCTCGGCGGTCCCCGTGCCGGACCCCGGCCGCCGCCGGAAGCGCGACCGGATCCGTCTGTCCGGCGAGACCCCGAGCCCGCTGTCGCCGCCCCCGGCGTGCCGGTTCAGCACCCGCTGCTGGAAGGCCCGCGACGTGTGCCGTACGCAGGAGCCCCCGCTGGCGGAGGTGTCCCCCGGCCGCCGGGTGGCGTGCCACTTCCCGGAGAACGCGGCGGGCGGCGAGCTCCGGGAGCCCGGTGCGTGAGTCCGCGGGGTTGTCTCAGCGCCCGCCCGGCGGCACCGGGTCCAGGCCGGCCTCTGGAAGCTCCGCCTCTGGAAGCTCCTCCTCGGCCGGGTTCCGGCGCACGTCCGCTTCCCGCTCCTGTGGCGGGCGGTGCAGGCACATCAGGACATCGCCGCCATCGGCGCGGTCTCCCACGCGAACCCGTCCGGGTCGGTGAACGGGCCGCCGGCTCCGCCGATCGCGATCCGGTGCGCGCCGTCGCCCTCCGGGGAGACCCCGGCGTCCTTGGCGAGGGCCTTCCGCCGGTACAGGGCCAGCTTGACCGCACCCGCCCCGGCGAACTCGACGTACATCCGGCCGAAGCTCTTCCCCACCGTGAACCCGCGCTCGGTGTAGAACCGCTTGCTGGCGGCCACATCCGCGACGCCGAGGAGGAGCACGACGCTGTCCACCCGCCGGGTGGCCGGGCCGCTGTCCTTCTTCGCCGACGTGGCGACCTTCCAGATCGTCCCGTCCGGCGCCTGCACCACCCCGCCCCAGCCCCACAGCGACTTCGCGACCGGCTTGAGGACGGTGGCTCCGGCGGCCACGGCGGCGTCGACCAGGGCACGGACGTCGGCGGGCTGGGACGCCACCAACGACAGGGTGAACCCGCGGAATCCCGTGCTGGGTTCCTGCGACGCCCGCAGGCGCAGCCGGTCGCCGAGTCCGAAGGCGGCGGCGTAGAAACGTTCGGCGGCCGCGGGATCGGCCACCTCGAGGGTGATCGTGTCGATTGAGGTCATGCCGGTAACGCTAGGTCCGCAGCCGTGACCGCCGCTTCTCGATTCCTGACCGGTCTCCCCCGCTCACCGGTGCGGCGGCCGCGTCCCGGCCCTGGTGTCGACCGGCTCGTCGGTGGCCGTGAGGTGGCGGGCGGTGTTGACCAGGCCCACCATGCTGAACGCCTGCGGGGTGTTGCCCGCCTGGCGCCCCCGCGTGGTGTCGTACTCCTCGCTCAGCAGGCCGACGTCGTTGCGCAGGTCGAGCAGCCGCTCGAACAGGCGCCGCGCCTCGGCCGTGCGGCCGGTGCCGTGGAGCGCGTCGGCGAGCCAGAAGGAACAGGCGAGGAAAGCGCCTTCCTGCCCTTCCAGGCCGTCGACTCCCCCGTCCGCGTCGGGGTCGTAGCGGCGCAGGAAGCCGTCATGGTCGAGTTCCTTCCGCACGGCGTCGACGGTGCCGCGCACGCGCGGGTCCGACCAGGGCAGGAAACCGACCCGCGGGATGAGCAGCAGCGCCGCGTCCAGCCCGCGGGAGCCGTAGAACTGGGTGAACGTGCCGCGCTCGGCGTCGTAGCCGTGCGCGCAGACGTCGTCGAAGATGCGGTCACGCAGGCTCCGCCAGGAATCCGCCGGACCGTCGAGACCGTGGTGCTCGACGGTCCGGACGGCCCGGTCCACCCCGGCCCACGCCATGACCTTCGAGTGCACGAAGTGCCGGCGCGGGCCTCGGACCTCCCACAGGCTGTTGTCCGGCTGGTCCCAGTGGCCTTCGAGGAAGTCGAGCAGCCCGCGTTGCAGGTCCCACGCGGGCTCGACCGTGGGCAGCCCGGCCTCCCGGCTCAGGTGCAGGCCGTCGAGGACCTCGCCCCACACGTCGAGCTGGAACTGGCCGGCGGCGGCGTTGCCCGCGCGCACCGGCGAGGAGCCCTCGTACCCGGCCAGCCAGTCCAAAGTGGACTCGGGCAGGCGGCGGGTGCCGTCGAGGCCGTACATGATCTGCAGGTCGGCGGGATCACCCGCGACCGCCCGCACCAGCCACTCGCGCCACTGCCGGGCCTCGTCGGTGTACCCGGTGCCCAGCAGCGCCTGCAGGGTGAAGGTGGCGTCCCGCAGCCAGCAGTAGCGGTAGTCCCAGTTGCGGGCACCGCCGAACTGCTCGGGCAGTGACGTCGTCGCGGCCGCGAGGATGCCGCCGGTGGGCCGGTAGGTCAGCGCCTTGAGGGTGACCAGTGCGCGGCGGACCTCGGCGGACCACGGGCCCTCGTACCGGCAGCGGGAGATCCACTCCGTCCAGAAGCGCTCGGTGTCCCGCAACGACTCCTCGGGGTCGGCCACCTTCGGGTGCGGCAGGTGGGACTCCCGGTGGGTGAGCACGAACGGCACGCGCTCGCCCTCGGCCACCGTGAACTCCGCCGTGGTGGCCGAGTCGTCCCCGTGCAGGGGCACCGGGGTGCGCAGCCACACGGCGTCGGGACCGGCGACCGCCGCCAGTCCGCCGTCCTGGCGCCGGACCCAGGGGACGATCGAGCCGTAGTCGAACCGCAGCCGCAGCGACATCCGCATCGGCACCCGGCCCGACACGCCTTCGACGATGCGCACCACGTCCGGCGCCTCGCCGCGCGGGGGCATGAAGTCCAGCACCCGCACGGTGCCCTCCGGGGTGTCCCATTCGCTGGACAGGACCAGGGTGTCGCCCCGGTAGCCGCGGCGGGTCGCCGGGCCACCCGACGCGGGGGCCAGCCGCCAGCTGCCCGCCTTCTCGTCGTCGAGCAGCGCGGCGAAGCACGCGGGCGAGTCGAAGCGGGGCAGGCAGAGCCAGTCCACCGCCCCGTCCCGGGACACGAGCGCGGCGGTGTGCAGGTCGCCGAGCAGGGCGTAGTCCTCGATGAGCGCCATCGGCTCAGCCTTCCCCGTCGAGCGTGAGCACCACCTTGACGTCGTCCTCGCCGCCGTCGAAGGCCTCCTTCGCACGTTCGAGCGGGACCCGCCGCGTGATCAGCGCTTCCAGCCAGGAGCGGTCCGCCTTGGCGAGGGCGTCGGCGGCGGCGCGGTAGTGGCGCAGGTTCGCGTTGACGGAGCCGAGCACGACCCCGTTGTCCAGCACCAGGTCCCGGTTGACCGAACCGGCGTCGACGCGCAGCGGGCGGCCGGTGGCGGAGACGCCGGTGAGGCACACGATGCCGTACGGCGCGGTGCCGCTGATGACGTCGAACACGACGGGTCCCGCGCCCGTCGCCTCGATCACGACGTCGGGGCGGAGCCGTTCGGTGACGGCCGCCGCGTCTTCGGCGTGGTACGTGGCGCCCAGCCTCGATACCAGGCCCGGCTTCGGCCCGTCCTCCACCCGGTCCAGCACGTGCACGTCGAGCCCGCGCTGGACGCCGAGCAGCGCGGCGAGCAGCCCGATCGGGCCCGCTCCGGTGACGAGTGCCCGGCGGGGCTCGAACCAGGCCCGCTCGCCCACCCGCTGCACCTCGTCCCAGGCCTTGGCGACGACCGTGGTCGGCTCCATCAGCACCCCGGTCTCGTGCAGCCCCGGGTCCAGGCGGACGGCGTAGTCGGCCTCGACCGTCCACAGTGTACTGCCGTAGCCGTCGAGCTCCTTGATCCCGCGCTCGGTGTAGCGGCCGTTGCGGCACATGTCGAACTGCCCCCGCGCGCAGGCGCCGCAGGGCTCCGGGTCCGGCCGTCGCACGACACCGACCACGAGGTCCCCCTCGGCAAAGTCGCCGCCCCGCGGCGCGCGGCGGACCCGGCCGAGCGACTCGTGGCCGAGCACGAGCCGGTCCCTGCCCGGTGGTGCCCAGCCGTACTCGCCGCGGGCGATCTCCTTGTCCGTGCCGCACACGCCGAGCGCGAGCCCCTCGACGAGCAGTTCGTGCTCCCCCGGCTCCGGGTCGGGCACCTCGGACACGGCCAGTGAGCCGCCGTGGCCGGGGATGACGGTCAGCGCACGCATTTCCGGTTCCTTCCCTCGGGTTGCTCCAGTGCCGCCCGGACCTTCCGCACCAGCCTGTCCGGTCGCGGCCGGACGGGCGCGGGCCAGGCCGCGAGGACGTCGGGCGGTTCGTTGCGTTCCGGCTCGACGGCCAGGCTCCAGCCGCCGTCACTGCTCCACTGGAGCATCAGGAACCGCCCCGGGTGGCGCGGCGAACGGTCGGCGAGCGCGATGTAGGCGGTGGACGGCGCGTTGGGCTCGCTCCAGCACGCCGCGGGTTCGACGCCGAGCAGCCCCGCGACCGCCTCGACGTAGCGGCGCAGCGCCTCGCGCCGCGCGTGTTCCGGTTCGGGTTTCACGGTTTCCTCCGCTTCAGCCGACCGCGAAGGCTTCGATGTCGGGTTTGAGCGTGAGCCCGTGCCCGGGCACGCCCGGGTCGGGCGCGACGCGGCCGCACGCCGGGTCGAGCGCTCCGTCGAAGAACCGCGACTCGATGCGGTCGTGGTCGGCGAACCATTCCAGGTGCCGGAAGTTCGGCGTGGCCGCGGCCACGTGCGCGGACAGGTTCGGCGCGCAGTGGGCCGACACCTCGCGGTTCGCGGCGGCGGCGACGGCCGCGGCGCGGCGCCATTCGGTGTACCCGCCGCACCGGGTCACGTCGATCTGCAGGCAGTCGACGGCGGGCACCATGCGCGCGAAGTAGGGCAGGTCGTAGCCGTACTCCCCCGCCGCGACGTCCATCGTGGTCTTCGCGCGCAGCTCCGCCAGGCCCGCCAGGTCGTCGCTGGACACCGGTTCCTCGAACCAGCGCACGTCGTGGTCCTCCAGCCGGCGGGCGATCCGGCGGGCCTGGCCGATCGAGTAGCCGCCGTTGGCGTCGACGTACAGCTCGGCGTCGTGGCCGATCACCGAACGCGCGGCGCGGACGCGGGCGAGGTCGCGCTCGGGTTCGCCGCCCCACGCCTCCCCGATCTTGATCTTCACCCGCGGGATGCCCTGCCGGTGCACCCACCCGTCGAGCCGCGCCCGCAGCTGGGGCACGCTCTCGCTGGTGAAACCACCGCTGCCGTACAGCTCGACCTCGTCCCGCACCCGGCCGAGCAGGCGGCTGAGCGACAGCCCCGCGACCCTGGCGGCGGCGTCCCAGAGCGCTATGTCCACAGCGGACAGTGCACAGGAGACGATCCCGGGGCGGCCGAGGTTGCGGATCCGGCGGCGCATCGCCTCCCACCGCGCCGGCACGTCGAGCACCTCCTGGCCCTTGACCACCGGGGCGAGCACCCCGGTGACGACGTCGGCCACGGCGGCGTCGGCGTAGGTCCAGCCCAGCCCCGTTTCCCCGCCGGCCAGTACGTGGACGACGACCACCGCGGTGTAGAGGTCGAAGGGGATCCTCGTGTGCACGCAGCCCTGTCCGAAATGGCCGTACAGCGCGGGCCCGGTGTCGCTCGCGTACCCGAACTCCTCGTACAGCCGCTGCAGCCGGCGCAGGTAGTCGCCCAGCCGCTCCGGCGGGACGGCGGAGTCCTCCCAGCCCTCGAACGTGTCCGGGCGGTCCGGCACGTGGGCGGTCGCCCCGAGCCCGGCCTCGCGGACCTGCCACAGCTCGTGCTCCCGGTCCGGGTCGTCGAGGAACGAGACCGCCGGGTCGTGCTCGGTGTCGTGGAGCGCGGCGAGCATCCGGTGCGCCCGCTCGTCGGCCTCGTCGGTGGTGTCCCCGCCGAACTGGACCATCAGGAACGCCTTGCCCTCGGGCAGTTCCCGCAGGGCCCGCGGGTTGAGGTGCTTGATGCGCTCGTCGCGGATCAGCTTCGCGTCCAGCCCCTCCAGCGCGATCGGCTCGTGCGGCAGGATCGAGGGCACCGCGTCGGCCGCCCTGTCTACGCTGGGGTAGCCGAGCACGACCAGTGTGCGCTCGCGGACGACGGGGACCAGCTTCAGCTCCGCGCGCAACACCGTGACCAAAGTGGACTCGCTGCCGACCAGCAGGCCCGCGACGTCGAACCCGTGCTCGGGCAGCAGGGAGTCGAGGTTGTACCCGGACACGCGGCGCGGGATGTCCGGGAAGCGGGCGCGGACCTCATCGGCGTACCGGTCGCGCAACGCCCGCAACTGCCGGTAGATCGCCGCCTTCGGGTCACCGCGGCGCTCGATCTCCGCGTACTCCTCGTCGGTCGTGGGGCCGCACCAGAACCGCGTGCCGTCGTAGCAGAGCACCTCCAGCGCGGCGATGTTGTCGACGACCTTGCCCGTGCGCTGGGCCGTCGCCCCGCACGAGTTGTTGCCGATCATGCCGCCGAGCGTGCAGTTCGGGTGCGTCGCGGGCTCGGGGCCGAACCGCAGCCCGGTCGGCGCGAGCCGCCGGTTCAGCTCGTCGAGCACGATGCCCGGCTGCACCACGCACGTGCGGGCCGCGGCGTCCACGGATTCCAGCCGGTGGCAGTACTTCGACCAGTCGAGCACGAGCGCGGTGTTGGTGCACTGGCCCGCGAGGCTCGTGCCGCCGCCTCGCGAAAGCACCGGCGCGCCGTGTTCACGCGCGACCGCGACGGCCTCCGCGGCCGCCTCCGGGGTGCGGGGCACCACGACCCCGATCGGCACCTGCCGGAAGTTCGAGGCGTCGGTCGAGTACGCCGCGCGGCTCCCGCGGTCGAACCGGACCTCGCCGTCCACGCGCTCGCGGAGCGCCGCGGCGAGCGCCTCGACGTCCGTTCGTCCGTTTTCATACCGGATCACCGGATCCGGCAGGTTCGTCGTACTCATCCGACCTCCCGCGTCCGTCTACCCCTACAATACTTGCGTGACGCAAAAGTGCATGGCGAACGAGGACACGCGGGTGGCACTGGCCGCCCTGCGCACCATGGTGTCCATCGGGGACGCCACCCTCGCGAAGGTGACGAACCAGCTGACCCTCACCCAGTTCCGCGCGCTGCGCACGGTCGCCGAGCGCACCCCCGTGACCATCACCCGCGTCGCGCAGGAACTGGAGCTCAACCCGTCTTCCGTGACGCGGGCCTGCGAAAAGCTGGTCGCGCTCGGCCTGGTGAACCGGGCGCAGAACCCCCTCAACCGGCGGGAGACCCTGCTCGCCCCGACCGCGCGGGGCCGCCAGATCGTCGACCAGGTCGACGCCGACCGCCAGGAGGTGCTCGGCGCGGTGCTGGACCGGCTGAGCCCGGAAACCCGGGCCGCGGTCGTCGCCGCGTTCGCCGAGTTCACCGCAGCCGCCGCCGAGCATTGATGCGTCGCGCAAAGATCATGAACGGAAGCCGGCCTCGGCGGGCGCCGGGCGTCCCGGGGCACCGTTGAGGCGGTGCCGCTCGTGGATGTACACCGCCTGGCCGATGGCACCGAGCATCATGCCGAACGAGCCGACGATGAACAGCCAGATCGCGACGAGCTCGACCGCCTTCCAGAGGAACAGCACGCTCCCGACGAAGAAGATCACGTTGCCGACCACTCCGATGGCGAGGTGGACAGCCGGGAATTCGCGGATGAACTCCTTGGTACGCACAGTTGCTCCTCCCGCTGCGGGCACGATCCTTCGTCCCTGACACCTTCCCGCGCACCGGGCACGGCAAACGGCAACCGGGGTCACGATGTCGCCGGCGTCCACTTCGGACCGTCCCGGCCATACCCGGACCGCATGACGAGGTGCGGAACAGGTCTTGGACGCGGTGACCGGCGGCGAGTTCGCTGGGTGCCATGACCACCGACTACCGCGCCCAGACCGTGCTGCTCACCGGAGCGAGTTCCGGTATCGGGGCGGCGTTCGCCAGGGCACTGGCCGCACGCGGCGCTGACCTCGTGCTCGTCGCCCGGCGCGCGGACCGCCTGACCTCGCTGGCGGAGGAACTCCGCCGCTCCACCGGCGTCCGCGTCGAAGCGCTCCCCGCGGACCTGTCCCGCCCGGACGTCGCGGACGCACTCCGCCAAGCGGTCGCCCAGCGGGGCATCCAGGTCACGGGCTTGATCAACAACGCCGCGTCCGGGTCGTTCGCCCCGTTCGCCGGTTCCGATCCCGGCACCCTTTCCGCCGAGATCGCCGTCGGCGCACTGGCGCCGATGCGGCTGACGGCGGCGTTCCTCCCCGCGATGGTGCACGCCGGCCACGGCTTCGTCGTCAACGTCGCCAGCGTGTCCGCTTTCCTGCCCTCTCCCCGGATGGCGGTCTACGGCGCCACGAAAGCCTTCACGCTCAGCTTCACGGAGTCACTGTGGACGGAGCTGCGTGGCACCGGGGTCACCGTGTTCGCGGTTTGCCCCGGCGCCACCGCCACCGAATTCACCCGCGACTTGGGGCCGGACGCCGCCGTGCTGACCGCTGGACGAGTACGCCGGCCAGACGACGTCGTGAACACGGCGCTGAACCACCTCGACAGCCGCGGCCCCGGCCCCGTCGTCATCGACGGGCGTTCGGACAGGTTCGGCGTGCTCGCGACCCGGCTGCTGAGCCGCCGGCGAACCGCGCTGATGATGACGCGCGTCTTCGACCCCGGCCGCTTGCCCGCGCGGTGAAGCGGAGGCCCGGCCCCGCTAGAGAGCCCGGCCGAGGGCTTCGGTCAGCGCGACCGGGGTGATCTCGAGGTGGTCGAAGCGCCAGCCGTGCTCAGTGCGGCGTGCCCGGTAGCGGTGCACCCCGGCCGCGATGGCCTCGGTCGCGTCGTCGATCACGAACACGGCGACGTCGTGCGCCCGCACCGCGGCGGTGTCGCCCTGGACCTCGATGACGAGGTTGGACTTGTTGTGCAGGGTGCGGACGTACCTGTCGTGGCCCGAGCGCGCCAGTTCGATGAGCGCCGTGACACCGCGGGCCTCCCCGCGCGGGGAAGTGACGACGACGTCCTCGGTGAACAGCCGGGCGGTCTCGTCGTAGCGGCTCTCGTCGATCCACAGGCTGTGGCGGGCGACCAGATCGGCGAGTTCGGCGCGGTCGGCGAGCTCACAGGTCAGGTTTTCGGTGGTGGACATGGGGCCTCCTCGGGCAGCGCCACGGATAACCGTTTGGGCGGCTAACGTTTGTCTACCGAACGATATCACAATCGTTGGCCGGTCCAACGATTTGGTAGGCTCGCCCCGTGGAGAACCCGCCCGAGGACCCGCCCCCCGGCTGGCAGAGCCTGCCCAGCTGGCTGCTCACCCAGACCGCCCAGCACGCGCACCGCCTGGTGGCCGACGGGTTCTCGGCCGTCGGGGCACGCGGCTACCACTACCGCCTGCTGGCGACGCTGGAGGAGTCCGGTCCGGCCAGCCAGGCCACGCTCGGCCGCCGCAGCGGCATCCACCTCAGCGACATGGTCGCGACGGTCAACGACCTCGCCGAGCGCGGACTGGTCGAGCGCGCGCCCGACCCCGCCGACCGGCGGCGCAACGTCATCTCGCTGACCGCCGCGGGCAGGCGGCAGCTCCGGCGGCTGGAGAAGCGGCTGGCCGAAACGCAGGAAGAACTGCTGGCCCCGCTGTCCCCCAGGGAGCGGCAGCGGTTGACCGAGCTGCTGTCCAGGCTGCTGGACCACCACAACCGGCACCCCTGAGCGTGATACCTGGGGAGTATCACGAGGTACCGGATCGGTGTTGGCCGTCTTCGCGACCGCTGCGGAGGATCGGCGGCAGGAGCACGAACGCACAAGCTGTTCCCCTGCCCGGCGGCACGTGGTCCCTGGGCGACCTCACCGTCACCCGGTTCGGCTACGGCGCCATGCAGCTGGCCGGCCCCGGGGTCATGGGCCCGCCGGCCGACCACGACGGCGCACTCGCCGTCCTGCGCAAGGCAGTGGAACTCGGCATCACCCACATCGACACCGCGGCCGCCTACGGCCCCCGCATCACCAACGAGCTGATCCGCGAGGCGCTGCACCCGTACCCCGAACCGCTGCTCATCGCGACCAAGGTGGGCGCCGACCGCGACGAGCAGGGTGGCTGGCCGCCCGCCCGGCAGCCCGCCGACCTTCGCCGCTCCGTGCACGAGAACCTGGAAACCCTGGGCGTCGAGCGGCTCGACCTGGTCAACCTCCGGCTCGGTGACGCACAGGGGCCGCGGCCGGGCTCGCTCGCCGAGGCGCTGGGCACCCTGGTCGAACTCCAGCAACAGGGCCTGATCCGGCACCTGGGCGTCTCCAACGCCACCAGGGAGCAGGTCGCCGAAGCGCTGACGATCGCGCCCATCGTGTGCGTGCAGAACCTGTACAACCTCGCCTACCGGCACGACGACGCGTTGATCGACGAGCTCGCCGGCAAGGGCATCGCGTACGTGCCCTTCTTCCCGCTCGGCGGGTTCAGCCCGCTCCAGTCCTCGGCGCTGTCGGCCGTCGCCTCCCGCCTGGGCACGACGCCACTGTCGGTCGCGCTGGCCTGGTTGCTGCACCGGTCACCGAACATCCTGCTCATCCCGGGCACGTCGTCGGTCGCGCACCTGACCGAGAACGTCGCGGGCGCCGGAATCCGGCTCTCCGAGGACGACCTCGCCGAACTGGACAAGATCGGCGCGACGGAGCACGTCGCCGGGTGATCCGGGACCGGGCGCACGCGGTCGACGAGACCACCGCGTGCGCCCGTAGTGGCCCTACTGCCCGCCCGGAACCCGCGGTCGGTGCCCGACATGCACAGGTAGGGCGGCGCCTGGTTCTGGTACCGGAAGTTGCCGTCCGCGGCGGCGGTCGCGTCACCCTTGGGCGCGGCGAAAGCCGGACCGGCGGCCGCGACCGTCAGCGCGGCGACAGCGCACAAGAGGGCAGTGGTCTTGCCGAACAGGTGTTTCCGACAAGACGGTCCCGGCGATTCGTCAGCAAGGGTGGGAAAGGCGCGCGGCACGGCAGCGGTGGGTTCCGGGCCGGCGTCGACCTCACCTGGCGCTTGGACGACATCAAACGGGCGCTGTGGGCGCACTTCGGCGTCGGCCGGTCCGCCGAGATCCTGGAGCTGCACCGGCGACGACCGGGGCTGATCACTCCGTACACTTTGGACTACGCGCAGCACGGTGCGGAGGCCGCGGCCCGGGTGGACGCCGCGACCGGCCGTGCCCTCGAACTCGCCGTCCAGGAGCAGCTGGATCGCGTGCTGGCCCGCTACGACGCACTGGTGCTGCCGACCGTGGGTGCGACCTCCTTCGCAGCCGGGGAGGGCTACGTCGGCACGAAGCTGGTCGTGGACGGCGGGGAACTGGACCACTTCTCCGACGCGTCGCTCACGCCGGCGTTCAACATCTGCTCGGCACACCCGGTGGTGGCCGTCCCCTCGGGCTGGGCTTCGCACGGTGTGCCCACCGGGGTGCAGGTCGTCGCCGGGAAGTGGGCCGACACCACGGCTTTCCGCGTGGCGGCGGCCATCGAGCGCGGGGTGCGCGCCGGGTGCGCGGGGGACCGGCGGCCTGTCGTCGCGTAGCCCTTCCAGCGGCAAAGTTGAGATTGACTTCGGATTCAGTTTCTGCCCACAATCGTGCACACCCCACTGGATCCAAGTCGCCGAAGGACGCCGATGGACACCTCCAAGCTCTTCTCCCTCGCCGGGCGGTCGGCGTTGATCACGGGTGGTTCCCGGGGGATCGGACGGATGATCGCGGCGGGTTTCCTCGCCCAGGGCGCCCGCGTGTACCTCTCGGCACGCAAGGCCGAAGCGTGTGACCAGGCCGCGGCGGAACTGTCGGAGCTGGGCACGTGCGTGTCGTTGCCCGCCGACGTCTCGACCCGCGAAGGGATCGACGAGCTGGCCGCCCGCTACCGAGCGCGCGAACCGTCGCTGGACATCCTCGTCAACAACGCGGGCACCGCCTGGTCGGCCCCGTTCGACGAGTTCCCGGAGTCCGGCTGGGACAAGGTGATGGACCTCAACGTCAAGAGTGTCTTCTTCCTCACCCAGGCGCTGAAACCCGATCTGGCGGCGGCGGCGACCGATCACCTCGCGAAGGTCATCAACGTCGCCTCGATCGACGGGCTCTCGATGCACCCCTACGAGACCTACTCGTACCACGCGAGCAAGGCGGCGGTCCTCCACCTCACCAAGCGGATGGCGTTGCGCCTCATCCAGGACCGGATCGCCGTCAGCGCGATCGCCCCCGGGGCGTTCCCCTCGGCGATGAACACCGACGCCCGCGACACCCCCGGGAAGATCCTCGGGCACATCCCCGCCGCCCGGATCGGTGAACCCGAGGACATGGCGGGAGTGGCGATCTACCTGGCGTCCCGGGCCGGTGACTACGTCGTCGGCTCGACGGTCCCCGTCGACGGCGGGGTCTTGCTGACCCGTTGAGAGCCTCCCGCCCGGCTTGGCACTCGAAGCCCATTCCCCCAAACATGAACCTGAGTTAGGTTTCAAAAAGTCGTTGACCGCCGCTGTGGCGGAAGCTACATTTTTCGAAGATGTAACACGACCCGGGGGAACCGCTACGAGTCAGGAGAATCATGAGGTCGTTCACAAGAGGCATCCCGTCGGCCCGGTCGGCGACGGTACTGGTACCGGCACTTCTCGCCGTCGGGACCTTGGTCACGGCGTGCGGCTCCACGACGCAGACCGGTGAACGCCCGTCGTCGGCGGCAATCGAGGGTGCACAGGCGACCGTGAGGGAAGCGGAGAAAGTCCCTACGACGATCTCCGCCACGACGCCGCTGACGAAGCGACCGCCAACGGGCAAGTCCATCGTCTTCCTCCAGGACGGGACCCAGCCCAGCGTGGAGATCTACGGTGGAATCCAAGAGGCCGCCGAGGCTCTCGGATGGACCGCGAGGTCCATCAAGTTCGATCCGGCCGACCTGTCCACACTCAACGCGGGCCTGCTGCAAGCACTCACGACCGGCGCGGACTACGTCGTCGATTCGGGCTTTCCCGAGAGTCAGCTGAGCACGTCGACCGTCGCCAAGTTCAAGGCAGCGGGCGTCCCGATCATCGTCGTCGGCACCACTCCCGTGCCCGAGACCGATACGTTGCTCGGCGACTACAGCGATCAGAACCACTACGTCCTCGCCGGCAAGCAGCTCGCCGACTGGTTCGTGACCGACGCCGACGGGCAGGGGACCGCGCTGGTCGTGAACCTCACGACCTACCCGTCGCTCACGTTGTTCACGGACAGCTTCTCAGCCGAGGTGGCGAAAATCTGCCCGTCGTGCAGGACCGACACGATCAAGTCGACCATCGGTGATGCACTCAAGGGCACGTTGACCGCGCAGGTCATCGCCAAGCTCCGTGCTGACCGGTCGATCAAGTACGCGGTGTTCGACAACTCCGGCGAGATCGCCGGTCTCGACGCGCAACTGAAGACCGCCGGGCGCACGGACGTGAAGGTCATCGGCCACGGCATCGACCCGGTCACCCTGAAGAGCTTGGAATCGGGCCAGGCCAAGGCGTTCATCGCGTACAACTTCCGATACTCGGGCTGGGCGGCGACGGACATCGCCGCGCGCAAGTCGGTCGGAGACCCGGTCGCGAACCCGAAGTCCGTGCAGCCCTCGCAGCTGATCACGAGTGCGACCGCGAACCAGTTGCCCGCCAACGCCATCTTCCGCGAGCCGGCCGACGGTCTGCAGCAGTTCAAGAAGCTGTGGCTGGATTCGGGCTCGTGACGGACGCCGACGTGGCCAGCTCAACCGTGCCATCACCCAAGACGGCCGGGGTTCCGGCGCCCGCCTTGGAGCTACACCATGTCGTCAAATCGTTCGGCAGCCGGACGGTGCTCGACGTCGAGGCGCTCGACATCAGAGCGGGCGAGGTCCACGCCCTGCTCGGCCAGAACGGATCGGGAAAATCGACGCTGATCAAGATCCTGTCCGGATACCACGATCCCGATCCACAACCGGGTATGACGGTCAGGGTATCGGGAGTGGACATCTCCCCGAACGCGGGCGACATGGCCCGGCGAGCCGGGCTCCGCTTCGTGCACCAAGACCTCGGCATCGTCCCAGCGATGTCGGTCGTGGACAACCTCTATCTCGGGCGCGCTTATCCGACCCGTGGCCTCACCGTGAGCACCCGCATCGCACGAGCGAATGCTCGAGAGGCGTTGGCGGGGGTCGGCCTCGCGTCGGTGGATCCGGACGCTCGCCTGGGCACACTGGGTCCCGCGGAAAGAACGGGCGTGGCGATCGCGAGAGCGCTCGCCACCGACAGCGACAGCGCGCCCAGCGTCCTCGTCCTCGATGAGCCCACCGTCACTCTGCCCGCGCCCGAGGTCGACAGGCTCCTGGGCATCCTGAGGGATGTAGCCGACGCTGGAGTGGCGATCTTGTATATCACCCACCACCTCGATGAGGTCTTTTCGATCGCGGAGCGCGTCACGGTCCTGCGGGACGGGCGAACGGCGGCGTCGGGTCCCGTCACCGAGTTCAGCCGCGAGGAGATCATCCACCACCTCGTCGGCAGTGAACTCGAGGAGCTGCACCGTCCCACCGGTGCCGCACACTCCGATGGCGCAGCCCGCGACGAGGACCCCGTGCTCGTCGTCGAGGGGCTCACGGCGGCCAGGATTCACGGCGTTTCCTTCTCGATCGCGCCGGGAGAGATCGTCGGTTTCCACGGCGTGAGCGGGTCAGGCCGGGATTCGATCCTGGGCGCCGTATTCGGCGCCGAGCACCGAGCCGCGGGATCAGTACGGACAGCGGAAACCGAACTCGTGCCCGATCGGCCTGACCTCGCGATCGCGAACGGCATCGGGTTCGTCCCCGCCGACCGCAAGGCGCGTGGCGGACACCTCGACCTGAAAGTCAAGGAGAACCTCACCCTGCCGGGCATCGGCGCCTTCTGGCGGCGCGGACGGCTCGATGCGACCGCCGAGCTGACCGAGACGAGGACTTGGCTCACGCGCTTGGACGTGCGCCCGCCCAACAGCGCCGACCTGCCCCTGTCCAGTCTCAGCGGCGGCAACCAGCAGAAAGTCGTCCTCGCCAAATGGCTCAGGAAAGGCCCCCGGGTACTCCTGCTCGATGAGCCGACCCAGGGCGTCGACGTCGGCGCGAAGGCGGCCATCCACCGCACGGTACTGGATGCTGCCGCGAACGGGCTGGCCGTGGCCATCGCCTCCAGCGACCACGAAGAGCTCGCGGCCCTCTGCTCTAAGGTCCATGTCTTCCAACGGGGTCGCATCGTCGACACGCTGGTGGCTGACGAGATCACCGAGGCGGAACTCAACAGGCGGCTGAACCACTCGGGACACGGGCAGTCGCCCACTACCGAAAGGACCCGCCCATGACCAAGCGCCTGAACCTCAAGTTCGATCGGCTCAGCGGCGTCTACCTCCTCGTGGTCTTCATCGTCGTCTTCGGTGCGCTGCGGCCGGACACCTTCCTGACCATGGACACCGTCCATCTGCTCGCCTCCGGTCAGGCTCTCAACGGCCTGGTGGCGATCGCCGTCCTGATCCCGATGACCTGCGGGCAGTTCGATCTCTCCGTTGGCGCCAACGCCAACCTGGTCGCCATGGTGGCCGTGCAACTGCAGGTCGAGAAGGGGATATCCGTGGTGCCCGCCGTCGCCGTCGCCGTCGTGCTCGGGATCGCGATCGGCTTCATCGTGGTCAAGCTCGGCGTGAGCTCCTTCATCGCCACGCTGGGAATGGCCTCCGTGTTGACCGCCTTCCAAACCATGGTGACCAAGTCCGAGCTTCCCCCGGTGCCTGAATCGTCGCTGTGGTCGGCCATCACCCAGAAGGAGGTTTTCGGTTTCCAGGTCGTGTTCCTCTATCTGGTCGTGGCCGTCGGCATCGCCTGGTGGGTACTGGAATACACCCCCGTTGGCCGTTACATGATGGCCACGGGCAGCAACGTCGAGGCAGCGCGACTGTCCGGGGTACGCACCGATGTCTGGTCCTGGACTTCCTTCGTGGCGGCTGGTGGGATCTCCGCCGTCGCTGGCGTCCTCTACGTCTCGCTCACCGGGCCGTCGGTCTCCTTCGGCAACTCGCTGGTGCTGCCGGCCTTCGCCGCGGTGTTCCTCGGCTCCACCCAGCTCAAGCCCGGCCGCTTCAACATCCTTGGCACCGTGCTGGCGATCTTCGTACTCGCCACCGGCGTGCTCGGACTCCAGCTGCTGACCAGTATTTCCTGGATCAACGACATGTTCAACGGCATCGCGGTCATCGCGGCGGTGGCGCTGGCGGTGGCGCGACGACCGGGCGCACGACCTCGCTTGCGGAGACGCCGCGCGGCCGCGGCCACGCGGCAGGCTCTCGCAGCAAAATATTGAATCCGAGCACATGTTCATTCATGTTCGATCGATCAAACACGCACTCACGTCCAGGAGAGCAGTCCAAGGTGAACATCGCAGCCAAGGTGTGGCGGCAGGCCGAGCTCCGAGGTTCGAAGGTGGCTGTGCGCTCGGCACGCCTCGACCTGTCGTACGCGGACCTGCGGGAGCGGAGCAGCCGCCTGGCCGGGGCCGTCCGGTCGGCGGGCCTGGAGCCCGCCGACCGGGTCGTCCTGATCTGCCCGACCGTGCCCGAATTCCCGGTGGCCTACTACGGCCTGGCCGCCGCGGGTACCACCGTCATCACGATGAACACGATGTCGACGGTGCCCGAGATCGAATACGTCCTCGCCGACTCGGGCGCGTCCCTCGTCCTCGCCTGGCACGAAAACGCAGGCGCGGCCCGGTCCGCCGCCGGGGCCGCGGGCGTGCCCTTCCGGGAACTGGGTGACGGCGCGCGGTCCGACGCCGCCCCGCTCGCGGAGGTCCACGAGTTCGCCCAGGACGACACGCAGGTGATCCTGTACACGAGTGGCACGACCGGGCGGCCGAAGGGCGCGGAGCTGACGGCACGGAACCTCGACACGGCCGCGACGATGCTGCTCGACGGCTTCGACTTCCGCGTCGAAGACCGCTTCGCGACGGCCCTGCCGCTGTTCCACGTCTTCGGGCAGGCCGCCGTGCTGAACAGCGCACTCGCCAACGGAGCGTCGATCTCCTTGCTGGCCCCCTTCGACGCCGCCGCGCTGCTCGACGTCATCCGCAGGGACGCGATCACACTCGTGTCCGGTGTGCCGACGATGTGGACCGCCTTGCTCCAGGCCGCCCGCGAGGGGGCACCCTCCGACTTCGGCACCCTGCGCTACGCCACTTCCGGTGGCGCCGCGCTGCCCCTGGAAGTGCTGCGGGAGTTCGAGGAGCGGTTCGGCTGCCAGATCCTGGAGGGTTACGGACTCACGGAAACCTGCGCCATCGCCACGACGAACGACGCCAGGACGACCAGGAAACCGGGGACCGTCGGCCGGCCGGCACCGGGCGTCTCGATCGAGATCCGCGACGAGGCGAACCGGCCGGCACGGCCCGGTACCGTCGGCGAAGTGCACGTGTCCGGGCCCACCGTGATGAAGGGCTACTGGAACCGCCCGGAGGCGACGGCCGAGACGAAGACCGGCGGCTGGCTGCGGACCGGCGATCTCGGCGTCCTGGACGACGACGGGTATCTGACCATTGTGGACCGGATCAAGGACCTCATCATCCGTGGTGGCTACAACGTCTACCCCCGCGAGGTGGAGGAGGTGCTGATCACCCATCCGGACGTCGTGGAGGTCGCCGTGCTCGGCGTCCCCGACAGCTACTACGGGGAGGAGGTCGCGGCCGTTCTCGCGCTGCGGCCCGGTTCCGCTGTCCCGGCACGGGAACTGAAAGCCTGGGCCAAGGACCGCCTCGCGGCGTACAAGGTTCCCCGCCTGTACCACTTCGTGGACGCGCTGCCCAAGGGGTCCACCGGGAAGATCCTCAAGCGCGGCCTGGACAGGAGCGCTCTCCTGAACGTCGCCGTGCGCGGTTAGCGGAGGACACCGTCTGGCAGGATGGTACGGCCGGGAGCCCACGGGCCGGCAGGAAGGAGCAGCGATGGCGGCCGACGACCCGTCCACGGACGTCCCGAGCCTCGCCGACACCACGGCGCTGCGCGAGCCGCCGACGGCGAAGGGCAACCGCACGAGGTCGGCGCTGATCGCCGCCGCCCGCAGGGTTTTCGAGCGGGACGGCTACTTCGACACGCGGCTCGTCGACATCACCGCTGAAGCGCGGTGCTCGATCGGCACGTTCTACACGTACTTCGCGAGCAAGGACGAAGTCCTGCAGGCGGTGATCGAAGCCGCGGAGCACGACATGCTGCACCCCGGCCTGCCACGGCTGGGCCCCGACGACTCCTCGCCCCTCGCCGTCATCGAGGCGAGCAACCGGGCCTACTTCGTGGCCTACCAGCGCAACGCCAAGTTCATGCTGATCCTGGACCAGCTGGCGGCCAGCGATCCGGCCTTCCGGGTCCTGCGCGCGCGGCGCAACGTCGCCTTCGGGCAGCGCAACGCGCGGAGCATCAAGGATCTGCAGGACCGGGGCCTCGCCGACCCCGGGCTCGATCCCTACCTCGCCGCACGCGCGCTTTCCGGCATGGTGAGCCGCATGGCGTACGTCGTGTACTGCCTCGGCGAGGAGGTCCCGCTCGACGACCTCGTCGCCACGGCGACGAGGCTGTGGGCCAATGCGCTGAGGCTCGACCAGGACGAGGAGCAGTCCGGCTCCGGGGCGAAGAAGCGCTCCCCCGCGCGGCGGCCGGACCGGCCTCGCCAGCGGACCGGCCGTACCCGGTCCTAGGATGACGCCATGGGCGCCGACCGAGAGTCCACGGGCAGTGGCCGGGCGAAAGCCCTGGAGCTGGCCAAGCGGAAATACCTCGCCGGTGAGCGGCTGGACATCGGGCGCCTCGCACAGGAACTGGGGGTCAACCGGGTCACCCTCCAGCGCTGGGTGGGCACGCGCGACGCGTTGATCGTCGAGGTCGTCTGGCCCCTCACGCAGGCCACCCTCGACCGGGAATGGGCGAAGGTCGAGTCCCTGCCCGGACCACGGGTGCCTCCTCTCGTCGGCGGTTACCTGCGGGCCAACCTGTTCCGCGGGCCTGCCCAGCGGTTCCTGCTGGAGGAGAACGAGCGTGCGATGAAGATCTTCACGCTCGCCTCCTACGGCTACCAGCCCCGCCTGGTCGCCGCCGTCCGCGGCTACCTCGAGGACGACATCCGCACCGGCCGGATCACGTCGCGGCTCTCGCTGGACGAGCTCGCCTACGCGACCGTCCGCATCGCGGAGTCCTACGCCTACCTCCCCACGATCACCGGGCAGAACCCCGATCCGGCGGGAGCCGAGCGGGTACTGGACGCGTTCCTGGGCGGCCACGCCTGACGGTTGACGCCGACTACAAAATTGAAATATGTTGCATGTCTCGGCTTCGGCCCGCGACGTGCAAAGGAGCATGGCAGTGGCGTCCGCTCATCCCCCGCTTGTTCCCACCGAGGCACCCGGACGGCTCGGTGACCCGGCTCGTACCCCCGCGACCGATCCGCGCGTGAACAGCGAACTGCTGGCCACCCTGGCGCGGTTCGGCCTCGATGGAGCCGCCGCCGATCCCCCGGTGGACCGCTCGGGCGCTCCCGCCGACATCCACGCCGTCCTGGAAAGCTCGCACGCCGGCACCGAACTCCTCCTCGAATCCCTGCCGAACTCGGATCCCCGTCGCACGCTGGAGCGGGTCACGCGGGACGTCCTGACGATCCGCGGCGCCGACGGCAACCCGATCGACCTCTACGTCTACGCACCCGCGGACCGGAGTGGCACCCTTCCCGCGGTCGTCTACTTCCACGGCGGCGGTATGACGATCGTTTCGGCGGACAACCGCGGGACGAGCACCTGGTGCCGGGAACTCGCGAGCCTCGGGCTGGTCGTCGTCGGCGTGGACTTCCGCAACGCACACCACGGCGGTCCGAACCCGTTCCCCGCCGGACTGAACGACTGCGTCGCGGCCGTGCGGTGGCTCGACGAGCGCCGCGCCGACCTCGGGGTCGCCAACATCGTCCTGCAGGGCGAGTCCCGGGGGCGCCAACTTGGCCCTCGCCGTGGCACTGGCGGCGAACCGCGGTGGGTGGAGTGACCGGATCGCCGGGGTCTACGCCCTGGTCCCCTACATCAGCGGAGCCTACGGCTGGCCGAGGGAGCGCAAGCTGCGGGAGCTGCCCTCGCTCGTGGAGAACGACGGGTACTTCGTGAACTGCGCGGAAATGGACCTCCTCGTGCACAGCTACGACCCGACAGCGACGCACACCACCGATCCGCTGGCGTGGCCGTATTTCGCGACGGCAGAGGACGTCAAAGGTCTTCCGCCGCACGTGATCTCGGTCGACGAGCTGGATCCCCTCCGCGACGAAGGGATCGCCTACTTCCGCAAGCTCCAGGACGCCGGGGTGCCGGTCGTCGGCCGGGTCAACCTCGGCATCACGCACGCCGCCGAATCGATCTTCCGGGAGGCGGCGGCCGGATATTTCGACGCGACCACCGCCGACATCCACCGCTTCGCCCACTCACTCTGAACGCGGGAGTCGCAGATGAGGGTTTTCCAGAGCCTGCGGGAGTTCGAGCGTGCCGCCGGCACCCGGCTGGGGCACGGCGAGTGGTTCGAAGTGGCCCAGGACCGCATCGACCGGTTCGCCGACGCCACCGGTGACCGCCAGTGGATCCACGTCGACCCGCGGCGGGCGGAGGCGGGGCCGTTCGGCACCACGATCGCCCACGGCTTCCTCACGCTCTCGCTGATCCCGGCGCTGACGGAGGGGATCGTGCGGGTGGCGGGTCTTGCGGCGGCCGTCAACTACGGCTGCGGCAAGGTACGTTTTCCCGCTCCCTTGCCCGTCGGCTCCCGCATCCGCGCGGGCGTCGACCTCGTCTCGGTGGACAGCACCACCGCGGGGGCGCTGTCCACGACGCGGGTCACCGTCGAACGCGAAGGTTCCGGAAAACCCGTCTGCGTGGCCGACACCCTCACTCTGCTGGTCCCGTGATGGACGAGAACGACTCCGGCGCACCGGTGCTGGTCTCTGTTGTGGACGGTGTCGGCCGCATAACGTTGAACCGGCCCGAGCGCCGCAACGCGCTGTCCCCCGAGATGATCAGCGAACTCGCCCGGGCGCTGTCGGAGCTCACCGAGCTCGACACCGTCGCCGCGTTGCTGATCACCGGCGCGGGCCGGGCGTTCTGTTCGGGAGGCGATGTCAAGGCCTTCGCGGAGCAGGGCGGCGAGGGGGGCGGGGCGGCGGTGCCCGACCCGGCCGCGATCGAGCTGCAACGCCAGGCCCAGCGCGCCACCGTGGGGACGATCTACCGCTCGCCGAAGCCCGTGGTCGCGGCGCTTCCCGGCGCGGTGGCCGGTGCGGGGATCGGACTCGCGCTCGCCGCCGACTTCCGCGTGGGATGCGCCGGCACGGTGCTCGTCACCGCGTTCGCCACCGTCGGCCTGTCCGGCGACTTCGGCGTCGCCTGGCTGCTCGACCGGATCGTCGGGCCCGCCAAGGCCCGTGAGCTGCTCTACCTCAGTCCGCGGCTCGGTGCCGACGAGTGCCTCGCACTAGGCCTGGTGCACCGCCTCGTGCCCGACGACGAACTCGACTCCGCCGCCCTGGACCTCGCCACGCGGCTGGCACGCGGTCCGTCGCAGGCGCTGGCGGGGATGAAGGCCAACCTCCTGCGTGCCCCGCTGGCAGAGCTCGAAGACTCGATGGACGCCGAAGTCGCACTGCACAAGGCAACCGGCACCACGGCGGACCACGTGGCCGCGGTCCACGCGTTCACCGCGAAGCGATCCCCCGTGTTCCCACCCCGCTGGAAGCCCTTGCCCTGACCCGCGTCAGGGCAAGGCCACCACACGGCCGGTCGTCTCACCGGCCGCGAGCCGCCGGAGGCCTTCGGGCACCTCCTCCAGCGCGATCCGCTCACTGACCAGGGGAACGGCGGCCCCGGCCGCCGCGAGCCCGGTCAGCGCCTCGTGGCAGCTCCGCACCAGCGCAGGATCGCGCTCGAGGTACAGCCCCCAGTGGAGGCCGTCCACGGAGTAGTTCTTCACCAGCGCGTGGTTCAGCGGCGCGGACTGGATCTCGCCGCCGGCGAAGCCGACGACCACGATGCGCCCCTCGAACGCGACGCACTTGGTCGACCGCCGGTAGGTCTCGCCGCCCACGGGATCGAAGACGATGTCGGCGCCTCGCCGTCCGGTCAGTTCGTTGACCACCGCCACGAAGTCCTCCTCACGCCGGTCGACCACGACGTCGGCGCCCAGCCCGCGCGCCGCCTCCGCCTTCCCAGGCCCGCCCACCACACCGACGACCGTTGCCCCCGCCGCCTTCCCCAGCTGGACCGCGGCGCTCCCCACCCCACCCGCGGCCGCGTGCACCAGAAGGACATCCCCGGCGGCGATGCGGGCCCGCCGGTGGAGCGCGAACCACGCGGTCTGGTAGCCGATGTAGAAGGCCGCGGCCTGCGCGTCATCCAGTGTGGAGGGAGCACGGAACGTGGTGCCCGCGTTCATCAACGCGAGTTCGCCGAAGGCTCCCGCCACGGAAGCGCCCACCACCCGCTCGCCGACCGCCAGGCCTTCCACGGCAGCGCCCAGCGCCACGACCTCGCCGCACAGCTCGACGCCGGGCGTGAACGGCAGCGGCGGCTTGACCTGGTACTGCCCGCGGCACATCAGCACGTCGGAGAAGTTGGCCGCGGCGCCCAGCACGCGGACGAGCACCTGTCCCGGCCCGGGTTCGGGCTCGGGCACCTCGCCCAGCGAAAGCGCTTCCTCGGGCTCCCCGAGGCGCACGACCTGCCACGCCCTCATCGCTCGCATGCCGAACTCCTCGTTGATCCGTGGCCCACGCCTACCCTAGCATGAAACTGAACTTGAATTCGGATTCGTAAGGAGCGACATGAAGGTGGCAGGCACGGTCGCCGTGGTGACCGGCGCGGCAGGAGGCATCGGATACGCGATCGCGAGGCGATTGCTGGAACACGGCGCACAGGTCGTCGTCCTCGATCTCACGGCCCGGACTGTCGAGGCCGCGGTGGACAGCCTGTCCCGGCACGCGCCGGGACAGGTCGCGGGACTGGCCGGTGACTGTTCCGCGGAGGACGACCTGCGAGCCGCCATCGACCTGGCCCGGGCCCGGTTCGGGCCGGTCGGCCTCTTCGCCGCCAACGCCGGGGTGGCGCTCGGCAGCGGGCTCGAAGCCTCCGATACCGACTGGGCGGCGTCGGTCGAGGTGAACCTCCTGGCACACGTCCGGGCGGCCCGCCTGCTGGTACCCGGCTGGCTCGACCGCGGCCGCGGCTACTTCCTCAGCACCGCCTCCGCGGCCGGCCTGCTGACGCAGCTCGGTTCCGCCGCCTACTCGGTCACCAAACACGCCGCCGTGGCGTTCGCCGAGTGGCTGTCGGTCACCTACGGCTCCCGCGGGATCGCCGTCAGCTGCCTGTGCCCGATGGGCGTGAACACCGCCATGCTCCACGACGGCAGGCAGTCCGCTGACGCCGTGGCCCGGCTGGCCGCGAAGGCCGTCGCGGACTCAGGCGCGGTCATGGAGCCACTCGACGTCGCGGACGCCGTGCTGGAGGGCATTCGCGACGAGCGCTTCCTGATCCTGCCCCACCCGGAGGTACTCGGCTTCTTCCGGCACAAGGCCGCCGACTACGACCGGTGGCTCGCCGGAATGCGCCGCTACCAGGAGGCGCTCGCGTGACCGGCGCGCGTACCGCGGTCCTTCTGGACTTCGGAGGTGTGCTGACGTCGAGCGTGCTCGAGGCGATCGGCGACTTCGGACAGGAGGTCTGTGGCGACCGGGCACTCCCCCTTCGGTTGCTCGCCGCCGACCCGGAGTCGAAACGACTCCTCGCCGACCGCGAAGAAGACCGCATCGGCGCCAGGACGTTCGAGTCGGCCTTCGCCGCGAGACTTCGCGCCCACGGCGCCGAACTCGGAGACGACGGCCTGCTCCACGCGCTGCGGTCCCGGCTGCGCCACGACTCCCGCATGATCGGCCTGGTCGGCACCCTGCGCGGCGCCGGCGTACCGGTCGGCCTGATCTCGAACTCGCTCGGCACGGACGACTACGCGGGTCTCGACCTCGACACGCTGTTCGACGCGGTCGCGATCTCAGGCCGGGAGGGTGTGCGCAAGCCGTCGCGGCGCCTGTACGAGATCGCCTGCGAGCGGCTCGACGTGCCCCCACGGGACGTCGTGATGGTCGACGACCTCCGGCAGAACGTCGAGGCCGCCGAGCGCCTCGGTATGGCCGGCATCGTGCACCGGGAGGCCGGCGCGACGACGGCGCGCCTCGGCCACCTGCTGGGACTGGACCTCGTCCAGGAAACTTGAACCTGAATTCGAATTCGTTTTAAGGTAGCCCCGTCAGGGCCGCCCGGCAACCGAGGAGAGCCGATGGATTTCACCCCCAGCCCGCGAGCACGCGAGTACCAGGAGAAGCTGCTGGCCTTCATGGACGAGCACGTGTACCCGGCGGAGCCGGTCTACGCCGCGCAGATGGCGGAATCGGGCAACCCGAACTTCCACCCGCCCGTCGTCGAGGAGCTCAAGGCCGAAGCGAAGAAGCGCGGGCTGTGGAACCTCTTCCACCCGCACCGGGACGAGGCGTGGGGCTCGCCCGGGCTCAGCAACACCGATTACGCGCCGCTGTGCGAGATCATGGGCCGGAGCCCGCAGCTGGCGCCCGAGGCGACGAACTGCAACGCACCCGACACCGGCAACATGGAGGTGCTGCAGCTTTTCGGCACGGCGGAGCAGAAGGAGACCTGGCTCAAGCCGATGCTCGCCGGTGAGGTCTCGTCGGCGTTCGCGATGACCGAGCCCGGGGTCGCGAGTTCGGACGCCACCAACGTGCGACTGCGCATGACGGCCGACGGGGACCACTACGTGCTCAACGGCCGCAAGTGGTTCGCGTCCAACACCTTGCACCCCCACTGCCGCGTGCTGATCGTGATGGGCAAGACCGACGCCGGCGCCCCGGTGCACCGGCAGCAGTCCATGATGGTCGTCCCGCTCGACACTCCGGGCGTCACGGTCGTCCGCGGCCTGCCGGTCTTCGGCTACCTGGACCGCGAGGGGCACGCCGAGATCGTCTTCGAGGACGTCCGCGTGCCGAAGACGGCGTTGCTGGCGGGCGAGGGCGACGGGTTCATGATCAGCCAGGCCCGGCTCGGCCCTGGCCGCATCCACCACTGCATGCGGGCGATCGGGATGGCCGAGCGCGCGCTCGACCTGCTGATCACCCGCGCGCAGAGCCGGGTCACGTTCGGCGAGCCGGTCGCCAGCCGCGCCAACATCCAGGACTGGATCGCCGAGTCCCGCATCGAGATCGAGATGGTCCGCCTGCTCACGATGAAGACGGCCTGGCTGATGGACACCGTGGGAAACCGGGCGGCCCGCACCGAGATCGCCGCGATCAAGGTCGCCGCCCCGCAGGTCGCGCTGAAGGTCATCGACCGGGCGATCCAGGTCCACGGCGCCGGCGGCCTGACCCAGGACTTCCCGCTCGCCCAGTTCTACGCCTACGCGCGCACGCTCCGCCTCGCGGACGGACCCGACGAGGTCCACAAGCGCACGATCGCCCGGATGGAGCTGCGGCGACTGGCGCCCGCGACGGAACGGCAGGGGTGAGCGGGTGGCGCACACGGCCAAGGCGGACATCGCACTCGACCTGGGCACTCTCGGGCGATTGCTCCGGCGGGACGGGATCGACGTCGCCGGCGAGCTCACGGCCACGCGTGTCGGTCTGGGCCAGTCGAACCTGACCTACCTGGTCGAGGACAGGGCGGGCGGCCGGTGGATCGTCCGGCGGCCACCACGCGGGCACCTGCTGGCCTCGGCCCACGACGTGCTGCGTGAGTACCGCATCCTGGAAGCGCTTTCCGGCACCGGGGTGCCGGTTCCGCGCACGGTGGCCGGATACCGTGACGACCGGCTCGCGGAAACCCCCGTCGTGGTGATGGAGTACGTGAACGGTCTGGTCGTCGACCGGATGGAGGTCGCGCGGTCGCTGGACAACGGCACCCGCGCGGCGATCGGGCCGTCGCTGGCGCGCACACTCGCCGACGTACACCGGGCCGACATCGACGCGGTCGGCTTGGGCGAGCTCGCCAGCCGCGCGCCGTACGCGGCACGGCAGCTCAAGCGGTGGTCGCGGCAGTGGGCGGACTCCAGGACCGGCGACCTGCCCCGGCTCGACGCGCTGACCGAGCTGCTCCGCCGCCGGATGCCGGAGCAGACCGAGGTCACGCTCGTACACGGCGACTTCCACCTCCGCAACGTCATCCTGACCCCGGACGGCGGGGCGGTCAGCGCGGTGCTGGACTGGGAACTCGGCACGCTCGGCGACCCGCTGGCGGATCTGGGCAGTTTCCTGGCGTACTGGCCGGAAGCCGGGGACGGGCCCACCCAGCTGTTCGCCGCTTCGGCGCTGCCCGGATTCGCGTCCCGTGCCGAACTGGCGGACGCGTACCTGGAGGCGTCCGGTCGTGCCCGTGCGGACCTGGACTACTGGCACGCCTTCGGGCTCTGGAAGATCGCCATCATCGCCGAGGGCGTGTTGCGCCGGGCGCTCGACGAGCCTCGCAACGCCGCGGAGGGCGGGCCCGCCACCCGGGAAGCGGTCAGCATGGCGGTCGAGCGCGCGTGGGCGGTCGCCGAGAGGGCCGGTCTCACCGCCTGAGCGCGCAACGCCTACCGGCGCCCGTCCCACGCCCGGCGCAGTGCGGCGTCCGGATCGTCGACCACGGAAACGGTCTCACCGAGCAGTGCCGTCGTGCGGGTTCCGGCGCGGTAGGCGGGCCAGCCGGGATCTCCGCCGGTGATGAACCGCACCCACACGTCGTGCGTCGACGCGGCGACCGCACGGGAGGGGGCCGGCCCGATCAAGGGCTCGAGCTCCGGCCGGCCGGTGGTGTCGAAGACGTACGGCAGTTCGACCGCGTGGGCGGCACCGAGGCCGTGGTTGTCCTCGGGGCGCGGCCAGTCGAACCGGTAAACCCACGTTGTCCCTCCGCCTTGTGCGCGTGCTTCCGCGAGCCGGACGGCCGGCACGGTGTAGTACCAGTCGGTCACCACCTGTGCCAGCAGGTCGCCGGGCGCCAACCCGGGAAAACGGCGGCGGTAGGTTTCGAGCCCAGCCCGCGGGAGGCCGTACGCCGCCGCGAGCTCGGCCAGAGCCGTCTCGTCGATGTCTCCGATGATCCCGGGGGCGACGAGGAAGAGCCGCGCCTCCTGGCGGTTGGCACCGGCCAGCACCGCGACGTCACTGCCCGCGCCACTGCGGAAAGCCTCCAGCGGGTGCCGTGGCAGGTTCGCGCTGTCGACGACGGGGGCGAACGGCAGCGTGCTCAGCGCGAGCGCACCCCATTTCGCCACATCGCGGGTCGTCTGGATCTCGGTGACGAGCTCGGTGACAGCCTCCACCACCGAATCGAGGTCCACGTCCGCGATCGCCGCGCGTTCGGGCTCGGTGCCGAGCCTTCCGGCCAGCGTACGGGCGACGGCGATGCCGGTCTCCGCGGTCAGGGTGTTCGCGGCTGCCCCGGACTGGGCGATCACCTGGCTGAAGAGCCCGGCGGCCGACGGCATCGACAGCAGGGTCGTCACCGCCATCGCTCCGGCCGACTGCCCGCCGACGGTGACCCGCGCGGGGTCTCCGCCGAAGGCGCGGATGTTCGCCTGGACCCAGCGGAGCGCCGCGATCTGGTCCAGCAGGCCGAGGTTGGCCGTGCCCGCACCACGATCGGCCGCGGTGAACAGGAAACCTTCGGCGCCCAGGCGGTAGTTGACAGCCACGCACACCACGCCGTCCCTGGCGAACGCGGAACCGTCGTAGGCAGCGACCGCGTTGGACCCGTTCGTGAACGAGCCGCCGTGCACCCACACGAAGACCGGCAGGGATCCACCGGGGAGCGCATCGGCCGGTGTCCACACGTTGAGGTTGAGGCACTCCCCGCCGGGGATCACCGGCTCGGGAAAAATGGCCCGGTACTGCGGTGGATACTCACCCTTGGGGGCGGTCGGCCCGTACGAGGTCGCCTCCCGCACCCCGTGCCACGGGCGCACCGGCGCCGGCGGCTTCATCCGGTGCGGACCGAAGGGTGGTGCGGCATAAGGAATCCCGAGGAACCGCGCTACCCCGTACTCGGTCGTGCCCCGGATGGTCCCACCGGTAATCGCAACGTCGACCACGGCCGCCTCCAGCTACATTTCGTAGGTTTGTAGCATAGTGGCTCGCGTCACCCCCGCCGTCAAGGTTCCAGGCCGCGATGATCATCCCCGGCACGTCGTCGGTCGCGCACCCGGCCGAGAACGTCGCGGGCGCGGGAATCCAACAGAGTTCCCTGCGCGAGCGCAAGAAGGCGCGCACCCGCGCCGAGTTGCCGCGAACAACTCCGCAGCGGCGTCCCGCTGTTCGGCGAGCCGGTCGTGGGCTCCTCGTGGCCGGCGGCCGGCGCGATGATAAGGCGACCGGTCCGAGCTGTCCAGGGAGCATCGCACCGCGGACGAGACAGCCCTTCTGGTCCGGCAGCGCGCAGGCAATTCTGGTGCCATGGCTCGAACTTCCACGGATATCGACGTTCCCGACCTCAGCGGAAAACTCGCGGTGGTGACCGGCGCGAGCGACGGCATCGGCTGGCACATCGTCGCGCGCCTCGCCCGTGCCGGCGCCGAGGTGGTCCTCCCCGTGCGCTCACGGCCCAAAGGGACAGCCGCGGTCGAGCGGATCCGCGCGCAGACCCCGGGCGCGAAGCTCTCGCTGCGCACGCTCGACCTCGCCTCGCTGGAGTCCGTCGCCGCGCTGGCGGACGGGCTCCTCAGCGATGGACGCCCGATCGACATCCTCATCAACAACGCGGGGATCATGTCGCCGCCCACGCGCCAGACCACGGCCGACGGTTTCGAGCTGCAGTTCGGCGTCAACCACCTCGGCCCCGTCGCGCTGACCACCCGGCTGCTCCCCCTGCTGCGGGCCGGCCGCGCCCGCGTCACCACCCAGATCGCCCTCGCGGCCGATCAGCACGAGCTGCACTGGGACGATCTGCAGTGGGAGCGCGGCTACCACCCGTTCCGCGCCTACTGCTCGTCGAAGATCGCACTCGGGCTGTGGGCGCTGGAACTCGACCGCCGCAGCACCCGGGGCGGGTGGGGCGTCACGAGCAACCTGGCGCATCCGGGTGTCTCGCCGACGAACCTGCTCGCCGCGCAACCGGGAATGGGCCGCCCGAAGGACACTCGCGACGTGCGCATCGCGCGGCTGCTCTCGCGGCTGGGTTTGCTGCTCGGCACTCCGGAGACCGCGGCGTTGCCCGCGGTGTACGCCGCCACCGATCCGTCCGCGGTCGGCGGCGGGTTCTACGGTCCGGGTGGCTATCGCCATCTGCGCGGCGCACCCGCGGCGGAGCCGCTGTACAGCCGGCTGTCGAGCGCTGAGGAAGCCTCGCGCGTCTGGGAGATCTCGGCGGAACTGGCCGGTGTCGCATCGCTCGCGAAAGAATAGAACCCTTATGGACCGATCACAGCTCGCGGACTTCCTGCGGCGGCGCCGCGAAGCACTCGAACCCGAGGAGGTCGGGCTCACCCGCGGCACGCGGCGCCGTGCTCCCGGGCTGCGCCGCGAGGAAGTGGCGATGCTCTGCGACATGTCCGTCGACTACTACAGCCGGCTGGAGCAGGCGCGGAGTTCGCAGCCATCGCAGCAGATGCTCGCGGCGATCGCCCGCGGTCTGCGGCTCACCGTCGACGAACGCGACCACCTCTTCCGGCTCGCCGGGCAGAATCCGCCGACGAGGACACCGGCCGACTCGCACGTCGCGCCGGGGCTGATGCGGCTGCTCGACAGGCTCAGCGACACCCCCGTCGTCGTGATGAGCGGCCTCGGTGAGACGCTGCTGCAGACCTCGCCCGCGAGAGCGTTGTTCGGCGACGAACGGACGCTGACCGGCCTCTCCCGGATCGCCGCGTACCGGTGGTTCACCGATCCCTCGTCCCGCAGCGCGTACCTGCCGGAGGATCACGCTGTGCAGTCCGGGATCCTGACGGCGGACCTTCGCGCGGCATACGGCACCCACGGGCCCTCGTCGATCGTGGGGTCCGTTGTGGACGCTCTGCTCGCGGAGAGCCCCGAGTTCGCGGGCCTGTGGGCGAAGCACGACGTGACGACGCCGCATTCCTACGAAAAACGGCTCCAGCACCCGGAAGTCGGGCTGATGAGCCTGCACTGCCAGATCCTCCACGACCACCAGCAGGGGCAGTCCCTGATCGTG
Organism: Amycolatopsis dongchuanensis; assembly: GCF_039542405.1. Taxonomy (NCBI): domain Bacteria; kingdom Bacillati; phylum Actinomycetota; class Actinomycetes; order Pseudonocardiales; family Pseudonocardiaceae; genus Amycolatopsis; species Amycolatopsis dongchuanensis. The sequence goes on from NZ_BAABIB010000075.1 coordinate 172,425, forward strand.
TTCACCGCCCTGCCGGGAAGTGACAGCCAGCAGAAGCTGGACCTGCTCGCCGTGCTCGGCAGCGAACGGTTCGCCCCGGAACGGGGGCACTAGGCGCCGGTGCTGAGGACGGCCCTGGCCAGAGCGGCCGCCTCGCTGGCGAGGTGCGGGCGCGTGGCGAGCCGGTGGACGCCGACGAAGTGGTTGACCACGCTCAGCGCCGCGTGCACGAGGACCCGCACGTCGGTCTCCGCCAGCTCCGGCCTGGACCGTCCGAGCAGGACGGCCCACTCGTGGACGTAGGCCTGCTGGTACCGGCGGAACCGCTCGCGGTCGGCTTCCTCGAGGCTGATGATCTCCGACAGCAGCACCGAAATCGTGGCCGGCAGCTCGGCGGCGAGGGTGGCGTAGCTGTCCAGCACCCGGTCGAGCGCGTCGGCCACACTGTCGGCCGCGGCGAGAGCCTGGTGCAGGGCGAGCCAGATCGCCTCGTTGCCGCGGGTGAGCGCCGCGACCAGGATCTCGGTCTTGCCGCCGAAGTGCCTGTAGATCACCGGCCCGGAGAGACTGGCGGCGGCACTGATGTCGGTGATCCCCACCGCGCTGTAGCCGCGCCGGTCGAACAACCTGATGGCAGCGGCGAGAATCGCCTCCCGGCGCGAGGCGGGAAGCTGCGGCGCGGCGCCCGGCTTCGGGGCGCCGGGCAGGACATCGTGCGCGGGAACAGGAGCGCGCAGCACAGCGGCGGCGGCCTGGGTGAGCAGCCGGACGAAGTCGTCCGGCGCGAGCTCGACGTGGTGCCGCGAGGGGCTCGACAGCACGGCGTACAGCGCGTGCGTCCGCAGCCGCGCCTCGTCGGCGCGGTGCGCGAACTCGGCGGCCACGGCCTTGGTCACCCGGACTGTGATCGCGTTCAGCCGCGAGCGCAACGCGGCCCTGTCGTCGTCGGGCAGGGACGCCAGGTCCCGGCCCCACAACGTGCCGAACTCACGCCGCTCCAGCGCGAGCCGGGCCAGCGCCTCGACGGTCGCGGCCAGGTCCCGCGGCTCGCGGGTCAGGCGGTCGAGCTCGACGAGGGTGCGGTCGAGGACGGCGACGAGGAGGTCCTGCTTGCCGCGGAAGTGGCGGTACAGCGCGCTGGCGCCGATGTCGACCGCCTCGGCGATGTCGGCCATGGCGACCTGGTGGTAACCGACCTGCCAGAACTGACGGGCGGCGGCGTCGAGGATCTGCTGCTTCCGGTCACGCGGCCGTCGCCGGGCGACCGCCTGCTGTCGACTCGGCGTGGCCACGCAGGCGATTATCCCTTCCGGCGGGACCCGCGCCCCGGCGGCGGTCAATGCACCTGCCTGGCGGCTTCGCCCCAGTACCGCCTGCGCAGTTCCCGCTTGAGGATCTTGCCCGCGCCCGACAGGGGCAGCGCGTCGACGAACTCGGCGGTGCGAGGGGCTTTGTACCCCGCGATCAGGGTTTTGGCGTGTTCGCGCAACTCCTCGGCGGTGACGTGCCGGCCCTCGTGCAGGACGACGACGGCGTGCACGCGTTCTCCCCACTCGGCGTCGGGCACTCCGATCACGGCACACGCGGCGACGGCGGGATGGGCCGCCAGCGCGTTTTCGACCTCGGCGGAGTAGACGTTCTCGCCACCGGTGACGATCATGTCCTTCATCCGGTCCACGATGTACACGTAGCCGGCGTCGTCCATGTAGCCGCCGTCGCCCGTGTGCATCCACCCCCCGCGCAACGCTTCCGCGCTCTGCTCGGGCTGGTTCCAGTAACCGAGCATGACGTGCCCACCCTTCACGACAATCTCCCCCACGGTGCCGCGCGGGACCTCGCGGTCTTCGGCGTCGACGATCCGGACCTCCGCGTGCGGAGCGGCCCGGCCCGCGGACGGCAGGAGATCTGCTCGGTGGTGGTCGTCGGGGCCGAGCAGGGTCGCCACCGGGCCCAGTTCGGTCATCCCGTAGGCCTGCGTGAACGACGCGTTGGGGAACGCCTTCATGGCCCGTTCGAGAACCGGCTGCGTGATGGGCGAACCTCCGTAGGCGATCGTCCGCAGGCTGCTCACGTCGTGGCGGTCCAGCTCCGGGCTGTCGAGCAGCAGCTGGATCATCACCGGGATCAGCAGCACGTCGGTGACCCCGTGGGCGGCGATCGCGCTCAGCACGGCGGCCGGGTCGAACGCGGGCACGAACACCTGCGTGCTGCCGCTGGTGGTGGCGGCGTTCCAGCCCACGAAGTCGGCGAGGTGGAACATCGGTGCCGCGTGCAGGTACCGCATCCCGGGGGCGAAGAGGTGGCCGCTGGAGGCGACCCCGAGCGCGGAGACCATGAGGTTGTCGTGGGAGAGCATGACACCCTTGCCGTGGCCGGTGGTGCCGCCGGTGTAGAACAGCCCGGCGATCTCGTTCCCGCCACGGCGGACGTCCTCGGCCGGCTCACTGCCCGCGACCAGTTCTTCGTACGACAGCGTGCCGTCCGGTGCCGCGCCGTCCCCGGCGTGGATCACTGTGGTCAGCCCGGGATGTGCGTCGCGCAGCGCCGGGACCAGGTGCGCGAACGCGTCGTCGACCAGCAGCACGCGAGTGCCGGAATCACGGAGTGAATACGCGATCTCGGCCGCGCTCCAGCGGACGTTGACCGGGTTGAGCACCGCGTTCGCCCACGGGACCGCGAGCAGGTACTCGTGGTACCGGTCGGAGTTCAGCGACAGCATCGCCACCCGGTCGCCGCCGCCGACGCCCAGCCCGCGCAGCGCGGCGGCCAGCCGCGCGACCCGCTCCGCCACCTCCGCGAAGGTGCGTTGCCGGTCCCGGTAGACGGTCGCGACTCCGTTCGGGTTCTGCTGGACGGCCCGGTGCAGGCCCTGCGTGAGGTACATGCGACACACTCCGTTGTGAATCTCCGTTATCGCAACTATCGGATCAAAGTCTTCCTCTGTCAATGCTGATAGTGGTACTAAGTGAATATCCGATACAGACGACCGCGGGAGGTGCCCGAATGGGCCGACGGGCGGCGGTGGCGGGCGTGGGGATGGTGCCCTTCGCGACGCCGAGCCGGAGCAAGAGCTATGACGTGCTGGCCGAGACCGCGGTGCGGGCCGCGCTGACCGACGCCGGGATCGGCTTGGACCGGGTGGAGCAGGCCTACGCCGGTTACGTGTACGGCGACTCGACCAGCGGGCAGAACGCGCTGTACCGGGTCGGCATGACGGGCGTGCCGGTGATCAACGTCAGCAACAACTGCTCGACGGGGTCCTCGGCGCTGTTCCTGGCGCGGCAGGCCGTGACCTCGGGGGCGGCGGACTGCGTACTGGCCTTCGGGTTCGAGCAGATGCGGCGTGGTGCGCTGAAAGGGTACTGGGACGACCGGCCCAGCCCGTTCGCGCGGTTCGACGCGGTGCTGGGTGACGACGGTGCGGACGTGCCGATGGCGCCGCGGTACTTCGGCGGTGCCGGTGCGGCGTACTGCGAGCGCTACGGCCTGGACCCGCGGGTGTTCGCGCGGATCGCGGTCAAGGCGCGGCGCCACGCCGCGAACAACCCCTACGCGGTGTTCACCGGGCAGGTCACGGTCGAGGAGGTGCTCGCGTCACCGCGCATCACCGGGCCGCTCACCCGGCTCCAGTGCTGCCCGCCCACGTGCGGCGCCGCGGCGGCGGTGGTGGTGAGCGAGGAGTTCGCGCGCCGCCACGGGCTGCGCACCGGCGTCGTCATCACGGCGCAGGCCATGACCACCGACACCCCGGCCAGCTTCGGCGGCGACCTGATGAAGCTCGTCGGGTACGACATGACGAAGTCCGCCGCGCACCAGGTCTACGAAACCGCCGGTGTGTCCCCAGAGGACATTCCCGTGGTGGAGTTGCACGACTGCTTCACGACGAACGAACTGCTGTCCTACGAGGCGCTCGGGCTGACCCCGGAGGGCACGGCCGAAAAGTTCATCGCCGACGGTGACAACACCTATGGCGGCCGCGTGGTCACCAACCCCTCGGGCGGGTTGCTGTCCAAGGGCCACCCGCTCGGTGCCACGGGTCTCGCGCAGTGCGCCGAACTGGTGTGGCAGCTGCGCGGCGAAGCCGGCCCGCGACAGGTCGAGGGCGCGAACATCGCGCTGCAGCACAACATCGGGCTCGGCGGCGCCGCGGTGGTCACCCTCTACGAGAAGGTCCGCTGATGGCGATCGATCCCGGCCGGGCGAAGGCGCTCGCGCTGGACCCGATCACGGTGGCCGTCGAGCGGGGCAGGCTGGCGTTCTTCGCGCGGGCGACCGGCCAGCACGATCCCGTGTACTCCGATCCCGACGCCGCCGAGGCCGCCGGTCATCCGGACCTCCCGGTGCCGCCCACGTTCTTCTTCAGCCTGGAACTCGAATCCCCCGATCCGTTCGCCTACCTCACCGCGCTCGGCGTCGACCTGCGGGACGTGCTGCACGGCGAACAGGCCTTCACCTACCATTCGCTCGCGCACGCCGGGGACACCCTCACCCTGCGGCCCCGCATCGTCGACGTGTTCGCCAAGAAGGGCGGCGCGCTCGAGTTCCTCGTGAAGAAGACCGAGATCACCCGCGGCGGCGAGCCGGTCGCGGACGCCACTTCGACCCTCGTCGTGCGGAACCCGGAGGCGGCCCCGTGATCCAGGTCGGCGACGAACTCCCGGCGTTCACCGCTGAGCCCATCTCCCGCACCACACTGGCCCTGTTCGCGGGTGCTTCGGGCGACCACAACCCGATCCACCTCGACCTCGACGTCGCGCGCGGCGCCGGGCTCGACGACGTGTTCGCCCACGGCATGCTCTCGATGGCCTACCTCGGCCGCCTCCTCACCGACTGGGTGCCGCAGGAGCGCATCCGCGCCTACCGCGTCCGGTTCGCGGCGATCACGCCCGTGCACACCAGGCCGACCTGCACCGGGCGCGTCACCGCGCTCACCGGCGGCGTGGCCACCGTCGAGGTCGCGGTGACCCTCGACGACGGCACCACCACCCTCACCGGCGAAGCCGCGATCGCGCTCGCCTGACCGGAAAAGGCAGGACAGTCATGGGAAAACTCGACGGTAAGACGGCACTCGTCACCGGTTCGGGCCGGGGCATCGGCGCGGAGCTCGCCCGCAAGCTCGCCGCGGAGGGCGCCGCGGTCGTCGTCAACGACCTCGACGAGGCCCCGGCGAAGGAGACCGTCGCGGCGATCGAGGCGGCCGGGGGAAGGGCGGTCGCGTGCGCCGGCAGCGTCACGGAGGACGGCTTCGCCGACCGGTTCGTCCGCGCCGCCACGGACTCCTTCGGCGGGCTGGACATCATCGTCAACAACGCCGGTTACACGTGGGATTCGGTCGTGCAGAAGATGACCGACGAGCAGTGGGACGCGATCCTCGACGTCCACCTCAAGGCCCCGTTCCGCATCCTGCGCGCCGCGCAGCCGGTCATCTCGCGCCTGGTCAAGGCCGCGAAGGAGAACGGCGAGCCGGTGCCGTGCCGGAAGGTCGTGAACATCTCCTCGATCGCGGGGCTCGGGGGCAGCGCCGGGCAGGTCAACTACTCCGCGGCGAAGGCGGGCGTCACCGGCCTGACGAAGGCACTCGCCAAGGAGTGGGGCCGGTACAACGTCACGGTCAACACCGTCGCGTTCGGACTGATCAGGACGCGCTTGACCGACGCCACCGCCGACGAGGGCAGCACCATCGACGTCGCGGGCCGCGAGATCCGGGTCGGGGTCAACCCGGACCTGCTCGCCACGATGGAACGGCAGATCCCGCTCGGCCGCGCGGGCACCCCGGCGGAGGCCGCCGGTGCGGTGTACCTGCTGTGCCTGCCCGAATCCGACTACATCAGCGCCCAGACCCTCGTCTGCGGCGGCGGTTTCACGATCTGAAGGAGCACCATGACCTCGGACAGGATCCGCGTCCGGCTGTCCGACGGGACGGCCGAGGGTGTTGTGGCGCAAGGCGTGCAGTGCTTCTACAGCCTGCCCTACGCCGCACCGCTGACGAACGGGCGCCGTTTCCGGACACCGGCTCCCGTCGAACCGTGGAGCGGGATCCGGGACGCCACGCGGCCGGGTCCGTCAGCGCCGCAGAACCCTCCCCCACCGTCCGAAATCGCCCTCGGTCCCTTCGCCGCGACTTCCGGGGTTGCGGGCCCGGATTACCTGACCCTCAACGTTTTCGCTCCGGTGCGAGCCTCGGCGGCACTTCCTGTGATGGTGTTCGTCCACGGGGGCAGCTTCGTCGCGGGAAGCAAGGACGCACCGGTCACCGACGGGCGCGCCTTCGCGCGTGACGGCGTCGTCTGCGTGGTGATCAACTACCGTCTCGGCATCGAAGGGTTCCTGCCACTGGACGGGGTGCCCACCAACCTCGGGCTGCGGGACATGATCGCGGCACTGCGGTGGGTGGCGCGGAACGCGCACCAGTTCGGCGGGGACCCGCACAACGTCACGATGTTCGGCGAATCAGGAGGCGCCTACTGCGTGGCCGCGCTGATGACCTCTCCCCTCGCCCGAGGGCTCTTCCACCGCGCGATCTGCCAGAGCGGGCACGCGTACGCCAGCCGCGACGAAGCGCTCCTGCGCCAGGTTTCCGAGCAAACCGCCCGCTACCTCGGCGTCGCCCCGGACCGGGACGGTTTCCTGGCGGTGAGCGTCGAGAGGATGCTCGAAGCACAGGCGTGGATCATGACCCCCGAAGCCAGGATCGACCTGCGCGACGCCAGCGGCACGGACCCCAGCTTCGGTCTCACGCGGTTCCTGCCCGTACACGGCGACGATGTCCTGCCGGTGCCGCCGCTGGACGCCCTCCGCCAGGGCGCGGGACGTGATGTGGACCTTCTCATCAGCACCAACGCGGAAGAGGCGAACCTGTTCCTCGTGCCCGGTGGCCTGCGGGACACCATCGACCGGGAAACGGCGGTGCTGTTCCTGGAACGGGGGCTGGCACGCGCGCGAGAGGCGCTCACCGCCTACGGCTTCGACGACCCGGGCCACAAGCCCGGCCACGTGCTCGCCCGCGCGTTGACCGACCTGATGTTCCGGTCCATGGCACGCCGGACGGCCGAGGTGCACACCGGCCGCTCCTGGGTGTGCGAGTTCGACTGGCGCTCACCGGCACTGGGCGGCGAATTCGGTGCCGCACACGCGGTGGAGCTGCCGTTCGTCTTCGACACGCTGGACGCCGCACGGGGCGCCCACGGCGTCCTCGGGATGGCCCGCCCCCAGGAACTGGCGGACTCCGTGCACGGGCGCTGGATCGAGTTCGCCCGCTCCGGACGTCCGGACTGGCCTGAATTCGACCGGGCCGACCGTCAGGTGTTCTCTCTGACAGGCGGTTCGGCTGCCGCCGAACCGCCCATGCCTGCCACGCGCTTCCTGCGCTGAGAACTCAGCCGCACTCGGTGCGGAGCACGGCGGCGCACTGGTCGAAGAGCGTGCTGATCTCGGCGCGGCCGTCGCCGGCGACCCAGGTTTCCAGCGCCGCGTCCGCGCAGGCGGCGGCCGCGGCGATCAGCGCACGCGCGCGCGGGTCGGGGCCCGGGTCCTCGATGCCCATTCTCGCCTCGACGACCGGCAACAGCGCGTCCTGCATGCGCAGCCGCTTCTCGATGAAGCGGGCGCGCAGGGACGCGGTGCCCAGGATGACGCGCATCCGTTCGAGCAGCTGGTCCGGCCGGCCGGACGACAGCGTGGCGAGGAAGCCCGCGCGCAGGGCGGTCCAGGCGGAGACGTCGGCGGGCTGCCTCCGGACGGTGTCCACCAGGACCGCCGCGAACATCTCCTCGTCGCCACCGATGAGGTCTTCCTTCGTGCCGAAGTAGCGGAACAGCGTCCGCTGGGAGACGCCGGCCTCGCGGGCGATCTGCGCGATCGTCGTCTGCTCGAAGCCCTGCTCGGTGAACAGCCGCAGCGCGGTGTCGCTGATCTCCCGCCCGGCCATCTGCCGGGACCGTTCGCGCAGCGTGAGCGGCCTGCGTTCCTCGTCCTCCACGCCGCCGAGCTTACCCGACCGGTGTCAATATGACCGCTACCTTCATTTTGACAGCGACTGCCAATTAGTCCTACGCTGCCATCATGGAAGCCAGAGACATCTCGTCTGTGCTCGTGATCGGCGCGTCCGGGTTCGTCGGCCGTCACGCGGTCGGCGAACTGCTCGAAAAGGGCTACCGCGTGCGCTGCGTCGCCCGCAGGCCCGAGGCGATCGAGGACCTCGCCGCCCGTGGCTGCGAGGTCGTCAAGGGCGACATCACCGACGCGGGGTCCATGGGGCGGGCGCTGGATTCGATGGACGCCGTCGTCGTGTGCGTGCACACGCTGCTCCCCCGGGCGCGCGGGACGGACGCGTCGGCCGACTTCGTCGAAACCGAACTCGAGGGCCTGCGGAACATCGTCGCCGGGTGCCGGGCGAACAACGTCGGACGGCTCGTCTACGTCACGTTCCTCGGCGTCAGACCCGACGCCGAGAACCCGTGGACGCGGGGCCGCTGGAAGGCCGAGCAGTACCTGTTCGACAGCGGCCTGGACGTGACGGTCTTCCGCCCCGGCATGATCGTGGGTACCGGCGGGCGGGGGTTCGGCGTCCTGATGAGCCAGGCCAGGAACCCGGTCTCGGTGATACTGGGCAACGGCAGACAGCGCTTCCAGCACATTGCCGTGACTGACCTCGCCTACTACCTGGTCGGCTCGCTGGCCCGGCCGGAAACGTTCGGCCAGGCCTTCGACGTCGGCGGCAGCGAAATCCTGAGCTACAACCAGATGGTCGACCTGGCCGCCGGCGTGCTCGGGCGCGGCCGCACCGTGAAGCTCCACCTCCCGCGGTGGCCGCTCGCCATGGCCGCGCCGCTGATCGAGCGGGTGAGCCGCATGCCCCGCGGCTCGCTGCGTGCCTTCCTGGCCGGCCTCAAGACCGATTCGGTCGGCGACCCCGGCCCCATCCAGCGCATCCTGCCGCGTCAGCCCCTCAGCTTCACCGAGGCGGTGAAGCAGGTAGCGGGCAGGTAGGTCGGCGAGGTCAGTCGGCCACCGCCGAGTCCGGCACCCGCTGCGTCGGAGCCTCCCGGCCCGGCTGGTCGCGCCGCTGGAACCGGCGGGCGAAGACCATCACCGCCAGCAGGTTCTGGGTCTTGCCGTACACCACGGCCGGCACGATCGCGAGCGGACCGAAGTAGCTGGCCGCCAGCGCGGGCGCGATCGCGGCGTTCTCCACCCCGACCTCGAAGCACGACGCGATGCGCTGTTCGGTGGTGAACCGCAGGTACTTCGGGATGAAGTAGCCCAGCGACAGCCCGGCAAGGCCCTGGACCACGCACGCGGCGGCGACGTAACCGAGCACGTAGAGGTTGTTGAGCATGGTGGCGGTGCCCTTGGAGACGGTTCCCGTGAGCACGCAGGCCAGCGACAGCACGGCGAGCGGCCCCAGCACGGGTTTGACCGCCTCGACGACCCTCGGGAACAGCGTGCCGAAGATGCTCGCCACCACGACGGGGACCAGGACCGTCGTGGCGAGGTCGACGAACATCCCGTGCGCGTCCACGGAAGTGCTGCTGCCGACGAACAGTTTCACCAGCAGCGGCTGCAGGAACGGCGCGAGCAGCACGTTGACCGTGGTGGCCGAAACCGACAGCGCGAGATCGCCGCGCGCGATGAGGGTGAGGCTGTTCGAGGCCGCACCGGTCGGCGAGGTGCACAGCAGGATCATGCCGATCGCGAGGTCGTCCGCCAGGTGCGCGGGCAGCAGCAACCGGAAGGCGACGAAGGAAACGCAGTAGCCGACCAGGGGCATGACGAGCCACCTGAGCACGACCACGACCGACACGGCGCGGAGGTTGCGGGCCACCCCCAGCCACTCCCGGCCCATGATCTGCACCCCCATCACCACGAGGGTGATCGCCAGTATCGAGCTGAAGTGCGTGCCGACGAAGGTGTGGGAGACGGTCGGGTGGTAGACGAACCCGACTCCGATACCGAGCATGAGCCAGGTCGCCGAGGTGCCGGCGACGTACGCGCAGACCCCGCGCCAGCCCCGCTCGGCGGCGGGCCGCCGGGCCTGGAACGCCCGGTACCCCACCACGAGACCGGCGACCCAGAGGACGACGCTCGCCGCGAGCGCCACCGGACTGGCTCCCATCGGCATGCCCCGGAACCCGGACACGACGAAGGGCACGAGGAAGCCGAGGAGCAACAAGATCTGGGAACTCGCGGTGAGACGCCGTGGTGTCATGGGACAGTCCTTCCGGGATCGCCGGTATTCGGATAGCGAAATTCTCTTCGAACACCGAACGGATTCCTCAGCTTAACCCGATGTGTCAAGAGGGCACCGCGCGTCGATAGTGCCTGGTGCACCACAAGAGCCCGCGCCTTGACACCTGTTGCCGATGCCTGCTGTACTTTTCGATATTCGTTGGTTCGTTCGTTATCCGAAAGCAGGTCTCGATGAAACGCATCGCGCTCGAGGAGCACTTCGTCACCGAGGAGCTCTACGACCGCTACTCCCGCGGCTCGAAGTTCGTCATCGACCCCAGCCACGTCGAGTACGTACTGGGGCGCACGCTCGACATCGGCGAGCAGCGGTTGCGGGACATGGACGAGAACGGCATCACCACGCAGGTCCTGTCCCTGCGCCAGCCGGGGATCCAGGCCGAGCCGGACGCCGCCACGGCGGTGAAGGCCGCCCAGGCGACCAACGACTACCTCGCCGGCCGGGTGGCCGCGCACCCCGGCCGGTTCGCCGGTTTCGCCGTCCTGCCCCTGCAGGACCCGGCCGCCGCGGCCGACGAGCTCGAACGCGCCGTGCGCGAACTGGGCCTGCGTGGCGCGATGATCAACGGTCACTCGTGCGGCCGCTACCTGGACCACAAGGACTTCTGGCCCGTCTACGAGCGGGCGCAGGCGCTCGGCGTGCCGCTCTACCTGCACCCGGTGCGCCCCCAGCAGGCGGACGAGCTGCGCATCTTCGAAGGTCACCCGGAGCTGCTCGGGCCGAGCTGGGGCTTCGCGTTCGAGGCCGGCACCCACGCGTTGCGCCTGTTGTTCAGCGGTGTCTTCGACGCGTTCCCGCGCTTCAACCTCATCCTCGGGCACATGGGCGAGAACATCCCGTACATGGCGTGGCGGCTGAACCGGAGCTTCAAGCGCGCCAGCTTCGGCACCACGCTGCGCAAGGAACCGCTGGACTACCTCAGGGAGAACTTCTACATCACCACCAGCGGGCACTTCTCGGACCCGGCCCTGCTGTGCGCCGTGGAAACGGTGGGCATCGACCGCGTCCTGTTCGCGGTGGACTACCCGTTCGAGCTCAACTCCGAGGGGGTGGAGTTCATCGACAACGCGCCGATCAGCGACGAGGACCGGGCGAAGATCTGCCACCGCAACGCGGAGGCCCTGCTGAAGCTCTGAAACCCGGCGGTTTTCGGATACCGAAGAAGTGGCTAGACTGCGCACATGAGTTCGGACACCAGGCCTGCGAACGACCGGACCCGCCCGTCCCCACCGTCCGAAGGCATGGCCGGGCTCGCCAAGGGGCTGGCCGTCATCGAGGCGTTCGGCGCGGAGCGGACGCAGATGACGGTGACGGAGGCCGCCCGCGCGGTGTCGCTCTCCCCCGCCGCCGCGCGCCGGTGCCTGCTGACCCTGACCGAGCTCGGCTACCTGGTGCAGGAGGACCGCTACTTCCGCCCCACCCCGCGCATGATGCGGCTGGGCGAGGCGTACCTGGAAGGCGCGACGCTGCCGACGCTCGCCAGGCCCTTCGTGGAGGCCGGCCGCGACGAGCTGGGCGAGTCGATGTCGCTCGCGGTCTACGACGAGGGCACCGCCCTGTTCGTCGCGCGGGCGGAGGTGCACCGCATCGTGTCCACCGGCGTGCGGCTGGGCGCGCGCCTGCCCGCGTACGCGTCGGCCACGGGTCGCGTCCTGCTCGCCGGGCTGCCGGAGGAGGAGCGGGAGCGGTACCTGCGCACCTGCGAACCACGCAGGACCACTCCCCATTCGGTGACCACGATCCCGGAGATCCGGGACCGGATCGAGGCGGCCGCCGCGGAAGGGTTCGCCGTCACCGACGAGGAGCTGGAACTGGGCATGCGGTCGATGGCGGTTCCGGTCGTCGACTCGGCGGGGCGCGTGCACGCGGCCATGAGCACCAGCGTGTTCGTGGCGCGGGTGACCATGGAGGAGATGCGCCGCCGCTACCTCCCGGTCCTGCGCGCCCAGGCCGCGGCACTGGGCCGCCTCCTCTGACGTTCTGCGAGCTGCCGCCCTCCATCCGTCCTTTGTGGACGAACCGGCCAATCTCCTGCCGCGACGACGGCGGAGGGAGCGGCCGGGTGGCGTGCCCCACAGTTGACGGGGGCACCGGCCTGCTCCTATTCTTTGAACGTCTGTATTAGAAAATCGATCAGGAGGCGCCGTGGCGGGCAGGCCGGTCGACCACCAACGGCGGGCGGAGTTGCTGGACGCGGTGGTCGACTACACCGTCGAGCACGGGTTCTCCGAAGTGTCCTGGCGGCCACTGGCCACCGCCCTCGGCGTCTCGCCCACCACGCTGGTGCACCGTTTCGGCACGAAGGAACAGATGCTCGAGGAGGTCCTCGAACGCCTGCGGGAACGCATCTTCGCCGCCACCGGCGACGCGCTCGGGCAGCAGCCCGACCTCGCAACGGCGGCTCGCGCGGTGTGGGCACGGACTTCCGCACCCCGACGCGCAGCCGAATTCAGGCTGTTCTTCGCCGTCTACGGCCGGGCTTTGCAGGCGCCGCACCAGTTCCCGGACTTCCTCGAGCACGTTGTCGCGGACTGGATGAACGCACTGACCGGTGCCCAAGGCCCCGGCACCGACCCGGCGACGGCGACGCGCAGGGCCACCCTGGTGATCGCGACCGTCCGCGGCCTGCTGCTCGACCTGCTGGCCACCGGCGACCGGGACCGCGTGCAGGACGCGGCCGAAAACTTCTTCGCCACCCTGTGAAGACGGGAGCCCGAAAATGTTCGCACGACGGACCGCCCGGCTGGCGGCCGTGCTGGTCACCCTGGGCACCGCCCTGGGCGCGCTGCTCACGTCCGCGTCCAGCGGGCACGCGGCCGCCGACGACCTGGTGGTCCACACCAGCGGCGGCCCGGTCCGCGGCCTCGCCGCGGGGCCGGTCGACGAGTTCCTCGGCATCCCGTATGCCGCACCGCCGGTCGGTGCATTGCGGTGGCAGCCGCCGCAGCCGGCCTCGAAGTGGTCCGGTGTACGGGACGCGACGCGGTTCGCGCCCGACTGCGCGCAACCCACGGGCCCCTTCGGCCGGCCCAGCACGGCGGAAGACTGCCTGTACCTGAACATCTACACGCCCCACCGCAAGCCGCCACGCTCCGGTTTCCCGGTCATGGTGTGGATCCCCGGCGGCGGGTTCCACAGTGGAGCGGGCAGCTTCTACGACCCCGCGGCACTGGTGGCCGACGGCGTCACCGTGGTCACGATCAACTACCGGGTGGGCGCGCTCGGTTTCCTGGCGCACCCGGCACTGGCCGACGCACGCGGCCAGTCGGGCGACTACGGCCTCATGGACCAGCAGGCCGCCCTGCGCTGGGTGCGAGGCAGCATCTCCGGCTTCCACGGGGACGCGCACAACATCACGATCTTCGGGGAGTCCGCGGGCGGGGCGTCCGCGCTGGCACAGGTCGTCTCACCCCAGGCGGCCGGGCTGTTCGAGCGAGCGATCGCCGAGAGCGGCTCCTACGACACCACGCAGACGACGCTCGCGGCGGCCGAGTCGGCGGGAACGGATTTCGCCGCCAAGGCGGGCTGCGCCGACCAGAGCGCGGCGTGCCTGCGCGCCCTGCCCGTCTCCACGATCCTGGCCGACGAGGCCACCGAGTACCGCCCGAACCTCGACACCGAGGTGCTGCCGCGGCCGGTGGGGACCGCCCTGGCCACCGGCCTGTTCAACCACGTCCCGATCCTCAACGGCACGAACCACGACGAATGGCGGCTGATGGTGGCGGGCAGCACGCTCGCGGGCCGGCCCGTCACGGCGGCCGACTACCAGGCGATGATCTCCGCCGCCCTCGGGGTCTCCCCGGCCCGCGCCGCGGCCGTCGCCGCCCGGTACCCGCTGACCGCCTACCCCAGCCCGGCCCTCGCGCTCGGCGCGGTCGGCACGGACGCGGTCTTCGCCTGCCCCGCACTGACGATCGACCGGTCCGCCGCACGCTTCGTGCCGACCTTCGCCTACGAGTTCAACGACGAGAACGCACCGGAGGACTTCCTGCCCCCGGCGGGCTTCCCGTACGGCGCACCGCACGCGTCCGAACTCCAGTACCTGCTGGGCCTGCCCTACGCCGCCTACCCCAAGACGCTGTCGGCGCAGCAACAGCAGCTGGCGACGGTCATGCGCACGTACTGGACGAACTTCGCCAAGACCGGGTCGCCCACCGCTGCGGGCACCCCGCGCTGGCCGTCCTTCGGCGACGGCAGCCAGCGGGTGCAATCACTCCTGCCACCCGCTCCCGGCACCGAGACCGATTTCGCCGCCACGCACGACTGCGCGTTCTGGGACCGCGGCTAGGACTCGCCAAGGAGGAGTTCGATGCCCTCGATGAGCACGTTCAGCCGGTCCTCCGGCCAGGACCCGATCATCGAGCGCACGTTCCGGGCCAGCACCTCGTTCAACTCGGCGGCCAGCCGGCGGCCCTCAGGAGTCAGCGAGAGCAGGCTCGCCCGCCGATCGGCCGCATCGGGTTCCCGAAAGAGCAGACCTTCGCGGCTCAACCGGTCCGCGTAGCGGCTGGTGCCGGAGCGGTCGATCCCGATCGCATCAGCCGCCTGCGCCGCGGAGAGCGGGCCGCGCCGCGCCAGGGTGATCAGCAGGAAATAGCTCTGCGCATCGAGGCTGACCGGCGCCGCGGCGATGACCGGCGCGCACAGCCGGTTGCGGTTCCGCGGCAGCATGAGCTGGTTGAGCACCCGCTGGAGCCGGTCGGCCTGGTCGTCGTCCACCGGGCGAGCATAGGCCGCGACCGATGCGTGCGATTCGCACGCATCGGTGCTACGGTCCTCCCCCATGCGCCTGCTGATCAGTGCCGTGCCCGTCGCCGGCCACCTGCTACCGCTGCTGCCGATGGCCACCGCGGCCCGCGACGCCGGCCACGACGTCGCCGTTCTGTCCTCAATGGACCTCCGCGACCTGGTGGCCCCTTTCGACGTGCTGGTCGCGGGACCGTCGATCCGGGTCCAGCGCGAGACGACCGTCCGCCGCCTCGGCAGGGACTGGACCGCCCCCGGCCCCGAGGCCGCCGAGATGTTCGCGGGCACCCGGGTGGACATGACCTTCCCCCCGGCCCTGGAGCGGGCCCGGCAGTTCGCGCCGGACCTGGTGCTGTGCGATCCCCTGGACTTCGTCGGACCGATGATCGCCGCCGCACTCGCGGTCCCGTGGGCCGCGCACGGCATCTCCGGCGGGCTGCCGGCGCCCTTCCACGAAGCGCTCGACCACCGGTGGGCGAGTGAGCTGCGGAAGTACGACCTGCGGGCGTCCCCGCGCCTCGCCTACCTCGACCCCTATCCGGAGCTGCTGCACGCGGGCCCTTGGCCCGCCGACCGCCACCCGGTGCGGTTCCAGCCCTACCAGCGCCCGGATTCGGCCCCCGGACCGGCCTCCTTCGCCGACCCCGGCTTACCCACCGCGCTGCTCACCCTGGGCACCACCCTGCCGGACCCCGGCGTCGCGACCGGGCTCGCCGCCGCGCTGTCCGGAGCGGGGTTCAACGTGGTCTGTACCAATGACCTCCCCGCGGAGCTCGTCGCGCACCCGCGCGTCCACCACGTCGGGTTCACCCCGCTCGCGGAGTTGCTCGGCGCCGCGGACGTGGTGGTGTCGGCCGGAGGCACGGGAACCGTGCTCAGTGCGCTCTCGGCCGGCCTGCCGCTGGTCATCCAGCCGTTCATGGCGGACCAGCCGTTCAACGCCGCGCGCGCCGAGCACGTGGGAGCCGCGCGGGTGATCAGCGAGACCGGCGCCGCGGGGACGGCCGCGACGGAGGTGCTCGCCGATCCCCGCTACCGGCAGGCCGCCGAGCAGGTGCGGGATCAGATCCGCGCCTGCCCCACGCCCGCCGAAGTGCTGGACCGGCTCATTTCGAACCGGTGAGACCGACGTGGTCGTCGAGGAAGTCGAAGAAGCGCTGGGCGGCGAGGGAGCGGGCCATCGGCTCGCAGTGGCCGGCGGCACCCTCGGCTTCGGTGAAGCGGACGTGCACCTTCTCCCCCGGGATCATGTCGTACAGCCGCTGGGGCTGCCCGGCGAAATACCCCTCCTGGTCGGGGTCGGCGATGAGCACCGGTGTCGTGATCCGCGCGGCGAGTTCGGGCGTGATCCGGTAGCGAGCCGCTTCCACGAACGTGTCGTAGAAGGTCGGGCAGCCGAACGGGTGAGCCCGCCAGCTGAGGTTCCACTTGACTCGCGCCGGAAGAGCTTCGATCGCCGCGTTGAAGCCGTCCCGGTCCCCGGCGGCCAGCGATTCCCGCTGCTCGGGCGACAGCATGGCGTGCCAGGCCGCCGACACGTCGACCACGCCGTCGTCGAGGACCGCGGCCTTGAAACGGTGCTCGAACGCGAGCGCACGTGGGGCCCAGTACCCGCCCTGGCTGACCGCGTACAGCACGAGCCGCTCCGGGTCCACGTCCGGAAGACCCAGTGTCAGGTCGACGACCGGGGTGAGGACGTTCTCCCAGTCGGGCCGGAACGGCACGCCCCGCTCGAACAGCATGCGCTGCTGCCCCGGCCCGTCGAACACCACGACGTTGTAGCCACGCAGCGTCGCCTCGGAACCGTAGCCGGGCCACAGGTAGCTCGCCGCACCGTCGGCTCCGTTGACCATCACCAGCGTCGGCTTCGGTCCTTCCCCTGGCGCCGCGAAGAACCAGCCGGGCATCGTCGTGTCCTCGTAGGGGATCTCCAGCGGCCGCGGCGGGTTGTCAAGGAGGCTCAGGTACTGCTCCCAGCGGCGGCGGTACGCGGCGAAGGTCCGCTTCCGGACGGCCTCGGGCTCCGCGCACCCATCGGCCACGATCACGCAGACCGCGTAGTACGTCGCGGCACGCAGGAGCGCGTTGCGGCCGCTGATCCGGTGCCCCCGGCGCACGCAGTCGTCGCCGATCGCCGCGACGCGGTCCGCGGTCGCCTCCCACTCCCTCACCCACGACTCCAGGTCGCCGTCGGTGATGCGGTCGATCGTCGTCAAGGTCTCGCCGGTGTCCGCCGCACCGGTGTACACGCGCCCGAGCATCGCCCGGGTCATCGCGTTCATCCTCGCGTTGGCGAAGAAAACGCCGCGTGTTCCCGTCTCCGTCACAGTGCTCATCCCCTGGTTCCCCTTATAAGAGTTGGATCCCTCTCCTACGAGAGTAGGCCCGGCTGGTAAGAGATGCAACCCTTCCTTATAATGGGAGCCGTGAGCTCCTCCCCCGGCCCGTCTCCCCGCCAACGGCGGCGCGGGCCCGCACTCGAGGCCGCGCTGCTGGGCGCGGCCTGGGAGGAACTGGTCGAAGCCGGTTACGCGAAGCTGACCATGGAGTCCGTCGCCACCCGGGCGGGCACCGGCATCGCCGTGCTGTACCGCCGCTGGGCGAACAAGGACGAACTCGTGCTCGCGGCACTCGAGCACCACCGGATCAGCCATCCGGTCGACCTGCCCGACACCGGCAGCCTGCGCGACGACCTCGTCACCGCGCTGACCGGCATGGGCCGGGCTCGCGCCGCCTTCTTCGCCATCGCCATCGCCACGGCCTTTTCGGGACTCCTCACCGGTCCCGGACTGACCCCGGGCCAGGTCCGCGACCGGATCCTGGGCGAACAACGGCTGTCCCGGGTGGCGACCCTCTACCAGCGCGCGCACGACCGCGGCGAGATCGACCTGGAGCGGGTGCCGCCCGCGGTGCTCGCCCTGCCGTTCGACCTGGTGCGGCACGACCTGCTCGTGGACCTCGAAGCCGTGCCGCCGGACCGCATCCGCTCGATCGTCGACGAGCTCTTCCTGCCCCTCGCCCGCTACTATTCGGCCCAGGAGCCCGCCGGCGACCGGTGACCGCCTTCCCCGGTTCGGAGGTGCGATGCCCGAGGTGGCGACCTTCGCCGAGCAGGCGCGCCGCCCGTCGGTCAGCGAGCGGGCGAGGCGACAACTGGTCATCGACGAGTTGCTGGTGACCCCGGATCTGCTGCCCGCGTGGGAACTCCCGCCGAACTGGCCGGAGCTGTACTGGGACGAAACGGGCAGGCTCGTACGTCGGTCCTTGACTCTCAAGCCGCTTGAGATCTCATAGTGGCCGGCATGAACGAGCTCTACCCCATCGGGGACGTCGCCCGCCGCACCGGGCTCAGCGTGAGCGCGATCCGGTTCTACGCCGACGAGGGCGTCGTCGCTCCCACCGCGCTCAGCGAGGGCGGCTTCCGGCAGTACGACGTGCACGCCATCGCCCGGCTCGAACTCGTGCGCACCCTCCGCGACCTGGGCGCCGGCCTGGAGGAGATCCGCGGGGTGCTGGCGGCGGAGACCACCCTGCACGACCTGGCCGTGACCCACCTGCGGCTGGTGGAGGACCAGCTGCGGCAGTTCCGGGCGCGCCGCGCCGTGCTGCGGACCATCGTGCGGCAGCACACCACGGCGGAGCAGGTGAGCCTGATGCACAAGCTGGTGTCGATGTCCGACGACGAGCGGGAGCGGCTCATCACCGAGTTCTGGGACTTCGTGACCGACGGGCTGGACGTCCACCCCGGCTACGTCGAGCGGTTGTACCAGCAGCGGCCGCACCTGCCCGAGGACCCGTCGACCGAGCAGCTCGAAGCCTGGATCGAACTCGCCGAGCTCGTGCGCGACGAGGAGTTCCGCACTGCCGTGCGCGGTTACTACCACCGCGTTTTCGGCACGGAACAGGGAAAGCTGATGGCCACGCCGGAAATGCTGGACCGCGCCGGGCAGCACCTGGCTCTCTACCGGGAGGCACAGGCGGTACGGGAGAGCGGCGCACCCGCGGACTCCGCGCGGGCCAGGGAGATCGCCGAGCGCATGGCGGCCAGCTCGGCCGACTTCCTCGCCGCGATGACCGGCGAGCACGACCTCGACAAGGCCCGCCGCAGCATGATCGGCTTCGACCGGAACAGGGCGGCGGCGCTGCGATCCCGCATGACCGGGATGCACCTGGTAGTCCGGTACAGCACGCTTGTCGCGACGATCAACGGCACCGCCAAGCCGGACCCGGACCGGACGGCGGCGGTCCAGGAATGGCTGGCCGCCGCCCTGCGCGAAGGCAATTCCCCGTAGGCGCCGCCTGCCGGCCGCAATTCCGCTTGCGCGAGCAGGCTTGGCCATGAACCAATGGAACGGTCATGGACAACCGGCAAATGGTCAAGCTTTCCAAGCGCCTCGCGCGGCACCTGCGCCACGATCCCGCAGCCCTCGGCATCACCCTCGGCCCCGGCGGCTGGGTCGAGGTGAGGTCCCTGCTCGCCGCACTGCGCGGGGACGGGGTCAGGATCACGCGCGCCGATCTCGAAGAAGTGGTGGCGGGCAACGACAAACAGCGGTTCGCGTTCGACGCGACCGGTGAGCGGATCCGCGCGAACCAGGGCCACAGCGTCGAAATCGACCTCGGACTGCCCGCCACCACGCCGCCGGCCGTGTTGTACCACGGCACCGTCGAACGTTTCCTGTCCGCGATCTTCCACGAGGGCCTGCGCCCGATGAACCGCCACGACGTGCACCTTTCCCCGGACCGGGAGACGGCCGTCAGGGTCGGTTCGCGGCGGGGGAAACCGGTGGTGCTGGAAGTCGACGCGGGTGCGATGAGCCGGGAAGGTCACGAATTCCGCGTCAGCGCCAACGGGGTGTGGCTGACCGCCGCCGTGCCACCGGAGTTCCTGCGCAGGATCGGCTGACGCGCGGGCCGTCAGCGGGCGGCGTGGGCTTCCGCCGCCCGCCGGGACGCGCGTCCGCGCGCCACGCGCTGGCGGGAGCTGGACGTGGTGCGGTCGACCTTGGCGTGCCCCACCGCCTCGGCCAGGCCGAACAGCGGCATGTTCGCGTAGATCGCCTCGAAGGAGCCCGGGCCCACCAGGTAGGTCTCGTGCCACACGCCCACCGCGCCGGACTGGCTGGCACGGCGGTAGTAGCGCCGCCAGGCGGGCGCGTGCGGCGCGTCGTTGTCGGCGGCGAACGCGACCAGGTGCTCCAGGCTGCGCCAGTACCCCACCTGCATCGTGGTGCGGCCCAGCCAGTTGCGCGCGCGAATCATCCCCGCCTCGGGGTGCTCCGCGAGGTGGCGCAGCATCCGCGCCATCGCCAGGAACACCCACACGTACTGGTCGACGCGCCACCACTTGTTGACCCGCATGCCGATCAGGAACAGCACCACGCCCGTGTCGTCCGGACTCCCGGAGTCGAGCCGGGCGGTCCAGCGGCCAGGGAAGATCTCGGACATCGCTACCTCCGGAACAAGGTTTTGTGACACTGTTATGAAACGCCGTCGCAAGCGGGTTGTCAAGGAGCGCTCGTTCTCGCTACGGCAAAGCGGGCGTCGGGACCGCGGAGTGCGAGCCCTGACCACGCTTCCGCCAGGCGCCCGGGGTGACGCCCTCCCGGCGAAGGAAC
Organism: Amycolatopsis dongchuanensis; assembly: GCF_039542405.1. Classification (NCBI taxonomy): domain Bacteria; kingdom Bacillati; phylum Actinomycetota; class Actinomycetes; order Pseudonocardiales; family Pseudonocardiaceae; genus Amycolatopsis; species Amycolatopsis dongchuanensis. Next base: position 193,014 of record NZ_BAABIB010000075.1, read on the forward strand.
ACACGGCTCAGCGCGGTGCCGGTCTGGTAACCGACCCGGACGGCGATTTCCTGGACGCTCAGGGAGGTGTCCCGCAGCAGGGTCTTGGTCCGGTACAGGCGCCAGGCCGTGAGGTAGCCCAGCGGCGCGTCTCCGGTCTTTTCCTTGAACAGCGCGGCGAACGCGGAGCGCGACATGCCCGCCGTACGCGCCAGCGCCTCGACGGCCCAGGGGTGGTCGAGGTTCACGTGCAGTTCGTGGATCGCCGTGGCCAGCTGAGGATCCCGCAGGGCCGCGAGCCAGCCGATCGTCCCACTGCCCACGTCGCTGCAGGCGGCGCGCAACGCCTGGACGAACAGCACGTCGGACAGGCGGCTCGTGACGAACCCGGCGCCGAGCGCGTTGGCCGCGGACTCCTGGGCGAGTCACAGTCGGCGAGTGCGCGGCCCTGCTCGTCCTGCAGCGCGAACTCGACGCCCGCCCGGACCAGGAACAGTCGTTCGTGGACAGCTGCTCCGGTTGGTCCAAAGTGGACCCGATGAGCCAGCGCGAACGGCGCGGATGTTCCAGGTGCGGGGCGACGGCCGCCCGGTGGTCGCGGAGGAACGTCCCGTGCCCGCGCCGGCGGCGGGTGAGGTGCTGGTGCGGGTGCAGGCCAGCTCACTCAACGCCCGTGATCTGCCGATCGTCGAGGGACGGTATTCGCGGCCGGTGCCACCCGGGCGTGTGCCCCTCTCCGACGGTGCGGGCGTCGTCGAAGCAGTCGGCGCCGGGGTCACCCGGTTCCAGCCGGGGATCGCGTGATGGGCACCTTCCACCCGAACTGGCTCTACGGCTCGCTGGGCGGGTGGGGCGAGCTTTACGGGGTGCAGCTCGACGGATGGCTGACCGAGTACCGCACGGTGGGCGAACAGAGCCTCGTCCCGGTACCCGGGCGCCTGTCGTTCGAGGAGGCGGCCACCCTCCCCTGCCTGCGCGCCCTCGGCGCGTCGGACGTCATCGACTACACCGGCACGCCGGAGTGGGGCGCCAGGGTGCGCGAGCTCACGGCGGTCGCATCTCGCTCGTCGGCAACCTCGCCCCGGGTGAGGGCATGGACCTGACCGAGTTCCTGAACCGCGGCGCGACGCTGCGCACCATCACCGTCGGCAGCCGCGGCGACTTCGAGCGGATGAACCGCGTCATCAGCCGCCACGAGCTGCGACCGGTCATCGACCGGGTCTTCCCGTTCGACGAGGCCCCCGCGGCGTTCGCCTACTTCCCGGAGCGAACGCACTTCGGCAAGGTGGTCATCACGCACCGACCACCGGCCCCGGGCTACCCGTGAAGCGCGAACCCGTCCGGGATGACGAGGTCCTCACGGCTCAGCTCGTGGACGCTGGCCTTGCCGAGGGCGAGCAGGGTGGAGTCGATGCCCTGGCGCAGCACCTCCAGGGTGTTGGTCACGCCCCGCTCGCCCGCGGCCGCCATGCCCCACAGGTACGCGCGGCCGATCAGCACCGCCCTGGCGCCCAGCGCGAGCGCCTTCACCACGTCCGAGCCCCGCCGGATGCCGCCGTCCTGCAGCACCTCCACCTGGTCGCCGACCGCGTCGACGATCGCCGGGAGGGCGCGGATCGACGCGGGGGTGCCGTCGAGGTTGTTGCCGCCGTGGTTGGACACCGAGATCGCCGTGCAGCCGGCGTCCACCGCGCGCCGGGCGTCGTCGGGGTGCATGATCCCCTTCACCGCGAACGGGCCGCCCCACTGCTCCCGCAGCCACGCCACGTCCTCCCACGTCACCGGTGGTGTGCCCATCCACTGCCCGGACGCGCCGAAGAACGTCGGCGCGGCCTCCCCTTCGGCGGCGAGGTTCGGCGTCGTCAGGTCCGGCAGCTTGCCGGTCTTCGCGAAGCTCCACAGCCACCGCGGCTTGCGCAGCACCTCCGGCGCGAAGTGCAGTGCCGCCTTGAGGTCCACCTTCTCCGGGATCATCGGCGCGTCCCAGTCCCGCGCCGAGTCGAATGACCAGTCCAGCGTCACGATCAGCGCCTTCGCCCCGGCCTTGCGCGCCCGCTCGGCCCGCGCGAGCAGCTGGTCCCGCGTGCCCACCCAGTACATCTGGAAGAACGTCTTGTCGTTGACCGCCGCCACGTCCTCGATCGACCGGCTGGCGAACGAGCTGAGCCCCATCGCCGTGCCAGCCGCCGCCGCGGCCCGCGCCACCGCGACCTCGCCCTCCGGGTGCACCGCCTGCACGCCCGTCGGGGAGATGACCACCGGCAGCGAGACGTCCTGCCCCAGCACGGTGGTCGCCTGGTCGCGTTTCGCCGGCAGGTCCGCGACCCTCGGCAGGAACCCCAGCTCGTCGAACGCGGCGACGTTGTCGGCGGTCGTCAGGCCCTTCCCCGTACCGGCGACCAGCGCGAGGTAGACCGAGCGCGGCAGCCGCTTCTTCGCGCGCCGTTGCGCCTCGGCGATCGTCTCGAACCAGTCCTTCGTGCTCGCCATGTCCCGGCCGTCCTTCCCTATTTTGGCACCGGGTGTCAGTATTAGGGAAAACCGGCTCGGGGGGAAGACCTGCCCGTCCGATCGGACAGGGCGGCCGGCCCGCGCGGAGAGGTGTCCCGCCCTCCCCGGGGCGGTAGCGTCGGCCCGACGAGGAGCGAGGTCATGCCACGACTGTCCGACCTGCCGAAACCGCCCGGCACCGGGGCCGCGGGTGTTCTCGACGGCCGCCGTCGTGCCGTACGGTGGGACCGGTCGCCGCGAGGACGCGGTGACCGCGAACCGCCGGAGGTCGCCGTGCCGCGCAGAGCCCTCGACGAGGCCGAACCGCTGACCGGACCGTGCGGGGCCGCCGCGGGCGCACCGGCGGAGCTGGCGAAGTTCCACGTCCCCGAGATCGTGTTCGGCCCCGGCTCGCTGGCCGAGCTCGGGCACGCCGCGCTCCGCGTCGGCGCCCGGCGGCCGTTCCTCGTGACCGATCCCGGGCTGATCGAGGCGGGCTGGGTCGAGGAGGCCCGCGGCCACCTCGAACTGGTCGGGCTGCGGCCGGTGGTGTTCTCGGGCGTCACGTCCAACCCGAAGGACCACGAGATCGAGGCCGCCTACCAGCAGTACGCGGCGGCGGGCGCGGACGTGATCATCGCCGTGGGCGGCGGCTCGTGCATCGACGCGGCGAAGGGCGTGGCGATCCTGTCCGGCAACGGCGGCACGATCCTCGGCTACGCGGGCGTGGACCGCGTCGTGCAGCCGATCCCGCCGCTGGTCATGGCGCCGTCCACGTCCGGCACCGGCGCCGACGTCTCGCAGTTCGCGGTCGTCACCGACACGACCCAGCACACCAAGATCACGATCATCAGCCGCACGCTCGTGCCGGACGTCTCGATCGTCGACCCGCGCCTGCTGACCACCATGCCCGACGAGCTGAACGCCGCGACCGGCCTGGACGCGCTCACCCACGCCGTCGAGTCGTTCGTGTCGCGGGCGCACAACCCGCTGACCGACCAGCACGCCCTGCACGCGGCCACCCTGATCACGCGCAACCTGCTGCACACGATGGTCCACCCCGCCGCCGCCGAACCGCGGATCGCGATGGCGCAGGGCGCGCTGGAGGCCGGGATGGCCTTCACCAACGCGATCCTCGGTATCACGCACGCGATGAGCCACCAGGTCGGCGGCCTGCTCGACGCGCCGCACGGCGTGCTCAACGGGGTGCTGCTGCCGCACACGATCCGGTTCAACGCGGCCACGGACCCGGAGCGGTTCGTGCCGCTGGCCGCGGCGACCGGGGTGGACGTCGCGGGCAGGTCGGCGGCCGAGGTCGCCGAGTCGTTCGCGTGCCGGGTGCGTGAGCTGGCCGACGCGGTGGGGGTGCCGCGCGGGCTCGCCGCGCTGGGCGTCACCGAAGCCGACATCGGCACCCTGACCCGCACCACGCTGCAGGACGCGTGCCTGGCGACCAACCCGCGCACGGCGAGCGCAGCCGACATCGCCGCGCTGTTCCGGCAGGCGCTGTAGACCGATGACGGCCAACGACTACCTCGGCGCGCTGACCGGCGTGCGATCCGGCAAGCGGTCCTACTACCCCGAATACGTCCGCACCGCGGAGCGGCTGGAGCGCGCCGTGGGCGCCCTCGACCGCATCTCGCGGGCCCTCGTGCGCACCGGGGAAGGACCGCGGGCGCTCGTCGAAGCGGTCGTGCGCGCGGCGGCGGACCACGTGCAGGCCGACTGGCTGCTGTTCGCCCTCGCCGATGGCGCCTTGCGCGCGGCCCGGCCGCGGTTCCTGTTGCTGGCTGGGGAAAACCTCGTGGAGGACGAGCGGCTGTTCCCGCCGGACGCGCTCGCGCACCTGCGGATCCTGCGGACGAGACCGTGGGAGGCCGGTGAACCCGCCGGAAGCGGAGTGCGCGTGCCGATGACGCTCGACTGCGAGCCGGTGGGCGGGATCGCCGCCCGGCCCGCCGCCGGGATGGAGGTGGCCGACACCGATCTCGCCGTGCTCCGCGTGCTGGCCAACCAGGCGGCGGTCGCGCTGCACAACTCGTTCCTCGTGCACGCCACGATGCGGCTGCGGGGCCGCACCGAGCAGCTGTCCGAGGCGGCCGAGCAGCAGGCGCGCGACCTCGCGGCGCGCAACGCCGAACTCCAGGAGACCCAGCGCCGCCTCATCGGGGTGATGCAACGGCAGGCGCTGGACGACGAGCGGCACCGGATCGCGCGGGAGCTGCACGACAGCGTCACCCAGGACGTGCTCTCCGCCGGGATGATGATCGAGATCTGCCGCAGCGACCTGACGGAACCAGACGCCGACCTCGCCGCCGTGCGCGAGAAACTCACCGAGGCCAAGGCGCTGACCCGGCACGCGGTGGAACGGCTGCGGGCCGCGATCTACGCGTTGCACCACAACGAATCCGAGCCGCCCGGCTCGCTGCCCGTGCTGCTCGAGCGACTGTCCACAGTGCACCTTCCGACCGACCTCGAGGTGGGCGTCACCGTGCTCGGCGAGCCGGTGCCGCTACCGGGCGAGGCCGAGCACTCGCTGCTGCGGATCACCGGCGAGGCGTTGTTCAACACCGTGATGCACACCAACGCCACCCGCGCGCGCATCCGCCTGCGGTACCTGCCCGACCGGATCCGGCTGTCGATCTCCGACGACGGGGACGGCGACCCCGGGCAGCTGCGCCGGACACTGCGCCTGGCGTCGGCGACGAACCTGGCCGGCACGCACCGCGGGCTGGCGAACATGCGCGCGCGGACCGAGGAACTGGGCGGAACGCTGGCCATCCGGCGTTCCCGGATCGGCGGGATCCAGGTGCTGCTGGAGATCCCGCTGCCACTGGAGGCCGGATGATCACCGGGCAGCGGACGCTGGGCATCGTGCTAGTGGACGACCACGCCATCGTGCGGCAGGGGCTGCGGACGATACTGGACCGCGAGGACGACCTCACCGTGATCGGCGAGGCGGCGAGCGCGGCCGAGGCGCGGGCGGTGGTGGACCGCACGCGGCCGGACATCGTGCTGCTGGACCTCAAGCTGTCCACCGGCTCCGACACCGAGGGCCTCGACCTGTGCGCGGAGCTGGCCGCCGGGCACCCGGAGACCGGGGTGCTGGTGCTGACCACGTTCCTCGACGACGCGCTCGTGGTGGAGGCGATCCACCGCGGCGCGCGCGGCTACGTGATCAAGGACGTGGAGACCACGGGCCTGGTGTCGGCGATCCGCGCGGTGGCACGCGGGGAAAGCGCTTTCGACTCCCGCTCCGCCTCGGCGATGGTCCGCTCGATCCGCACGCCGCGCGAGGAGCCGGTGCTGACCGCCCGCGAGCAGAACGTGCTGGAGCTGCTGGCCCGCGGGCTGAGCAACCGCGACATCGGGGCCCGCCTGTACATCTCGGAGACCACGGTCAAGTTCCACGTCCGCAACGTCCTGCGCAAGATCGGCGCGTCCAGCCGCGCGGAGGCCGTCTACGAGGCGGGCAAGCGCGGACTGCTCTGACGCGGCCGGTCCAGCACCAGCCAGCCGCCGTGGAACGCCGACACCCGCGCGCGCCAGCCGGTGCCCGCGCCGAGTTCGGCCAGCGTCGCCAGGTCGAACCGGCGCACGTGCCCGTAGTCGGCGTTCGGCACGTCCTCGAACGGCACCGCGACGACCACCGTGGACCGCGCCAGCCGCAGCGCCTCGGCCAGCACCGCCTCGCCCTCGGCGGGTGGCAGGTGTTCCAGCAGGTGCACGATCGTCACGGTGTCCACAGTGGAGTCCGGCAGCGGGACACGGGCGGCGTCGCACACCAGGGTGCGCAGCGGCACACCGCGGGCGGCGGCCACGGTGTCCAGCACCCGCATCGTCCCCGGCACGACGTCCGAGGCGGTCACGGTGGTGCGCGGCCGTTGCGCGAGCAGCAGCGGCAGGAACCCGAAGCAGGAACCGAGGTCCAGGACGCTGCCGGGCCGCACCAGCCTCAGCACACGCGAGTAGACGGGCGCGATCCCGGCGATCAGCGGTGGCGCGTGGCGTGGTTCACGCAGGTGGGCGAGCGTGTTGGCGTAGAAGGTGCACCACGCCTGCCGGGGGTCGGGCAGGGTGCTGCGCACGACGCCGGTGAACACCCGCTCGAAGACGTCCTGGCCGCACAGCCAGCCCGGGGCGAACAGCTCGTCGATCAGCAGCCCGGTCAGCCCGTTGTCGAGCTGTTCCGGGCGAAGCCGGTGCGAGACCTCGATCCGGCGTCCCGCGCGCGACAGCCGGAAGTGCTCGGTCCGCACCACCGCCGGCCCGCCGTCGTCCTCGGCGCGCACCACGCGCACGACGTCGTCGAGGTACTGACCCGCCGGGTACGACCCGAGCGGGTCCAGCACGGCCGTCACCGCGCCACCAGGTCGAGTGCCACCCGGTCCAAACCGGACAGATCACGGACCACGCGCACGCGGCGGCAGTACTCGGCGTAGGCAGGCAGGTCGCAGCCGCCGAGCCCCCACGAGTAGCGGGGCTCCGGGGTGAGCCAGATGGTCTCCTTCGCCCGGCGCGTGATCTCGGCGAACGCCGTGAGGTTGGGGTCGTTGCCGTTGCCGCGGCCGTCCCCCAGCACGAGCACCGTGGTCCGGCGCGTGATCGCGGAGGCGTGCTCGGCGAGGAACTCCCCGAACGCCCTGCCGTAGTCGGAGCCGGCGTCCACGTCCAGCACGTCCCCGCCGAAGACCAGGCCGAGCGCGCGCTCCAGCGGGTGCTCCGCGAACAGCTCCGTGGTCTCGGCGATGCCGTCCACGAACGCGAACGACCGCACCTGCGCGAACAGGTCCTGGAGCCCGTACACCACCTGCAAGGTGAACCGCGCGGTCGCCCGCACCGAGAGGCTGACGTCGGCGAGCACGACCAGGCGCGGCCGGTCCTCGGCCCGCCGGACGGTGACCGGGTTGAACGGGATGCCGTCGAACCGCATGTTGCGCCGCATCGTCCGGCCCGCGTCCACCCGCCCAGCCCGGGAAACCCGTCTGCGGGAGGTGAGCGCCCCGCGCAGCCTGGCGGCGAGCCTGCGCAACGCTTCCTCCAGCTCGGCGCGTTCGCTCTCCCCCGCCCGCGCCACGTCCGCCGCCCGGCTGGGCTCCGCTCTCTCCCTTTCCAGCTGCAGCAACGCTTCGGCGTGCTGTTTCAGCGCCTCCGGCAGATTCGCAAGCACGCCCGCCAGCCGTCGGCGCAGTGCCGCCGCGTCCTCCTCGTCCCCGCCCGCGTCCTCCACCCGGTCGAGCCACGCGATCAGCGCGTCGTGCTCGGCCAGCGACAGCGTCGAGTCCATCCGTGCGCCCGGCTGCGTCGTCAGCTGCCCGGGCGGGGCCGCGGTGTGCAGCCGCTCGGCGTCGACCTGCACGTGGTAGCCGTCCCCTCCGGTCACCACGTTGTCCTTGTCGAACACGATCTCGTCGGTGACGGACGCCAGCTCGATCTTGTTCTCCTCCTCGTGCAGGTTGTACCGCTCGGCGAGGTCCGCCGGGTCGAAGAAGTCCCGCAGGTCCGCGGGTTTGCCCGGCGTCAGCCCCCGCTGCGTCGTCCGGCTCGCCCCCTCGGACAACGTCACCTCACCGTCGCTCGGCTGCCCCTCCCCCGGCTCTGCACCCGGCCGCTGCTCGGCGGAGCCGAGGCGGACGTGCCCGAAGAACGCGTCGAACAGCTCCTCGAACACCGGATCGTCCCGCTGGTCCTTGACGAGCGCGCCCCGCAACGCCTCCTTCAGCACCAGCCGGTCGGCCAGCACCCCGGGCGCGGCCGCGCAGCGAAGCGCGTCGAGCACCTCCGACACCGAGACCCGGACGTCCCGCAGGCGCAGCAACCGCGCGAACCGGTGCAGGCTGGCTTCCACCCCACCGCTCCTAACGCGACTTCGGCCGCGCGAACGACCGGCTCCCCCGGTCCGCGCTGACCTTCGGCGGAGCGGGTTCCGTTGGCACCTCAGGGGTTCCGGGTTCCTCGCCGAGGAGACGGGGCAGCGCCTCCAGCGCCTTGCGCAGGTCCTTGTCGTACTTGACCACCACCGACACCGTGTCCGCCAGCACCGGCGCGGTCAGCTCGCCGACGCCCAGCACGGCGAGCGTGCGCGCCCAGTCGATCGTCTCGGAGATGCTGGGCGACTTGCGCAGCTCCAGCTCCCGCAACCCGCGCACGACGGCCACGAGCTCACGCGCCAGCGCGTCGGGCAGCCCGGTGTCCTTGCTGCGGACGATCTCCAGTTCACGTTCGGCCGAGGGGTAGTCGAGGAACAGGTGCAGGCAGCGCCGTTTCAACGCCGCTGCCAGATCGCGCGTGTTGTTCGACGTGAGGATGACGTACGGGCGGTTGCGAGCGGTGAAGGTGCCGAGTTCCGGTACGGAGATCTGGTACTCCCCCAGCATTTCCAGCAGCACGGCTTCGAGCGCCTCGTCGGCGCGGTCGATCTCGTCGATCAGCAGCACCACGGGTTCCTCCGAGCGCACGGCCTCCAGCAACGGGCGCGCGGCGAGGAAGCGTTCGGAGAAGAAAACGCTTTCCTGCGCGCCGACGCGGTCCACCGCCTCGTGCAGGTCCGGCGCGTCGGCGACGAGCTGGCCGATCTTCTCCCGCAGGAGCTGCGTGTACAGCAGCTGCTTGCCGTAGTCCCACTCGTAGAGCGCGCTGGCCTCGTCCTGCCCCTCGTAGCACTGCAGGCGCAGCAGCCGGCGGCCGGTCGCGGCGGCCAGCGTCTTCGCCAGTTCGGTCTTGCCCACCCCGGCCGGCCCCTCCAGTAGCACCGGCCGTTCCAGCCGGGTGAGCAGGAAGACCATCGTCGCCAGCCGCCGGTCGGTGAGATAACCCTGTGCCGCCAGTGCTTTCGCGGCCTCGTCGACCGAGTCGAACGCCGGTGCGCCCACGTCACGCCCTCCTTCGTCGCGGTGCCGGGGACGGGCCCGCGCCCGCCCCCGGCGGATCCTCAGCTGATCAGGTCGTCCAGGTCGCCGTTGAAGCAGTGGTCGACGACCGGGCGCACCGTTTCGAAGGTGCACTCCTTGGCGTTGCCCGGGGTGCAGGCGTCGCCGAGGACGTGGTGCGTGACGCGGTCGATGTCCCCGTCGTCGCCCTTGATGACCGATGCGCGCTGGTAGAACTTCGTCGGGCCCTGCCCGAGCCGGTTCTTCGAGTAGGTGTCCTGGCGGATGTCGGTGAACCGCTCGGGGATGCCGACGTCACGCAGCAACCGGATCGCCGCGGCGACCGCCGCGTCCGCGGCCTGGACCACCGTCATGCCGCTGGTGTCCACACCCATCATCTCGGCGAGGTCGGCGTAGCGGCGGTAGGCGACGGGCAGGTTGAACGCCCACACCCGCGGCAGCGCGATCGCGTTGTTCAGCCCGTGGTGGGTGTCGTAGAACGCGCTGACGGCGTGCGAAATCGAGTGGATGATGCCGAGCCCGCCGGAGTTGAACGCCTGCGCGGCGATGTACTGCGCGTACATCATGCCCTGCCGCCCGGACAGGTCCTGCGGGTTCCACGCCGCCGTCCGCAGGTGCTCGGCCACGAGTTTGGTGGCGTACAGCGCGTTGCCCATCGACGGCTCGAAGTTCAGGCGTGCCACATAGGGCTCCGAGGCGTGGGCGAGCACGTCGAACCCGCACTGCGCGGTGTAGTCGACCGGGCAGTCGTAGTACAGCACCGGGTCGTCGACCGCGAGCGTCGCGACCGAGGCGTCGTCGAAGGCCACGTACTTGTGCGGGTTGTCCGGGTCGGTGGTGGTGTCGGTGATGACGTAGGCCCAGGAGGTCTCCGAACCCGTGCCCGCCGTCGTGGACACCGCGATGTGCGGTGGGTTCTTCTGGTTCTCCGACTTGTTGAACCCCTCGAAGTCGTTGATGTTGCGCCCGTCGTGGGCCAGCGAGATCCGCGCCCCCTTGCACGCGTCGTGCGACGAGCCGCCGCCGATGGACACGAAGCTGTCGCACTTGTTCTCCTGGTACAGCTTCACCGCGTCCATGACGTTGTAGTCCTTGGGGTTGGACTCCACCTTGTCGTAGACCACGACCTCCAGCCCGTGGTACTTCAGCGACTCGGTGATCTTGTGCACGATGTCCGAGCCGCGCAGTCCGCTCGTCATCACCAGCGTCTTGCGGAAGCCCAGTTTCAGCGCCTCCGGGCCGATCATCTCGTGTGCGCCGGGCCCGAGCAGTGCGCGCGGGAACGGGTGGAACTCCTTGATGGGAAACGGTTTCAGTAGTTCGTCGACCTGCATGACCGGTCCGTCCTTTCCTGCGCGAGAGCGACTGTGATGACGCGCACTCCCGACGCTAACCAGGGGCCGGTAAGGCGGGAACTGTTCCGCGGGAGGGCAGGAATGTCCCAGTGGCGGGGGAAAGCCCGTCCTTTCGGACAGGGGTGTGGTGGCGCGAAAGAAAAGGGCCCGGACGAGCGTCCGGGCCCTTTCGTCGTTGTATTCACTTTTCCAGCAGTGCCAGCTCTTCGTCGGTGAGCAGGCGGGAGCGGATCAGGAAACGCACGCCTTCGGGCGCTTCCAGGGAAAACCCGCTGCCCCGTCCCTCGACGACGTCCACCGTCAGATGCGTGTGCCGCCAGTAGGCGTACTGGTCCGCGCTCATCCAGAACGGCGTGCCGTCGCCGACGTGGCCGAGCAGCACGTCGGAGTCGCCCACCCGGAACTCGCCCTCCGGGTAGCACATGGGCGCGCTGCCGTCGCAGCAGCCGCCGGACTGGTGGAACATCACCGGCCCGTGCTGCTCGACGAGCCGGCGCAGCAGCGCCGCGGCGGCCCCGGTCATCGAGACCCGCCGCACCATCAGAAGAAGCCGAGCTTGGTGGCCGAGTAGCTGACGAGCAGGTTCTTCGTCTGCTGGTAGTGCTCCAGCATCATCTTGTGGGTCTCCCGCCCGATCCCGGACTTCTTGTAGCCGCCGAAGGCCGCGTGCGCCGGGTACGCGTGGTAGCAGTTCGTCCACACGCGACCGGCCTTGATGCCGCGGCCCAGCCGGTAGGCGGTGTTGACGTCCCGCGTCCACACCCCGGCGCCCAGCCCGTACAGCGTGTCGTTGGCGATCTTGAGCGCCTCGTCCACCGAGTCGAACGTCGTCACCGACACGACGGGGCCGAAGATCTCCTCCTGGAAGATGCGCATGTCGTTGGTACCGCGGAAGATCGTCGGCTCGATGTAGTACCCGCCGGGGTGCTCGGCCACCTCGCGCGCACCCCCGCCGGTGAGGACCTCGGCGCCCTCCTTCTTGCCGATGTCGATGTAGGACAGGATCTTCTCGTACTGGTCGTTGCTCGCCTGCGCGCCGATCATGGTCGCCGGGTCGAGCGGGCTGCCGCCGCTGATCGCCTTGGTGCGCTCGAGGCAGCGGCTGATGAACTCGTCGTAGATCGCCGAGTGGATCAGCGCCCGCGACGGGCACGTGCACACCTCGCCCTGGTTGAGCGCGAACATGACGAACCCCTCGACGGCCTTGTCGAGGTAGTCGTCGTCGGCGTCGGTCACGTCGGGCAGGAAGATGTTGGGGCTCTTGCCGCCCAGCTCCAGGGTGACCGGGATGATGTTCTCGCTGGCGTACTGCATGATCAGCCTGCCGGTGGTGGTCTCGCCGGTGAACGCGACCTTCGCCACCCGGGGGCTGGACGCGAGCGGCTTGCCCGCCTCGACGCCGAACCCGTTGACCACGTTGAGCACGCCCGGCGGGAGCAGGTCGGCGATCAGCTCGACGACCTTGAGGATCGACGCCGGGGTCTGCTCGGCGGGCTTGAGCACCACGCAGTTGCCCGCGGCCAGCGCGGGCGCCAGCTTCCACGTCGCCATCAGGATCGGGAAGTTCCACGGGATGATCTGCCCGACCACGCCGAGCGGCTCGTGGAAGTGGTAGGCGACGGTGTCCGCGTCGATCTCGGCGATGCTGCCTTCCTGCGCGCGGATCGCGCCGGCGAAGTAGCGGAAGTGGTCGATCGCCAGCGGCAGGTCGGCGGCCAGCGTCTCGCGCACCGGCTTGCCGTTCTCCCAGGTCTCGGCGACCGCCAGCTCTTCGAGGTGCTCCTCCATGCGGTCGGCGATCTTGTTGAGGATGTTGGCGCGCTCGGTCGTCGACGTGGCACCCCATTTGGCGGCGGCCGCGTGCGCGGCGTCCAGCGCGCGGTCGATGTCGGCCGCCGAGGAACGGGCCACCTCGCAGAACACCTTGCCGTCCACCGGCGACGGGTTCCCGAAGTAGCGTCCCTCGGCCGGGGCGACCCAGTCACCGCCGATGAAGTTGTCGTACCGCGCGGCGAAGCTGACGACACTGCCGTCGGCACCGGGCTTGGCGTAGGCCATGGAAGCACTCCATTTCACTCGATCACGTCGGTGTGATGGGTGCCACCGTGCCCGGCGGAGGTTGGCGGAACGTTGGCGTCAGTCCCGCAACGCGTCCCGCACCCGCGCCGCGACGATGCCCCGGCGCCCGTCGCCGGGGGCGAGCAGGTTGTGGGCGTACTCGTGGACCTGCAGGTCGAACGGGTGCCGTTCGCCGTACCGCAGCGCGAGGTCCGCGCTGCCCGAAGCCAGCACCGCCTCCCGCACGGCGACCTCCAGGTGGTCACGCCACCGGGTGATCCCCGGTGCTTCGGAGGCGGGCAGCAGGGGTGCCGTGTAGCGGTGCACAGCCGTCGCGGTGTCGCCGGATTTCAGCGCGGCCAGCACGTCGGCGGCGTCGCAGTCGATCGGCGTGGTGAGCGCGTACCGGCGGCTGGTGAGCGCCCCGTTGAGCAGGCGCCGCAGGTGCGAGGCCTCGGCCCGCATCGTGGTGATCGTGACGGGGAGATCGCCGTAGAGAGCCTCGCGCAGCGCCTCCGGTGAGAACCCGGCGGGCTCCAGCGCCAGCAGGGTGAGCACCTCCAGCTGGCGCGGCGAAAGCCTCAGCGCGGAGCCGTCGAGCGTGGCGTGGCCGGGCCCGAGGCACGACAACCGCAGCCCCGGCGCGGCGGCCGGGGCGGAGTGCAGTCGTGACTCGATCGCGGTGACCAGGGTGCGCACCGTGGACATGGCCAGCGGGTGCGAGCGGTCCCAGGTGGTCGAGAGGTCCAGCACCCCCAGCTGACGGCCGCTGGCGTCCCGGATCGGCGCGCAGTAGCAGACCCAGCCGTGCAGCGCGGCCACCAGGTGTTCCGCGGAGAACACCTTGCTGGGCCGCCCGGTGCGCAAGGCCAGCGACAACGCGTTCGTGCCCATGTCCGGTTCGTCCCAGCGGCCGCCCGGCGCGAAGTTCACCTGCTCGGCGCGGCGCCGCATGACCCGGCCGCCGCAGGTCCACAGGATCGTGCCGGACTCGTCGGTCACGGCCGCGACGAACCCGGCGTCGTCGGCGATGCTGCGCAGCTCGTCGGCCAGTTCGGTGACCGGCCCGCGCAGCGGCGACTCACGCCAGCGGGCCCGCACCTCGTCACCCGACGCGGGCGCGCTGTCCCGCGCCGGGTCCACGATGGACAGTGAGCGGGCCCAGGACGCGGCCACCTCGCTGGGCAGCTCCCGGGTCTCCGGGCGTGCCCTGGCCGGCACCCAGCGGGCCCATTCGCGTTCCAGCACCGCCCGGCGCTCGTGGAGCGCACTCCGCTCTGCCATGTCCCGACTCCGTTGTCTCGTTCACCCGCACAACCGTCCTCATGGTGCCGGACGATCGGGCCCGGCGCACCTACCCGGCCGGACGGGTACCAACGTGCCGCCAACGTCGGCGGGCGAAGCTGCGGGGCATGGCGGACCGGGAAGCGTTCTGGGCGGAGCAGGCGGAGCGGTTGACGTGGGACACGAAGTGGTCCCGGGTGCTGGACTGGTCCGGTGCCCCGTTCGCGAAGTGGTTCGTGGGTGGCAAGCTGAACGTGGCCTACAACTGTGTGGACCGGCATGTCGAGGCCGGGCACGGGGACCAGGTCGCCATCCACTGGGTCGGCGAACCGGGCGACACCCGTGACATCACCTACGCCCAGCTCAAGGACGACGTCTCCCGCGCCGCGAACGCCCTGCTGTCGCTGGGGGTCAAGGCCCATGACCGGGTGGCGATCCAGCTGCAGATGATCCCCGAGGCGATCGTGGCGATGCTGGCCTGCGCCCGCATCGGCGCCCTGCACAGCGTGGTGTTCGGCGGGTTCTCCCCCGCCGCGCTGCGCTCCCGCGTGGACGACGCCGCCGCCAAGATCGTCATCACCTCCGACGGGCAGTTCCGCCGCGGCAAGGCCGCCCCCATGAAGGCCAACGTCGACCAGGCCCTGGAGGGCGCCGAGTCGGTGGAGAAGGTCATCGTGGTGCGCCGCACCGGCGAAGACGTCCCCATGAACCCCGAACGGGACGTGTGGTGGCACGACCTGGTCGACGCCCAGTCCCCCGAGCACACGCCGGAGGCGTTCGACTCCGAACACCCCCTGTTCATCCTCTACACCTCCGGCACCACCGGCCGCCCCAAGGGCATCCTGCACACCTCCGGCGGCTACCTCACCCAGGTCGCCTACACCCACCACGTCGTCTTCGACCACAAACCCGGCCGCGACGTCTACTGGTGCACCGCCGACATCGGCTGGGTCACCGGGCACTCCTACATCGTCTACGGGCCCCTGGCCAACCGCGTCACCCAGGTCGTCTACGAAGGCACCCCCAACACCCCCCACGAGGGCCGGCACTGGGAGATCATCCAGAACTACAAAGTCTCCATCTACTACACCGCCCCCACTTTGATCCGCACGTTCATGAAATGGGGCGACGACATCCCCGCCAAGTACGACCTGTCCTCGCTGCGCGTGCTGGGGTCGGTGGGTGAGCCGATCAACCCCGAAGCCTGGATCTGGTACCGCGAACACATCGGCGCCGGCAAAGCCCCCGTCGTCGACACCTGGTGGCAGACCGAAACCGGGGCGATCATGATCTCCCCGCTGCCCGGGGTCACCGCGACCAAGCCCGGTTCCGCGCAGACCCCGCTGCCCGGCATCTCGGCGATCGTCGTGGACGACACCGGCAAGGAGGTCCCGCACGGCGGCGGCGGTTACCTGGTGCTGGACAAGCCGTGGCCGTCCATGCTGCGCGGCATCTGGGGCGACGACGAGCGCTTCAAGGAGACCTACTGGTCCCGTTTCGCCGACCAGGGCTACTACTTCGCGGGTGATGGTGCGAAGTACGACGACGACGGCGACATCTGGCTGCTGGGCCGCGTGGACGACGTGATGAACGTGTCCGGCCACCGCATCTCCACCACCGAGGTCGAATCCGCGCTCGTGTCCCACCCCGCGGTGGCCGAGGCCGCTGTCGTGGGCGCCTCGGACCCGACCACCGGGCAGGGCATCGTCGCGTTCGTCATCCTGCGCGGGGAAGCGGCTGTCCAGGAGCTGCGCGACCACGTGGCGAAGGAGATCGGACCGATCGCCAAACCGCGGCAGATCATGGTCGTGCCCGAGCTGCCCAAGACCCGCTCCGGCAAGATCATGCGCCGCCTCCTGCGCGACGTCGCCGAAAACCGCCAGATCGGCGACGTCACCACCCTCGCCGACAGCTCCGTCATGGACCTCATCTCCGCGAAACTCGCCGAAGCCTAGTTCGCCCAGGCGACGTAGCCGTCCGGGCGGACGAGTGCGGACCGCACCCCCGCCCACTGCGGCGGAGCACCCACCAGCTGTGTCCCGTCGAGCCGCACCGGCTGCCCGGAACGCAGGAGCGACAACAGGTTGCTCCCATCCGTGAGCGCGAGATCGGGAGCACGGGTGCCGGTCAGCGGATGGGCGGCGGGGTCGGTGGGCCGGTAGGCGACGTCGAGCGCCGCCAGCCGTTCGGCGAGGACCCGGGAGAACTCCGGCACTTCGGCGATCAGTCCACTGAGGACGGACCGGAGCGCCCGCCCTTCGGGCGTGTAGGCGGTCATCAGCGCGGTTTGCGCCCGGGTGTGTTCGAGGAGGGCGGCGCCGACCGGGTGCCGTTCGGCGTGGTAGCTGTCGAGCAGCCCGTCCTCGGCGGTGCCGTGCACGGCGGCGGCGAGTTTCCAGCCGAGGTTGGTGGCGTCCTGCACCCCGACGTTGAGCCCCACGCCGCCGGCGGGGAAGTGCATGTGCGCGGCGTCGCCCGCCAGGAAGACCCGGCCACTGCGGTAGCGGACGGCTTGGCGCGTGGCGTTGCCGAAGCGGGACAGCCAGTGTGGATCGCGCATGCCGAAGTCGGTTCCGAGCACCCGTGTGGTCTTGGCGCGCAGCTCGTCGAAGGTCAGTTCGCCGGGGTGGGCGCCCTGGTCCTCGGGCGTGTGCCCGACGATCCGGCTGATCCCGCCCGGCAGCGGCACGAGCATCACGCCGCCGTCCTCCCCTGCGACGTTGACCGGCTGCGCGGGCGGCTCGTCGAGGACCACGTCGCCCAGCCAGCCCCACACCGTGGCGTCGGTGCCCGGGAAGCCGATCCCGGCGGCCTGGCGGACGGTGCTGCGGGTGCCGTCGCAGCCGACGACGTACTGCGCGCGCAGCCGTTCACCGCCTTCGACCTCGACCGTGACCCCGTCCCCGTCCTGCGCCAGGCCGGTCACGCGGTGACCCCACCGGATGTCCGCGCCGAGGGCGCGCGCGTGCTCCTCCAGCAGCTCCTCGGTGCGGACCTGCGGCAGGAACAGCGTGTACGGGAACGGTGTGTCGAGCACGGCGAAGTCGAGCCGGTTCTCCAGTGCGCCGAAGTGGCCCGTCGGCACCGGCAGGCCCGCTGTCGTGAACCGGTCGGCGATCCCGCGCATGGCGAAGATCTCCAGCGTGCGCGGGTGGAGGGTGAGCGCTTTCGAATGCGGGCTGCGCTCCCGCCGCGCCTCCAGCACGGTGACCGCGACCCCCTGCAGCCGCAGCTCGGCGGCGAGCCACAGCCCGGTCGGTCCGGCGCCGGCGATCAGTACGTCCGTCATAGTTCTCCTCTTGGTCAGTGACCTAGTGACTTGATCCAGTAAACTAGGTCAATGACCAAGGCGCAAGGTTCCCGGCTGACCCCCGAAACGGTCGTCGCCACGGCGCTCCGCCTGCTCGACGAGCGCGGCCTGGAGGCGGTCACGACACGGGCGGTGGCCGAAGCGCTCGGCGTGCGGATGAACACGGTGCTGTGGCACATCAAGAACAAGGCGCGGCTGCTGGAACTGATGGCCGACGCGGTGGTGGGCGAGGTCGTCTACGACGGACTCCCCGAGGACGGCACGGAACGCGCGCGCGAACTGCTGCGCCGCTACCGCCGGGCACTGCTCGCCCACCGGGACGGCGCCGCGCTCGTCACCGGCACGTACGCGGCTGACCCGGGCACCCTCCGGTTCGCCGACGCCGTGCTCGCCGCGCTCACCGCCCGTGGTGACAGCGCCGAGGCGGGGGCCTGGACGCTGTTCGCGTTGATCTACTTCACGCTCGGGCTCACGCAGGAGGAACAGGCGGTTTCCAGCGCCGACGAGCCCAGGCTGCACGGCGCGGTGCTGGCGGGTGAGTATCCGGCGCTGCAGCAGGCCCTGCCCCACCTGACGGGCAACACCTTCGAGGAGCGCTTCACCGACGGGCTGAACAGGCTCCTCGGCTGAGGCACCCGATCGGGGTCAGAACTGGTTCTCGCCGCCGTCGACGTAGAGGTTGGCGCCCAGGATGAAACTGCTCTCGTCCGAGGCGAGGAACGCGACGGCGGCGGCGACCTCCTCCGCGGTGCCCACCCGGCCGATCGGTACCCGCGCCGCGAAGCCCGCCTTGACCTCCTCGACGTTCTCCTCGCCGACCACGCCGGTGAGAGCGGGCGTGTCGATCGTGCCGGGCGAGACCGCGTTGACCCGGATGCCCCGGCCCTTGAGCTCGTTGGCCCAGGTCCGGGTGTAGGAACGCAGCGCCGCCTTCGTGGCGGCGTACGCGCCGAACGCCTCGACCCCATCATCGGCGCGGACGGAGAGATTCACGATCACCGAAGCGCCCTCGTTGAGCAATGGAAGCGCTTTCTGAACCGTGAACAGCGTGCCACGGACGTTGACGCCGAAGATCCGGTCGAAGTGCTCCTCCGTCGTTTCCTCCAGCGTCGCGAACCCGGCCGCCCCGGCGTTGGCGAAGAGCGTGTCCAGCCCCTTGCCCCGGGCACGCACCGCGTCGTAGAGCCGGTCCAGGTCGGCCGGGTCCGCGATGTCGCCGCGCACCGGGGTGGCCGAGCCGATCGCCTCGACCGCCGCGTCGAGCTCGTCCTTGCGGCGGCCGGTGACGAAGACGTGGGCCCCCTCGTCCGCGAGGCGGCGGGCCGCGGCCAGGCCGATCCCGCTGCTCCCGCCGGTCACGACCGCCGTCTTGCCTTCGAGCTGACCCACGTCTTCACCCTCCGCATAGTTGTGTACCGCTCAGTACCGAAGTGGACCGTAGCACTTCCGTATCGATCAGTACACAACAAGAGGGGTGTCACACAGCGGTCGCGAGGACCTCGACCGGCACCAGGTGGCGGTGGCGGACCGGGAGCATCGACGTCGGGTGGGAAACGCTCCAGACGGCGGTCCTGCAGATCAGCTCCTTCATCCGGGCGGCCGCCTTGCCCGTGACCGCGGACGGTTTGACCTGGTCATCGGGGGTCACCCACTGCAGGACCCCGTCGCGGCGGCCCAGGCTGACGCACTGGGCGTTGTAGCCGATCTTGTTCGGCGGGACCGGCCGTCCGGTCAGGCGCGCGGCGATGACGTCGGCCGCGTGGTGGGCCGCCGGAACCCCCGAGGCGCACGACATGCGCAGCGGACTGCCACTCGCGCCCGGCGCAAGCGCGGCATCCCCGACCGCGTAGACGTCCGGGTGCGAGACCGACCGCATCGTCTCGTCGACGATGATCTGCCCCTCCGCGGACACCTCCAGGGTCGTCGCCGCGGCGATCGGGTGCACGGCGAACCCGGCGGTCCACACGGTCACCTCAGCCGGGATCTCCCCGCCGCCGACGGTGATCGCGCGGCCCGGCTCGACACCGGTGACCTCGGTGTGCTCGTGCACGGTGATGCCGAGCCGGCCGAACGCCGTGCGCAGGTGGCTCTGGGCCTTCTCGCTCAGCCAGTCACCGAGGCCGCCGCGCGCGGCGAGCGCGACCTCGAGGTCCGGCCGCGCCTCGGCGATCTCGGTGGCGGCCTCGATACCGGTCAGGCCACCGCCGACGACGAGCACGGTGCCGCCCGCGGCGAGGTCGGCCAGCCGCGCACGCAACCGCAGCGCGGACTGCCTGCCCGCGACGTAGTGGGCGTGCTCGGCGACGCCGGGAACGCCGTGGTCCGCGGCGGTGCTGCCGAGGGCGTAGACGAGCGTGTCGTAGGCGAGCTCACCGGCACCCTCGGTGTGCACGGTCTTGCGTTCGGCGTCGACGGCGGTGACCCGCGCGATCCGCACCTGAACCCCCGTGCCGGCGAAGACTTCGGCCAGCGGGCGGGGCTTGAGGTCCTGGCCGGTGGCGAGCTGGTGCAGCCGGATGCGCTCGACGAACTCGGGCTCGGCGTTGACGAGGGTGATCTCGGTCTCGGCGGGGTGCAGCCGCCTGGCCAGCCGCCCGGCCGCGTTGGCTCCGGCGTATCCGGCCCCGAGGACGACGATGTGGTGCTTCATGGTCTCACTCCTGTCCGGTTGGTGTGTGCCCCCTGAACCGGACAGCGGTGCGAAACCTGACAGGAGCTGGACGTGACCTGCGTCACCAGGTGTCGGGAAGCGCTTCCCCGTGCTCGCCCGCGGCCCACTCGCGCGTCACACGCTCGAGCTTGCCCGGGTTGACCTGCGCGTGGACGGCCGCGATGCCGTCTTCGGTCACGTCCAGCGACACCACCCCGGCGACCCGGTCGCCGACCACCAGCACCAGCGCGGGCACGCCGTTGGCGACCGCGGCGAACAGGGTGGGCCGCCCGCCGATCATCTCCCACTTGGCTTCGCTGGGCTCGAACAGCCCGCGCAGGAACCTCGCCACCCGCAGCGCACCGGTGACGGGCCGCGGCAGCGAGAAGACCACGCCCCCGCCGTCGCCGATGCTGATCGCGTCGTCGGTCAGCAGCCGCACCAGCGAGTCGGTCCTGCCGCTGAGCGCCGCGGCGAGGAACTCCTCGACGATCTTGCGGGCCGCGGCCGCGTCGACCGGGACCCGGCGCCTGCCTGCGGCCAGGTGCTGCTTGGCGCGCCGGTAGATCTGCTGGCAGTTCGGCTCGGTGAGGTCGAGGACCTCGGCGATCTCGCCGTGCGAGTAGCCGAACGCCTCGCGCAGCACGTACACGACGCGTTCCCTGGCCGAGAGCCGCTCCATCAAGGTGAGCACCGCGATCGAGACGGATTCCCGCTGCTCGACGGTTTCCGACGGCCCGAGCATCCGGTCCCCGGCGAGGACCGGCTCCGGTAGCCACTGCCCCACATACGTCTCCCGCCTGGCGCGCGCCGAGGTGAGCCGGTTGAGGCAGATGTTGGTGAGCACCTTGGTCAGCCACGCTTCGGGCGCCTCGATGCTCTCCCGGTCGGCGGCCTGCCAGCGCAGGAACGTGTCCTGCACCGCGTCCTCGGCGTCGTTCGCCGACCCGAGCAGCCGGTACGCGATCGCCTCCAGCCGCGGCCTGGCCGCCTCGAACAACCCGACCTCTTGCGCACCGAGCAACATCTGCCCAGTTAACCATCCGTGCTGGTAGTGATCGACAGCGAAACGGTGTTCGACGCCGTGGCCGCCTCTCGGTAACCTGACCAAGCTGGGGGCGGTGAGATCGTCGTCCGCGGCAGTTCCGGTCAGTGCGGACCCGAGGGAGCCACCGACGTGGTCGAGACGCCCGACATCGTTCGCCCGCCCGCCGAGCTGAGTGCGGCCCTCGCGGCCATCGGCAGCGCCACCGCCAGCGCCGAGCTCAGCCGCATGGGCATCCGCAGCGCCTTCATCCGCGGCCCGGTCACCGTGACCCCCGGCGTGCGCGTCGCCGGGCCGGCGCTGACGTTGCAGTTCCTGCCCAAGCGCGAGGACCTCTACCCCGTCGACGAGTACGCAGAACCGGAAAAACAGCTGCACCGGCACGTCATGTACCACACCCGGCCCGGCGACATGATCATCGTGGACGCACGCGGTGACATGAGCAGCGGCGTGTTCGGCGAGATGATGCTGACCTACTTCAAGGGCCGCGGCGGCGTCGGCGTGGTGGTCGACGGGTGCCTGCGCGACATCGGCGAGGCCAAGAAGCTCGGCCTCGGGCTGTGGATCCGCGGCGCCACACCGAACTTCCACGCCCAGACCGACATCGTCCCGGCCGCCGTCAACGTGCCCGTCGCGTGCGGGGGCACGCTCGTCGAGCCGGGCGACATCGTCGTCGCCGACGACGACGGGGCGGTCGTGGTGCCGGTCAAGCTCGCACCCGCCCTGCTGGCCGCCGCCCAGGAACACGCGGAATGGGAGGAGTTCTCCCGGATCCGCCTGTCCCAGGGCGGGGACATGCGGTTGTACTACCCCCTGTCGGAGGAGGCCCGGCCCGAGTACGAGCGGTGGCGCGCCGAGCAGGACGGGGCCTGACAGACACCTTCAGCTCCACAGCCGGTCGTGGCTCGATTCGGCGTCCCAATGCGTCGTTTCGGCGAAGAACACCGGATCGCGCGGGTCGAGGTGGCGGCGCACCAGCTCCTCGTCGAGCTCACCGAACCCGAGCCCCGGTGTGTCCGGCACGGTGATGTGCCCGTTCTGGATCAGCGGGCGGGGCAGCCCGGTGACGAGGTCGTTCCAGAACTCCACATCGGCCGCGTGGTGTTCGAGCGCCAGGAAGTTCTCCGTGGCCGCCGCCAGGTGCACGGACGCCATCGTCGCGATCGGTGACGCCGCCAGGTGCAGCGCCATCGGGATCCCGCACTCCTGCGCGTGGTCGCCGACCCGTTTGGTCTCCGCGATCCCGCCCGCCGTCGCCGGGTCGGGGTGCACCACGCGGATGGCGCCCGCGTCCAGCAACGGCCGGAAGCCGTCCAGCAGGTAGATGTCCTCCCCCGTGCACGTCGGGACGGCGACGGCCTCGGTGAGCTGGCGCCACTGGTCGGTCAGCTGCCACGGGATCAGGTCCTCGATCCAGGCGAGGGTGAACGGTTCCAGCGCGCGCCCGATCCGGATGCAGGAATCCAGTGCGATGTGGCCGAAGTGGTCGGCGGCGAGCGCGACGTCGTAGCCGACGACCGACCGAACGGTGTCCACATAGGACGCCAGGTGTTCGACGCCCTTCGCGGTGACCTGGATGCCGGTGAACGGGTGCATCGTCGTCAGATCCGCGCGGGCACCCGCGGGCGCGATCAGCGCCCCCGGCACGTCCCACAGCAGGTCGATGCCCACGTCCATCTTGAGCATCGTGAACCCGCGCCGCTTGCGCTCCAGCAGTCGCGCGCCCATCGCGTGCGGATCCGGCAGCGACGGCGTGTCCGCGTAGCAGCGGACCTCGTCCCGGAACCGGCCCCCGATAAGCGCGTACGCGGGCACCCCGTACGCCTTGCCCGCCAGGTCCATCAGCGCCATCTCGACGCCGGAGACCCCGCCGCCCTGACGGCCGTGGAACCCGAACTGCTTGATCTTGCGGAAGATCTTGTCGAGGTTGCACGGGTTCTCCCCGACCAGCCTGCTCTTGAGCATCAGCGCGTAGGTGGCGCTGGCCTGGTCGCGCACCTCCCCGTAGCCGGCCAGCCCCTGGTTGGTGTCGATGCGGATGATCGACGACCGGAACGGCACCCCGGCCAGGTTCGCCACGCGCAGGTCGGTGATGCGCAGGGCGCTCGGCCGGGACCCCTGCGCGACGTGCTCCTCCGTGATCGCCGCGGTCTCGCTGTGCACACTCATCCCTTCACGGCCCCGGCGGTGAGGCCTTCGGTCAGGAACCGTTGTCCCAGCCCGTACATGAGCACGACCGGGATGCTGATCAGCAGTGACGCCGCGGCCAGCTGCCCCTGCGGCACGACGTCACCGAAGATCATCGACTGCATGCCGACGGGCAGCGTCTTGTAGTCGTCCTTGGTGATGAACACGAACGCGAACAGGAACTCGTTCCACGCGTTGGTGAGCGTGAACAACGCGACCGCGAGCAGGCCCGGTTTGGCCAGCGGCAGCACGATCCTGGTGAACGCGCCGAACCGCGTGCAGCCGTCGACGAGCGCGGCCTCCTCCAGGTCCGCCGGGATCGACTTGAAGTACCCGACGAGCAGCCACGTCGCGAACGGCAGGGTGAACGTCGGGTACGCGAGCACCAGCGACCACAGCGAATCGTTGAGCCCGATCCCGCTCACCAGCTGGTACAGCGGGATGAACAGCAGCGCGCCCGGCATCACGTAGGTGAGCAGGATCGTCACCGTGAAGCTCTGCGAGCCGCGGAACTTCAGCCGTGCCAGCGCGTACCCGGCGAGCGCGGCGCAGACCAGTGCGATCACGGTGGACGCCACGGACACCAGGACCGTGTTGACGTACCAGGTGCCGAACGCCCTGCCGGAGAACAGGTTCGTGAACTGCTCGGTGCTCCACGGGTTCGGCCAGAGGTCGTCGGTGCGCGCGACGATCTGGTCGTCGGACTTGAAGGCGGTGATCGTCATCCAGTAGAGCGGGGCCAGCACGAAACCCAGCAGGGCCAGGAGCGCCACACCCGAGCCGGTGCCGCTGACCAGGCGTGCGGCCAGCCGGTTGCCGCGCGTGGCGAGCACGGAGACGAGCCGCCCGACGGCGGCCGTGATCGCCACGAACACGCCCAGCACGAGCGCGGCCTTCCACACGATGTGCGGCGAGGCCCAGGCCAGCAGGAGCACCCCGGCCGCGACGACCACCCACGGCAGCGCCTTGCGCTGCGCGGGACTCAGGCGTCTGCGCCCGAGATCCGCCGCGCCCGGCTGGTCACCGCGCCGCATCAACCGCACGAGGATCACCACGAGGACCGCGATGATCGGCAGCATCACCAGCGTGACCGCGGCACCCGCGCCCAGCTGCAGCTGCTGGATGGCCTTCGAGTACGCGACCATCACGTACGGGGCCGTGGCGTCGCCCGGCCCGCCCTGGGTCATCAGCCAGATCAGGTCGAAGTTGTTGAACGTCCAGATCGACGACAGCAGCACCGTCACGATCATCACGGGACGCAGGCCCGGCAGCGTGATGTGCACGAAACGCTGCCACGGCGACGCGCCGTCCACCATCGCCGCCTCGTGCAGGTTGCTGTCGATCGCCTTGAGCCCGGCCAGGAACGTCACCGTGAAGAACGGGATGCCCTTCCAGACGTTGACGAGGATGACCGCCGGCATCGCGAGCGCGGGGTCCGACAGCCACTCCGCGGGCCAGGAGCCGACCAGCCCCACCGCGGCGAGGGCGGGCCCGATCCCGGAGTCGGTGAGCAGGACGTTGACGCTGCCGAAGATCGGGTCGAACAGCGAGCGCCAGGTGAACGCCGTGACCACGGTCGGGATCACCCACGGCAGCAGGATCACCCCGGCGACGACCGCCTTGCCGCGGCGCATGTGGTGCAGCATCAGCGCCGCGATGAGGCCGAAGACCACCTTGAAGATCTCGGCGTACGCGGTGAAGACGAACGAGTTGAGCACTCCCTTGTGGAACAGCGCGTCGCCGATGAGCGCGGTGTAGTTGGCCAGCCCGACGAACGCGGTCTCCGCACCGTGGCGCTCCGTGGTGCTGGTGACGACCGAATCGGCGATCGGGACCAGGATCAGGCCCGCGACCAGCAGCAGCGTCGGCCCGATGAACACGACGGCGAGGCGCCAGTCGCGGCCGAGCACGCGTTGCCACCTCGTCAGAGAGGAGGACCCGCCCGGTGACGGGCGGGCCTGCGGCGACCGCGTCAGTTCTGTCCTCTTTGGACGCAGGACCGTCATTGCCGGTAGCCCTGCTGCTCGAAGATCTGCACGATCCGGCTGTGCGTCGTGGCGACCGCGTCGGCGGGCCGGGTGCCCTGGATGACCGACTGCATCATGTCGGTCAGCAGGTAGGCGGCGACGGCGGCCTGCTCGCCCGGGCTCGGCGCCTGCGGGAACGCGTAGCCGGTCTTGGTGGTCACCGGGAGGGGCACGCGGGTCTGCTCGCGCAGCGCGGGGAACGCCGGGTCGCCGCTGGTGTAGTACGGGTCGGAGTCCCACACCTTGTCCCACGACGGGTTCACCAGGCACGGCGCCTCCTTCGCGACGCCGAGCAGCGCGCTCCCGCCCGCCATGAACTTCGCCACCAGCTTGGCGAGATCGGGGTTCTTCGCCCCCTTGAACACGACGAACGAGTTGGACTCGCCGAACGCGAGCGGCCGGTCGAGCGCGGGCCCGGTGGCGCCGTTGAACGGGTGCGTGTTGGCGTAGACCGGGTTCTTCTTGGTCTTCGAGTCGGCGTAGACGCTGAACTGGTTGAGCGTCAGGCCCAGGATCTGCGCCAGCCAGTTCTCGTTGTTGCTCGAATCCGTCCAGCTCCCGACCCCGGGCGGCAGCATCGGCGCGTACTTCGGGTTCTTGTAGATGTCACCGATAAACGCGACGGCCTCGACGGTCTCGGGCGAGTTGAACACCACCTTCGTGCCGGTGTTGTCCGCGATCGCCCCGCCGTAGGTGTTGATGACGTTCTGGATGAAACCGTTGGCGTCACCGGAACGGTTCACCGTCAGCCCCCAGCCGAAGCGCCGCTTCGACGGGTCGGAGACCTCCAAAGCGTTGTCGCGCAACTCTTCCCACGTGTAGTAGGGCTTGAGCGGCAGGCCCTTCTCCGCGTACCAGTCCTTGCGCAGGTACATCCCGGAAGCGATGAAGTGGTACGGGATCGCGTACCAGCGCCCGTCGAACACGCAGTAGTTGTTCGCCTCCGTGGCGGGCGCGCCGTAGAGCGTGCGCATCTCCTCGACCACGTCGGTGACGTCGGTGAGGTCGCCGAGGTTGTGGAGCTGGCCGACGAACCGCCGGTCGCTCACGAACGCCAGGTCGCGGCTGTTGCCCGCCTTCACGTCGGCGTCCATCTTCGCGACCATGTCCCCGGCGTCGCCGGAAACCAGGTCGTTGCGGATCGTGGTCCCGGTGGCCTGCGCGAACACCTGCAGCGACTTGTCCAGCGCCCGGTTGGCGGCCTCCGAGTACAGCTTCTGCGAGAGCATCCCGACCGACCCGCCGCGGAGTGCGGCGGCCTGGTCGAGCAGCGCCTTGGGCACCTGCACGTCCACCTGCGGCGGCGCGGCGGGGCCGCTCCCGCACGCGGCGAGACCGAGCGCGCCCAGCGCGCTCATCCCGAGGAACGCGCGCCTCGACCAGTCCGTTTTCTCTTCCATGACCACTCCTCTCGCGTCCGGGCGGGCGGACGCATACCGACGGGGCGACGTTGCAACCGGCGGGACAGCGGGGCGAGTGCCGCGCTGCCGGGTCGTTCATGCGGCGAAGGACGCCGAACTGCTGATGCGTTGTCCTGGCAGCCCGTCGAACAGCCCGGCCGAGCCACGGGGCCGCCACAGCGGTACCGGGCCCGCGCCGGGCACGGGGTCGAGCGCCAGTGCGGCCGCCCGTTCCGCGGAGTCGAACGCCCGCTGGACGACCATCGTGTTGGCCACGCTCTGCGCGACGCTGCCGACGGGCCGCGCGCCGAACCGCACGGCATCGGCGAAATCGACGAGTTCCGCGCGGTAGCCGTTGTCACTGCCGCGGAAGACCGTCGTGTGCGTGGTGGCATCGGGGCCGCTGCGCGTCACGCGGCGCTCCGACTCGGATCCGGCGAGCACGAGCACGCCTTCCGTGCCGTACAGCCGCATCTCGTTGGGTTCGGGCGGCACCGGGATCTCGGGGTAGGAAGCGGTGTAGTTGCCGATGGCACCTCCGCTGAAGACGAGGGTGAGGGTGAGGTCCGACGGCGCGTCGATCGTGCTGTTCGCGGTCTGCACGGCACCGTGCACCCGCGCGATTTCGCCGCACAGCAAGCGGATCTGGGCGATGTGGTGCACGCCCGCGTCGAGGTGCACGCCGCCGCGGTACCGCGGCCGGTGCCGCCACGGCGTGCTGGTGAACGAGCCCTCGCGGGGCACCACCTGGCCGGCGTGCCGCCACGCCATCAGGTGGAGGCGGCCGATCGCGCCGGCGTCGACCAGCTCGCGGGCGTAGCGCAGGTCGTCGCGGTAGAAGAAGTTCTCGCCCACCATGAAGGTGCGGTCCGGGTGCTCGGCTTCGAGTGCGAGGAAGGCGGCGGCCTGCTCCGCGTCGACGCCCGCGGGCTTCTCGCAGAGCACGTCCTTCCCCGCCGCGAGCGCGTCGCGCGCCACCTCGTACAGGTGCGGGATCGGCACCGAGATCAGCACGGCGTCGACATCGTCACGGGCCAGCAACGCTGCCCGGTCGGTGGCGGCCAGTGCCTGGTCGACCCCGCTGTAGGCGGCGAACCGCCTGCCCTGTTCGGCGGAGGAGTCGGTGAACGCGGTGACGGTGTACCGGTCGGTGAGCGTGCGCAACGCCGGCCAGTGCAGCTTTTCGACCGCGAGTCCGGTGCCGATCAGTCCCAGCCGGATCGGTGAGATCGCCGGTGCTGCCATGCCTGGTCCGTCCTCGTCAACGGTTGCCGGATCTCGGTCGTGCAGTGCGTGCTGTGCCTAACGCCGCCGGGCGGCCCGCTTGCTTCGCTGCTCCTTCTGCGCGAGGAGCGTGGAGTTGTTGCTCAGGTGCTTGCGCATCGCCTCGCGGGCCCGTGCCGGGTCGCGGGCGACGAGCGCCTCGTAGATCTCCGTGTGGTCGGTGGTGGCGCAGCGTAGCGCGGCAGGCGCCTGGTTGGTAATACGCCGACTGGCCGTGCCGAGCCAGCGAGCGGAGTACATGATCCGGTCGAGGAGGCGGTTTTCGGCGGCCCGGCAGATCTCCATGTGGAACTCGTGGTCGACCTCGAGGTAGGCGTCGGGATCCGCCTCCAGCGCCGACATGCGGTCGATCTCGTCCCTGAGCCGGCCGAGCGTCTCGTCGGTGATGCCGGCCGCGGCCATCGCGGCGAGTTCGGGCTCGAGCAGGACGCGCAGCTGGTGCAGTTCCTGCAGCAGCTCGCCGACGGTCTCCTCGGGCAGCCACTCGATCAGCAACGGGCTCAGGTAGTCCCATTCCGCGTGGGGGCGCACGACGACGCGGCGGCCCTGCGCGACGTCGACGATGTCGAGCGAGGCGAGGATCTTGAGCGTCTCCCTCGCCACCACGCGGGAAACCCCGAACTCCTGCGAGATCTCGAGCTCCGACGGGGCGCGGCCGTCCTCGATCTCGCCGCTGACGATGCGCCGGGTCAGGTGTGCCGCCACCTGCACCGGGAGAGTCCGGATCTTGACAGCGTCCGGAGACTCCTGTCTCCTTTGCATGTGATGAGCTTATAGGACAAGTCGGACAGCGCGACAGTCCGTTTTACCTGCGTTTACCTGCACGACCCGGCGGCGGGAGAGCGATGCGGATCGTCAACGTCACGACGGCGGTGGTGGCCTACCACGGTCAGGCCACCCTGGTGCGGATCGACACCGACGAGGGGCTCAGCGGGTTCGGCGAGGCCAATCCCGACGCCGGCGCGGGCGGTGTCGTGGGGGTGATCAATTCCCTGACCCCGCTGCTGATCGGTGAGGATCCGCGCAACGTCGAGCGGTGCTGGGAGAAGTTGCGCCGCAGCAAGGTTTTCGCGGGTCCGCAGGGCGGGGTGTTCGTCATCGCCCTGTCCGGGATCGAGCTCGCGCTGTGGGACCTCGCGGGCAAGGCCGCGGGCCAGCCGGTGTACCGGCTGCTCGGCGGGAAGTTCCGCGACAGGATCCGCGTCTACGCCGACTGCGGCGACGGCGACGACCCGGCCGGTTCGGTCGCCGGGTGCGTCGACCGGGCCCAGCGGATGGTCGCCGAAGGCTTCACCGCGCTCAAGTTCGACATCGACGACCTGAGCCACCCCGCGAAGTTCGACGCGTTCAACCACACGATCAACGCCTCGGAGCTGCGGTCGATGGTCGACCGCGTGGCGGCCGTCCGGGAGGCGATCGGCCCGGAGGTCGACCTGGCGATAGATCTGCACGCCCGCTACGACGTGCCGAGCGCGTGCCGGATCGCGTGGGAGCTGGAGCCGTTCAACCTGATGTGGCTGGAGGAACCGCTGCCGGCGGAGAACGTCGACGCACTGGTGCGGGTGCGCGCGCAGACCCGCACGCCGATCTGCGCGGGCGAGAACCTGTACCTCCGGTGGGGATTCCGCGAACTGCTCGAACGCGGGGCGGTGGACGTGATCGAGCCGGACGTGCCGAAGTGCGGTGGCCTCGCCGAAGCCAAGAAGATCGCCAACCTCGCGGAGATCCACTACGTCCCGTTCGCGCCGCACCTGGTGTCGACCCCGCTCGGCACGATGGCCACGTCGCACCAGTGCGCCGCGATCCCGAACTTCTTCGTGCAGGAATGGCACGCCCTGGAGGAACGCGCCGTGTGGGACAGCTACGTCCACGCCCCAGACGGCAGCGACTCCATCGTGAAGGACGGTTACATCACGCTGCCGGAGGCCCCGGGCATCGGCGTGGAACTCGACATGGACGGCGTGCGGGCGCACGCCGTGGAGGGGTTCGGGGTGTTCGAGTAGGGGACCTCAGCGCCGGGCGGGTTGGTCACGCCGCCTCCGGATACGAGGCCTCCAGTCCGGCGAACACCGCCCCGGCACAGTGACAGCGCACTGGTACGCCGTACCAGTGCGCTGTCAGCGACGCGTGCGCACGGTGCCAGCCGCCCTGGCCAGGATCGAACCCGGTTACCGAAAGGGCGGAAGGAGCTCCCATGCATGTTCCAGTCACGATCATCGGCGCCGGGGTCGGCGGGCTGACCCTCGCGCGGGTCCTGTGGGTCCACGGGATCCCGTCGGTGGTGTACGAGGCAGAACCTTCTCCGACGGCGCGGGCGCAGGGCGGGATGCTAGACATCCACGACTACAACGGGCAGCTGGCCATCGAGGCCGCCGGGCTGGCGGACGAGTTCCGCGGCCTCGTCCTCCACGGCCGCCAGGCCTTCCGGGTGCTCGACCGGGACGGGAACGTCCTGTTCGACAAGGCCGACGACGGGACCGGGGGCCGTCCCGAGGCGTTGCGGGCGGACCTGCGGCGGATGCTGCTCGACTCGCTCCCGTCCGGTACCGTCCACTGGGGACACAAGGTCACCGGCGCCCGCGCGCTCGGCGGCGGGCGGCACGAGGTGAGCTTCGCAGACGGGAGCACCGTCGCCACAGGCCTGCTGGTGGGGGCCGACGGTGCGTGGTCGCGGATCCGGCCGCTGCTCACCGACGCCGCACCCGAATACGTCGGCACGTCGTTCGTCGAGACCTACCTGTACGACGCCGCGACGCGCCACCCCGCCACGGCGCGGGCGGTCGGCGGCGGGTCGATGGTCGCGAACGGGCCCGCCCCGGACGTGGCGATCAACGCGCACCGGGAAAACGGCGACACGCTGCACGCCTACATCCAGCTCACCCGGCCGCTCGACTGGTTCGCCGCCATCGACTTCACCGATCCGGCCGCGGCCGCCACCCGGATCGCGGCGGAGTTCGACGGCTGGGCACCGGAACTGACCGCGTTGATCACCGACTCCGACACCGCACCGGTACTGCGGCCGCACCACACGCTGCCGATCGGGCACAAGTGGGAGCGGCAGCCGGGAGTCACCCTGGTCGGCGACGCCGCGCACCTGACGGCCCCGAACGGCGAAGGCGCCAACCTCGCCATGCTCGACGGCGCCGAACTCGCCCAGGCACTCGCCGCCCACCCCGACGACACCGAGGCCGCGCTGGCCGAGTACGAGCAGGCGATGTTCACCCGGAGCGCCGCCCCGTTCGACGAAGCCCTCGTCATGGAAAGCCTCTTCGGCGACGACATCCCCGAGCAGCTGGCCGAGCTGTTCAAGGACCACGACCAGACGGCCTGAGCCGGGTCCCCGTGGCCCGTCCCGAGGGGCGGGCCACGGCCTCGCGGGGACTGTGGTGTGGATCACCGGCACCACGGGCCGGTTGTGCGAAGTGGACACCGCGGTGCTGGACGGGCTGATCAGCGCTGTTCAGCACCAGAGCGCACGGCACGTCAGCTACCCGGCCCACTCCTGCGGCGCGCTGGATCCCTGGTCGATCCTTCATCGGCGGCCGCGCCTCCCCGACCACTCAGCCCGACGCGGCGTCCTGCGTGATCAGAACCGACCTCGGTCCGGCCCCGGTCGCGGGTGAGCACGAGCTGGCGAGCCTGACGAGCTGCCCGGCCACTGACCTCACCGGGCCAGCCCGCGCAGGGTGTGGAGCAGGACGTGGGCCAGGTTGTAGATCACCGCGCCCGGTGGGGCGGCCGCGGCCTGCTGGACGGAACCCACGATGCTCACCATCGGCTTGCCCGCCCGGGCCGCCGCGGCCGCGACGTCCGCCATCGCCTGCGCGACAGCGGGTTCGGCCGCACCACCGGTCAGTCCCATCGCGACGGACAGGTCCGCAGGGCCCACGAGCACCGCGTCGACACCCGGCACCGCCAGGATTTCCGGCGCCGCGGTGCACGCCGAGGGTGTCTCGATCATCGGCACGACGATCGTCGTCTCCGCGGCGTATTCCAGGTGCTCGGCGATGCTCCGCGCGCCGAACCGGCCGGCTCGGCTGTACGTCGCGAAACCCCGCTCCCCCAAGGGCGGGTAACGCGCGGCCGTCACGACGGCGCGGGCCTGCTCCGCCGTGTCCACGTGGGGCACGATGATCCCGTCGGCTCCGAGGTCGAGGACCCGCAGCACGAGCGCGGGCTCGGCGGCCCCGACCCGGACCAGCACGCCGAGTCCGTGCGCCTGGGCCGTCACCACGTGCTGCTGCAACGGCACCAGATCGGCGGGCCCGTGCTCGCAGTCGAACACCACGAAGTCGAGCCCGGCCACGCCCACCATCTCGACGAGCGTCTCCGACGGCAACCGCAGCAACCCGCCCAGCAGCCGCTCCCCCGCCACCAGCCGATGCCGCAGCCCGCTCACCGCGCCACCATCCCCGCCGACAGGTCGATGTCCGCCGCGCACAGGCCCGGCATCCGCAGCATCGCGAGCACGGCGGCCGCCACCTCGGCCTCGGTGACCATCCGGCCCAGCGCCGCCCGCCCGGTGAACGCCCGCTCCGCCTCGGCGTAACTCGTCCCGGTGTGCTCGGCCTCCAGCCGGAAGTTGCGCGCCATCCGCTCCCCCTCCACCGGCCCCGGCGACAGCGAGTTCACCGCCACCCCGGACGGCCCGACCTCGCCCGCGAGCGTGGCCGTCAACCCGATCACCGCCATCTTCGACGCGCAGTACGGGGTGCGGCGCAGCAACGGCCGCTTCCCGCTCACCGACGCGATGTTGATGACGTCCCCGGCCCCGCGCTCGACCATCGCGGGCAGGAACGCCCGGCACACCAGGTACATCCCGCGGACGTTCACCGCGAAGACCTCGTCCCACTCCTCCGGCGTGACCTCGACCAGCGGCTTGACCGGGCCCGCGATGCCGGCGTTGTTGACGAGCACCGAGATCTCCTCGTCCGCCAGCTCACGAGCCAGCGCGGCGACCGAGTCCGGGTCGGCGACGTCGCACACCGCGGCCCGGCCCGGTCCCGGCAGTTCCGCCACCGTTTCGTCCAAACTGGACTTCCGCCGCCCGGTCACGACGACCCGCGCCCCGGCCTCCGACAGCGCGACCGCGATCGCGCGGCCCAGGCCGTTGCCGCCACCGGTCACGAGCGCGGTCCGCCCCCTCACGCCCACCGCAGCTCCCCACGGCGGAACCCGGCCGCGCGCACGTCCCCGGACCGGGCGTGCCCCTCGAACAGCTCGACGCGCGCCGCCCGCCCGCAGACCTCACCGAGCAGCACACTCGACTCGCTGCTCGTGACCTCCTGGTACGTCACGGTTTTCAGGTACTTGCCGACCCACAGCCCGCCGGTGTAGCGGGCGGCGCCGCGCGTCGGCAGGACGTGGTTCGTGCCGATCACCTTGTCCCCGAAGGACACGCACGTACCGGGCCCGAGGAACAGCGCCCCGTAGTTCCGCATCTTCTCCAGCGCCTGCCGCGGCTGCGCGGTGAGGACCTGGACGTGCTCGGACGCGTAGGTGTCCGCCAGCGCGAAGGCCTCGTCGACGGTGTCCACCACGTGGATCTCGCCGTGGTCGCGCCACGCCGGTTCGGCGAAGTCCCTGGTGGGCATACCGGGCAGCAGCGCCTCGACGTGGTCGAGCACCTCCCGCGCCAGCTCCTCCGACGTGGTGATCAGCACCGCCGGCGAGTCCGGCCCGTGCTCGGCCTGCGACAGCAGGTCCACCGCGACGACGAACGGGTCGGCGGTGTGGTCGGCGACGATCAGCACCTCGGTCGGGCCCGCGAACAGGTCGATGCCGACCTCGCCGAACAGCTGCCGCTTGGCCTCGGCGACGTAGGCGTTGCCCGGCCCGGCGATCAGGTCGACGCGGCCCATAGTCTCGGTGCCGACGGCGAGCGCGGCCACGGCCTGCACCCCGCCGAGGAGGTAGATCTCGTCGGCGCCCGCGAGGTGCATGGCCGCCACGGTGGCGTCCGGTACCTCACCGCGGATCGGCGGGGTGCACGCGGCCACGCGCGGCACCCCCGCCACCTTCGCGGTCACGATCGTCATGTGCGCTGAGGCGGTGAGCGGGTACCGGCCACCGGGGACGTACGCGCCGGCGGCGGCCACCGGGACATGTTTTTGTCCCAAGTGGACACCGGGTAGCGTTTCGACCTCGAACTCCCGCAGCGAGTCGCGCTGGTGCCGGGCGAACGCGCGCACCTGGTCCTGCACGAACCGGATGTCCGCCAGCACCTGGGCGGGCACCCGGGCGACGATCTCCTCGACCTGGTCGGGCGAAAGCCGGAACGACTGGGGCGACCACGAGTCGAACTCCGCCGAGTAGTCGCGCACCGCGGCGTCGCCGCGCTCCCGGATGTCGGCGATGATCGCGCGGACGCGGTCGGCGACGTCGCTCCGCTGGGCGGCGACCTGGCCGGCGGGCACCGCGGACTTCAGGACCTTGGGCATGGGAACTCCTTCATCGGATCAGGCGGAGCCAGTCGCGCAGCAGGGTGGCCACGGCGGTGGGCTCCTCGAACGTGAGCAGGTGCCCGGCCTCCGGGAGCACCCGCAGGGTCGCCTCGGCCGCGTGCGCGGCGATCGCGTGGTGGAACGACGGCGGGCACAGCGCGTCGCGTTCCCCGCACACCACCAGGACCGGGCAGGACAGCCCCGCGATGGCCGCGTGGGCGTCACGCCGGGTGGCCTGCGCGGCCAGCTGGGCGCGGAAGGTGCCCGGGCCGACCCGGTGGGCCATGTCGAGGAACCGTAGCCCCAGCGGGGAATCCGGTTCGGCGAACATGGTCGGCAGGATCCGCTCGACGGCGGAGTCGAAGCCGCCGCGAGCGGTGAGGCGGTCCAGTTCGGCCCAGCCGGCCAGCTGCGCCGCGGTCGGGGCTCCCGCGTTGGTCGACAACGCGCAGAACCCGGCGAGCCGCTCCGGGGCCTGGCGGGCGACCTCGAACCCGGCGATCGCGCCGAGGCTCAGTCCCGCGAGCACGAACGGACCGTCCACTGTAGACAGAATCTGCTCGGCCATGCCGCCGATGGTCGGGGCGGTGATCCGCGCGTGCACCACCGGTCCCGGCGGCTCGACGCCGGCCCACAGACCGGCGTCGCACAGCATGCCGGGGACCAGCACCACCGGCGGTGCCGTCACCGCCCGGCCGGCCTGGGCAGGAGGTGGTAGGGCGCGAGGTAGCCGTTGTGGTCGAGGCCGACCCCGGCGTCGGCGGCCGCCTTGACGACCTCGTCGTCCCAGTCCAGGCGGACCCGGCCGTCCCCGCCGTTGACGACGAGCAGGGTCGCGGTTTCGCCGGAGACGTTGCGGAGGCTGCGCCACGCGCCGCGCGGCACGGACAGCATGTCCCACGGGCCGAGGCGGACGCTGACCTCGTCGTGGCGGTTGAGGGTGACCTCCCACTCGCCGTCCTTGACCAGCAGCACCTGCGTCTCGTCGTGGCGGTGGAGCGGCACACCCTCCCCCGGCTCCGCCCGCAGCCACGCGATGTTGTGCCCGTGCGGGTGGTAGATCCGCGGTTCCTGGTCGCGGTCCTCGGTCATCCCGAAGCCGATCACCGGGGCCAGCTCGGCGCGCCCGCCGGGCAGGACGCCGCCCAGCAGGGCCCGCGAGGACCACTGGAGGTCGTCCGTCGTGACGACCCGGCGGCGCAGCTTTTCCACGTCGTAGGACGGCAGGGCGGCGATGTCCTCGGCGACCATCGGGCGGACCAGCTCGGCCGGGTCCGGCACCTCGTCTCCCGCGACGGTGTCCACGAGGCGGTTGTCCGCCGTCAGGTAGAGGCCGTGGCCCTCGGCCTCCCGCAGCACGGACGGTCCCCAGATGATCCCGCCGGTGTCGTCGTGGCCGAGGACGGTGAACAGCCAGCCGTCGTCGGGGCCGATGTTGGTGAAGCCGCGGAAGATCCACGTCGGGATCGAGGCGATGTCACCCTCGCGCAGCACCAGCTCGCCCTCGTTGCCGTCGGCGCCCCAGCGGAGCAGGAACTCGCCGCGGAAGCACAGGAACACCTCGGCGGTGAAGTGCAGGTGCAGGTTGTTGGTGATGCCGTGCGGCATGGCGGCGGCGCCGATGTTGAACCCGTGGGGCTCGCGCAGGTTGACCACCTGGTCCGGGTTCTGCGTCACGCCCGGCCCGATCATCGAGTAGTTCTCCTTGCGGTCCGAGCCCGGCGTCCGGCAGTCGATGAACGCCTGGTCGCAGGAGACGAAATCGGCCCGCCGGATCGTGCGGCGGCGCAGTTCCGCCGCCGTCACCCGCCCCTCGCCGTTGCGCATGACATCCTCCGAAGTCGTTGTTAATACGTATGCAGAACACCATCCACAAGCGGGACCTGTCAAGGGATGGATTCCGGTAGGATCCGTATGCACGCCCGCGCTCAGGGAAGGACGCCGATGTCGATCACGAGCCATGACGTGGCCCGGCTCGCCGGGGTCTCGCAGCCCACGGTCTCCCGTGCGCTGCGCGGCGATCACCGGGTTTCGGAGGCCACCCGCGCGCGGGTGCGCGAGGCGGCGGAGGCGCTCGGGTACGTGCCGAGCGAAGCGGGCCGGAGCCTGTCGACGCGGTCGACCCGCCGCGTCGGCGTGGTGGTCACCGACCTGACCAACCCGTTCTACCCGCATCTGATCGGCCCGCTGCACGACGAGCTCGAGCGGCACGGGTACCGGATGATGCTGTTCACCGAGCGCAGCGAAACCGCGCTGGAGACCGAGCGGCTGCTCGACCGCTCGATCGACGGCGTCGTGCTCACCACGGCGGTGATCGGCTCACCCCTGCCCGCCGAGCTGAACCGCCGTGGCCTGCCGTTCGTCTTCCTCAACCGCGAGACCGGCAATGACGGCGCGGACGCGGCGGTGGTCGACAACGAGGCGGGCGGCAGGCTGGTCGCCGAGGAGCTCGTGCGCCTCGGGCACACCGACGTCGCCCTGATCGGCGGCCCCGCGGACACCACCACCGGGCGCGACCGCGAGCTCGGGTTCCGCGTCGGTCTGTCCGAGGCCGGGGTCGGCCTGCCCCGCCACCGCGTGCGCCGGGGGCCGTTCGACTACGGCACCGGTTACCAGGGGCTGCTCGAGCTCGCCGCGGACGGGCCCCGTCCGACAGCGGTCTTCTGCGGCAACGACGTGATCGCGATCGGGGCGATGAACGCGGCGCGGCGGCTGGGGCTGGACGTGCCGGGCGACCTGACGCTGATCGGCTTCGACGACCTGCCGATGGCCTCGTGGGAGACGTTCGACCTCACCACGGTCCGGCACGACCTCGACGGCATGGCCAAGGCCGCCGCGGGCCTGCTCGTCGAACGCCTTTCCGGTGGCGCGCCGGAGGAACCGCGCCGCGTCACGTTCGCCCCGGAGCTGGTGCCGAGGGGAACGCACGCGGCGCGGTGACGCCTCACCGCCGGTCCGCCTCGGCCCAGGCGGACGGGGTCAGCGCACCTCCGTAGAGCGGCATCGGGATCGGCTCGTCGTCCTCCCGCAACTGCTTCCACACGCGGGTGACGCCGAAGCTGCCGTGGCGGCGGACGGCGGTGACCGAGTCCAGGTCGATCACCGCCGTGAGCACGCCGGTGGCGGCGCCGGGCAGTTCGGCGAGCACCTGCCCCTCGGGTCCCACCAGCACCGAATGCCCCAGCCCGGTCTGCGCGGCCGCGTTGACGCTCGCGACGAACACCTGGTTGACGGTCGCGTTCGCGCGGGCGAGCACGACCTCCTGGGCGCGGTCGGCGGTGTCGGTGCGGACCACGTTGAGCACCAGCTCGGCACCCAGCCACGCCAGATGCCGGGTCACCTCGGGGAACCAGGCGTCGTAACACACCGAGAGCCCGATGCGGCCGACGCCGGGGATCGGGAACACCACGAACTCCCGCCCCGGCCGGAACGGCTCGTGCGGCCGCCAGGGGAAGACCTTCCGGTAGGCGGCGGCCAACTCACCCTCCGGCGAATACACCACGGCCGTGTCGTAGACGTGGCCGTCGGCACCGAGTTCGGCGACGCTGCCCGGGCACAGCCACACCCCCAGGTCTCCGGCCAGCTCGGCGAAACACCGGTGCCGCGGGCCGTCCCGGACTGGCTGAGCGTCCACATCCGACTCACCGGTCAGGTGCAGCTCCGGGTAGACCAGCAGCCTGGTGCCGGGGAACCGCCGCAAGGTCGCCGTGACGTGCCCGGCGAAACCACCGAGATCCCGCCGTGCCGGAACCTGGGCCAGCGCGAGGGTGAGCGGCCTGCCCATCACACCTCCTGCGGGACCAGCCGCCGCGTGCGCAGGGCGGCGGTGGCGCGGTGGGCGGCCATGCCCTCGGAAGCGGAGATGACGTCGACGGCGTCGGCGAGCGCGGGCGTGGCTTCCCCGGCGACGCGCTGGTAGGTCAGCGGCCGGAGGAACCGCGACACCGACAGCCCGGCACTGTGCCGTGCACCGCCCGCGGTCGGCAGCACGTGGTTCGTCCCCGCCATGCCCTTGTCGGAGTAGGCCACCGTGCTCCACGGCCCGAGGAACAGCGAGCCGTACGCGGTCAGGTTGTCGTGGTACCAGCCGTCTTCGGCGGTCTGGATCTCCAGGTGCTCCGGGGCGAGGTCGTCCATGAGGGCCGCCGCCGTCTCGCGGTCGGCCGCCACCGTGATCGATCCGTGGTCGCGCCACGCGGGGCCGGCGATCGGCGCGGTCGGCAGGGTCGCGAGCTGGCGTTCGACCTCCGCGGTGACCGCCGTCGCGAGGTCACCGCTGGTCGTGATCAGGGCCGCGGGCGAGTCCGGGCCGTGCTCGGCCTGGCCGAGCAGGTCGGCGGCGACGAGTTCGGGGTCGGCGGTCCCGTCGGCGATCACGGCCACTTCGGACGGTCCGGCGAGGAGGTCGATCGCGACGGTGCCGAACAGCTGGCGCTTGGCCTCGGCCACGAAGGCGTTGCCCGCGCCGACGAGCATGTCCACCGGCGTGTCGCCGACGAGCCCGTAGGCCATCGCCGCGAGCGCCTGCACACCGCCGAGCAGGAAGACCCGGTCCGCACCGGACACGTAGGCGGCGTAGAGGACGGCGGGGTTGGGGCCGCCGTCCGGCTGCGGCGGGGTGCACGCGACGACGGACGGGACCCCGGCTGCCTTGGCGACGTTCACGGTCATGAAAGCGCTGGCGGTCAAGGGAAACCGGCCTGCGGGCAGGTACGCGCCGACGCGCTGCACCGGCAGGTAGCGGTACCCGGCGACGAGCCCCGGTTCGAGCTCGACCTCCATGTCCTTGAGCGCCTCGCGGGAGGCCTTCGCGAACGCCGCGGTGCGGGCGGCGCCGAGTTCGATGGCCGCGCGCAGGTCCTCGGGCAGCCGCTCACCACTGCGGCGCATCTCCTCGCGCGAGACCTCCAGCGGGCGGCCGTCGTACCCGTCCAGTTCGGCCGCGTACCGGCTGACCGCGTCGAGGCCCTCGGTACGGATCCGGTCGAGCATGCGGGTGACGGTCTCGATGACGGCCGGGTCGCGCTGGGCCGGGGCTCCCCCGGCGGCAGGTGCCTTGACGACGGTGAACCGGCCGGCGAACCGGCGCTGGATGGCTTCGCTGAAGTACATGTCCCGAAAGCTAGTTCCGCGCAAGGCACAGGAACACCTTGTCTTCCATTGGACTACCTATAGGGTTTCCTTGTGACACTGACGCAATTGCGCGCGCTGGTCGCGACGGCGGAGCTCGGCTCGTTCACCGCCGCGGGCACCGCACTCGGCTACACGCAGGCGGCGATCTCGGAACTGGTGCGCCGCCTGGAGGAGGAGTGCGGGCTGCAGTTGTTCCACCGCGGCGGGCGGCGACTGACGCTGACGCCCGCGGGTGCGCAGCTGCTGCCCCACGCGCGCCAGACGGTGAGCGCGGCGCAGAACGCCGAGGACACGATGAAGGCGGTGCGGGGGCTGACCGGCGGGGTCGCCTCGTTCGGCCTGTTCCGCAACGCGGACTTCTACCTGCTGGCCGAGCTCGGCGAGCGGTTCGCCGCGGCGCACCCGGACGTGCGGGTGCGGCTGGTCGGGGTGAACGCCGCGCTCGTCGCGGAAGCGGTGGCGGCCGGGGATCTGGAGGCGGGCATCGTGGTGCTGCCGGTGACGCCCTCAGGACTGGAGATCACGCCGCTGGCGCGGGACGAGGTGCTGTACGTGTCGGCGGACCCGGAGCACGTCGCGGCCCCGGTGGACATCACGACGCTTGCGGCGCGGCGCCTGGTGCTCTACGACGCCCACGTGGGCTGGGCGGACCCCGACCGGCTGCAGCTGGCGGAGCGCGCGCAGGTCGCCGGGGTGCGGCTGGAGCCGTTCATAGAGGTCGAACAGGCCCAGGCGGCGCTGCACCTGGTGGCCCGCGGGGTCGGCGACACGTTCCTGTCCCGCGCCGTCGCCGAACGGCTCACGCGGACCGAGGGCCTGCGGCTGCACACGACGACGTTCGACCCGCCGCTGCACAACACGTTCGCCCTGATCCGCCGACGGCACACCCAGCTCTCCCCCGCGACGGCGGAACTCGCGCGGCTCGCGGTGGACCTCCTGCTGCACCACTCGATGCTCGAACACCGGCGGCCCCTGCCACCGCAGGAGCCGCCGGAGCCGTGAGGGAAGCGCTTTCAGCGGGCGAACTTGTCGGCCGCGAGCTCGCTGCGGTAGGTCTCCTTCATGAACACCGTGATCACCACCAGCGCCAGCACGGCCGCCGCGGCGAGGTACACCCACACCGCGTAGATCGTGCCGAACGCCGACACCAGCAGGGTCGCCACGAACGGCGTGATGCCCATGAAGATCGAGAACGAGCTGTTGTAGGCGATCGAGCTCGCGCTGAACCGCGTGCGCGTCGCGAACAGCTCCGCCGCACAGACCGTGACGATGCCGGTCAGGAAGAACTCCGGGACGAGGTAGATCAGCTGGCTGCCCACCGCGGCGGCGAACGTGCCCCGCTCCCCCACCCAGAACGCGAGCGGCACCAGCACGATGCACGCCACCGCGCCGGTGATCAGCATCGGCTTGCGGCCGATGCGGTCGGAGATGATGCCGGCGACCGGCACGAGCGGGATCAGCACGGCGACGGAGATCATGTTCGACAGCCAGGCCGAGGACTGGGACAGGCCCAGCGTGTCCGACAGGTACTCGGGGTAGAAGGTGACCCAGGTGTAGGACAGGATCGCCAGCATGATCGACGCGCCGCAGAACACGAGGATCGGCCGCCACTGCGATCGCAGCGCCTCGCGGAACGGCGCCGCGACGACGTTCGTCCCGTGCTCGGTGGCCGCCTCGAACTCCGGCGTCTCGCCGATCCGGCTGCGCAGCCACATCCCGACCAGGCACAGCGGCAGCACCGCGAGGAACGGGATCCGCCAGCCCCAGCTGTGCAGCGCCGCGTCGGTGCACACCGCGCTCATCAGCGCGGCCACGCCGGCTCCCGCCAGGATGCCGAAGAAGCAGCTGTTGGACGCGAACGAGGTGTAGTACGCGCGCCGGCGCGGCTCGGCCCACTCGACGACGAACGCGACGGCGCCGACGTACTCGCCGCCCGCGACCATGCCCTGCACGACCCGCAGCACCAGCAGGATCAGCGGGGCGGCCAGCCCGATCTGGCCGTAGGTCGGCAGGACGCCGATCAGGGCCGTGGAGATGCCCATGAACACGACCGTCCACAACAGGACGCGCTTGCGGCCGAACCGGTCGCCCCACCGGCCGAGCAGGCTGCCGCCGAGCGGCCGGACGAGACACGCGATCGCGATCACGGCGTACGCGCTCAGGACGCTGGCCGTGTGGTCGCTCGCCGGGAAGAACGACGAGGCGAGGACGGGTGCCATGTAGCCGTACAACCCGTAGTCGAACTGCTCGACGAAGTTGCCGATGCTGCCGGCGACGATCGCGCGGCGGATCACCTTTCGACGTCCGGCCGCATCGGGGGACGCGGCCGTGGTCGGCGCGAGGGTGGACATGACACCTCCGATTGTGCCACAACGGCAGAGCCGTTCTGCATACGTATAGAGCAGCAACATAGGTGGGTGTCAGCGGCTGGTCAAGGGGCGCAAGAGTGGCTTGCGGTGACCAATGCATACGAATACAGTGCTCGCTTCACGCCATGGGGGTCGCCGGACCCCGGTCGCCATCGTGCATCGTGGCCTCGTCGCAGGCCGGGGCGGGGTGAGGCCGACGCGAAGCCGGCGGGCTCCGCACTTGCGGACCGCGGGCCGTGCGAGCGAGACCGCGGGCGGCGCCCAGCTACCCCGGGACCGCGATCCTCCCGTCGCGCTGGCGGAACGCCTTGCAGCCCTCGAACACGATCTGCCGATTCTCCAGTGCGGGCACGAGGCGGGCACAGCACATTCAGCCCAGTGGGAAACACGCACGCAGCATGCTCCGGAAGCCGGGCCCGGCACGTTGACTCCTACCCCCAGGGGGTATAAGTTACCCATACCGATACGGGGTACCCCCACCAGGAAGGACGCGGAGATGACCCAGCAGACCTACACCGTGACCGGCATGACCTGCGAGCACTGCGTGCGCTCGGTGACCGAGGAGGTCGGCGGGCTGCCCGGCGTCACCGACGTCGCCGTGGAGCTGCCCACCGGGAAGGTCACCGTCACCAGCGAAGCGGAGCTCCCCACCGACCTGGTGCGCTCCGCCGTCGAAGAAGCCGGTTACCAGCTGACCGCGTAGCGGCCGCGCGAGGACAGGGAATGCCATGAACACAGCAGGGAAGCTCTCCGCCTACGGTGCGGCGCTCGTCCTGGTCGCCGCCGGCGCCTGGGCGATCGGCACCGCTGTCGGTCCCGTCGCCGGCGAGGCCGGCGTGCACGGCATGGAGGAAGCCACGCACGGGGACGACCACAGCGGCACTGTCGCGGAGATCCAGCCCGCGGGACTGGCGTCGTCCAGAGGCGGTTACACCCTCACGCCCACCAGCACGACGCTCGCCACGGGCACCACCACCGAGTTCGCCTTCCGGATCACCGGCCCCGACGGCACGCCCGTCACCGCGTTCGACGTCGAGCACGACAAGCGCATGCACCTCATCGTCGTGCGCCGCGACACGGCTGGCTTCCGGCACGTCCACCCCGCCATGACGGCGGACGGTACCTGGACGGTTCCGCTGGACGCCGCGAAGCGGGCAGCTACCGCGCCTTCGCCG
Organism: Amycolatopsis dongchuanensis; assembly: GCF_039542405.1. Lineage (NCBI taxonomy): Bacteria > Bacillati > Actinomycetota > Actinomycetes > Pseudonocardiales > Pseudonocardiaceae > Amycolatopsis > Amycolatopsis dongchuanensis. The sequence continues at coordinate 236,093 of NZ_BAABIB010000075.1, forward strand.
ACTTCAAACCCACCGGGGGCGAGGCCACGACGCTCGGCGTCGACCTGGCCGCGGCAGGCGACTTCCAGCCGCGGACCTACGCGCCCTCGCGCGAGTCGGTCGTGGACGGATACCGCGTGCGCCTCGACGGCGACCTCACGCCGGGCCGGTCGTCGAAGGTGACCGTCACGGTCACCAAGGACGGGCACGAGGTCACCGACCTGCAGCCGTACCTGGGCGCCTTCGGCCATCTCGTGGCGTTGCGCGAAGGCGATCTGGCCTACCTCCACGTCCACCCGGACGGCACGCCGGGAGACGGCACAACCCGTCCCGGGCCGGACGTGACCTTCTACGCGGAGGTCCCGTCAGCGGGCACTTACCGGCTGTTCCTGGACTTCCAGCACGAGGGCAAGGTGCACACGGCCGAGTTCACGGTGCCGACCGGCCCACAACCGGCCACCGCACCACAGCCGCCCGCCGCCGAACACGGCCACGGCTGACCGAGGAGGGATGATCGATGACTTCCACGCTGCCCGGTTCGCCGGCCACCGGCGAGCGGCGTGACCTCGAACTCGCGATCGGTGGCATGACCTGCGCCTCCTGCGCGATGCGGATCGAGCGCAAGCTCAACAGGCTCGACGGCGTCACCGCGAGCGTCAACTACGCCACCGAGAAGGCGAAGGTCAGCTTCCCCGCCGGTCTCGACCCGGCCACGCTGGTCGAGCAGGTCGAGGCGGCGGGCTACACGGCCACCTTGCCGCAGGTGGAGACACCGGAGTCCGAAAAGGACACTGACGACCCGGCTCGGTCCCTGCGGCAGCGGCTGATCGGCTCGGTGGTGCTGTCGGTGCCGGTGATCGTGCTGGCGATGATCCCGGCGCTGCAGTTCACGTACTGGCAGTGGATCTCGCTCACGCTCGCCGCGCCGGTGGCCGGGTGGGCCGCCTGGCCGTTCCACAAGGCGGCGTTGACGAACCTGCGGCACGGTGCGGCCACGATGGACACCCTCGTGTCACTGGGCACGCTGGCCGCGTTCGCCTGGTCGCTGTACGCACTGTTGTTCGGCAGCGCCGGCGTGCCCGGCATGAGGCACCCGTTCGAACTGACCATCGAGCGCATCAGCGGCGACGGTGCGATCTACCTCGAGGTCGCCGCGGGGGTGACGACGTTCATCCTCGCCGGCCGCTACTTCGAGGCCCGGTCCAAGCGGCGGGCCGGGGCCGCGCTGCGCGCGCTGCTGGCACTGGGCGCGAAGGACGTGGCGGTGCTGCGCGACGGCCGCGAGGAACGGGTCCCGGTCGAGCAGCTGGCCGTGGGTGCGGAGTTCGTGGTCCGGCCCGGCGAGAAGATCGCGACCGACGGCGTGGTCGTCGACGGCAGCTCGGCGGTCGACGCGAGCCTGCTCACCGGCGAGTCCGTGCCGGTCGAGGTCGGTCCGGGTGACGCGGTCACCGGGGCGACCGTGAACTCGGGCGGGCGGCTCGTGGTGCGGGCGACTCGCGTCGGCGCGGACACCCAGCTCGCGCAGATGGCGAAGCTGGTCGAGGAGGCGCAGACGGGCAAGGCCGCCGTGCAGCGGCTCGCGGACCGGATCGCCGGGGTGTTCGTGCCGGTCGTCATCGCGCTCGCGATCGGGACGCTCGCGTTCTGGCTCGGCGCGGGCGGCACGGTGTCGGCCGCGTTCACCGCGGCGGTGGCGGTGCTGATCATCGCCTGCCCGTGCGCGCTGGGGCTGGCCACGCCGACCGCGCTGCTGGTCGGCACGGGCCGGGGCGCCCAGCTCGGCATCCTGATCAAGGGCCCGGAGGTGCTGGAGTCCACCCGCCGCGTCGACACCGTCGTGCTCGACAAGACCGGCACCGTCACCACCGGCCGGATGGCCCTGACCGCGGTGCACCCCGCGGACGGTGCCGACGCCGCGGAGGTGCTGCGCCTGGCGGGCGCGCTGGAGCACGCCTCCGAGCACCCGGTCGCCAAGGCCATCGCCGCGGGCGCGCGGGAGCGTGTCGGCGAACTGCCGCCCGTCGAAGGCTTCACCAACGTGGAAGGCCTTGGCGTGCAAGGGATCGTGGACGGGAAGGCCGTGCTGGCCGGGCGCGCCGCACTGCTGGCGGACTGGGGGCAGCACCTGTCCCCCGAACTCGCCGACGCCAAGGCCGCGGCCGAGCGGCAGGGCAGGACGGCGATCGTCGTCGGCTGGGACGGCGAGACGCGGGCGGTGCTGGTCGTCGCCGACACCGTCAAGCCGACCTCGGCCGAAGCGGTCCGGCAGCTGCGCGGGCTCGGGCTCACCCCGGTCCTGCTCACCGGCGACAACGAGGACGCGGCGAAGGCGGTTGCCGCCGAAGTCGGCATCGAGCGGGTCATCGCCGAGGTCCTGCCCCGCGACAAGGTCGACGTGGTCCGGCGCCTGCAGGACGAGGGCAAGGTGGTGGCGATGGTCGGCGACGGGGTCAACGACGCCGCCGCGCTCGCCCAGGCCGACCTCGGGCTCGCGATGGGCACCGGCGCCGACGTCGCCATCGAGGCGAGCGACCTGACCCTGGTGCGCGGCGACCTCCGGGTGGCGGCCGACGCGATCCGGCTGTCCCGGCGCACGCTGCGCACGATCAAGGGGAACCTGTTCTGGGCGTTCGCCTACAACGTCGCCGCGCTGCCGCTGGCCGCGGCGGGCCTGCTCAACCCGATGATCGCGGGCGCCGCGATGGCGTTCAGCTCGGTGTTCGTGGTGAGCAACAGCCTGCGGCTGCGGGGGTTCCGCGCCGCCCCGCCGTCGTCCTGACCGGGGGTGGTGCTCACCCCTGCACGAGCGATGCCACCAGGGTCTCGGCGATGGCGCGCAACTCGGCGGGGCCGTGGCCAGCCCTCTCCATCACCGCGATACCCCGGGTGGTCGCGACGATCAGGCGCGCGGCCGCCCGGGGTTCGACGTTCAGCACGCCGTCGCCGAACGCGGCCAGCCGGTCGTGGACGACGTTCTCCAGGTCGTCGAGCATGGTGCGCACCGCGGTGGCGAGGCGGGGGGACGCGGTGGCCGCCTCGATGGCCGTGCGGGTGGACAGGCAGCCACGGGGCGGCGACCCGCTCGTGATCGCGCCGATGCAGTAGCCGAAGAACGACAACAGCGCCGACCGAGCGTCCGGGCGGTCGAGCGCCGCCGCGGCTCCGGCCAGGAACCGCTCGGTGTGGTCGCGGAACGCGCGGAGGAAGATCTCCTCCTTGCCCCCGTAGGCGTGGTAGAGCGAGCCCCGCTGGACACCAGTGCCCGCCGCCAGGTCCAGCATCGACGTGTCGCGGAACCCCCGCTCCTCGAACACGTTCAGCGCGCGCGAGAGAGCGACCCGCTCGTCGAACTGCCGTACTCCCGCCATCACGCCGGTGCCGTGGTGAGGCGCTGGAAGAGCTCCCACGACGCGCGCTCGACGTGGTTGTGCACCAGCTTCCCGTCCTCGCGCACCTCCCACACGGCTGTGCCGGTGAACGAGATCGGGCGCCCGTCCGGCTCGGTGCCGAGCACGCCGTTGTTGCGCCCGTGCACGCGCCACCGCGACGCGACCCTGCTGCCGTCGTGGTTCTGGAAGGTCTCGAGCACTTCCAGCTCGAAGTCGTGGACCTGGGCCAGGAACGCCGCGATCCACCTCTTGAAGTTTTCGCGGCCCTCGATGCGCTGACCGGCGTTGGTGATCACGAAGTCCTCGACGACGTACTCGTCGACGGCGGCGGGATTGCGCGCGTTCCACACGTCACGCCAGAACGATTCGACCACTTCCACCGCGTTCACCACGCACCACCTCCGCGAGCTATGTTTGACACTGCTGACAAACATAGCAGAGGACCACAGCCCGCTGCCTGTCCATCGCGTGGACAGGCAGCGGCAGCGGGTCGCGATCCACACTGGGCCCGGGAAGTCCGCCGGGAGACGAGAGTCTGGAGGAAATGGTGGTCGGCAAGCCGTCGCCGGGAGAACTCGGTGAGTTCCTCCGTTCCCGCCGGGCCTCGGTCAGCCCGCGGGAGCTGGGCATCACCCCGTCCTACGGGGAACAGCGCCGGGTGCCGGGGCTCAGGCGCGAGGAGGTCGCCGAGCTCGCCGGGCTCAGCACGACGTACTACACGCGGCTGGAACGGGGCGAGAACCACCAGGTCTCGGACGCGGTCCTGGACGCGATCGCACGTGTACTGCGGCTTTCCGCCGACGAAAGGGCCCACCTCTACCGGCTGGCGCGGGCCCTGCCGCCGGTCCGGGGGGCCGGGCACGAAGACCGCGTGCGAGGTCCCGTCCGCGATCTCGTCGCCGGGAGCCTGGGCGCCGCCGTACTCGTCGGCAGGCGCACGGACATCCTCGCGGGCAACCCGCTCGGATACGCGTTGTGGTGCCTGACGGAGGCGGAAGTCGCGGCCGTCGGGACGCCGGAACCGCCGAACCAGGCCCGGCGGGTCTTCCTCGACCCGGCCGCCCGCGACCTCTTCGCCGACTGGGCGCGCCAGGCCGAGGACCTCGTGTCCTACCTGCGGATGGCGACGGCCGAACGACCGGACGACCTCGCGCTCCACCGGCTCGTGTCCGAACTGGCCACCGGCAGCGAGGACTTCTCGCGCCTGTGGCGGCACCACCCGGTGCGCGACTGCCTGCACACCGTCCGCCGCTACCGGCACCCGCTCGTCGGGGACCTCGTGGTCAACGAAGAGATCCTCCGCCTGCCCGACGACCCCGGGCAGCGCCTGATCATCAGCGTCGCCGAGGCCGGCACGCCGTCGGCCGAGCGGCTCACCCTGCTCGCCACCCTCGCCGCGAGCCGAAAGGAACAACCATGATCGTGGTGTCCTCTGCCACCAGCCACACGGGTTCGGCCGTGGCCGACGCGCTGCTCGCCGCCGGTCAGGAGGTCCGGGTACTCGGGCGCAGCCGCGACCGGCTGCGCGCCTTCGCCGACCGCGGCGCCGAAGCCGTCGAAGTCCGCACGGACGACGAGGTCAGCATCCGCGACGCCTTCGCCGGTGCCGACGCGGCGTTCGTCATGATCGCCCCCGGTCTCGCCCCCACGAGCACCGATTTCCCCGGCTTCCAGCAACGGGTCATCACCGCGCACCGGAAGGGCCTCGCCGGGCTCGAGGGGCTCACACGGATCGTGAGCCTGAGCGGCTGGGCCGCGAACCACCCGGGCGCGCGGGGACCGGTGTGGGGGCTGCGCCCGCTCGAAGAAGCCCTCGACACCCTCACCGGCGTGGAGACGATCCACCTGCGCCCCGGCTGGTTCATGGAAAACGCCCTGCCGATGATCGAGGAGGTCCGGGAGACCGGCACCGCGCGCGGGCTGATCCCCGCGGACCTGCCGCTCCCCGCGATCGCCACGGCGGACATCGGGGCGGTCGCCGCCGATCTCCTCAGCGGGCGCCGGAAAGCCCCGCGCCGGGTGCTCGAACTGCACGGCCCCCGCGACGTCACGCTCGACGAAATCGTTGCCGCCATTGGCAAAGCCGTCGGACGGCCGGACGCCCGCTACGAGCGGATCGACACCACCGCGATGCGCGACGGCCTCCTCGCGGCGGGGTTCTCCGAGCACATGGCCGACGGGACCACCGCCATGACCTCGGACGTCGCCGACCGCCGGATCGCCATGGCCCAGCCGCGGGACGCCGAAACCACCACACCCACGACGTTCGAGGACTTCCTCGCGAGGGTCATCGCATGAAACCGTCCACTTTGCTCCAGGTCCCTGGCTTCACCCGCACCCGCGTCGGCGCGATCACGATCACGACCGTCTACGACGGCGCCCTGCCGATCCACGCCGCCGACATGCACGACGAGCCGCCCGAGCGGATCACCGAGCTGCTGGCCGACGGGTTCCTCCCGCCCGAAGGGGACCTCCTGACGGCCGTGAACACCTTCCTGTTCACCACCGGCGGACGCACCGTGCTGGTCGACGCCGGTGCGGGCACCTCCCTCGGGCCCGGCACCGGCCACCTGCTCGAAAACCTCGCTGCCGCAGGGCATTCGCCCGCCGAGGTCGACGACGTCCTCATCACGCACCTCCACCCCGATCACGTCTTCGGTTTGATCACACCCGGGGGTGACCCGGCGTTCCCGTCGGCGACCGTGCACGTGTCGGCGGAGGAAGCCGGGCACTGGCTCGACGACGCCGTCGCCGCGCAAGCCGAGGGGGTGCAGGCACAGATCCACCACTGGGCGGCACAGGCCCTGCTCCCCTACCGCGCGGCGGGACGGCTCGCCACGTTCCGGCCGGGAGACCAGCCGGTGCCGGGGGTGACCGCGGTGGACCTGCGCGGCCACACGCCCGGCCACACCGGCTACCTCCTGGGCAGCGGCGGGGAACACCTGCTGTTCTGGGGCGACACCATGCACTCCCACACCGTTCAGCTGCGCGCTCCGCACGTCACCATGGAGATCGACAGCGATCGCGCCGGTGCCCGTGCGGCACGGCTCCGCGTCCTGGCAGACGCCCGGGCGCGGAAGTGGGCCATCGGGGCCGCGCACCTCCCCTTCCCGGGAATCGGGAGGATCCGCGTTCACGACGGTGAATACGAGTGGGTCCCGGCCCCGTACCGCCCGCTTCAGACGCCTGCCGACGAGTAGCACGGAACGGGCGGCGGGCCGGCGTGGGCAAGGCGGCGCTGTACCGGATTTGCGCCACCGCCGTCCGTAGCCGCCTGCGGGCGGTTATGCCGCGTACCCGCCGTCGATCCTCAGCACCGCGCCGGTGACGTAGGAGGCCTGCGGGCTGGCGAGGAAGACGACGCCCGCGGCGATCTCTTCCGGCCTGCCGTACCGCCCCATCGCCGCGGTCGGGAGGAACACCGATGCGGCCGGGCCGTCGGCGGGGTTTCCTTCTGTGTCGACGAATCCGGGCTGGACGACGTTCACCGTGATGCCCCGGTGCGCCAGATCGCGCGCGGCGCCCCGGCTGAAGCCCTCGAGGGCCGACTTCGTGCCCGTGTAGTACGCCATCCCCTGGAAACCCGCCCGGGTGGCCACACCCGAGCTGATGCTGACGATCCGTCCCCCGTCGGGCAGCAGCGGCACCGCCGCCTGGACCGCGGCCACCACACTCGTGTAGTTGACGGCGAGCCGCCGATCGATGGTGGCCTGGTCGGCGGGTTCACCGCCGAGCAGGCCGCCACCGCCCACGGCCGCGTTGTCGACCAGGATGTCCAGCTTCCCGAACCGCTCGGCCACGCGCCGGATCAAGCCGGCCGCCTGGGCCGCATCCGCCTGGTCGGCCTGGAAGGCCGCCGCACGCACCCCTTTCGCTTCCAGGTCGGCGACCACGGCCTCGGCCGCTCCGCCGAGGACGAGTAGCTGATCGCGACGTCGGCTCCCTCGTCGGCAGCGCCAGTGCCGACGCCGCCCCGATCCCCCGTGCCCCCCGGTCACGTTCGCCACCTTGCCGTCCAGCTTTCCCATGTCCTCAGCCGAGCGGCTCCGCCACGATGAGCTGGAAGCGCTCGAAAGCCAGCTGCACCGTGTTGTGCCGCGCATCGACGACCCCGAGCGAGGCACCCGCGAACGGGTCGGTCAGGCGGTACCGGCCACGGCCGAGGCCGCGCAGTTCGACCTTTCCGTCCCACCGGGCGGCGTAGAAGGCGTAGTGCAGGGTCCTCCCCTTCGCCACCACGTGTGCTTCCGGCTTGTCGAAACCGATGTCGTACAGCTCGCCCCGGTACTCGCCCGTCGAGAGCATGTTCTTCCGGTACAGGCCCACCCATTTCCGCCAGAGCACCTCCTTCTCCGGGGTGAGCACGTACGGGTCCTCCGCCGACGCCGCGGGATAGGTGAACTTGGTCGACAGCACCGCGCCCACGCCGTAGCTGGACGCGAAATCATCGCCGCCGTCGCTGAGTTCGACGTGGTCGCCCGCGTAGCTGCTGCCGGGGCCCATCAGCGCCTTCATCGTCTTGCCCTTGCTGCGGACCTGGTAGGACGACTCCGGGTCCGAGGCCGGGTACTGGTCCACATAGGGCAGGTTGTGAAACGCGAAAGCCGTGCCACACGGGCAAAGTTCGACCACCGCGTCGCGGTTGGCCTGGTGCACGGCGTCGTGGATGCGCTTCCAGAACCGCGCCAGCCCCTCAGTCGACTCCTCGGGCCGGGCGTGCCGGTGCGCCGGGTTGTGGCAGGGCAGCACGGCGTTGAGGTGCTGGCCGTCGATCTTGAGCCCTTCGTAGCCCCAGTCCCGGATGAACTTCGTCGCCTGCGCGACGAAGTACTCCACGGTGGGCTCGTACGCCGGGCACAGCGTGAAGGCGTCCCACCACGTCACCTGCTGCTTGTTGCCCGCACTGTCCAAAAGCAACATGTCGGGACGCTGCCGGAACAGGTTGCTGTCCGGGTCCGCCGCGAGCGGGGCCCACCACAGGCGCGGCCGCATGCCCGCCTCGCGGATCCGCCGCGTGAAGTCCCGCATGTCCGCTTCACCGCGCGGGAACTTCTCCCTGTTGAGGTCCCAGTCGCCCTCGTTGGTCTGCCAGCCGTCGTCGAGCACCGCCCACTTCAGACCCACGTCGGCCGCCTTGGGCAGGGTGCCGACGACCTGCTCCACGGTGAACCCGCGCTCGTAACCCCACGCGCACCAGATGGGTTCGAGCGCGGCGGCCGGGGTCTCGGGGGCGCGCTGGCCGATGTCCCCCATGTACTGCCGGTACCGTTGCAGCGGAACGAAATGATCGCCTGCGTGGGCCACCAGGAAGGTGGTGTCGGTGGCCAGCTGCCTGCCCGGTGCCAGCCCACCAGCGGCGTCGCCTTCGACCGCGATGCTCGCACCGGCCGCCGTCCTCCGCACCGGCAGGCGCAGGATCCTGGCGACCGGTTCGACGTGCCCCACGGACAAACCGGCGTCCCGGCGCCACACGGTCGCCAGCGGGGTGCCGCCGCCGTAGTCGGAAGCCACCATCCCCAGCGAGTTCTCCTGGGCGAACCCGTCCGTCACCGGCTGCACCCAGTCCCGCCGGTCCTCGTGCGTGGTGCCGGAAAACGTGTAGAAACCCCCCGGTGCAGCCAAGAGCTCATGCGCACCGCTGCGCCACCCGGTGACGGGCAGCGCGGTACGGGACTGGTTGGTGTAGGTCACCTTCATCACGACCATGCCCGCGAGGCGCTGGAACGACGTCAGCTCCACCGTCTTCCGCACGCCCTCCGCGGAATCGCCCTGGAGCGTCACCTGGACTCCCGGGCCGTGTTGCGGGTGCCAGGTGTCGCGGGTCTGGTGGCCGCGGTAGCTGAACTCCTCGATCGTCCGGTCCCCGAGCACCAGGGCTTCGCTCGCATCGAACCGCGTGACCGCCTTGCCCGCCAAGGTGACCCGGCTGCGGAGCCGGTCGTCGAACTCCACTGTGATCGAGCTGTCGCCGACCCCGGCGAAACCGGGCGGGCGGCCGGGTGTCGCGGCCGCCGCGCCGCCACCGGCCAGCACGGGGAAGGCGGCCAGTCCGGCACCTCCCAGCGCCACCTTCAGCACGGTCCGCCGCTGCATGTTCGCCATGTCGCACTTCCCTTCGTTCTGGATCTCGGATTCCGGCGCCGGGAGGACCGGTATGGTTCTGGTATGACCGTTGCGAGGACGCCGCTGCCGCGTGGCCTGTTCGCGGACGACGCGCTCCCGCTGTACGAGCGCACCGCCGCCCGGTTGCTGGACGAGCTGCGCGCCACCGGCGCCCGCACGGGCGACCGGCTGCCGTCCGAGCGAGCGCTGTCCGCCCGGTACGGCGTTTCCCGCGTCACGCTGCGCGCCGCCCTCGCCGAGCTGGAGGCGCGGGGCATCGTGCGCCCGACGTCGTCGCGCGGGTGGTTCGTGGCCGAGCTCGGGGCCCCGGCGCCCGCCGCGGCGGCGCCGCAGGTCCAGGGCTTCGCCGACTACGCGGAGGTCAACGGCCTGACGGCGAGCAGCCGGGTGCTGTCGGCGACGGTCCGCCCGGCGACGGTGCCCGAGGCCGAACAGCTCCGGATCGCCCCCGGCGCCGACCTCTTCGACCTGCACCGGCTGCGCTTCCTCGACGACCTGGTGGTCGTGCTGGAGCACAACCGCCTCCCGCTGGCGGTCTGCCCCGCGCTGGCCGGAACCGACTTCGGCAAGGCCTCGCTGTACGCGACCCTCCGCGCGGCGGACCCGCCGCAGCTGCCGCGCGTCGCCGACTACTCGGTCGAGGCCCGGCACCCGACGCCGCGGGAGCGGGAGCTGCTGGAAACCGGCGACACGATGCCGATGCTCGTGGCGACCCAGCTGACCTTCAACCAGGAGGACCGCCCGATCGAACTGACCGTGCAGGTCTACCGCGGGGACCGCTACCGCTTCCGGGCCTCGATCACCAACCAGGCCTGAAACCGCCGTCAGGACCGGTCGGAGTGGACGGCGGCGCCGACGTCACCCGTGACCTCGGTGGTGGGGCCGGACTCGTCGGCGTAGACCATCAGCGTCGAACCGCCGATCGCCAGGACGATGCCGATGAACCCGTACACCGAGGGCAGGGTCTGGTAGACGATCAGCGAGAGGATGATCGTGAGCACCGGCGCGAGCGCGTTGGTCACCGGCGCGACGATCGTGGCCTTGCCGCGGGAAAGCGCCATCACGAGGAACAACGCGCCGACGGCGTTGAGCAGCTGGGTGCCGAGCGTGAGCGCGGGCGCCTGCCACGGGGCGTGGCTGGGGAACTCCCCCATCATGAACCACGCCACGGGCACGAGGAGCAGGCCGCTGATCGTCATCCACACGAACGTCGTGGCGTCGTTGACGCCGACGGTGGCGGCCTTCTTCATGTAGTAGGCCTGCACGCCCCAGGCGATCATCACGATCAGCGCCAGGACCAGCCACGGTCCCGTCGCCGCGTCACCCGAGCCGCTGCTGATGCTGAACAGGACGATGGACGCCAGCGCCGCGACCACGCCGACGGTGGCGAGCGGGCGGATGCGCTCCCGCAGGATCGCCACGGCCATCAGCACGGTGATCGCGGGCGAGATCGAGATGAGCGGGAAGATCAGGTAGGCCGGGCCGATCGTCAGCGCCTTGAACAACACGAGCTGGCCGCCCGCGCCGGTGAGGCCGACGATCAGGCCGTACAACGCCGCGACCGGCCGCCGGTCGAGCTTCTGGCCGCGCATCGCGAACGCGGCCGGGATGATCATCGTGACCGCCCACAGGATGTAGACCATCTCGTTGGGGTAGTCGTACAAGGACGTCGGGGTGCCGGAGAACGCACCCCACACCCCCCAGAACAACACGAGCAGTCCGGCGTAGGGGATCCAGCGGTTGCCGCGGGGTTTCGTCAGGTCAGGCATCGTCGCCTCCTTGGGGAACGGTGGTCGCGTGGGTCCGCAGCCGGTCGACGGCTTCGGCGCGCAGTGGGGTGCCGGCCAGCCGGGCCGCGTAGAGCGCGGCGCCGAGTACCGGCGGGAGGAGCGGGGTGCACAGCTCGACGGGCGCGCCGTCGAGCCGTTCGCGGAAGGCCTCACGCACTTCGTCGCTGGCGAAAACGCCGCCGGACCACGAAACCGGGACGACCTCTCCGGGTGCGTAGCCGAGGCGGTCGACGGTGGCCAGCACGAGATCGGCCAGCCGCACGCCCGCCTCGCGGAGGATCGCGGCGCATTCGGTGTCGCCGTCGGCCGCGGCGGCGGTGACGACCCTGGCGAGTGCGGCCACCCGCATCCGGTCGCCCTGCCAGCGGTTGAGCACGACGTCGACGAGGTCCAGGTCGGTGGCCAGGCGCAGGTGGTCCCGCAGGTGCCGGAGCAGCGGCCCGGCGGGCAGCCGCCCGTCGGACATCCGCGCGAACGCGTTGAGCCCGCGGATCGCGATCCAGTAGGCGGATCCCTCGTCGTCGAACAGCTCGCCCCAGCCGCCGACGCGCAGTCCACGGCCCGCGCGCTCGCCGTAGGTCATGGACCCGGTCCCGGCGATCACGTTGACGCCGTCAACGGCACCCAGCGAACCCGCCCAGCCGGCGACCATGTCGTTGTCGCAGCGGTACCGCTGGTGGCCCAGCACCCGGCCGGGGATCGCGTTCAGCGTGTCGAGGTCGGCGCTCACCTCGCCGTAGCCGGGCAGCGCGACGAACGCGTACGTGAACGCCGCGGCGGGGATCCCGGTCTCGCCGCACACCGACTCGACCCCGGCCCGCAGGACCTCCTCGACCAGGTCGATGCTGTGCCCGAGGTAGTAGCTGCTCGGCGCGAGCGCGGTGGCGAGCAGCTCGCCGTCGCCGGTCAGCAGCGCGAACGCGGTCTTGGTGCCACCGCCGTCCACCCCGAGGAACACGCCGGCTTCATTCGTCGAGGGCATGGATGGTGACTCCCTTCACGACCCGGTTCACTTCGTGGGCCGGGAACGGGTTGTCCGGGTCGAGCCCGAGCGCGCGGGACGTCGCCAGTGCGACTTGCTGTGCGGCGAGCAGGAGCACCGGTGCGACGGTGGCGTCGGGCAGGTGGCCGAGCCCCGGGAACGACCACGTCTCCTCCTCCGCGTCGTCCCGGCAGCCGATGGTGATCACCTGCCCCTCGGGCAGGTCCGCGCGCAGCTCGCGGGCGATGTCGAGGTCGTAGCGGCGCGTGTAGGGGTCGTTGGACAGGTACACGAGGGCGACCGTGGCGGGGTTGAGCACGGACTTCGGCCCGTGCCGGAACCCCAGCGAGGAGTCGAAGTAGCTCACGACCCGGCCCGCCGTCAGCTCCAGCAGCTTCAGCGCGGACTCGCGGGCGAGCCCGGTCAGCGGGCCGCTGCCGAGGTAGACGAACCGGTCGGCGCCGTCCTCCGCGAGCACGCGCGCCCGCTTGGCGAGGTCGGGTAGCGCGTCCGCCGCGACATCCGCGAGGAGCGTGACGTCCGGGTTCGCGCCCAGCACGGTGAGCGCGGCCAGCATCATGCTGGTGACGCTGGAGGTCATCGCGAAACCGCGGTCGTTGGTGCCCTCGGGCATCAGCAGCGCAAGGCTGTGCTCTCCCGCGGTGTTCCGGTACAGCTGCCCGTCGGGGTTGCACGTGAGGACCAGGTGGTGGCAGTCGGAGAGCACCTCCTCCGCGAGCTCGACCGCGGCGAGCGACTCGGGGCTGTCCCCGGAGCGCGCGAAGGAGACGAGGAGCGTCGGGACGTCCTCGGCCAGGTACTCGCGCGGGTTGCTCACCAGGTCCGTGGTGGCGACGGCGTCGATCCGCCGGCGCAGCGTCCTCGACAGCCCGGGCGCGAGGATCTGCCCGGCGAACGCCGAAGTACCCGCACCGGTGAGCACGATCCGCAGGTCCTCTTTGGCCAGCAGTGGCGCGAGGAACGCGTCGATGCGCGGCTTGTCGGCGGCGAGGGACGCGGCGAGCGTGCGCCAGACGTCCGGCTGCTGGGCGATTTCTCGTGCGGTCCACAGGTTCCCGGTCATGCGGTGACCTTGCCGCAGGCGTAGGCGTAGTCGCGCAGCACGTCGCGGACGTGGTCGATGACCAGCGCCCGTGCGCTGGTGGACAGCTCGCCGGTACGCACACGCCGGTACTGGTCCGGGAGGTGCTGGCTCAGCATCGGCAGCGGGATGCCGACGGTGTCGAGGTTGTGGAACAGCCGGTCCACGGCCGCCGCCACGGCGGGCTGCGGCCAGTAGTACCGCGACCGGTCGCTGTAGCTGTAGCGGCGGGCCAGGCGCTGCTCGCCGGGATCGCCGTCGTAGTACCCCGCCCACCACACGGGGTCGGCGAGCATGGCCGCCTCCAGCTCGTCCACCAGGCGCGACCGGTCGCCCTCGGGCACCAGCTCGTCCTCGATCGCCGCGAGTGCGAACAACGCCTCGCGCAGGGCGAACGTCAAGCCGGGCCCGACCTTGAGCACCGCCCAGTGATCACGCACCAGCCGCGCCAGCGCGTCGCGGGTCTGGTAGTCGGTGGAGTGCGCCTCGAAGACCAGACCGGGGTACTCGGTGACGACCGCGCTGAGGTTCCGCGCCGCCTCGGGCGCGTAGTCGAACACCCGCACGTGGTCGAACTCCACCCCCGGCTGCACGACCAGCGCGATCACCCGCTGCCACGCGTCCGCAACGCCGGCTTCGGCGAACGCGGCGCGGTGCTCGGCGACGGTCGCGCGTGCCGCATCGGGGGTGGTCGGGGTGAGCGACTCGATGGTCTCGCGCGCCCCGCCCGGGACCGGGACCTCGGTGCCGATCACGTAGCTCAGCTCCGCCGGCCTGCCCAGCTCGACGGCCGCCTTCTCGGCCGCCCTGGCGAGCCGGGCGGCCCGCTCGGCGACCAGGGTGCCGGGCAGCGGAACCGGATCGCCCGCGCACGCCTCGCTGCAGTCCAGGTGGATCTTGGTGAAACCCGCCCGCACGTAGGCGGTCACGAGGACGTCGGCGCGGTCCATCGCCTCTTCCGGACCGAGGTCACGCCACCGCTGCGGGCCCAGGTGGTCCCCGCCCAGCACGACCCGCTCGCGCGGCAGGCCGACGCGGTCGACGATCTCGTGCACCAGCGCCGCGAAGTCGGCCGGTCGCATACCGGTATACCCGCCGTACTGGTCGACCTGGTTCGACGTCGCCTCGACCAGCAGCAGCCCGTCACCGGCCAGCGCCTCGAGCGCGGCGGCCTCGATGACCAGGGGGTGCGCGGAACACACGGAGGTGACGCCGACTCCGCCGTCCCGGTGCCGGGACGGCAGTTCGTGCAGTGAAGTCATGCCGCGAAAAGGTAGGGAGACGCAGACTGGTCTGCAATGAATCTGATACTGGTATCGTACTGGTATGTCCGGTCCCTACCGAGGCCTCAAGCCCCTCCCGCTCCCCCGCGGCGCGTTCGACCCGGGTTCGCTCCCGCTGTACGAGCGCATCGCCGGCCGGCTGTGGGAGGACCTGCGGGCGAGCGGGGCGCGCAGCGGTGACCGCCTCCCGTCCGAACGCGTCCTCGCGGAGCGCTACCACGCTTCGCGGGTGACGATGCGCTCCGCGCTGGCGTTCCTCGCCGAGCGCGGGGCCGTGCAGGCCGCCCCGGCCCGGGGCTGGTTCGTCGCGGGCGAGGTGACCACCGCGACCGCCACCACCCACGTCGAGGGGTTCGCCGACTACGCCCGCAAGCACCGGATCCCGCTCAGCAGCCGCGTTCTGCTGTCCCGCGTCCGGCCCTGCACGGTCCGGGAGGCGCAGCGCCTGCGCATCACCCCGGGCGACGACCTCTTCGAGATGCGGCGGCTGCGCTCGCTCAACGGGATGGTCGTCGTCCTCGAACACAACCGGCTGCCGCTCGCCCTGTGCCCGGCCCTCGCCGACACGGACTTCACCCGGGCCTCGCTGTACGCCACGCTGCTGACCGCCGACCCGCCCCAGATCCCGCGCCGTGCCGAGTACGCCGTGGAGGCCAGGCCCCCCAACCGCGAGGAGCAACGGCTGCTGGAGCTGGAAGGCACCTCGGTCCCGGTCCTGATGGCGCGGCAGCTCACCTACAGCCAGCACGGGCATCCGCTGGAGGTCACCGACCAGGCGTACCGGGGGGACCGGTACCAGTTCCGGGCCGGGATCACGTAGCACGGATATCCGGGACATTTCCGGCGCGATCTCTGTCCACAACGGACTGTGTTACGCACATCCCGGCACCGGGGAACGAAAACGCACAACGAAAGTCGTGATTGATCAGGCAAGGTTCGGTGGACTATATGGCAGTCGGGGTCCTGCCGGGACGGGCTCCGTTATCGTCGGAAACGCTCCATCCGAGCGCACTTTCCTGACCAGAGGAGGAGATCGATGCACGCGAACGAAACGCAAGACCTGCTGGAACTCGACGTGCAGGAGTTCGAACTGCCCGCCACCGCCGCTGAGCCGCCGAGCCAGCAGATCCCACCGCGGACCGTGACCACCTGTTCGCTCTGCTGACCGGCGGGCGGGCCCGTCGACGGGCGGGCCCGCCCACTGGGGGAACTCATCGTGGACAACGTTTTCCGTTGCTACCCCACGTTTTTGTTGCGTGCTCCCCTGCTGCCGCGACACCGGCTGCATGCCGCGCCGACCGCGGACGACGGGATGCGCGAACGCCTCGGCTCCCCGTTGCTGCGCGAGGCCGTCGCGGTCGCGAGCCCGGCGTTGGCCGCGGCGGCGGACAAGGTGCAGGCCGGGCAGGAACCGGCATCGCCGCGCTTGCGGAGCGCGCTGGCTCGCTACGAACTCCGCATGGCCGGGCGCCCCACCCCGTTCGGGCTGCTCGCCGGAGTCGCCCTCGGTGAGTTCGCCGACCACGTGGACGCGGTGCTGGGCTCCGCGCACCGCCGGCACGTGCAGCCGGATCATGCGTGGCTGTCGGACTGGGCCGACGAACTGGAGGCGGACGCCGAAGTACTGGCGCGCCTGGAAGTCAGGCCCAACAACCTGTTCACCCGACACGGCGACCGGCTCTCCGTGCCCCACGGCAAGCGGCTCGCCAGCGTGCGCGCGACCGCTGTGGTCGATCACGTCCTGTGTGCCGCGGCCGACGGCATCCGCGTCGCCGAGCTCGTCGACGTTGTCGCACAAGGGTTTCCCGGCCTCGACCGCTCCCGGGTCGCGACACTGGTGACGCAGCTGGTGCGGTTGGGCTTCCTGCGGACGCCCCTGCGCCACGCCGAGGACCCCCTCGCGGCATTCCCGGACCACCAGCGGGCGGCGCGGATCCAGGACCTGATCGACGACTACCGCCGCAGTCCACTCGGTTCGGGTACCGCTCAGCTGGCCGCCCTTCGGTGCGCGACCGGTGCCGATTCCCCGGTCCAGGTCGACCTGGAGCTGGACGCGCGGGTGAAACTTCCCCGTAACGTGGCGCGCGAGCTGGAACAGACCGCCGACGCCGTGTGGCGGCTGTCCGCAATGGACAACGCCCGGTCCCGCGCCCTGACCGCTTACCACGCCAGGTTTCTGGAGCGTTACGGGCTGGGCGAGCTGGTGCCCGTGACCGACCTGCTCGACCCGGACGTGGGCATCGGCCCTCCCGCAGACTACGAAAAGCCGTGGACGGCCGACCCGGACGACGCCCGGCAGCCGGTGCTGAACCGCCTTCTGGTGCAGGCGCTCGTCGACGGCGTCCGCGAAGTCGTACTCGACGACGACCTGATCGCCCAGCTGTCCCCGCCCGGCGGCACTCCCCCGGCCACCGCCGAGCTGTTCACCACCCTGCACGCGGTCTCGCCCGAGGCGCTGGACCGGGGTGAGTTCGAGCTGGTCCTCAATCCCGTCATGGGCACCCAGCTGGCCGGGGCGTCCTTCGGGCGGTTCGGCCACCTCCCCGGTGTCCGCGAACTGCTCGCGGATCTCGCCTCGCGCGACGACCGGGTCCCGGTGCAGCTCACGCACGTGACCACTGAGCCGCGGCACGCGAACGTGACGCGTGCGCCGCTGGTGCTGGACCATTCGCTGGCCGTGGGCACCGGGCAGGCGAGCGAGCTGCGGTTGACCGAGATCGCCGTGGCCGCCGACGCCCACCGGTTGCGGCTGTACTCCGTCTCGCTGGGCCGCGAGATCGTGCCGCGCCTGCTGCACGTGCTGGACATCAGCACGGCGGCGCCGGAGGTCGTGCGGTTCCTGTGGGACGTGTCGATGATGGGCGTGCGCACGCTGAAGCCGTGGAACTGGGCCGCGCTGCGGGATTCCCCGTTCCTGCCCGCGATCCGGTACGGGCGCGCGGTGCTCTCCCCCGCGACCTGGCGGGTCACCGCGGACGACGTGGCCACCGACGACGCGCTGACGGCGTGGCGGAAACGGTGGGGCGTGCCGGACCGGGTGCGGCTGACGCAGGTCGACCAGCAGTTGTGCCTGGACCTGACCGCCTCCGAGCACCGCGTGCTGCTGCGCGAGGACACGCGCAAGTCGGGCACCGCCGTGGTGTGCGAGGACCGGGCGCCGGACCGGGACCAGGGATGGTTGCGGGGGCCGGAGGGCGCCCACGAGGCCGAGCTGGTCGTACCGCTGATCGCCGTCGAACCCGTGGCGCGCCCGGTGAAGACGCCGTTCCCGCTGCGCACGAAGGCGGTGGTCCACCTGCCCGGCGGCGAGTGGGTGTCGGCGCACCTCCAGTGCTCCCCGCACCGGCAACGCGAAGTGCTCGCCGGGCACCTGCGCCCGTGGCTCGCCACGCTGGAGTCCGAAGTGGACCGATGGTTCTTCGTGCGCTACGAAACCGAAGACCAGCGGCCACACATCCGCCTCCGCCTCCACGGCGACGTGCTGCCCCGCTTGCGCGAACAGCTCGCCGCGCTGGCCGACGCGAGGGTCGCCGGTGAGTTTTCGCTGCAGGTCTACCGTCCCGAGGTCGAACGTTACGGCGGCGAGCACCTGATCGGCCTGGCCGAGCGGTTCTTCACCGCCGACAGCCGCCTCGTACTGCGGAGGATGGCCACCGGCCAGGACATCGTCGCGGTCGCCGCCGACGTCGTGGCGCTGGTCAGCTTGTTCCACGGCGAGGACTGGCCCCGCTGGCTGCTGTCGGCCTTCCCGAAGAACGAGACCACGCACAAGGCGTTCACCCGGCGGCGCCGCGACGCGCTGGCGGCCGTCACGCTGGACCCCGTTCCCGGGGACGAGGAGTGGGCCGAGCTGTTGACCCGCTACGGGAAGGAGGCCGCGACAAGCGCCGGGGCATCGCCGGACGAGATCCTGCGGGCGTTGCTGCACCTGCACTGCAACCGCGGGCTGGGCACGGACTTCCGGGCCGAGGCCGAGGTCTACGCCGTCGCGAGGGGTGCCGTGCAGGCACACCTCGACCGCAGGCGGGCGACCCGGTGAACCCACGGGCGTGGCTGGCCGGGGCCGCCGCCCGGCTCAGCCGTCCCGCCGAGGTGGACCTCGGCGACGGCGACTGGCCGCACCACCCGATGTCGCTCGCCGATGGGCACAGCGGGTTCGCGATGGTGTTCGCCCGCCTCAGCGAGGAGTCCCCTGAGCTGCGGAAAGTGGCCCACGAGCACCTGTCCGCCGCTGCGCGCGCACAGCGGCCCGCCGTGGAGAACCTGTTCGACGGCTTGCCTTCGCTGGGGTTCGCCGCGCGCACCATCGCGAGGGCCGAAGGGGACTACCGGGGTCTCCTCGCCCGGGTCGACCCACCGGTGCTGCGGCTTGCCGAAAACCTGGTCGATGCGGAGGAGGCCCGGCTGCGTGACGGAGAGCCCGGCGCCAGGATGGCGCGCTACGACGTCACTTCCGGTCTCGCCGGGCTGGGCCGGTACCTGCTCGCCTGCGGGGCCGAGGCCGTGCTGGCGCGGGTGCTCGGATACCTGGTGCGGCTGACCGAACCGGTCGTCGTGCACGGTCACCGCATACCGGGGTGGTGGACGCCGGATCCGCCGATGCTGGCGGATCCGATGTCACATCCCGACGGGCATCTCAACATCGGGATGGCACACGGCATTTCCGGCCCGCTCGCGTTGTTGGCCTTGAGCCACCGGCAAGGGATCGTCGTCCACGGGCACGAGGAGGCGATGCGCCGGATCGTCACGTGGTTGCTGGCTCGCCGGGGCAGCGACCAGTACGGCCCGTACTGGCCCGCGCTGGTGCCTCTGGAGCAGGAACTCGCCGGTACCGTGGAATCCTTGGCGCCCAGCCGTGTCGCGTGGTGTTACGGCGCGCCCGGGGCGGCACGAGCGGTGCAGCTGGCGGCGACGGCACTGGGCGAACCCGCGTGGGCCGAGGAGGCGAAGTCCACGTTGCGGGCGGCCTTGCGGCGACCGTGGGAACACTGGGGCATCCGGGACGCGTCGCTGTGCCACGGTTCCGCGGGTGCCCTCCACGCCACGGCGCTCGTCCTCGGCAGGGAGGCCGAAGCGCTGCCGAGGCTGTGCGATCACCTGCTGTCGCAACGCGAAGGGGACGCCGTGGTCACCGTGCCCCCGAACCGGCCGGGGTTCCTCGACGGCACGGCGGGAACGTTGTTGGCGCTGCACGAACACCTGAACCCGTCGTCGTCTCCCGCTCGCCTGCCGTGGAGCGCCGCTTTGCTACTGACGTGAACCGAGCAGCCGCCTGGCCGCGAGCATCGCGCCGTCAGTGCCGACCCTCGCGGCCAGCGCCTTCGCCCGGGCACGGGTTTCCGGCGCGAGTGCCGTCTCGATCGCAGCGTACAGCGCTGCACCGGCCGGAGCTCCCCCGTGCAGTGCCACGCCCACCCCGAGGTCCGCGATCCGGTCGGCCCAGTACGGGTTGTCCGCCACCGGCAGGGGGATCACCACCTGCGGCACACCCGCCCGTGCCGCCACCAGCGTCGTGCCCGCGCCGCCGTGGTGCACGACGGCGGCGACGCGCGGGAACAGCCGCTGCTGGTTGACCTCGCCGATGGCGAACAGGTCCTCGCGGCCGTCGACCAGGTCCAGGTCCGCCCAGCCGCGGGAGACGAGCACCCGGTGCCCCTGCGCGCGGATGGCCTCGACGGCCCGGTGACCGATGTCCGGTGACGGCCGCATGCTGCCGAAGCCCACGTACACCGGCGCGGCTCCGGCGTCCAGGAACGCCACCAGCTCGGCCGGGAGCGGGCGTTCGTCGGGCAACGTCCAGGCACCGGTCTGGACCACGTCGAGGCCCGCGGTCTCCCGCCACGGGCCCAGGACCGGATCCGCCGCCAGCCACGGGCGGCCGGAGTAGACGTGACCGCGGACGTCGTCCACGGGTGGCAGGCCGAGCGCCGCCCGGTGGTGGTTGAGGGTCTCGGCGAACTCCGCGTGCACGCGGCGGGCGTCCATCTCCCACCGCGTCCGGTTGTCGTCCGACTCCGGCTCCGGCCAGCCCGGCCGCGGTGGCGGGGCGTGGTGCGGGGACGGCAGGTTGACGGCCGAGTAGGCCACGTACACGTAGGAAATGCCCGCAGCTTCGGCGACCGAGCGCGCGGCGACCTGCGCCAGGCCCGCCGCCACCAGCACGTCGCACCCGGCGGCCGCCGCGGGGAGGGCCTCGAACTGCGCGCTGACCAGCTCCGTGCGATACCGCGACAGTTCCGCCGCCGATAGCGGAGCCGTGTCGCGCATCAGCTCCCGCACCGACGGGCCCACGGGCACCCGCGGGATCCCGAATTCCGCCGGGCGCGGCGCGAAATCCTCGTCCGGCGGGGTGCAGATCCGCACCTCCGCCCCGAGTTCCCGCAGGCGCACCGCGAGTGCCACCAACGGTTCGACGTCACCCCTCGTCCCATACGTCGACAACAGCACCCGCACCCCCCGACGGTACTGCGAACTCTGCCCCGGTGGGCAGTGCCGGCCGTCGATCGGGCCCGAACGCGCACGACGGGACAACCGTTCGGTGCATAGTTCGTCCGTGCCCCTCCCCGATGTTTCGGTCGTGCTGCCCTGCGCCGGGTTCGGCACGCGCTTCGGCGCGCCCTACCCGAAGGAGCTGCACAGCCTGGCGCCCGGCGTCACCGTGCTGGACCGCAGCCTGGAGGGGGTCGTCGCGCTGGCCGACAGCGGCCTGGAAGTGCGGCTGGTCGTGGTGTGCAGACCCCACAAACTGGACACGGTGAGCTATCCCGGCGCTACGCCGGGAAGTTCCAGATCGTCTTCGTGTTCCAGGACGAAGCGTTCGAACCGGGACTCGAAGGGGCGATCCGGTCGGCGCTGCCGATGACCCACGGGCCGGTGGCCCTCGTGCTCCCCGACATCGTGGTGTCCGGCGCGGAAAGCCTGCTCTCCGCGGTGCGGCAGCTCGGCACGACGGACTGGAGCTTGGTGGCCGTCGAAGAGCGGGATTCCGGCGTGCTGCGGGAGATGGGCGCGTTGGCGGTCACCGGCGAAAACGGTGTCGCGAAGGTCGAGGCGGCCGCCGAGAAGCCCGACGATCCCACGGGTTTCAACGCGTTCTGGGGCATGGTCGCGGTTTCCGAGCACGAGGCGCACCGGTTGCCCGACGTGGTGCGGAAAGGAGCGGACAACCCGCTGGCCGGTGCGTTCGCGCTCCTCGTGGACCGCATCGTCAACTACAACACCGCCGACGGATGATCAGCGGCAGGAGTCCGTTCGGGCAGAGTTCGGCCGCGGCCGGCCGGCCGTGGTGTTAGCTGTCCGGAAGGACTGAAAGCGTTTCCCGGAGAAGCATGCTCGACGACGTGATGGCGGCCCTCGACACCGTCCTGCCCCGGCTGGCGGCGGTCACGGGCACCCCGGGGGTCGCCGTGGCGGTCGCGACGAGCACCGAACTGCGCACGGCCGCGACCGGGTTCGCCGACCTGCGCGCGGGCACCCCGATGACGGCCGACACGGTCGCACCGGCGGGCTCGCTCACGAAACCCGTGACAGGGCTGGCATTCCTGCGACTGGTGGAAGCGGGCGAAGCCGGCCTGGACACGCGGATCGACGAGGTGCTGCCGCCGGGTTTGCGTGGTCCGGACCCCGCGCCGGTCACCGCCGCGATGCTGGCCGCCCACCAAGGTGGTTACTACAGCGACATCGTGGCCGCGACCGCGCAAACCGCGCCGGCCGAAGGAATCCTGGACTTCGTCCGCCGCCGGCACGAAACCGGACGCGCCGTGGAGTACGGCGGGGCGCTCCCGCTGACGACGAAACCGGGCCCGTACTCGTACTCCACCTTCGGCGTCGGGGTGCTCGGTGGCGCCGTCGAGCACCTGACCGGCGAACCCTACGGCGACCACGTGCGGCGGCACGTGTTCGCGCCGGCCGGGATGCGCGACACGAGCATCGACGACGGCACGGGCCGGCCGCGGTCCGGCGGCGCGGCCGGTTACATGGCGTTCGGCGACTGGTGCCTGCCCAGCCCGCCCCTGCGTTCGTCGGCGTACCCGGGCGTCGGGATGCACTGCAGCGCCACGGATGCCGGTCGGCTGCTGCAATCCCTGCTGCGCACCGCGAGGGGCGACCGCGGTGTCGTCGGGCCGGACTCGCTCGCGGCCATGGTGACGCCGCGGGTCGCGCGGCCGAGCCCGCACGGCGTGAAGTCGTTCTCCGGCCTGACACTCGAACTCGCCGACCCCGAGCTGGGTGAGGACTGGTGGTGGGGTCACACGGCGGCCTTCCCGTGGGGGTTCTGGTGGGAGGCCAGGGTCTGGCCGCACCGCGACGTCGCCGCCGTCGCGGTCGGCAACCGGTGGGACATGGCGCGGTTCCACAACCCCGCCGGCCGCAGCGCGCCCGGGCTCGCCGTCGAGTGGGCCGGGCGCTGGGCCGCGTCCGGTGTCCCGCAAAGCCTTCCGGCGCGAGACGGGCGGCTCCGCTGGACCGGGCCGCGGCCCACCCCGGAAAGCTCGTACTGGATGGGCGTTCTCGTCGGGGAACGCGTCCACGGGCTGTTGTCCGTGCCCGACCCGCTGCCGCCCGCGACGACGGAAGGGGCCCGCTGCCTCGGCGACTCCGAACCGGACGGCTGGGACCCGGAGGCGTTCGGGCGCGGGGTAGCGCAGGCGCGGGCCGCCTCCCCCGACCCGGAAGAGCTCCGCGCGCTGGGCAAGGGCCTCGGCCACGGCGCGGCGTTGTGGATGCTGGAGTGCGGGGCGTCGAGCGCCGAGGTGACGATGCCGGTGGACTTCTTCGCCCGCTGACGCTCAGCGCAGCCGCACGTGCAGGCTGACCCGGTGGCGGGCGCGCGGCAGCGGCACCCACTCCGGCTCGTCCACCGGGTGCATCGCGGGAAAGCGCTCGAACAGGCCGCGCAACGCGACCTCCGCCTCCAGCTTCGCGAGGGCGACGCCGAGGCAGAAGTGCGGCCCCCAGCCGAACCCGAGGCTGCCCTCGCGGCGGCCGTGCTCGGCCTGCCAGCGCACGTCGGCGTGGCGCGGATGGGCGAACTGGGCGGGATCGCGGTTCGCGGCGCCGAGCACGGCCTGCACCGGGTCCCCCGCCGCGATCCGCACGCCGCCCACCTCCAGGTCGGTCGCGGCGTACCGCAACCGGGCGAGCTGCACCGGGCCGTCGGTGCGGACGAGTTCGCGCACCGCCGCCGGCCAGAGCGCCGGTTCGGCGCGCAGCAGCTCCCGGTGGGCGGGGTTCCGCATGAGGGCGAGTGCGCCGTTGGACAGCAGGTGCGCCATGGTCTCGTGCCCGGCGAGCACGAGGAACACCACCAGCGCCACGATGTCGACGTCGGTCAGCCCGCCCTGGGCGATGACCTGGCTCACCAGGTCGTCCCGGGGCTCGGCGCGCCGCCGCTCGACCAGCGCGTGGCAGGAGGAGACCATCTCGCCGAACGTCGGCGTGATCTGTGCCGGGTCTTCGCCGACGAGCACCTTGCCCCAGCGCCACCAGTCCGCCCAGTCGGTCTCCGGGACGCCGACCAGTTCGCAGACCACGGCCGTCGCCACCGGGTAGGCGAAGACGTCGAGCAGGTTCACGGGAGTGTTCCCGGCACCCGGCGCGGCCTCGACGTCGTCGAGCAGCTCGTCGACGATCTGCTGCACGCGGGGGCGGAGTTCGCTCACCCGCGAGGCGCTGAAGGCGTGGCTGATCCTGTGGCGCAAGCGGGTGTGCTCGGGCCCGTCCAGGCTGAGCATGCTCGCGCGCAGGTACGGCAGGTGCTCCGGAGGCGTGCCCAGCGCGAGGAAGGCCTGCTCCTGCGTCTGCGCGCCCTGGCCCGGCAGGCCGGTGGGATCGGTGCGCACGGCCGGGTTCGTGAGCACCGCGCGGACGTCCTCGTTCCGCGTGACGAGCCAGCCCTCCTCGCCGCTGGGCAGCCGGGCCCAGCAGATCGGCGACTCGGCGAGGACTCGGTCGTAACCGCACACCGGGTCGGCGAGGACGGCCGGGTCACGCAGGTCCACCACGGGTTCGGGCATTCGACCATGGTGCCACGCGGTTTTCGCCACGACGGCTGGTTGACACAGCGGGCAACGACACTGCCCGCCCGGTTCTCGTACCCTGGGCGGATGGCCACCCTGGTATCGGTCAACGTCGGGATGCCCGCGGACGTGCCGTGGCGCGGCAGGACGGTGCACACGGGCGTGTACAAGCGGCCGGTCACCGGCGCCAGGGTGGTCCGGCGGCTCAACGTCGACGGTGACGGGCAGGGCGACCTGGGCGGGCACGGCGGTGAGCACCGGGCCGTGCTGGTGTACCAGACGGAGGCCTACCGCTTCTGGCGGGCGGAACTGGGCCGCGAGGACCTCGAACCCGGTGCCTTCGGCGAGAACTTCACGGTCGACGGCCTGCTCGACGCCGAGGTCTGCATAGGCGATCGCTACCGCATCGGCGGTGCCCTGTTCGAGGTGTCCCAGCCACGCGTGACGTGCTACCGGGTGGGGTTGCGCCTCGGCGAGGAGCGGATGGCGGCGTTGCTGGTTTCCCACCGCCGCCCGGGTTTCTACCTCCGGGTGCTCGAAGAGGGCGAAGTCGAGGCCGGGCAGGAGATCGTCAAGGTCGCCGGCGGGCCGGAAGGGATGACCGTCGAGGAGCTCGACGGCCTGCTCTACCTGCCGGGACACACCCGCGAGCAGGTCGAGCGCGCGCTGCGGATACCCGCGCTCAGCCCCGGCTGGCAGGGCTCGCTGCGCAAGCTCCTCGACCGGGCGGACGACGAAATGGATGGATCATCCGGGAATGTGGGGCTCACCGACGCGGCGAGCGCCCCGCCTCCCGGCTGGCCGGGTTTCCGGCCGCTGCGCGTGGTGGACGTCAAGGCAGAGAGCCGCGACGTGCTTTCGCTGACGCTGGCCGATCCCGGCGGCGCACCGCTGCCGGACGCGCGGCCGGGGCAGTTCCTCACGGTCAAGGTCCCCGCTGGGGACGCGGCGCTGGTCCGCAGCTACTCGCTGTCCGGCGGGCAGGGCGTCGGCCGGTACCGGATCAGCGTGAAGATCGAGCCGCACGGCGCGGCCGGCGCCAGGCTGCGCGACGAGGTCCGGGCCGGGAGCACCCTCGACGCGGCCGCGCCCCGCGGCGTTTTTTCGCTGCAGGACGGCGAAAACCCGGTTGTCCTGCTGTCGGCGGGGATCGGTGTGACGCCCGTGCTGGCCATGCTCCACGCGCTCGCCCGGGCGCGGAGCGAGCGTGAGGTGTGGTGGCTGCACGGTGCCCGCGACGGCAGCGAGCACCCCTTCGCCGGGGAAACCCGTGCCCTGCTGGGAAAACTCCCGCACGCCCGCTCGTTCGTCTACTACAGCAGCCCCCGTGCCGCCGACCGGCGCGGCGCCGACTACACGGAGGCAGGCCGGCTGACGCAGGACGTCATCCGCGCCTTGGCGCTGCCCACCACCGCGGACGCCTACGTCTGCGGCCCGGCGGCCTTCCTGACGAACATGACGCAGGCGCTGACCGGATGCGGCTTGGCGCCCGCGCGCGTGCACACCGAGGTCTTCGGTGCCTTGGGCGCCCTCACGCCGGGGCTGCGCGAGGCCACGACCACGCCGCACCCGCCGCCGGGTCCGCCCGGCGGCGGGCCGGCTGTTTCCTTCGCGCGGAGCGGGCTCACCGTGCCCTGGGACGACCGGCACGGCTCGCTCCTGGAACTCGCCGAGGCGTGCGACGTGCCGGTCCGCTGGTCGTGCCGGACCGGCGTCTGCCACACCTGCGAACTGGCCCTGCTCTCCGGCGCCGTCGGCTACCGGCCCGAGCCGCTGGAGCCCCCCGGCGGACGGGAACGTCCTCATCTGCTGCGCGAAACCCGCCGAACCGGTCGTGCTGGATCTTTGAGCAGGGTCAGCGCCGCAGCCGGGCGAGCATGAGGGTGGGGTCGTCGCCCGCGAGGTTGGCGCCGTTGGTGACGTAGACACGATCTCCCCTGACGGCGACAGCCGTGGTGCCCTGCATGCCGTCCCCCGCGTCGAGGAGGGTGTCGTGCGTGCCGTTCGCGTTCACGCGCACGAGCTCGTTCGCCTGGTTGATCGCGGCGAGGATTTCGTCGCCCCGGCCCGTGAAGTCGAAGTCGTCGATGCCCGCCAGGCCCGTGGCGCGGACCTCCGCGCGGCCGGAGCCGCCGTCCCTGGTGACCGGGATGCGGACGATCGTGCCGCGGTCGGAGTTGCTCGCCCACACGGCACCGTCGTGCACCTTCATGCCGTTCGCGCCGAAGAAACCGTTAGGGGCCAACGTCGGGTCCGCCGACCACACGGTCGCCCGGCCGCCACCCAGCGGGGCCTGCCAGATGCGCCCACCCGCGGAATCGCTGACCAGAAAGCGCTTTCGCGCGGCATCGATGACGAGGGCGTTCGGCATCGTGTCGGCGGGCAGCGGTACGACGAGCCGCGGTGCACCCGAGCGAGGGAGCTGCCAGATGCCTGTCAACCCGCCCTGGCCTGAGGAGTAGAGGAAGTACAACGTCCCGCTGTCGGCGCGGGCCACTCCGGTGACGACAGGATCGCCGACGACGGGGGTGGTCCCGCCGCCGCCCGGCGGCAACGGCATCGTGGTGAGCACGGCGACCGCCCCGTCCGGCGCGACGCGCACGACCTGGCGGGCGGGGATCATGCCGATGACCACGCCACCGCCGGGCTCCAGCGCGATGCTTTCGGCGGCCTGGCCCGCGGCCCGGTCGAAGTGGGCGAGGACGCGGACCTCGCCGAGGCTGCTCGCCGACGCCGGAACCGCGGTGCCGACGACGAGGAGTGCGGCGAGGCCGAGTGTGCGGATCGTTTTCACGCTCCCAGCGTCGCTTCCCCGGCGGCGGTCCGGCCAGGACCTGCCGGAACCCCCCAGCGTGGGTCACGTCACGGGACGGCAGTGTGAGGAACCGCCGCCGGAACCGCTGGACGAGTGGGAGGTTCGCACCTCTCCTCGCGCCCGGGAGCACGCCTAGTGTCGATCCGTGTCACCGAGGGAAAGCGAGGACCCATGCCTGTGACCAGGGACAACGACGTCATGGACGGGTTGATGCAGCCGCGGCCGCTCACCATCGCCCACATCCTGGAGCGGGCCGAGCGGCTCTACGCGCACAAGCACGTCACCACGGCGGGCGGCAAGCGGCTCACCTACGCCGAGGTCGCCGAGCACGTCCGCCGCCTCGCCACCGCGCTGGACTCCCTCGGCGTCCCGCGCGGCGCCCGTGTCGGCACCTTCGCCGCGAACACCCGCCGCCACCTGGAGCTCTACCTCGCGCTGCCCGTGACGAAGCGGGTGCTGCACTCCATCAACATCCGCCTGTCCGCCGAGCACCTCGAATACATCGTCAACCACGCCGAGGACGACGTGGTGTGCGTGGACCGGGGGCTGCTCCCCCGGATCTGGCCGAGCGCGGAGCGGATGCCCGGGGTGCGGTACTGGGTGGTGCTGCCGGACGGCACCGGCACACCCGTCCCCGACGACCCGCGCATCCTGGACTACGACGAGCTGATCTCCGGCAGCGAGCCCTTCACGGGTTCGTTCGAGGACGCTTTCACGCTCGCCGACGAGAACCTCGCCGCCGGGCTCTGCTACACCTCCGGCACGACCGGATCCCCCAAGGGCGTCCTCTACAGCCACCGTTCGACGGTCCTGCACTGCCTCGGCACCCTTGCCGCCGGCTTCATCGGCCTCTGCGAAAGCGACGTCGTGATGCCGATCGTGCCCATGTTCCACGCCAACGCCTGGGGCCTGCCCTACGGCGCGATGATGACGGGCGCCGCCCTGGTCCTGCCCGGCCTGTCGGCGGAGCCCGCGCACCTGCTGGGCCTGATGGAGGCCGAGCGCGTGACCGTCGCGGGTGCGGTGCCGACCGTGTGGACGAGCCTGGCGCCGCACCTGAGGGCGCACGACCTGAGCGCCACGCGGTTCCTGCTCGGCGGCGGTTCCGCCGTTCCCACGGCGCTGTCCGAGACCTACCGCGCCGCGATCGGCGTGCCCATCACGCATTCCTGGGGGATGACGGAGGTCAGTCCCGTCGGGGTCATCGGCGGCACGCGCACGCAGCACCGCGACGCGACGGAGGAGGAGCGGGTGGCGGTGCGGTCCGCGCAGGGCCAGCCCCTGCCGCTCGTCAACATCCGCATCGTCGACGTCGAGACGGGCGCCGAGCTGCCGCGCGACGGGAAGGCGGTCGGCGAGCTGCAGGTGGCGGGCCCGTGGGTGGCGGGCGGCTACTTCCGGGTGGACACCCCGGAAAGCTTCACCGAGGACGGCTGGCTGCGCACGGGCGACCTGGCCACCATCGACGCCGACGGGTACCTGCGGCTGGTGGACCGGATGAAGGACCTGATCAAGTCCGGCGGCGAGTGGATCTCCTCGGTCGAACTGGAGGCCGCCATCTCCTCGCACCCCGACGTCGTCGAGGTCGCCGTGATCGCCCGCCCCGACCCGCGGTGGATGGAGCGCCCCGTCGCCTACGTCGTGCTGCGCGACGGGAGCACCGCCACGGCCGGCGAACTGCGGGCGCACATCGAGCCGATGGTCGCGAAGTGGTGGCTGCCGGACGACTTCGTGTTCATGGCCAAGCTGCCCAAGACCGGGACCGGCAAGCTGTCGAAGGCCAGCCTGCGGGACGCGCAACGCATCGCTTGAGCGACAGTCCACTCAGGACTGTGTGCTCGTCCTGAGCTGGTGGAGCCGGAGCCCCAGCCGCAGCTCCAGGTCGTTGCCCTGGCGCCAGTCGGGACCGAGCACCGCGCCGACGCGGTCCAGCCGCTTCAGCAGCGTGTTGACGTGGACGTGCAGGGCGCGGGCGGTCGCCGCGACGTTGGTCTGGTTGGCGTAGTAGGCGCTCAGCGTGTCGACGAGGTTGGTGCCCCGGCGCCGGTCGTAGTCGAGGAGCGCACCGATCGTGTCGGTGAGGAAACGGTCGAGCTCCCCCACCCGGTCGGGGTCGAAAACCATGGCGTACAAGGCATAGCGTCCGGTGGCAGCACCGACGTCGGTGTGCCCGACCGCCCGCATCACCGCCGCGCAGCGACTGGCCAGCGAGAACGCGCGCGCCCAGTCGTGGCCGGACGTCCGCTGCCCGGCGACGACGACGGGCGCGCCCAGTGTGCGGCGGAGCCGTTGGTGCACCTCCCCGGCGGTCCGGTCGGCGTCGTCGCCGGGGAGGATCATCGTGGCCCTGCCGAGGTGTTCGCCGGCCAGCCCCGCGCGGTCGCGGGCGATGTCGTGCAGGTGGCGCGCGAGGTCGGTCGACGGCACCGCCGGGCAGTCGGCGACCAGGACGAGGTCCAGCCGGTCGACGTCGATGTTGCGGGCCCGCGCGCGGGCGCGCTGAGCCGGGCTGATCCCGGGGCTGCCGAGCATGAGCTCGGTCAGGAGCTCCCCGCTCAGCCGCTCACTGGCCTCGGCCACCGCCTGCTCCTTGAGGATGAGCAACCCGAGGATGTGCGTGGCGCGTTCGACCGTGCGCAGGTCCATGCCGTCCGGGGCGTCACCCGTCGCCTTGCGGCACCACACCAGCGCGCCGAGGTAACTGTCGCCCGCCTGGATCGAAGCCACACTGCGGGCGATGCCCGCGCCGTCGACCGCGGTGGTGCAGCGGCCCGTGCGCCGCGCGTCGCGCACCAGATCGGTCAGGTCGGCTTCCGTTGGGGTGCAAGGGTTCGACACGGAATTCCGGCGGGCGACGGCGGCACCGGCGCGGTCCAGGAGCGTGACGTCACCGCCGAGCTGGTCGGCGAGGAGCTGCGCGACGTCGCCCGGTGACCCGCCCTCCAGCACCACGCCGGTCAGCGCCTCGTGCAGCGCCTGCGCGCGCTCCATGACCGCCATGTGGTCTTCGATCCTGCGGTAGGCGATCTGCAGCTCCCGCAAGGCTTTCCGGCTCTCCTCGTAGAGCCGGGCGTTGTCGAGCGCGACCGCGGCGTGGTCGGCGAACGCGGTCAGCAACGCGATCTCGTCCGCGCGGAACGAACGCTCGGAGCGGTCCGCGGCGAACAAGGCACCCACCGCCTCGCCCCGGATGACCAGCGGCACGCCGAGCAACGCGACGAGCCCCTCGGTGGTGACCAGGCGGTCGAAGTCCGGGTCGTGGTCGATGATCGTCGCGGCCGCGTAGTCCCGCACCCAGTGCGGGCTCCGCGAGGCCAGCACCTTGCCGCCCAGCCCCACCCCCGCCGGGATGCACGCGGCGAGGAAGGACGCGGAGATCGTGCCCTCCGAGGCCCTGGCCGACAGCCTGCCGTCCTCGCCGACCAGCGACAGGTAGGTGAAGTCCGTGCCGATCAGCTCGTGGGCGTGGTGCACGATCGACTGCAGGACCTCGTCGAGCTCGCCCAGCGCGGTGAGCGACTTGGCCGTCGCGTACAACGACGCCAGTTCACGCTGCCGCCGGTCGTCGGCCACGATGCCTCCTTCTGGAGGTGGGCGAAAAGCCCACCGGAACGCCGGGAGTTGTGGATGGTCCACACCTCAACCGCAGCCTAGCGGCGCCATACCATGACCGCCATCACTTGCCTGCGCTACCAACGAAGGCGGCACCCATGGCATCCCCACGCACGCAACCCGAAGGCCAGTCAGGCCAGGCCGAAACCGGTCCTCCGCCGATCCGGCGCCGGGCCTCCCGCAAACTGCTCGCGGCAGGACTGGTCGGCAGTTCGATCGAGTGGTACGACTTCTTCCTCTACGGCACCGCGGCCGCGCTGGTGTTCCCCAAGGTCTTCTTCCCGCACTCCTCCGCACTGACCGGCACGCTCCTCGCCTTCAGCACGTTCTGGGCGGGGTTCGTGGCGCGCCCGGTCGGCGGCGTGCTCGCCGGGCACCTCGGCGACAAGTACGGCCGGAAACCCGTCGTGGTCGCCTGCCTGGCGCTGATGGGGGCGGCGACCTTCCTGATCGGCTGCCTGCCCAGCGCGGCGGCGGTCGGCGCGCTCGCCCCGTCGCTGCTGGTCACGCTCCGCTTCGTGCAGGGCCTCGCGGCAGGCGGCCAGTGGGGCGGCATCGTGCTCCTGCTGACGGAGTCCGCGAGCCCGAAACAGCGGGGCTTCGCCGGCACGTTCGGGCAGACCAGCGTGCCCGTCGCCGTGATCATCTCGAACCTCGTGTTCGTCGCCGCCAGCGGTCTCATGCCGGACAGCGCGTTCCTCAGCTGGGGCTGGCGCATCCCGTTCCTGCTCAGCGTCGTGATGTTCGCGGTGGTGCTCTACATCCAGACCAAGGTGGAGGACACCCCGGAGTTCCGCGAGCTGCAGCGGGAGGTCGCGAAGCCCGACGCGCCGGTGGTGCGGGCGCCGCTGGCGCAGGTCATCCGCCGCAAGGGCGGCACCATCCTCCTCGGCTGCGGGCTGCTCTCGGCGACCAACAGCCTGTTCTACGTCAGCATCTCCGGGCTGCTGAGCTACGGCACGGGCAAGCTCGGCCTGCAGCGCAACCCGTTGCTCGCGGTCGTGCTGGCCGCTTCCGTGGCGATGCTCGTGACGATCCCGTGGTCGGGGCACCTCTCGGACAAGCTGGGCCGCCGGCCGCTGATCCTGATCGGTGGCCTCGGGGTCGCCGCGTGGGCCTTCCCGTACTTCGGGCTCGTCAACACCAAGTCGCTGCCGCTGATCTTCGTCGCGGTGGCGGTGGGTTTCGTGTTCCAGTGCCTCACCTACGGCCCGATCGCGAGCTTCCTCGGCGAGCTGTTCGCCCCGAACGTCCGCTACTCGGGCGCGTCGCTGTCGTACCAGCTCTCGGCCATCATCGTCAGCGGTGGCACGCCGTTCCTGATGACGGCGCTCATCGCCGAGACCGGGAGCACGGTGGCGGTGGCCGCGTACATCATGGCGATGGGGCTGATCACCTTCGTCAGCGCGTGGTTCCTGCCCGAGACGAACCCCGCCGAGGTGCGCGCCGATCCGCTGGCCGTGCCCGGCACCCACCTCTACGACGGGAAGGGGCTGGCGTGAGCGGCACCAGGATGCGCCGCCTCGGCGTGGTGGCGGCCGTGGTCCTGTCGGCGGCCGCCGTCGTCCCCGGCGCGGACGCCACGACGGCTTCGGCGACACCGGTCTGCGAAGGTCTGGACCACCTGCGGATCCCGGCGTCGGTGATGAGCCTGCCGACGACCGGCGGCGAGGTCGAAGCGGTTTCGGTCAAGACGAGCGTCGTCAGCGGCCAGACCGTCCAGTACTGCCAG
Organism: Amycolatopsis dongchuanensis; assembly: GCF_039542405.1. NCBI lineage: Bacteria > Bacillati > Actinomycetota > Actinomycetes > Pseudonocardiales > Pseudonocardiaceae > Amycolatopsis > Amycolatopsis dongchuanensis. The sequence goes on from NZ_BAABIB010000075.1 coordinate 268,922, forward strand.
GTCGACGCGGACCTCTTCCCCGTCGATCCGGCCGCGCCGCACATCAAGATGCGCGTCGCCCTGCCCTACGGGTGGAACCACAAGGCGCTGATGTTCGGCGGTGGCGGGTACAACGGCACCATCCCCGACCTGGCGTCGAACGTCCCGTTCGGGCCCGCGGACCAGCCCGCCCCGCTCGCCCGCCGCTACGCGACCTTCGCCAGCGACTCCGGGCACCAGCAGAACCCGGCTGTCCCGCCGTCGCTGGACGGTTCTTTCGGCGTGAACGACGAGGCGGTGCGCAACTTCTCCGCCGGAGACGCGCTCAAGAAGACGCGTGACGCGAGCCTGTTCCTCATCCGGCACGCCTACCACGCGACGCCCCACGAGATCTACTTCGCGGGCGGTTCGACCGGCGGCCGCGAAGCCCTCAACGTCGCGCAACGGTGGCCGGACGCCTTCGACGGCGTCATTTCCGGTTATCCCGCGTGGAACAACCTCGCCGAGGTCCTCGATCTCGGCTACCTGACGCAGGTCCTGTCCCGGCCGGGCGCCTTCCCCGGTCCCGAAAAGCAGACCCTCCTCTACAACAAGGTGATCGACGCGTGTGACGGCCTCGACGGGCTCAAGGACCGGGTCGTCTCCAACCCCGACGCCTGCCGGTTCAACCCGCGCACGCTCCGGTGCCCGGGCGGCGCCGACACCGGACCGGGCTGCCTTTCGGACCCGCAGATCGACGCCGTGATCGCCATGTCCACGCCGTTCCGGTGGCCGTACCGGGTCGCCAGCGGCGAAACGCAGTACCCCGGCTTCCCGTTCCTGTCCGGGGCGGACATGAGGACCCCGTTCCTCGGCTTCGGCACGACCGCGCCGGCGAACCCGATGCCGGTGACGAGCGGCTACGGCATGCAGTACTGGGACCAGTGGGTCAAGTACTTCCTGACCAGGGACCCGCAGTACAACTCGCTGGACCTGGATCCCCGTAATCCCGGGAAGTGGCTCGGCCGGATCAGCTACCTGTCCACGATCCAGGACCGCAACAACGCCGACCTGCGCCCGTTCGCCCGCGCGGGCGGGAAACTGCTGCTGCTCCACGGCGCCGCGGACGAGCTGGTCTCCCCCTTCGCCACGAACGACTACTACGAGCGCGTGCGTGACGTGGTGGGCCCGGGGCAGACCCGCGGGTTCCTGCGGTACTACGTCGTGCCCGGGGCGAACCACGCCAACTTCGGCACCCCGGCGTTCGCGGCGGGCTGGGACTCGCTCACCGCACTGGAACGGTGGGTCGAAAAAGGACAGTCACCGGTGAACCCGGTGGTGACCGACCTGGCCCACAACCGCACCCGTCCGCTGTGCGAGTTCCCGGCCTGGCCGCGCTACCGCGGCGGAAACCCGGACAGCGCCGCGAGTTTCACCTGCGCCCGCTGAAGAACCGGAGATCAGGAGCCGACCTGCGCGGGCTCACGCTCGTGCAGGAAGGCGCCCTGTTCGCGGAGTTCCTGGCGGATCTCGCCGACGTCGAGCGCCCGGGGCGCGACCCCGGACCGCGCGGCGAGACCCGCCGCGGTGCCCGCCGCGTGCCCGGTCATCCAGCACTGCGGGATCTCCCGCATGAACGCCTGGGTGGTGGCGTCGCTGGCGACGTGCCTGCCGCCGACGACCACGCCGTCGAGGCGTTCCGGCACGAGCGCGCGGTAGGGCACGGAGATCGTCGGGAACTTCTGCGAAGGCGACGGTGACACGCCGATCTCGTCGGGGTGCCGCACCCCCGCCCGCCATTCCTCGGCGGTCATGGGGTGCAGCCCGGCGAGGCGGCGGGTCATCCGCACGCCGATCTGCGGTGCGGCGAGCATGATCCAGGCGTTCTCGAACCCGGGTGCCTCCCGGCGGAAGAAGTCCAGGTGCGCCACCATGCGGCGGCGCGATTCCAGCTCGACCGTGCTGAGGTCCTCGACGTCGAGCCCGCTGTAGCCGGACATGCGCGGGCCCATGAAGACGACGACGTCGTCACGCCAGCCGACGTGCGGGGTGTCGAGGTAGCCGAGCAGCTCGCGGCCGCGGTTCATCAGCTCCTGGTGCGCGGAGGGGTTGTCGCGCTTGAACTCCAGCCACCGCTGGAAGTCCACCCCGGTCCAGGTGAAGGCGGTGTTGATGCAGTGCTGGACGTTGCCGCCCGTGCCGTCCTTCCGCGCGTCGGTGACGAAGGCGCCGCCGGCCTGGGCGACCACGTCGAGGTCGCCGGTCGCGTCCACGACGACCTTGGCGAGGATCGCGCGGCGGCCCTGCTTGCTCTCGAAGATCATGCCCCGGACGGCGCCGTCCTCGGTGATCGCGGCGACGGCCCAGGAGTGCAGCAGCACCCGCACCCCCTCGCCGACGAGCAGCTCGTGGGACACGATCTTGAGCCACTCGGGGTCGATCATCGGCGAGCGGCAGACGGTGTCGCGGAACGCGGACAGCCGCTCGCGCCAGTACGCGACGTGGCCGGGGTCGGTGGAGCCCCACAGCTCCGGCCCGGGCCCGGCGACGGCTCCCTCGGGCAGCCGGTCGAGCAGCTCGGCGCCGATGCCCGCGATGACGGGGGTGCCGCTCCAGTCGGTCATCCGGTCGATCCAGATGACCAGCCCGCCCGCGGAGAGGCCGCCGAGGTCGCCGTACCGCTCGACGAGGGTCACCCGCTGCCCGAGCCGCGCGGCCGCCACCGCCGCCGCCGTACCGGCCGGTCCCCCGCCGACGACGAGGACGTCGGTCTCCTCGTGCACCGGGATCTCCCGCGCGGGCTCGGTGATCGTGGCGACGGAGGGCGCGGCCGGGGCCGGCGAATGCGGCCGGTCCGCCAGGCCGCCGTCGGTGAACAGGGGCCTGGTGGTGGAGAAGTAGCTCTCGGCGTCGCGTTCGCGCTGCGGCTGGTCCATTCCCCCTTCGTAACCAGCGGCGGGCAGCGGGGTCAACGGAATGTTTGCCGTGCGGAAGTATTTTTTTTCAGGGCGCGGTGGACGCCGCCGACCAATCGCGGCTCCGGCGATGGTGGATGGGGCGGCGCCCCAGGCCGCGAAGTCCGCGGCGCTCGCCGCCCGCCCCGGCGGCCCAGCCCGGGCTGCCGGGGACGGCGCCCCACCCCCTCAGGCCGCGAAGTCCGTGGCGCCCGCGGTCTCCGCGGTGGCGTCCAGGTTCTCCCGCAGGGCTTCGACCTTCGCGGTGGCGTAGGCGTGTGCGTCCGAGCCGAGCAGCTGGCGGAGCGGGCCGCCGCCACCACCGACCACGCGCCCGATGATCGCCTCCGCGCCCTTCACCGGGTCGCCCAGCTGGGTGCCCTGCAGCTTCAGGTGGTTCTCCGTCATCTCCCGCAGGGCCGGGTACGCGTCCGTCGTCTCGGTGGGCAGCGCGAGGGAGTCCCTGGTGAGGAAGTCCGTGCGGAAGTAGCCGGGCTCGACGAGGGTCACGCCCACCCCGAAGCCGCCGACCTCCCCGGCGAGCGCCTCGGTGAGGCCCTCCAGCGCGAACTTGCCTGCGCAGTACAGCCCCCACCCGGGCATGGCCGTCAACCCGAGCACCGACGACACGTTCACGACGTGCCCGCCGCGCTGCCGCCGCTGGATCGGCAGCGTCGCGCGCAGCACGTTCCACACGCCCACCACCTGCACGTCGAGCATGTCACGGACATCGCGGGCAGTCGTCTCCTCCACCGCCGCGAGGAAGCCGTAGCCCGCGTTGTTCACCACCACGTCGAGACCGCCGAAGCGCTCGGTGGTGCGCTGGACAGCCTGCCGCACCTCCTCCTCGTCACGCAGGTCCACCCGAAGCGGCAGCAGCCGCGCGGTGTCCACCCCGTCGCCGAGGGCCGACACCAGCCGCTCGCGAGACCGGGTCGTCGCGGCGACGTGGTCACCCCGCCGCAGCAGCTGCCGCACCAGCTCCAGGCCGAGGCCACGGGAGGTGCCCGTCACGAACCAGGTCGCGGGTCGATCCGCCGGAAAGCTCATGGTCGTCCTTCGCTCACGATTTCGCTGACGCGCCACCGGGTTCTCCGCGGTGGCGTGCTTCCAGCTTGATCGACCACGACCCGCCGCGGGGGCGCATCTCGCGCCCTCCGCTGCCTAGGACTCGCAGGTCCAGGCGGGCTCAGTCCGGTTCGGTGAGCGCCGCGCGGCGGGTGTCCCCGCCACCCAGTTCCTCGGTGATCGCCCTGGCGGCGCGCAGCAGCGCCTCCTCGGTGTCCACCGCCTGCTCCGGCAGGGACGACGTGGTGCCCACCAGCGCCACCGTGGCGGCGACGTCGTGCTCGTCGAAGACGGCCGCCGCCAGCACCACCCCGTCGATCGCGGGCACCGCGATCCGGCTGAGGCCGCGGGCCCGGCACGCCTCCAGCTGGCCTTCGAGCTTCGCCCGCGCCTCGGCCGGAATCCCGCCGAGGTACCGCTTGACCCGCTCCTCGTCCCTGAACAACGCCATGAACAGCCGCGTCTGCGCGGAGTCGGGGCCGAGCGTCGACCCGATCCGCACGGTGATCAGGATCGGGTGCGTGCCGGCCTCGGACACCAGCGACACCACCGGGCCGGACGCGCCCCACAGCGACAGCACCACCGACAGGCCGGTCTCGACCGACAGCGCGTCCATGTGCCGCGGGGCGACGTCCAGCACCCGGCGCTGCCCCTGCGCGACGGCGCCGAGCTGCAGCAGCAGCCTGCCCGGCATGTACGCCGTCGCGTCCCCGGGCGCGCGCTCGAGGATCTCGTCCAGCACCATCGAGCTGAAGTAGCGGTGCAGCGTGGTCCGGTTGAGGCCGATGCTGGCGGCCGCCTCCGCGACCGTGACCTGGGGCTTGTTGAGCGTGAACAACCGCAGGATCTCGGCCAGGCGGTGCACCGCCTGGATGTCCCCGGTGCCGCCCCCGCTCGTCACGAGCCCACTCCCTCACGTCGGTCCACGCGAGTCGGACTATACCGAGCGGGTCAGCGCTCCAGCAGCTGACCGGCGTTGCCCCCCGTCATCGCCTTGATGTCGTCGTGCGCGACGCCCTCGTCCAGCAGCGCGCGCACCATCCGCCGGTAGGCGGTGACCGGCAGCGGGTTGCCGCGCTGCCCCAGGTCGGAGGAGAAGATCGTGTGCGCGGGGCCGGCCTCCCGGTAGAACTCCGCGATCCTCGCGAAGGGCCGTTCCTTCGGCTCCCGCCCGGTCAGCATCGCCAGGCAGTGCTCGACGAACGCGCCCTGACGGCACCACTTCCCGATCCGCTCCGGCTCGGCGCCGAGCACGAAATCGGGGTGGCTGATCACGATCCGGCTCACGCCCGCTTCGAGCGCGGCCGGGATGAGCACGTCGATCTCGGCGGCGGGCAGGTGCCCGCAGTTGAGGATCGCGGACTCGGCGGCGATCACGTCGAGGATGTCGCGCGCGGCGGCGTTGAGCCCACCTTCCTCGTCGACGACCGTGATCGGCTCGTTCTCCCGCAGCGGGACCCCGGCGACCGGGAACCCGCTGTGGTTGTGCGCGTGGAACTCCAGGTGCGCCCGCGACGCGATGGTCGGGAACCACACCACGCGCCCGCCCATCCGCAGTGCCAGTTCGACGGCGTAGGGGTTGAGCCCGCCGACGGTGCGGTTGAGCGCGATCCCGCCGTACACCTTCACCGGCACGTCCGCCAGCCCGGCCTGCTCCAGCGCCAGGATGTCGGTGACCATGCTGTGGTGGTGCGATTTCGCCACCAGCGCACGGAATCCGGCCGTCGCCGCGTCCCTCGCGGCGTCCATTATGGACATCCGGCGCGGGAAGGGGCTGGGGCCGGGGTGGGTGTGCAGGTCCACGGCGCCGGTGAGCAGCTCGTCCACCTCCGGGTCGGGCCGCAGCCGGTCCGCGTCCAGCTGCGGGTCCAGGAGTTCGCTCACGGTCTGGGTCATCGGTTGTCCTCGTTTCGATCGGTCATTTGACGGCCAGTGCGTTGGGCGGGGAACCGACCCCGCCCACCAGGTTCAGGGGTTTGGCGGTGAGCAGGAACTCGTACGCGCCGTCGGCGGCGCAGTCCTCCGCCAGCTCGTCGAGCTTCCACAGCTCGCCGATGACCAGGCCCAGCAGCGCGATGAGGGGGCGGTGCATCATGCCGTTGTGCGAGGGCCCGCGGGGCGGCGGCGGTTCGTCCGGGTCCACCCAGCCCGAGCCGGGGTCCACCGGGAAGGCCTCCAGCCCGCCGTTGTCGGCGGCGGCCAGCGAGATCCGGTGGTCCCACAGCCAGGCGAGCATCTCCTCGGACTGGTGCAGGCCGGGGCTGCCGGAGCGCGCGGCCCGCCGTTCCGGCGTGCTCGCGAGCCAGTGCTCGGCGAAACCGGTGCGCAGCAACAGGATGTCACCGGGCCGCACCACCACGCCGAAATGCTCCGCCATCGAGTCCAGTTCGGACGGTGTGATGCCGCGCGGGGCGTCGGGCGCCAGCGGTTCGCCGAGGTGGTCGAAGTACCGCACGGCGTCGAGCAGGATGCCGCGGCCCACCAGGCCTTTTTCCGCCAGCAGCTGGATGCCCAGCGCGGGCGTGCCCACGTCGATCTCGCTGTCCGCGACGCCGCCGTAGAAGCCGTGGCGCGGGTGGCGGATGTGCCGCAGACCGTCCACTTGGGACGTGGACTGCAGGTAGAACGAATCCAGCCAGTCGTCGCGATGGTTGGGGTTGTTGGAGAAGATGTGGTGCTCGGTGGGCGGGCGCGTACCCGCGAGGCTGGGCACGAAGGTGTTCAGCGGGTAGTCGAGGTTGAACACCCGGCCGCGTTTGACCAAGGCCGCCGCGGCTCGTGCCGTCTCGGGGGTGAGGAAGTTGAGCGTGCCGAGCTGGTCGTCCTGCCCGAACACGTGCCAGGACGAGCCGGGTGGCGCGTCCGTGCGGGTGCGGAGCTGCTCATACCGGGGAACGTTCTCGGGTTTCATCGGCCCTCCTGGTGCGGGCCCCGCGTGCCCACGGCAGCAGCAGCGGGACGGCGACGGCGTTGAGCACGAACAACGCCAGGTACGCCAGCGGGTAGTCGTGCGAGATCGAGTACAGCTGCCCGAGCACCAGCGGCCCGGCGGCGGAACCCAGGCTGGTCCACGTCTGGAAGCGCGCGAACTTGCCCGCGAACTCGCCGATCCCGAACAGCTCCACGATCACCTGCGAGCGGATGAGGATCGTGTTGCCCAGGCTCTGCCCGATCAGCACGGCCCCGAGGAACAGGACCCAGCCCGCCGGCGCGAGCCCGACGAGGGCCACCCCGGCGGCCTGCGCGCAGAAGCTCGTCATCGTCCAGCGGTGCAGGCCCAGCCGCCGGATCCCGGCGCTGCCGAGCCAGCGCGAGGCCACCGCGGCCGCGGTGGCGACGGAAACCGCCAGCCGCGCACCGGTGAAGTCCCGCGACATCCCGGTCGCCACGAGGTACGAGGTCGCGCCCAGCTGTGAGGCACTGACCAGGCTGAACGCCAGCACCAGCGGCCAGTGGGCGGACAACCTGCCGGGCGGCGGGGCGGGCCTCGCCGCGGACGGCTGCCATCCGGCCGTCGCCCACCCGTTGAGCACGAGCGCCCCGCAGGTGATCACGAGGAACCCCGCCGCGATCACCAGGAACGAAGACGCCACGACCGCCTGCGTGGTCAGCAGCAGGGCCAGCACCGGGGACACCAGGATGCCGCCCGCGGAGGAGCCGGACGTCGCCAGCGCCATGCCCGCCGTGGGCCTGCCCTCGAAGACCCGCACCAGCACGGTGGTGCCCACCACGACGAGGCCGCCGTTGAAGATCGCGCCCAGCACCGCGAACGCGCCGATCACGACCGGGCCGTTCGGTGCCAGCCCCATCGCCGCGATGGCCGCGGCCCCGCCCAGGACCGCACAGCACAGGACCAGGTTCGGCCGGTGCCGCCCGTAGCGGCTGAACACCGGCCCCGTCACCGCGCCCACCAGGAAGAACGCGGTGCTCGCGAGCGACAGCTGCGCCGCGCCCACCAGTCCCGAGCGCAGGAACGCCGCCAGGTAGATCGGGATGCCGTACACCGCCACCCCGCTGCCCGCGGTCTGCAGGACGAAGACGGCGATCGCCACGGGCGTGGTGTTCCGGTCGGAGCGCATACCTGGCCTTCACGGGAGACGTCACGACTGCGCCACGGCCTTCTCGCCCACCGTGTTCAGGTCGACCCCGCGGGTCTCCGGGCCCGACCGGACGGCCAGCAGGATGAGCAGGCCGCCGAAGGCCGACAGGATGCCGGCGGTGTAGGCGAAGGGCACGAGTTTCGACAGCCAGAGCTGGTAGTAGGAGAAGAACGCCGGGATGATGACGGCGGTGCTGTAGGCCACGCCCCAGCCCGAGGACCGGACGGCGGTGGCGAAGCGTTCGTTGATGTAGGCGGGCAGCACGCCCAGCGAGCCGACGATGAACACGTTGGTCAGCGAGGCCAGCACGGTCAGCTGGAGCCAGCCGTGCACGTGCCCGCCGCCCATCAGCGTGAGCGTGACCGGGGTGAGCACGACCGTCGTCGTGGCCGCGATGTAGAGCGCGCGCTTGCGCCCGATGCGGTCACTCAGCCAGCCGTAGAACAGGTAGGTCGCCATACCGGGCCAGGCGTTGATCAGCTGCGTGTGCGCGAGGTCGGAGGCGGTGAACCCCTTGTTGGACAACAACAGCTGCGGCATGACGCTGCCGAGCATGTTCACCGCGAAGAAGACGCCGGTCATGATGACGTAGGACTGGACGAACGCCCGGCCGGAGGCGCCGCGGAGCATGTCCCGCAGCGGGGACTTCGTCGTCGCCGTCTCCTTCCACACGTCGGAGTCCTCGACCCGCCGCCGCAGGAACCACGCGACCAGCCAGGACAGGACGGCGCCGATGAGGAACGGGATGCGCCAGCCCCACTGCACGTAGGGCGAGTGCAGCCCGGCGTTCGGCGCGAACACCAGCACCAGCGTGGTGACCACGGCGACCACGAACGGGCCCCCGCTGGCCGAGCACTGGATGAGGGCGCCGGTGAACCCGCGGCGGCCCTTCGGCGCGTACTCCAGCGCCATCGGGGTCGCCGCGGTGTACTCGCCGCCGAGGAAGATGCCCTCGATGAACCGGAGCCCGATCAGCAGCGCGGTCGCCAGTCCCGCGCCGACCAGCTCGGCGCCCGGCAGCAGGGCGATGAGCAGGGAGATCGTGCCGAAGCCGTAGATGGTGATCGAGCCGACCTTCCGCCGGCCGATCCGGTCGGCGAAGTGGCCGAACAGCAGTGCCCCGACCGGCCGGCCGAGCAGGGTCGCGGCGAAGGTCATGCCGACGAACACCGACAGCTGGCTCGGGGACAGGTTGGCCTGGAAGTAGACCATCGCGGGCAGCAGCGAGGTCGAGGCCACGTAGATGGAGTAGGAGTCGATGGCGAAACCGGCCCAGGCGCTGGTGATGGCCCGCCGTCTGCGGGCCCGCAAGCTGGTGTCGGCGGTGGTGGCCGGGACGTCGGTGTTGGAGGACATGGCGGTTCCCTTCGGCGCTGAAGGACGCGGGGTCAGCCGCGGGGTGCGGGGTAGTCGTCGGCGTTGAGCACCCAGCCGGGCTGGGCGGAGAAGTCGGCACGCGGACCGGCGAAGATGTCGATCAGGTGGTTCGCCCCGGACCCGATCGCCTGGGACGTGTGCACGGTCGGCGGCGGGATGATCGTCACCGACGGGCTGCCGACGCGGACGTGGTCCTCGGGCCGCCAGGTCGTCGCGTCGGTCCCCCACGGGGTCTGGATGTGGTGGATGTACGTCCCGGCCACGACGAGGCTGCACTGCTCGAAGTCGTCGTGGAAGTGCGGCGACAGCTTGTGCGGGTCCCTCGGCCCGTGGCCGGGCTTGAAGAAGTTGACCATGAACGCGCGGGTGCGGAAGAGGCGGCCGAACCGCCCCGGCTGGTCGGGCACGTCGGCCATCCGGTAGGTGCGCCAGCGGTAGCCGCCGACGGGTTCGGGCCACGGTTCCAGCGGTGCGACGTGGGGGTGCGGCTCGGCGTAGGAGTCCGCATTGGACGCCCGCTTCGCCCACTCGTCCTCGTCGGACTGCAGCAGCTGGACGATCGGGCCGCTGCCCGTGCTGACGATTTCACTGCTCCCCGGCGGGATGACGACCAGCGCGGGTCCCGTCACGGCGTGTGTCTCACCCCCGGAAGCCCCACGCAGCGCGCTGTTCTCGTCGATCAGCAGCACGACCTGTTCACTGGCCAGGTCCGCGGACCAGATGAGGTCGCCCGGTGCCGGTTCGGTGTGGATGAGCACGAAGTTCTGGCCCCGCACGAGCCACTGCCTGCTGCCCGCTCCGGTGGTCACATCGGGGAGCGTGACCGAGAAGTCGAGGAACTCGGGTGCGGCGACCGGGCCGCCGGGTTTGCCGCCGCTGCTCTGCGACAGCGCCGAACGCGGGTCGTCCTTGGTGTACGTCATGCTTCCTGCCCTTCGGGTTCGAACCTCAGCCGCACTTTCCCGTCCGGTGCCAGGCCACCGCTGAACCGGACCGGGTCGCCCACCCGCAGCGTCTCCGGGTCCTCGATGTCCACATGCGACAGAACGCGTGGGCCTTCCGCCAGCTCGATGTAGGCGATGACGAACGGGTCCCGTCCGGCGTACTCGCCCTGGCCGCGGCGGTTGATGGTGTAGGAGTAGACCGTCCCCTCGCCGGAAAGCGCTTCCCAGGTGAGGTTCGCGGACATGCAGTGCGGGCACCGGGCCCGGGGGTACCAGATCAGCGTGCCGCAGTCCGCGCAGCGCGGGAGTTCCAGCCTGCGCTCAGCGAGACCGGCGGAAAACCGGTCGAGTACGGGGTCCTGGGTGCTCATGCGTCCTCCGCTCCCAGCAGCAGGGTGGCCGCGGCGGTGCGGAACCCGAGGTTGCCGCCGTGGCCCTGGACCAGCCCGATCCGGCAGTCCGGCACCTGGACCTCCGGCGCCGCCTCGCCCCGCAGCTGGCGGACCGCTTCGATGGTGCGGATCATGCCGCCCCGGAAGTCCGGGTGGTTGTTGCACAACCCGCCGCCGTCGGTGTTGAACGGCAGCAGGCCGTCCGGCCCCTGGAGCGTGCCGCCGGTGACGAAGGCACCGCCCTTGCCCTTCTCGCAGAACCCGAGATCCTCCAGGCTCATCAGGACCGTGATGGTGAAGGAGTCGTAGATCGACACGTAGTCCACGTCGCGCGGGGTCAGCCGGGCCTCGGCGAAGGCCCGCGGGCCGGACACCGCGGCCCCGGTGTACGTCAGGTCGATCCGGCCCGTTTCACTGTGCTTCACGGTTTCCCCGTGCCCCAGCACCTTGACGGTCCGGCCGAGCAGGCTCCGCGCGACGTCCTCGGACACGACGACGAGCGCGCCGCCGCCGTCGGTCGTGATGCAGCAGTCCAGGCGGTGCAACGGATCGGAGATCAACGGCGAGCCGACCACGTCCTCGATCGTGACGGGCTTGCGCAGCACGGCGTTCTGGTTGTACTGCGCGTGGTGGGCGGCCGCGACCTTGATCTCCGCGAGCTGCTCGGACGTGGTGCCGTACTCGTGCATGTGCCGCCGCGCTGCGAGCGCGTACCCGGCGGGCACGGTCACGCCGTAACCCGACTCGTAGGGGTGCTCGGGTCCGGGGGCGCCACCGGAGGTGCCGCCGCCGGACAGGGGCAGCCCTGCCATCGCCACCAGCGCGACGCGGCACTTGCCCGCCGCGACCGCGGCGACGGCGTGCCCCACGTGCATCAGGTAGGACGCGCCACCACCCTCGGTCACGTCCACATAGGACAAGTCCGTGAGCCCGAGGTAGTCGGCCATCGCGACCGAGCCCAGCCCGGGCACCTCGGAGCAGAGGAAACCGTCCACGTCGGCGATGCCCAGCCCGGCGTCGGCGAGCGCGCCGTACGCGACCTCGGCGAGCACCTGGGGCACGGTCCGGTCGGGGATCTTGCGTCGCGGATGTTCGTAGGCACCGGCTATCCGCGCCGTCGCCGCTCTGGTCATGCGGGTACTCCTCGGGTCTGCAGGTCGATCCGGTAGGTGGCTTCGGTCAGGGGGACGAGGTCCTCCGGGGTCACGCCGGGAGCGCATTCGCGCAGGGTCAGGACGCCGTCGACGAACTCGAAGACGGCGAGGTCGGTGTAAACGCGGTCGACCACTCCACGCCCGGTGAGCGGGAACGTGCACCGCTTGCGCAGCTTGGGATTTCCGCGTTTGTCGAGGTGGGTCATCATCACCCAGACGCGGCGGGCGCCGACCGCGAGGTCCATCGCCCCGCCGACGCCGGGGTTGCCGCCGGGCACCAGCCAGTTCGCCAGGTCACCGTTCTCCCCCACCTGCAACGCGCCGAGGACGCAGAGGTCCAGCCGCCCGCCGCGGGCGATGGCGAAGGACAGCGACGAGTCGAACGACGCGGCGCCGTCGAGCAAGGTCACCGGGTTCTTGCCGGCGTCCGTGACGTCCGGGTCCGGCTCCCCGGCCGGTGCCGGGCCGACGCCCAGGAGCCCGTGCTCGCAGTGGTACAGGATCTCCTTGCCAGGGGTGTGTTGTTCCGGCAGCAGCAGGGGCGCTCCGATGCCGACGTTGACGCACCAGCCGTCCTCCAGGTCGTCGGCCACGCGACGGGCGAGTTGCGCCCTGCTCAGCCCGGCGGTCATCGGGCGAGCTCCAGCGTGGTCGCGACCACGTGGTCGACGAACGGACCGGGCAGGTGGACGTCGTCGGGGTCCAGCGTGCCGGTGTGGTCGACGTGATCGGCCTGCGCGATGGTCGTGCGTGCGGCCATCGCGGCGAGCGGGTTGAAGTTGCGGGCGCCGAACCGGAACCTGAGGTTGCCGTACCGGTCCGCCCGGTGTGCCTTCACCAGCGCGAAATCCGGCCGCAGCGGGGACTCGAACACGTAGGTGCGGCCGTCGATCACCCGGCTTTCCTTGCGGGGCAGCAGTTTCTCCGGCTCACCGTGCTCGCGGTAGCGGACCACGAAACCGCCGTCGCCAAGGAGCGTCCCTGCCGCGGTCGGCGTGTAGAACCCGCCCAGCCCGGCACCGCCCGCCCGCAGGCGCTCCGCGAGCGTGCCCTGCGGCACCAGCTCGATCTCGACCTCGCCGGAGAAGTACCGTTCGAAGAAGGCGGGGTTGACCGGGAAGGAACAGGAGAAACGGCTGACGCGGTTCTCCCGCAGCAGTCTGCCGATGCCCCGCTCGCCCGGCAGGCCCTGTCCCCCGTTGTTCGCGATGACGTGCAGGTCGCGCACGTCCCGCTCGCACAGTGCGTCGATCAGGTCGACGGGTACCCCGGCCTGGCCGAAGCCGCCGATCGCCACCACAGCACCGTCGTGCACACCGTCCACAGTGGCCGCCGCGTCCGGGCGGATCTTGTCGATCACCGGACGCCCGCCGGCTCGGCGACGGCTTCGCGGGCCTGCGCGAGGGTGCGGCGCGCGGCACCCGAGAGCATCCCGGTGTCGTTGCCCACCAAGAGGAACCGGCACCCCTGCCCCGCCCGCAGGCGCAACTGCTCCTCGCCCTGGACCACCGTGCCGACCGGGACCCCGGCGCGGACCGCCGCCTCGATCGACCTGGTCACGGCTTCGTGCACCGGAGGCGAACCGCCGGGCACGCCCATGCTCAGCGAAAGGTCGCCGGGGCCGATGAACGCGGCGTCCACCCCGGGCGCGGCGAGGATCCCGTCGATGTCCTCGACGGCTTCCCGCTCCTCGATCATCGCGACGCGCGCGACGTCCTCCTGTCCCGTGCGCACGTACTCGGCCGGTCCGCCGTCGAGACTGCCCCACAGCCCGGCCCGCGCCGCGTAGCCCATCCCCCGCGTTCCGGCGGGCGGGAACAGGAACTGCTTCATGGTCACTTCCGCCTGCGCGGCGTTGGAGACGTGCGGCACGAGGATCCCGGCGGCGCCCGCGTCGAGGTAGCGCTGACCGTCGCCGTAGCCGTGGTCGGTGATGCGCACCAGCGGCGCGACGTTCAGCCGGGAGTAGACGACCACCAGCGAGTACACGTCGCGGACCGAGAGCAGGGCGTGCTCGGTGTCGATCACGACGAAGTCGAAGCCCGCGGCGCCGATGATCTCGGCGACCTCCAGCGCGGGGAGCTTGACGAAGGTGCCGATCAGGGGCGGTCCGGACGACTTCAGCAGCTGCTGGAACACGATCATCTCCGTTGATGCTTCAGTTCGTTATACGAACAGGCTGTTCGCGATATGAGGAGGATTGCATGAATCGCCCGTCCAGGCAAGAACGGGTGCGCGCGCCGGACAGGCACGAACTACGGAGAAGTCAGGGAAATATCCGACCGGACGCGGTCAGCTCGTCAGCACCTGCGGGGACAGCTGCTTGAGCATCGCGTTGGTCCACTTGAGCTGCCGCAGGGTCTGCGGGTGGCAGCGGCTCGCGAGCGCCAGCAGGTCGCCGTCCTTGGCGGCCTGCGCGCCCTGGGCGAGCAGCTCCCAGTCGAGCGAGACGCCCGCGCAAGCCCGGTGCAGCCGGCGCAGGTCGGCCAGCAGCAGGAGCCCCGGCTCGGCACGGGAGCTGAGCAGGTCGCTCACGGCGGTGCGCACCGGCGCGAGCGGGCCGGACGTCTGCCGCACCTCCGCCGACAGCTCCACGTCGTACGAGCGGGCCGCGTCCGCCAGCGAGCGCACGTGATCGCGGGACCAGGTGGCGAGGTCACGGGTGACCTGGGAGACCTCCGGCTCCGCGTGGTGCCGGTCGGACACCTTGAGCAGGTCCCGCACCAGCGCCTTCTCCGCGCGGTGCAGTTCCCGGAGGGCGAGCCCGAGCTTCATCGCTCTCCCCCGTCCGCACTGGCGATCACCGCGGCGGCCGTCTTGAACAGCGGCTGCTTCGACACCGGGTCCCAGTCCGTCCTGGTCAGCTCGTTGGCGGCACGGTGCCCATCCTGACCGGCCGGGTCGCCGGTGTCCCAGTAGCCGTAGTGGAACGGCAGGAACAGCACGCCTTCGCGGATTCCGCCGATCCGCACCCGCGCCCGTACCACGCCGCGTGGAGTCGTGATCTCGGCGAGTTCGCCTTCGACGAGATCGTGCTTCGCTGCGTCCACTTCGGACACCTCGACCCATGATTCCGGTGCCGCGTCACGGAGTTCGGGCGTGCGACCGGTCTTGGTGCGGGTGTGGAACTGGTAGATGGTCCGGCCCGTGATCAACGCGAAGGGGTATTCGGCGGACGGCGTTTCGTGCGACTCGACGTATTCGGCGGCCTTGAGCATCGCCTTGCCGTCGGGGTTGGCCGCGCGGTACTCGTCGGGCTCGGCGGGCGCACCGGTGATCAGGTCCCGGCCGTAGGCCTCGCAGTAGTCGGGGTGGGCGAAGAACTTCCCGTCGGCGTAAAGCCGTTCAGTCCCCTCGGGACGCTCGGGCGTGCACGGCCACTGAACCCCGCCTTGACGGAGCTTCTCATAGGACAGTCCACTGTAGTCACACGGCCGTCCCGCGCTGGCGCGTTTCCAGGCTTCGAAAGCGGATTCCGCGTCGTGCCACGCGGGGAACCGCTGCCCGTCCTTGTCACGGAAGTCCATGCGACGGGCGTAATCGAGCCAGATGTCGAGGTCGGGTTTGGCTTCCCCTGGCGGTTCCACGGCCTTGTCCGACAGGTGCACGGTGCGGTCGGCGTTGGTGAACACGCCGGTCTTCTCGCCCCACATCGCGGCGGGCAGCACGACGTCGGCCAGCTCGGCGGTTTCGGTGCGGAACGCGTCCTGCACCACGAGGAACAGCCGTTCCTGTGACAGCACGGAACGGATCCGCCGCAGCTCGGGCAGGGACACCGCCGGGTTCGTCGCCGACACCCACAGCATCCGCAGCGTGCCGTTCTCGGCGTAGCGGAAGATCTGCATCGCGTGCGTGGGCGGGGCGTAGTGCGGGATCTGCAGCGGTTCAAGTTTCCACAGCTCCGCCAGTTCGGCCACGTGGGCGTCGTTGGCCCAGTTGCGGAAGCCGGTGAGATCTCCGTCCGCGCCGCATTCCCGGGTGTTCTCGGCGGTGGGCTGCCCGTTCATCTGCAGCACCCCGCACCCGGGCTTGCCGAGCATCCCCCGCAGCAGGTTCACGTTGTTGACCTGCACGGCGGCCGCGGTCGCCTGCGCGGACTGGTAGAAACCCTGCAACACCGTGCACAGCAAGCGTTCGGCCCGGCCGAGGAGGGCGGCGGCCTCGCGGATCCGCTCCGGGGCGACACCGCAGATCTCCGCGACGCGCTCGGGCGGGTAGTCGGCCACCAGCGCGGCGAGGTCGTCGTAGCCGACCGTGTGCTCGCGGACGTAGTCGTGGTCGACCCAGTCGTGGGCGATGATCTCGTGCAGCAACCCGTTCATCAGGGCGACGTTCGTGCCCGGCAGCGGGGCGAGGTGGAGGGTCGCCGCACGCGCGACCGGGGTGTCCCGAGGATCGACGCACAGCAGCGCGGGCGGCTCGGGACCGGCCAGCCGGTCGAGGATCCGCATCCACAGCACGCTCTGCGTCTCCGCGACGTTGTGCCCGAACAACGCGATGACGTCGGCGTGGTCCACATCGGTGTAGGAGGCGGGCTGCCCGTCGCAGCCGAAGGTCTCCTTCAGCGCGGCCGCGGCGGTCGCGGTGCACAGGCGCGTGTTCCCGTCCAGGTGGTTCGTCCCGATCGCCCCGTGTGCGATCGCGGCGAGGGTGTAGTACTCCTCGCAAAACAGCTGGCCGCTGGTGTAGAAGCCGAGCGCGCCGGGCCCCTGCTCGGCCAGCAACCGCTTGCTGCGCTCGACGACCAGCCCCATCGCCTCGTCCCAGCTCGCCTCGGTGAGGCGGCCCTCGCGCCGCACCAGCGGCACGGTCAGCCGGTCGCCCGCGTTGTTCGCCTGCCAGCCGAAGAGGTCCTTGACGTCGAGCCGGCCGTGGTTCACGCGGTCATCGGCCCGGCCGCGGACTCCGACGATCCGCCCGTCCTTCACGGCCAGCTCCATGCCGTCGCCGTTGGAGTGCAGGACCGCCGCCGTCGGCACCCACCGGTCGACGTCCTCCTCGGACAGTCCCTCCGCGAGGTGCGAGTCGACGCGCACGGGCCACCGCTCCCCCGGCCCGTAAGGCGTACGCGGCCCCCACGGGTCGGCGATGACGTCCCGGCTCACCTCCGCGTCGTACCCGCTCGAGCGGCTTCCGAAACCGGACGGCTTCGTCCGCACGACCGAAAACCCGCCGATCACCGGTGACGACCGGACGAACCACGGACACGGTTGGTGATCGGACAATGCTTCGATCCCCTGCGGCGGAAGGAGCGCCTTTGAGCCCCGACAACACCGTCCGGCGGACGGGGCGGACCACGGTCGCCCTGCTCGCGGGTGTCTACATCATCGACTACATCGACCGCGTGATGATCGCGATCGCACTGCCGCTGATCGGCGCCGAGTTCGGGCTGAGCCACACCGGGCAGGGGCTCGTCGTGTCCGCGTTCGCGATCGCCTACCTGCTCGGCCAGCTGCCGGGCGGCCTGCTCGCCGACCGGGCCGGTGCCCGCCCGCTGCTGGTGGTCTCGCTGCTGGCGTGGTCGGTGTTCACCGCCGCGACCGGGCTCGCCCCCGGCCTGGTGGTGCTGCTCGTGCTGCGGGCGCTGTTCGGGCTCGCACAGGCCCTGTTCCCGGCCGCGTCGTTCAAGGCGCTGGCCGAACGCACCACCCGCGAGGCCCGCAGCCGGGCGGCCGGCCTGATCCTGGCGTCGAACAACGTCGGCGCGGGGCTCGGGCCGCTCGTCGTCGCGCCGCTCGTGGTGCTCGCGGGGTGGCGGCACACCTTCTGGATCGTCGCGGCGGCCGGCCTGGTCGTCGGGTTCGCGCTGTGGAAGCTGCTGCCCCCACCGCTGCCCCGTGAGCTGACGGAGCCGGACGACGCGCCCGCCGCCTCGGTCGGGGTGTCGGTGGCCCTGCGCGACGGGCTCGTGCTGCGCTGCGCGCTGATGTTCGCCTGCTACAACATGCTGAACTACGGCATGATCACCTGGGTGCCGTCCTACCTCGTCGAAGCGAAGGGGATGTCCCTGGTCTCGGCGGGCGTGTCGTCGGCGATCCCGTTGCTGGTCAACGCCGTCGGGGTGATTGTGGGCGGCTGGCTGATGAGCCGCTGGTTCGACCGCAGCGCCCGGCGGCTCGTGGTGCCCGCGCTCGTGGTCTCGGCCGTCCTGCTCGTCCTGATGCTGCGAGCCGGGTCCACGACGGCCTTCACCACGTTGCAGACGCTGGCGATGTTCGTCAACGGGCTCGCGGCGATCGGCATCGTCGGCCTGCCGCTGCGGGTGCTGCCACGGGCCGTCGTCGGCTCGGGCATGGGGGCGGTCAACACGGGCGGCCAGCTCGCCGGGGTGCTCGCCCCGCTCGTGATGGGCTGGCTCGCGGACCGCTTCGGGTTCGGGGCGGCGTTCGGTTTCCTCGCCGCGACCACGCTCGCGGCGGCGCTGATCTCGCTGGTCACGCGCCAGCGGCAGGCACGGCAGGTGAAGGAGGCGGTTTCGTGACCACGCACGATCTGGTCATCAGGGGCGGCAGGGTGATCGATCCCGCCTCGGGCACCGACGCCGTGCTCGACGTCGGGATCACCGGCGGAACGATCTCCGCCGTAGCGTCCGGTTTGGACGGTGCGACGGTGCTCGACGCCCGCGACCGCGTGGTGGCCCCGGGTTTCGTCGACCTGCACAGCCACTGCGACGACATCCCCGGGCTGCGGCTGCAGGCGCTCGACGGCGTGACCACGGCGCTCGAACTGGAGGTCGGCAGGCACCCGGTCGCGGCGGCGTACTCCCGGGCCGCGGCTGCGGGACGCCCGGTGAACTACGGGTTCTCGGCGAGCTGGGGCGCCGCACGGCTGGAAGTCGTCGGCGGGGTACCGGCGACGAGCACGCTGCGAGACGTCGCGATCGCGATGAACGTGCCGGAATGGCAACGGGAAGCGCCTCCGGCACTCGTCGACCGCGTCATCGCCCTCGTCGAGGAGGACCTCGCGGCGGGTGCGCTGGGCATCGGCATCCCGATCGGCTACGCACCCCGCGTCGCGCCCGCCGAGTACGTCGCCGTCGCCGCGGCGGCGGCCCGGGCGGGCCGCCCGACCTACACGCACGCACGCGACCTCGTGGAGCAGGACCCGGAAACACCGATCGACGGCGCCGAGGAGGTCGTCCGCGCCGCGGGCGAGACCGGGGCGCACATGCACTACTGCCACGTCAACAGCACCTCCGGGTGGCACCTGGACCGCGTGCACGCCACGATTTCCCGCGCGGTCGCGGCCGGGGCGCCGGTGTCCACCGAGGCCTACCCGTACGGCACCGGGATGACCGGGATCGGCGCCGCCTTCCTCGCGCCGGAACTGTTGCCGCGCCGCGGGATGACGCCGTCGTCGATCCAGCTCCTCACCACCGGACGCCGGATGGCCGACGCGGAAGAACTGCGCCGCGCCAGGGCGGAACACGGCGACGAGTGGGCGTTCGTGCACTTCCTCGACGAGTCCGACCCCGCCGCCCACGAACTCCGGATGAAGGCCATGGTGTTCGGCGACACGGCGGTGGCGTCCGACTCGCTGGAGCCGGTGTGGCGGGG
Source organism: Amycolatopsis dongchuanensis (assembly GCF_039542405.1). Lineage (NCBI taxonomy): Bacteria > Bacillati > Actinomycetota > Actinomycetes > Pseudonocardiales > Pseudonocardiaceae > Amycolatopsis > Amycolatopsis dongchuanensis. The sequence continues at coordinate 288,425 of NZ_BAABIB010000075.1, forward strand.
CGGTGCACGGGACCCGCTGACGTGGCCGCTGCCGCCGGAGGTGGTGAGCCACCCGCGGACCGCGGGCACGTTCGGGCGGACATTGCGGCTGCTGGTCAGGGAATCCGGCGCGCTGACCCTGTCCGAGGCGATCCGCCGGTGCAGTCTCGTCCCGGCGGAGATCGCGGCGCACGGGGTTCCTGCCATGGCGCGCAAGGGCCACCTCCAGCCGGGCGCGGACGCCGATGTGGTGGTGTTCGACCCCGCGACCGTCACCGACAACGCGACCTACACCGACACCGTGCGGCCCACCACCGGCTTCGACCACGTGCTCGTCAACGGGGAGCCGGTGGTGCGGAACGGTGTGCTCGACCCGGCGGCGCTGCCCGGCCGCCCCGTGCGCGCCTGACGAGCGGGTACAGCAGGAGGATCACCGCGAGGCTGAGCACGCTCAGGTACAGCTGGGACCGCGCGTCGGCCACGAACAGCATCGACACCACCACGGCGAGGGCTCCGGCGAGGGTGACCCACGTCAGCCACGGGTAGCCCCACATCCGCAGTGTGAGCCGCTCCGGGGCCTCCGCTTCGAGCCTGCGGCGCATCCGCAGCTGCGAGCCCGCGATGATGACGTACACGAACAACGCCACCGCGCCGGCCGAGTTGATGATGAAGTAGAAGACGGTGTCCGGCGCGACGTAGCTCATCACGACAGCGACGTAACCGACCACAGTGGACACGAGGATCGCCTTCCACGGCACGCCGCGCTTCGTGGTGTCGGCGATCCATCGCGGCGCCCACGCGTGCCGCCGCAACGCGAAGAGCATGCGTGAAGCCGTGTACAGGCCGGAGTTCAGCACGGACAACGCGGCGGTCAGCACCACGACGCTCACGATGGTTTCCGCGGCGGGGATGCCGAACCGCCCGAACGCGGCCGCGAACGGGCTCGTCCCGCTCGGCACGTCCCGCCACGGCGTGATCATCACGAGCAGCGCCACGGAACCGACGTAGAACAGGATCACCCGCCAGGCGGTGGTGGTCGTCGCCTTGGTCACGGCCTTCGCGGGCTCCTCGGACTCGGCGGCGGCGATCGTGACGATCTCCGTGCCGAAGTAGGAGAAGATCACGATGACCACGCCGTGCACGACGGAGAACCCGCCGGTGGCGAAGAACCCGTCGAGCGCGATGTTGCCCGCCGAGAACGTGCCGTGCGGCCACCAGCCCAGCACGAACAGCGTGCCCAGCACCAGGAACACCACGATGGTCGCGACCTTGACCGACGCCAGCCAGAATTCGGTCTCGCCGAACGAACGCGCCGAGACGAGGTTCGTGCCGGTCAGCAGCAGCATCAGCGCCAGGGAGAACACCCACTGCGGCACCGCGGGCAGCCAGCCCACGAGGATCTTCGCCCCCGCGACGGCCTCGAACGCCACCACGCCCACCCAGAAGTACCAGTACAGCCAGCCGATGGTGAACCCGGCCCAGCCGCCGAGCGATTCGCGCGCGTACTCCATGAACGAGCCCAGCGCCGGGGACGCGGCGGCCATCTCCCCCAGCATGCGCATCACCAGCACGACCAGCAGGCCGCCGAGGGCGTAGGACAGCACTGCCGCGGGGCCGACCGTGTGGATCACGGCACCGCTGCCGATGAACAGGCTCGCGCCGATGATGCCGCCGAGCGCGATCATGCGGACGTGCCGCTGGCGGAGACTCGAGCGGGGTGCCGCTCCGGCTTCCTGGCTCATCCGTCCGATGGTGGCAGGGTCGGTGGCTACCGGGAAAGTCCTTGACACAAAGCCGCACTGAATACGTCGTTATACGCCGATCACGCACCACCCGACCGCGTGGCGAAACTTGATTTGTTCCAGACAACTGGTCTAGGGTCGTAGCGTGACGGCGGACTTCGAAGCGCAGCTGCGGGCCGTCTCGTTGCGCGTGACACGGCCACGGCTGGCGGTGCTCGCCGCGCTGCGTGACCACCCGCACGTCGACACCGAAACGGTGATCGCGCTGGTGCGGGCCGAACTCCCGTCGGTGTCACACCAGGCGGTCTACGACGTCCTGCGGGCGCTCACCGACGCCGGGCTGGTGCGGCGCATCCAGCCCGCCGGCGCGAACGCCCGCTACGAGACGAGGGTGGGGGACAACCACCACCACGTCGTGTGCCGCTCGTGCGGCGCCATCGCGGACGTCGACTGCACCGTGGGGCACGCCCCCTGTCTCACCGCCTCGGACGACCACGGTTTCATGATCGACGAGGCGGAGGTCGTCTTCTGGGGCACCTGCCCCGACTGCGCGGCCGAAACCACCCCCAATGATCAGCGAGCTCGGAAGGCAAGCAGATGAGCGACTCCCAGGACAACACCCCCTCCAGCGCACAGGGGGTGGACAAGAAGGCCGCGGCGGGCTGCCCGGTCGCGCACGACTCCGTCACCTCGCACGGCAGCGAGAGCGAGAACCCGGCGATCAGCTCGCCGACGCCGAAGTCCGCGGGCCGCCCGCGCACGAACCGCGACTGGTGGCCCAACCAGCTCGACCTGACGGTGCTGCACGCGCACTCGTCGAAGTCCAACCCGCTGGGCGCGGACTTCGACTACGCCAAGGAGTTCGCCAAGCTCGACGTCGAGGCGCTCAAGCAGGACATCATCCAGGTCCTGACCACGTCGCAGGACTGGTGGCCCGCCGACTTCGGCCACTACGGCGGCCTGATGATCCGCATGAGCTGGCACTCCGCGGGCACCTACCGCATCCACGACGGCCGCGGCGGCGCGGGCGACGGCGCGCAGCGGTTCGCCCCGCTCAACAGCTGGCCCGACAACGCGAACCTGGACAAGGCGCGCCGCCTGCTGTGGCCGGTGAAGCAGAAGTACGGCCAGAAGATCTCGTGGGCCGACCTGCTCGTGTTCGCGGGCAACGTCGCGCTGGAGTCCATGGGCTTCAAGACCTTCGGCTTCGGCTTCGGCCGCGTGGACACCTGGGAGCCCGAGGAGATCTACTGGGGCCCCGAGGACGACTGGCTGGGTGACGAGCGCTACGTCACCGACTCGGAGATGGTGCCCGAGCTCGGCGCCACCGAGATGGGCCTGATCTACGTCAACCCCGAGGGGCCCCGCGGCAGCGCGGACTTCCTCGCGGCGGCGCACTTCATCCGCGAGACCTTCGGCCGGATGGCGATGAACGACGAGGAGACCGTCGCGCTGATCGCCGGTGGCCACACCTTCGGCAAGACGCACGGCGCGGCCGTCGCCGACGACCACGTCGGCCCCGAGCCCGAGGGCGCCCCGCTGGAGGCGCAGGGCCTCGGCTGGCTGAGCACGCACGGCAGCGGCAAGGGCCCGGACACGATCACCAGTGGCCTCGAGGTGACGTGGACGGACAAGCCGACCGAGTGGAGCAACCGCTTCTTCGAGATCCTGTTCGGCTACGAGTGGGAGCTCACCACGAGCCCCGGCGGCGCGAAGCAGTACGTCGCCAAGGACGCGCCGGAGATCATCCCGGACCCGTACGACCCGAACAAGAAGCACAAGCCGACCATGCTCACCACGGACCTGGCGCTGCGCTTCGACCCGACGTACGAGAAGATCTCCCGCCGGTTCCTGGAGAACCCGGACGAGTTCGCGCTGGCCTTCGCCAAGGCCTGGTACAAGCTGCTGCACCGTGACATGGGCCCGGTCAGCCGCTACCTGGGCCCGTGGGTCGCCGAGCCGCAGCTGTGGCAGGACCCGGTGCCGCCCGTCGAGGGCGAGCTGGTGAGCGAGTCCGACATCGCCGCCCTCAAGGCGAAGGTGCTCGACTCCGGCCTGACCACCGCCCAGCTGGTGTCCACGGCGTGGGCGTCGGCGGCGAGCTTCCGGTCCACCGACAAGCGCGGTGGCGCCAACGGGGCCCGCATCCGCCTGGAGCCGCAGCGCAGCTGGGAGGTCAACCAGCCGGAGCAGCTGGCGCCGGTCCTGGAGAAGCTGGAGAGCATCCAGCGCGAGTTCAACGAGGCCGGTGGCGCGAAGATCTCGCTCGCCGACCTGATCGTGCTGGCGGGCTCGGCGGCCGTCGAGAAGGCCGCGCGGGACGCGGGCGTCGAGGTGACCGTGCCGTTCCACCCGGGCCGCACGGACGCCAGCCAGGAGCAGACCGACGTCGAGTCGTTCAAGGTACTGGAGCCGCGTGCCGACGGGTTCCGCAACTACCTGCGGGCCGGCGAGAAGCTCCAGCCGGAGGTGCTGCTGGTCGACCGCGCCTACATGCTCGACCTGACCGCGCCGGAGATGACCGTCCTCGTCGGCGGCCTGCGGGCGCTCGGGACGAACCACGGCGGTACCCAGCACGGTGTCCTCACGGACAAGCCGGGCGTGCTCACCAACGACTTCTTCACCAACCTGCTCGCGCCGGGCACGCGGTGGAAGGCGTCGGAGACCGAGGAGAACGTCTACGAGATCCGTGACGCGGCGACGGACGAGCTGAAGTGGACCGCCACCCCGGTGGACCTCATCTTCGGCTCCAACTCGCAGCTGCGGGCGCTCTCGGAGGTCTACGCCAGTGACGACGCGCGTGAGAAGTTCGTGAACGATTTCGTCGCGGCCTGGACCAAGGTCATGGAGCTGGACCGCTTCGACCTCGCCTGATCGGGGCACCACGGAAGCACGGGCCCGGCCGGTCCCCGCGATCGGCCGGGCCCTTTCGCGTCCTCTGTGGACGATCGACATGGACATCGCCGACCCGCGGCGACCCAGCCTGCTCGCGACGCTGACCGGGCACACCGAGACGGTGCGTGCCGTCGCGTTCACCGGGCGGCTGCTGGCGACCGGTGGCGCGGACCACACGATCCGGTTGTGGGACACGGAGGTCGAGTCGGTGGCGGCCCGCGTGTGCCGCGAGGCCTTCCCCCGGCTGACCGCGCGCTACTTCCCCGGAGTGGGCTACCGCCCACCCTGCGGGTGACCGCGGTTGTCCGGACCTTGTCGTTCGATCCCCGCGGCACCGGCGCCGGACAACCCCCTTCCGCCAGGCAGGAGGTCTCCGAAGGAAGGGAGTTCTCCTCATGCGTACTCGACTGGCCGCAGCGGTGCTGGCGCTCGCGGCGGCGCTGACGGGGTCGTTGCTGATGGCTCCGGCCGCCTCGGCGGGCACGGAGACCGCAGGCGAATGCGAGCACGGTGCCAACGGCTTCGTGGACATCCCCGACTGGATCAACGGCGAGTTCGTCAACGTCACCGTGCCGGGCGGGCTGATCAGGGTGGAGCTGCAGAAGGGCTACGTCGGCGGCGTGCTGCGCGGGTGGGCGAAGATCCTCACCCCCAACCAGCCCGGCGACCTCGTCTGGATGGACTGGACCCGGGACGGTGGCCGGACCTGGCTGCAGTGCGGTCCGTTCGCCGTGGACAGCCCCAACACCACGAAGACCAGTGCGGCGCAGCGCACGAGCTCAGACCCGAACTGGCAGTTCCGGGCGTGCGGCATGGTGCACGGCATCTCGTCGTCCACGCGCTGCACCTCGCCCTGGTGGTGAAGGGGGTCGTGGGGACCCGGTGCGCCGGGTCCCCACGTCAGTAGCGCTGGGCGTACCAGGTGGGCGGCTCGCCGAACAGCGAACGGAAGTCGCGGACGAAGTGGGCCTGGTCGGCGTACCCGAGGTCGGCCGCGAGCGCGGCCCAGTCGACGTCGCCGCCCGCCGCCATGCGCTCGGTGACCTCGTGCAGCCGGTAGCGGCGGATGACCCATTTCGGCCCGATGCCGACGTACTCGGCGAACAGCCGCTGCAACCCGCGCACGCTCAGGCCTGCCCGCTCGGCCAGCTCCTCCACCCGGGTGATGCCCGGCTGGTCCGCGACGAGCGCGACCGCGTCGGCCGCTGCCGTGGCCCGCGGATCCGGCGCGGGCAGGCGGGCCAGCAGGAACTCCTCGACCTCGCCGACGTCCGGATCACGCGGCAGGTCCGGGCCGAACACCTCCTCCGCCGGGACGACGCGGTCGGTCAGCGTCGAGACTGACGTGCCCAGCCACGGCCGGAAACAGCCGGGCCGGAACGCCACCCCGAGCACGTGCCCCACGCCTTCCAGCACCCGGACCTGGTGACCGCCGGCGACGCCGTTGACGTAGGCGCGGCCGTCGTGGAAGGACAGGTGCACGTTCGGGTAGGGCACGATCTTCTGCCGGTACGGCTCCTCGTAGTCCCAGTCCACCACCCAGTACCGCGCGATCCACGGCCGCAGCGCCGCGCACGGCTCGGGGTAGCCGAGCCGCTGGTACCTCGCCCACGCGCCGCCCAGCTCGCGGGCATCCCTTTCCACGGCAGCGGATTCTATGTCGCGTTCGTTCAATACGCGCCCGCCGCCCGCGTCCTAACCTGCGGGCATGTCCGAAATCTCCACCGCGGCCGCTGCCCTGGCCACCGTCGTCAGGGGCATCCGGCCCGAGCAGCTGACCGACCCGACCCCGTGCACCGAGTTCGACGTGCGCGCCCTCGTCGGGCACCTCGCCCAGTGGGCTCCGTCGCTCGCCGGCGCGGGCCGCAAGCAGATCGTCGAACCCTCCGAAGTAGACGGTGATGACCCGCGAAACGTCCTGCTGGAACGGGTTTCCGACCTCGTCGACGCCTGGGATTCGCCGGGCTCGCACGAGGGCACGACCCACATGGGCGGGCCGACCGAGATGCCGGCCGCGCTCGTGGCCGACATGGTCCTCGGCGAACTGGTCGTCCACGGCTGGGACCTCGCGCGGGCCACCGGCCGGCCCTTCGAACTGCCGGAGAACCTGCTGAAGCGCCTGCACGACGGAGTGGTCGCGACCGCCGGCGAGGCCAGGGCGATGGGCGTCTACGGGCCCGAGGTCCCCGTCCCGGCCTCGGCGTCGGCTTTGGACCGAATACTCGGCCTCACGGGGCGGAACCCTGCCTGGGCAGGCTGAGTCACCGCCACCACGGCCGGTGGCGCAGGTCGGCGACGAGCATCGCGGGCGGGACGAGTTCGTCCAGGCGCCCCATGAGGTGCCGGAGGTGCTCCCCCACCCACAGCGCGCAGTGCAGGTCGGCCGCCTTCGCCCCGGCCGCCCGCGGATCGCGGAACTCCGGCGGCGCCAGCACCGGAACCGCCCCGTGATCGGTGCGGTCGAGGCGCGAGGCGAGGTGGTCGTACCACGCCGCCAGCTGCCCCGCCTGCTCGGAGAGCTGGGTCCGGAACCGGTCGGGCCCCGCCTCCGGGTTCGGCAGCCCCGCCAGGGAGTACGCCGTGAGCCGCGCCCGCATCGTGCCCGCGACGAGCCGCCACAGGTCGTCCTTCGGCAGGCGTTTCGAGCCCTGTTCGGCCAGGAACCCGCGCAGCGCGTCGTCGAGCCGGACCCCCGCCGCGATCGCGGGGCCCGGCTGCGGTTCCGCGGTCCGCAGGCCCAGCGCCCAGTCCACCGACTCCGCGAGGTACGCCCCGCCCGCGCGCAGGGCGTCGGCCAGGTCGTCGGCCACCACCGAGGACGCACCGCGGGGCCAGAACACCATCCCGACGACGAAGCTCACCGCGCAGCCCAGCGCGACGTCCTCGATGCGCACCACGCCGATCTCCCAGCCCGCCGGGGCGAGCAGGTTGAACAGCACCGACACCACGACGGTGAACGCCGCCTGCCCGGCCGCGAACGGCAGGGCACCCGGTGCGTAGGACGCCACGAGCACCGCGATCGGCAGCGCGATCCACAGCGCGCCGGGACCGGTGCCGATGACGAGCAGCAGTACCGCGCCGACGACGAACCCGACCACCGTACCGAGGAGCGCGCGCAATGCCGTCGCTCCTGTCGCGGCGGCGCTCGTGCGCAGGACCGACAGGGTGCCCAGCACCACCCAGAACCCGTGCTCGACGCCCGTCAGGTCCGCGACGGCGACCGCCGCCGCCAGTGCGAGTGCGCCCCGCACGCTGTTGAGGAACCACACCGACCGCAGGCTCGCGTGCCGCGAGACCACGCCCGCCGCGGCCACCAGCCCCGCCAGCCGCCGCTCGCCGAGCGCCTCGGTTTCGAAGGTCTCGCCGTACCACCGGCGCCGCGAACCCGGCACCGCCGACGGATCGGCGCGGTGGGCCGCGATGAGCGCGTCCGTCATCGCCGAGTGCGCCGCGACCGCCGCCGTGCGGGCGTGGAAGGACAGGTGCACCGCGTCGGCGTAACCGTCCCCGTCGCTGTTCAGGCGCCGCAGGTATTCGACGCTCTCGCCGAGCTGCCGCTCCAGTGGTTCGAGGTCCACCCGCACGGCACCGTCGTCCAGCAACGCCCCGGTTTCACGCAGCACCGTCGCCGTTTCGGCGAGCAGTTTCCGTTCCACTTCGGGAATCGCGCTCAGGTCGCGGTACTCGCCGACGCTGTCGATGATCACGTACGCGCACCATTCGAGGAGCCCGACGAGGCTGTCCATGGCCTGGTCGGGGGTCGCGAGCCCGGTGGGCCGGTACGGCGTCGAGGTGAACGTCGTCTGCAGCTCGTGCTTCGCTTCCACCGCGGCGGTGCGGAACGCGGGATCGCTGTCGCCGGCCAGCGCCGCGTCGAGCTGGTCCGCCAGCGCCCGCGCGCACCGCGCCGCCGCTTCCCGCAGCGCGAAACCCGGTGCGCGGGGTGAGAACAGCAGGACCGCGGCGGTGCCCGCGACCGACGCCAGCCACCAGCCGCCGAGCCGCGCGGGAACCTCGGCGAGCGTGCCGGGAGAGGCCGCGGGCAGCACGTACGCCAGCAGCGCCGCCGTCCCGCCCGAGGCGGCGTTCGGCCCGGCGACCCCGGCGAACAGCACCGCGAACGCCACCGGGATGGTGATCAGGGAGGCGAGCAGGACCGACCCGTTGACGGCCGTGCCGATCACGACGAGCACGGTGCCCGCGAGCGCGAGACCGAGGTGCGCGCGCAGCTTGTCCTGCCACCGCCCGCCGAACGACGCCAGCACCAGCGTGGCGAAGCCACCGAACGCGGCGAACGTGGCGACCTGCAGATCGCCGAGGACGGTGTAGCCGAGCGCGAACAGTCCCGGGACGACGAGGGTCGCCCGGACGGCGCGCATCGCCGCCGCGCGGGACCACCCCGGCAGCCACGAGGGCCTGCCCCTGCCCCCCGCCGCCAACGGCAGCCGCCGCCGGAGCACCACCGTCGCCGAGCCGCGAGTCATCGCCTGATGATAGGGCGGCGCGGCACGCGCGTCACCGCCTCGGCGCGCGCCCGGATCCTGTCCGGATTCCGTGCTCGGCCGCATCTTGTCCGCCCTGCGCGCCCGCCCTCCGCGCCAGGCCTTCACGCCCGCCCCCCGCCCGGATCTCGCCCGCCTCCCGCCCGGATCTTGTCCGCCATCCGCGTCCGCCATCCGCGCCCGTCCCGTCCCGGCCGGATCTCGCCCGCCTTCCGTGCCCGCTCACCTCCTGCACCCACGCGCATCCCGCCCCGCCCCGCCCGGATCTTGTCCGGATTCCTGTCCTGCTCCGCCCGTTGACCTTCCGGGCGGGAACGCAGAAGCTTCCTGTCAACGTTGTCAGTGGCTTGTCGATGGGGACAGGAGTTGTCGATGACGCAGGACTCCAGCGGAATTTCGCGGCGGAACGTGTTGTCCGCGGGCACCGGGCTGCTCGCCGGGTTCGGGGTGCTCGGGCTGGTGCCGGAAGCGGCGGCGGCCGCCCCGGCACCCGGGGGCGCGAAGACCGATCTCGCGTTGTTCCGCCCGGTCACCGTGTCCTCCACCGACTACGCCGCCACCCCCGCCGAGTTCGCGGTGGACGGCCTGGCGCAGGTCGGCGTGCGGGGTTCGGGCTGGCGGGCCGCGCCGGGTGACGGCCAGTGGATCGTCGTGGACCTGCAGGGCCGGTGCCTGATCAGCTCGGTCGTGCTGACCTTCGAGGCCCAGCCGGGCGACCCGGCGATCGACCTGAGCGCGTCCCGCAGCCACAGCACCGGTTTCGAGGTGCTGTCCAGCTACGCCGTGTCCTTCGACCTCGACGTTTCCCCCGACGGCCGCACGTGGCGGACGGTCCACCACACCGACAACGGCACTGGGGGCGTGGTCACGATCCCGCTGACCCCGGCCGTGCCCGCCCGCTGGGTGCGCCTGTCGGCCTCCCGCCGCTCGACGACGAACCCGTTGGGGCTCAACGGCTTCCAGGTGTACGGCACCAGCACGGAGGCCCGGCCCGCGGTACGCGGCTGGACCAGCTGGCCGGTGCGGCAGCGGGACGACGCCCCGGACCTCTCGGTCGCCGACGACGGCACCGTGCCGCTGGAGTCCGGCTGGGTGCTGACCATGGCGGACTGGGCGCCCAGCGACGACGGCGCCGTGCTGTCCGGCACCCCGGTCGACACGCGCGGCTGGCTGCCCGCCACGGTGCCGGGCACGGTGCTCGCGTCGCTGGTCGAACAAGGCCAGCTGCCCGACCCCGTGTCCGGGATGAACAACATGCACGTCCCAGAAGCGCTTTCCCGGCACGACTGGTGGTACCGGCGCGCGTTCCGCCTGCCCCGCGGACTGGACACCTCGCCGGGCCGCCACGTGTGGCTGGAGTTCGACGGCGTCAACCACGAAGCCGAGATCTGGCTCAACGGAGCCCATGTGGGCGATCTCGCGCACCCGTTCGGCCGCGCCGCGCTCGACGTGACCGCCGCCCTGCGCCGCACCGGTGACCAGGCCCTCGCGGTGAAGATCTCGCCCCCGCCACACCCCGGCAGCCCCAGCGACAAGGGGCCCGACGGCAGCGCGTGGAAGGACGCGGGCGGCACGATGTTCGAGAACTCGCCCACGTACCTCGCGGTGTCCGGCTGGGACTGGATGCCCGCCGTGCGCGACCGCGCGTCGGGGATCTGGAACCACGTGCGGCTGCGCTCGACCGGCGCGATCGTCCTCGGCGACGCGCGGGTGGACACCGTGCTGCCGAAGCTGCCGGACACGAGCGTCGCCGAGGTGACGGTCACGGTGCCGGTGCGCAACGCGGGAACCGTGACGCAGCGCGTGAACGTCACCGCGGCCTTCGCGGGCAAGTCGCTGACCAGCACCGTCACCGTCGCGGCAGGCCAGCGGACGGAGGCAGTCTTCTCCCGGGTCCGGATCGACCGGCCGCAACTGTGGTGGCCCAACGGCTACGGCGATCCCACGCTGCACGACCTCGTGCTGACCGCCGCGATCGGGCGGACCGTGAGCGACCGGCGGACGCTGCGGATCGGGCTGCGGCAGATCGGTTACACCTACGACCTGCCCGTGGTGATCTCCGACAGCCGCGCGGAGCAGACCGTGGACTTCCCGCGGCAGCAGGCCCGCTACGTCCGGATGCAGGGCGACCGGCGGGCGACCAACTGGGGTTTCTCGCTCTGGACGATGTCCGTTGTGGACAGTGCGGCACCCGGGACGGACCTGGCACGGGGCAAGACCGCCACGGCCTCGTCGGTGGGAGACGGCAACCCGCCGGAGAACGCCGTGGACGGCAACCCGTCGACGCGGTGGTCCTCGCAGTACCAGGACGGCCAGTGGCTCCAGGTGGACCTCGGCGAGGCCGTGGGGTTCGACCGGGTCGTGCTGACGTGGGAGACGGCGTACGCGCAGACCTACCGCATCCAGGTATCGCAGGACGGCAACACGTGGACGGACGTCGCGTCGATCGACAACACGCCGAAGCCGCTGACGATCTTCGTCAACGGGGTCAAGGTGTTCTGCCGGGGCGGTAGCTGGGGCTGGGACGAGCTGCTGCGCCGCATGCCGCCCGAGCGCGTGGACGCCGTCGTCGCGATGCACCGCGACATGAACTTCACGATGATCCGCAACTGGGTGGGCTCCTCCTACCGCGAGGAGCTGTTCGAGGCGTGCGACCGGTACGGGATCCTGCTGTGGAACGAGTTCTGGGACGGCTGGTCGACGGATCCGGCCAACCACGACGTGTTCCTCGCGCAGGCCGAGGACACCGTGCTGCGGTACCGGCACCACCCGTGTGCCACGGTCTGGTTCGGCTGCAACGAGGGCACGCCGCCCACGGTGCTCGACAACGGGCTGCGGGACATCGTCACGCGGAACACGGACCTGCTCTACCAGGGCAACTCGGCGAGCGGCGTGATCACCGGTGACGGGCCGTACTTCTGGCTGGATCCGAGGATGTACTTCACCGGCCAGGCCACCGGCGGCAAGGCCGGGTTCTGGAGCGAGATCGGGCTGCCGACCGTGTCCGTGGTCGAGAGCATGCGCAACCTCGTCGGCGAGGGCGACCCCGGCTGGCCGATCGGCGGCCCGTGGTTCCTGCACGACTGGTCCACGCAGGGCAACCAGGGCGTGCAGGGCTACCAGGGGGCGATCGACGCGCGGCTCGCGCCGTCGACGAGCCTGGACGAGTTCTGCCGGAAGGCGCAGTTCGTCAACTACGAGAGCATGCGGGCGATCTTCGAGGCGTGGAACGCCAAGCTGTGGCAGGACGCGACCGGGGTGCTGCTGTGGATGTCGCACCCGGCGTGGCACAGCACGGTGTGGCAGACCTACGACTACGACCTGGACGTCAACGGCAGCTACTACGGGGCGCGGAAGGGCTGCGAGTCCCGGCACGTGCAGGCGGACCTGTCCACGTGGCAGGTCAAGGCCGTCAACCACACCCCGCAGGCGCTGACCGGCGTGACCGTCACCGCGCAACTGTATGGTTTGGACGGAGCACCGATCGGTGCCCCGTCGCGCCAGGTCCTCGATGTCGCCCCGATTTCGACGACCGCCGCGTTCACGGTGCCGTTCACCGACGCCCAGCCCGACCTGCACCTGCTGCGCCTGACGATGACCGACGGGCGCGGGACGGTGCTTTCGGAGAACACCTACTGGCGGTACCGCGCGGACACGGCGATGCGGGCGCTGAACCAGCTCGCGCGGACGAGCCTGTCGGTGGACTTCCGGTCCACAAGGGACGGTCACGTGGCCACGATCCGCAACACCGGCCGCACCGTCGCGGCGATGGTGCGGCTGTCCCTGCGGGAGCGCAACGGCGTCGACCGCGTGCTGCCGACCCTCTACGGGGACAACTACTTCTGGCTCCTGCCAGGGGAAAGCCGCGTGGTCACGGTGTCGCCGCGCCGCCAGGTCGACCACCCGAAGCTGCGCGTGGAGGCGTACAACGTCACGGCGAAGGTGGTGTGAACCACCGCGTGAGGATCTCGTCCACGACCTTGGCCGTGGGCAGCTGAGGAGCCGGCTCCAGTCCCGGCTCCTCGGCCAGCGGGTGGGCGAGATCCGGCACCGTGACGAGTTCGACGGTCTCCGGGTTCGCGTACCGCGCGCGCAGGGCGCCGGCCAGCGCGGCCGCGTCCGCCCGGAGGCCGGGGTGGTCCCGTTCCCCGCTGACGAGCAGCAGGGGCGGCTCCCCCGGGAACTCCCCCGCGGCGAAGTCCAGTTCCCGCGCGACCTCTTCGGCTTCGGCCGTCCACTCGTACGGCTTCCCGGCGATCCCCTCGGTCATCTCCGCGGCGGTCCGGATCCGCACGGCGGGGTTGACCAGGGCGACGGCGCTCACCGGGATCTCCCCCGTGGCCAGCACCCGCAGCGCCACGGTCCCGCCGAGTGAGGCGCCGAGGATCACGGTGGGCCCGTCGTCGACGGGTAGCTGCCGGCGCAGCGCGGAAAGCGCGGCGGGGAACTCGGCGGCCGCCTGCCGCGCGACGGGTGCGAGGAAGGCGAGGAGCGCGTCCCGGCGGATGAGGTCGAAGACGGCGTCGAACCCGCCTGCGGGACTGCGGACCCCGGACATCGGCATGCCGAGGTGCACCCGCCACGCCGGCACCCCGGTCATGGGCAGCGCGGCCGCGAAGGCCGCGTGCGTGCGTGGCGCGGACAGCATGTGCCAGGTGACGAGCAGCGGCGCGGATCCGTCGGCTTGCTCGGGCGGGACCGCGGTGAACGGAACCCCCGCGGCGGTACCGGTGATCGTGTCCACGGCGCCACGGTAACGGGCGGACCGGCTCGCGCGGCCCCACTTTCGCCGACGGCGGAACCGGGTTCACGCCTCCTGCCGCGCGCCGGGGCGATCCGTTCACCGACAGCCGCGACCGCAACGCGCCCTCACCCCGTCCACCGCGCGATGCCCAGCGCCGCGGCCCGCACGGCCGGAGCGAGCCGGTCCACCGCGGCGCGGGAGTGCGCCACGATGCCGAGCGCGGCGCGGACCTTGCCGTCCATGCCCAGCACCGGGGCCGCGACGGACACCGCGCCCAGCGTCATCTCCTCGTAGCAGTAGGCGACCCCTGTCTTCCGCACCTCGGCGAGCGCGGCGGCGAGCCGTCCCGGCTGGGTGATCGTGTGCGGGGTCATCCGCGCCAGCCCGGCGTCCGCGACCGACCGGAGGAGTTCCTTGTCCGAAAAGGCCAGGATGGCCTTGCCCACCCCGGTCGCGTGCAGGGGCAGGCGGCCGCCGATGTGCGTCATCGTCGGCACGGCCTTCGAGCTGGAGATCTTGTCGATGCACAGCGCGTGCGTGCCCTCCAGCACGGTCAGCTGGATGTTCTCCTGCGTGGCCTGGAACAGGTCGTGCATGAACGGCAGCGCCGCCTCCCGCAGCCCCCGCTGCCGCGGCGCGAGCGAGCCGATCGTCCACAGGCGCATCCCCACGCGGTAGCGGCCGTCGTCGAGGCGTTCCAGGCCGCCCCACGCGCACAACTCGCCGATGAGCCGCCGCGCCGTCGACACGGGCAGGCGGCTGCGGGTCGCGACCTCGGTGAGCGACAACGCCGGGTGCGCGACGTCGAAGCAGTCGAGGACGCTGAGCAACCGCCGCGAAACCGTCTGCCCAGGGGTGTTCGTCCGGCCCGCCACCTCCGCAATGTAGCCGCGATTGCCACTGGATGGCAACGAGCGCTGGTGCCGGCCGGTGATCGGCCCGCAGGATCGGGGCCCGGCAGGGAAAACTCAGCGGAACAAGGAGGTTCTGGGATGTCGGCACGTCAGGCAGGCCGCGAAACTGCCACTGGACGGGAAAGCCGGTGAGCGGGTTCTGGGCCCGGCAGGGCATCGTCCCCCACCTCCGCTGGGGGTTCGTGGCGCTCACCCTGTTCATGATCGGTGACGGGATCGAATCCGGGTTCCTCTCGCCCTACCTGGCCGAGCACGGTTTCGGGGCTGGGCAGACGTCCCTGCTGTGGAGCGTCTACGGGTTCGTCGTCGCGGTCGCCGCGTGGCTGTCGGGCGCGCTCGCGGAGGCCTTCGGCCCCCGGCGCGTGATGCTCGCGGGGTTCGCGATCTGGGTCGTCTTCGAGGTCGCGTTCCTCGTCGCGCTCGCACAGGGGAACTTCACGGTCATGCTGCTCGCGTTCGGCGTCCGCGGCCTCGGTTACCCGTTGTTCTCCTACGGTTTCCTCGTCTGGGTCGCGACCGACACGCCGGAAGCCGCGCTGGGCAAGGCCGTCGGCTGGTACTGGTTCTTCTTCGTGCTCGGCCTCGGGGTGGTCAGCTCCTACTACGCGGGCGCGGTCCTCCCCGTGCTCGGGGAGTTCGGGACGCTGGCCTCGTCACTGGCGTTCATCGGCGTCGGAGGGCTCCTGCTGCTGTTCCTCGTGAAAGCCCGCAGGCCCGCCCCGGCCGGGCTGCGCACCAGCCTGCGCTCCGTCCTCGGCGCGTTCACGATCGTCGCGGAACGGCCGAGGATCGGGCTCGCCGGCATCGTCCGGGTGATCAACACCCTGGGGTTCTACGCGTTCGTCGTGTTCCTGAGCACGTTCATGGTCCGGGACGTCGGGCTGTCCACGCCGCAGTGGCAGACGGTCTGGGGCACGCTGACGTTGACCAACATCCTCGCCAACGTCGTGTTCGGCTACGTCGCCGACCGCATCGGCCGGGTCCGCACCGTCGCGTGGTTCGGCGGGCTGCTGTGCGCGCTGAGCGTGCCCGCCTTCTACTACGTCCCGCAGCTGGCGGGCCCGAACTTCTGGGCGATCCTCCTGGTGGCGGTCGTCTACGGCGCCGGGCTGTCGGGTTTCGTCCCGCTGTCGGCGATCGCGCCCGCACTGGCGCCACACCGCGTCGGCGCGGCCATCGCGATCCTCAACCTCGGCGCGGGGGTGAGCCAGTTCCTCGGTCCGGTCTCGGCCGGGCTCGTCGGGCCCCTGGGCGTGGCCGGCACGCTGTGGCTGATCGCCGGGCTCTACGTCGTCGGCATCGTCCTCACCTACTGCCTGCGGGAACGACGTGCCACAGATGATCACTCCACATCGGACAAGACTCTGACCGGAAGGACGGCAGCATGACCACCTTCGTCCTCGTGCACGGGATGTGGCACGGCGGCTGGGCCTGGGAGCGCGTCGCGTCGCTGCTGGAAGCGGACGGCCACCCGTGCGTGGCGGTCACGTTGCCCGGCAAGGACCGCGCCCCGGGTGACCCGACGTTCCGCGGGCACTGCGACCACCTCACGGGTGTCCTCACCGGGATCGACGGTGACGTCGTCCTCGTCGGGCACTCGTATTCCGGGGCGCTGCTCACCGAGGTCGGTGCCGCGCCGAACGTACGCGCGATGGTCTACGTGAGCGCGTTCTGCCTCGAACCCGGGGAGTCGGTCGCGTCCGTCAACGACGCCGAAGCCGGTTCCCAGGCCGGGAAGGACGACATCCGCCAGGTCGGCGACTACCTGGTGATCGACCCGGACACCGCGCGCAACGCCTTCTACCACGACTGCGCGCCGGAGGACGCGGCTTACGCCGTCGAACGCCTCACGCCCGAGCACGCCGGGACACGGGTGGCGGTGGTCTCGCGGGCGGCGTGGCGGGCCGTTCCCTCGCACTTCGTCGTGTGCACGCTGGACCGCGCCTGCACCCCCGAGGTCCAGCGGATGATGGCGGCGAGGACGCACTCGTGGAGCGAACTGGAGGCGAGCCACTCGCCGATGCTGTCCATGCCCGACGCGGTGGCCCGCACGATCGTCGAGTTCGCCGGGAAGCACGCCGCATGAACGCCCCCGTCGCGATCGTGACCGGCGGAGCCGGAGCACTGGGCAAGGCGATCGCCGAAGTCCTGCTCGGCGATGGTTTCCGGGTCGCACTGCTGGACCGGCAAGGGACGGCGGACGCCGCGGCGGCGCTGGGCGGTGAGGTCCTGCCCGTCCAAGCCGACGTGACCGACGACGAGTCGGTGCGGGCCGCAGTCGAGCAGGTGGACCGGACGTGGGGCCGGGTCGACGCGCTGGTCAACAACGCGGGCATCGAGCCCGCGCACTCGTTGGCGGGCATGGCGCCGGACACCTGGCGCGCGACGCTGGAAGTGAACCTGACCGGGCCCGCGCTGATGATCAAGCACTGCGTGCCGTGCTGGCGGCGGCAGGGCGGCGGGCGCGTGGTGTCGATCGGCTCCCGGGTGTGGCTCGGCGGCGGCTGGACGCCGGCGTACTCCGCCTCGAAAGCCGGCCTCGTCGGGCTGACGCGGGCAGCGTGCCAGGAACTCGGGTCGCTCGGGGTCACGGTCAACGTCGTCGCGCCGAGCTTCATGCGCACCCCGTTCAACACACAGAAGGCCGGCGACGGGCTCCTGGCGGAGCACGCCGGGCGGTTCGCCGCCGCGTCGCCGCTGGGCAGGCTGGTGGAACCGGCGGACGTGGCGAACGCCGTGGCGTTCCTCGTCTCCGACCGGGCCGCGGCCATCACCGGCGAGGTGCTGCACGTGGCCGCGGGCACCCAGCTCGCCCCGGCCGTCCATTGAGTACAGTGAGGAGATTTGCCAAGGTGGGGAACAACTTCGAGGACAGGCTCGCCGTGCGCGAGCTGGTCGAGAACTGGGCGGTGTGGCGTGACGCCGGGGACTGGGAGCGGTTCGCCACCGTGTGGCACCCTGAGGGCTGGATGAGCGCGACGTGGTTTCACGGCCCGGCGGCGGAGTTCATCGCCGCCAGCAAGGCGGGTTTCGAGCGCGGCGTGAGCATCCTGCACTTCCTGGGCGGGCACACCGCGGACATCGAGGGCGACCGGGCCGTCGCCCAGACGAAGATGACGATCAGCCAGCGCGCGATGGTCGACGGCGTCGAGGTCGACGTCGTGTGCACCGGCCGGTTCTACGACTTCTGCGCCCGTCACGAGGGGCGGTGGAAGATCGTGCGCAGGCAGCCGATCTACGAGAAGGACCGGCTCGACCCGGTCGACCCGGCCGCCGAACTGGTGCTCGACCAGGAGCTGCTGAACCGGTTCCCCGTCGGGTACCGGCACTTGGGCTACGTGCAGACCAAGGCCGGGTTCACGGTCAGGACCGGGCTGCCCGGCCTGACCGGTGAGGCGGTCGAGCGGCTTTACGACGAGGGTGCGAAATGGCTGGTGTGACGGAGAAGTTCCTCAACTGCAGCGCGAACACCCTGCGTGCGGCCGACCTGCCGACGCGGGTTTCGGCGGCGGCCTCGGCCGGGTTCACCGGGATCGGGCTGCGCGTGCGCGACTACCTCGAAGCGGACATGGCCGACGAGGAGATCCGCGACCTGCTGGACCGGCACGGGCTGCGGGTGCTCGAGTTCGAGCACAACTGGGACTGGGCCCTCGGCGTGGATCCCGCGGAGGAGGCGATGCTGCGTTTCGCCGGGCGGATCGGCGTGCGCCACCTCAACGTGCCGATGTTCGCCGAGCACCCGCTGTCCGATCTCGTCGAGCCGTTCGGGGCGTTGTGCGACCGCGCGGCGGAGCACGGCGTGCTGGTGGGGTTCGAATTCCTGCCCTACAGCCACGTGCGCACGATCGGCGAGGTGTGGGAGGTGGTCACGGCGGCGGGGCGACCCAATGCCGGGATCACGCTGGACCTGTGGCACTGGTTCCGCTCCGGCGCCCGTGCCGGGGATCTGACCGGTATCCCCGCTTCGACGATCACGACGGTGCAGCTGTGCGACGTGCGCGCCGAACCCGGGCCCGACCTCACCGAGGAGGCGCGGCACCGCCGCCTGCTCCCCGGGCGCGGTGCCGGGGACACGCGCGAAGTGCTGACCGCACTGCGGGAGCACGGGGTCAGCGCGCCGGTATCGGTCGAGGTGTTCTCCGACGACCTGGACGCGCTGCCAGCGGCCGAAGCGGCGCGGCTCGCGTACGAGGCGGGCGCCGAGGTCCTCGACGCCACCGGTCTGCCCGCCCCGTCCTGGACCACGAACCTGGAGGGTGCCCGGTGACCGGCTTCTCCGAGGAGAACTCGGCGCAGGTCGTCGCCGAGAGCTTCGCCGCCACCCCCGATCCACGGCTGAAGCAGGTGTTGACGAGCCTCGTCGAGCACCTGCACGCGTTCGTCAAGGACGTCGAGCCCAGCGAAGCGGAATGGCAGCAGGCGATCGACTTCCTCACCGCCACCGGGCACAAGTGCGACGACACGCGGCAGGAGTTCGTCCTGCTCTCCGACGTGCTCGGCGTGTCGATGCTGGTCGACGCGATCAACAACCGGAAGTCCCCCGCCGCCACGGACACCACCGTGCTCGGCCCGTTCCACCTGGTCGACTCGCCGCCGCGGGAGCTGGGGGCGAACATCTCCCTGGACCACAACGGCGAGCCGTGCGTGTTCGCCGGGCAGGTCCGCTCGTCCGACGGGACCCCGCTGCCCGGCGCACGCGTCGACGTGTGGCAGGCCAACGGGGCCGGGTACTACGACGTCCAGCAGCCCGGCGTCCAGCCCGAGCGCAACCTGCGGGGGTTGTTCACCACGGACGAGCACGGCCGGTTCTGGTTGCGGACCGTCGTGCCGCGCTACTACCCCATTCCCGACGACGGCCCGGTCGGCCGCCTGCTCGCCGCGACCCGGCGGCACCCGAACCGGCCGGCGCACATCCACGTCATCGCCGAAGCCGCCGGGCACGCCCCGCTGACCACCCACGTGTTCGTCGAAGGCAGCCCGTACCTGGACTCCGACACGGTGTTCGGCGTGAAGGAGTCGCTGATCCGGCCGGTCACGACCGTCGACGACCCCGGACGCGCCCGGCACTACGGGACCGGGAACCCGTTCCGGCTCATCGAGTTCGACGTGGTCCTGGACAAGGTCACGCCGTGAGCCTCGACTTCGTCCACGAAACCCGGCCCGGCCGGGTCGTCTTCGCGGTCGGCGCGCGGCACCGGCTGCCCGAGGAGGTCGATCGCCTCGGCCTGCGCCGCCTGCTCGTCGTGTCCACCCCGGAACAGGCCGCGCTCGCCGCCGAGCTGACCGCCCCGCTCGGCGGCCGGGCCGCCGAACCTCACCCCCACGCCACCATGCACGTGCCGGTCGCGGTCGCGGAGCGGGCCATCGCGCGTGCCCGGGCAGCCAGTGCCGACGGCTGCCTCGCCGTGGGCGGAGGCTCGGCGATCGGCCTGGCGAAGGCGGTCGCGAAGGAGACCGGGCTGCCGATCGTCGCGGTGCCCACGACGTACGCCGGGTCCGAGATGACGCCGATCTGGGGCCTGACCGGCGCCGACCGCAAGACCACCGGCCGTGATCCGCGCGTGCTTCCGTCCACAGTGGTCTACGACCCCGAGCTGACCGTGACGCTCCCGCCCGGGCTGTCGGTCACCAGCGGGATGAACGCCCTCGCGCACTCCGCCGAGGCGCTCTACGCGCCCGACTGCTCGCCGGTCACGGCGCTCGCCGCGGCGGATTCGGTGCGGGCCCTCGCCGCCGCCCTGCCGCGCGTGGCCGCCGATCCCGGTGACCTGGAGGCCCGCTCGGACGCCCTCTACGGGGCGTGGCTCGCGGGCACCGCGCTGGGCTCGACGACGATGTCCCTGCACCACAAGCTCTGCCACATCCTCGGCGGCACCTTCGACCTCCCGCACGCCCAGACCCACACCGCGGTACTCCCCCACGTCCTCGCCCTCAACCTGCCCGCCGCGCCCCGGGCGCGGGCCGCGCTGGAGCACGCGCTGGGCACGGAGAACCCCGCCGCACACCTGTTCCGGCTCGCACGGGACCTGGGCGCGGAGATGTCGCTCAAGGCACTGGGCATGCCGGAGGACGGCGTGGAAACCGTTGTCACACAAGCGTTCGCCGCACCCTACGCCAACCCGCACCCGGTCACCGGAGCCGATCTGCGGCGTCTGCTCGCCGACGCACTCGCCGGGACCGCACCCGCATAACCGTCCAACGGAGGACACATGCCCACCCTCGACCTGCGCACCGTCATCGACCGGCACGGCGTCGGCGGCCTGCAACGCCGGGTCCTGCTGCTGTGCCTGGGAGTCACGACCCTCGACGGGATCGACGTCGCGATGGTCAGCTACCTCGGGCCTTCGCTCATCGCGGACTGGCACATCGGCAAGGCCCAGCTCGGGCCCGTCGTCACCAGCGGGCTCCTCGGCCTGGCGCTCGGCTCGCTGATCGCGGGGCCACTCGCCGACCGGCTCGGCCGCCGCAAGGTCATCCTCGCCTCGCTCGTCTTCTTCGGGCTGATGAGCGCGGCGACCGCGCTGAGCACGAACATCCTGTGGTTCTCGGTCCTGCGCGTGCTCACGGGGTTCGGGCTCGGCGCCGCGCTGCCCAACGCCACAACGCTCGTGTCCGAATACGCCCCTTCCCGGCGGCGCAGCCACCTGATGGCGCTGACCTACTGCGGGATGACGCTGGGCGGGGCGGTCGCCGGGTACCTCACCAGCCTGTTCGTGCAGGTCGCGAGCTGGCACTGGGCACTGGTCGCGGGCGGGGTCCTCCCGCTCGCCTACGCCGTCGTCGTCGCCGCGGCCCTGCCCGAGTCACCGAAGTTCCTCGCCCGCCGGCCCGGACGCCAGGCGGAACTGGTCGCGCTGATGAACCGCGTGGTGCCCGAGCGGTTCGGCACGGACACCCGGTTCTCGCTCGACGAACCCGCCGTCGCCGCGCGCGTCCCGGTCGCCGGGCTGGTCACGCGCCGGTTCCGGCTCGGCACCCTCACCATCTGGACCGGGTTCGTGTGCGCGTTCTTCATCGTGTACCTGATGAACAGCTGGCTGCCAATCCTGATGACCGACGTCGGTTTCTCGCTGACCGCCGCCGCGACGATGGGCCTGCTGCTGCAGGCGGGCGGCACGCTCGGGAACCTGGGCATCGGCTGGCTGATGGACCGCTTCGGGCTGCACCGCACCGTAGCCGTCGCGATGAGCTGCGCCGCCGTGATGCTCGTCCTCGTCGCACTCGCCCCCGCCCACGTGCTGGTCCTCGGCACCCTGATCTTCGTGCTCGGCATGTTCACCAACACGGTCGGCACGGGCTTCCCGATCCTGTCCGCCGCCTTCTACCCCACGTCCATCCGCGCCACGGGGACCAGCTGGGCCACCGGCATCGCGCGCTTCGGCGCCATCGGCGGCGCGGCCGCCGGCACGGTGCTCGTCGCCGCCGGACTGCACTACCGGCAGGTCTTCCTCGCCCTGCTCGTGCCCGCCGCGGTCTGCGTCGTGGCGGTGGCGGTCAAGGGCAGGCACACGTCCACAATGGAGCGAGCCGCGGAACGCGCGCCCGTGATCCGGTGAAAGGAACCACATCCATGCGACTGCACGACAAGACCGCCCTGATCACCGGCGCCGCCGGTGGCATGGGCCGCGCCACGGCCGAGGCCTTCGCCCGCGAGGGCGCGACGGTGTTCATCGCCGACATCCTCGACGACGAGGGCGCCACCACGGCCAAGGAGATCGGTGCCGCGGGCTACCTGCACCTCGACGTCACCGACGAGACGTCGTGGGGGGCCGCGATCGAGGAGGTCACGAAGCGGTCCGGGCGGCTCGACGTGCTGGTCAACAACGCGGGCATCAGCGGCACCTTCGACCCCGACCTCACCAGCACGGAGTTCTTCGACCGGCTCATGCTGGTCAACGCACGCGGCGTGTTCCTCGGCATCAAGCACGCCACCGCCGCCATGACCCGCACGGGTGGCGGCTCGATCGTCAACCTCTCGTCCATCTCCGCCTCGATCGGCCAGCCCGGCGTGCACCTCGGCTACGGCGCGTCCAAGGCCGCCGTGAAGTCCATGACGCGCACCGCCGCCGTGCACCACGCCGACGCCGGAATCCGGGTCAACGCCGTCGCCCCCGGCATGCTTCCGCCGATGCGCACCTCCCGCGGCTCGGCGGATCCGGTGTGGCGGGCGAAGCAGATCGACGGCGTGCCGATGAAGCGGGCCGGGGAGGTGCGCGAGGTCGCCGACGCCGTGTTGTTCCTGGCCAGCGACGAAGCGTCTTACGTGACGGGCGTGGAACTCCTCGTCGACGGCGGCCTCACAGCTGTTTGAGGAACGCCTCGACGGCTTCGAGGGTTTCGCGAGGCGCTTCCTCGGGGACGTAGTGCCCGCCGGGCACGGCACGCCCCGACACAGCCGCGGGATCGGCGTGGTGCTCCTGCCAGATCCGCACCACGTCGGCCCCGGCGAGACCGTCTTCGGCGCCCCACAGCACCAGCAGCGGAGCCCGCACCCGCACCCCGCGCGCGTGATCGGCCTCGTCGCGTTCGAGGTCGACCGTGAAACCGGTGCGGTAGTCCTCAAAGGACGCCCGCAGGTGCGCGGGATCGCTGAAGGCGGTGACGTAGTGCTGGAAGGTCTCCTCGTCGACGGCCCCGGATTCCCGTACCCGCGCAAAGAAGTGCCCCAGGTACGCCTCGACGTTGCCCGACACCAGCCGCTGGGCCAGATCGGGATCGCGGTGGAAGAACCAGTGCCACATCGCGCTCGCCGAGTCGCGGTCGAACGAGTTCATCACCACCCGGGTCGGCAGGATGTCGAGCAGCACGAGCGCGTCCACTTCGGACGGACGGTCGAGCGCCCAGCGGTGTGCCACCCGGGCCCCGCGGTCGTGCCCGACCACCGTGGCGGAGGTGAACCCCAGGTGCCGGATCAGCCCGCCCAGGTCGGCGGCGGTGGCGCGCTTGTCGTACGCGCCCGACCGCGCCAGCCCCGAAGCGCCGTACCCGCGTAGGTCCGGGACGACGACGGTGCGCCCCTCGCTCAGCGGGCCGGCGAGGTGGCGCCAGCACTCGCCGGTCTGCGGCCAGCCGTGCAGCAGGACGACGAGCTCCGGCCCGTCACCGGCGACGCGGTAGGCCAGCTCGACGTCGTCGAGGCGCACCGATTCGAGCGGTTGGCGAGGCATGGTTCTCCCTTGTGGTGTAGGCGGTTTCCGTGACCACAGTGGACCGGCGGCTCAGGACGCGCCAAGGGCCGGTTGCCGCTCAGTGGCAGCCGGGTGCCGGGCGAGCAGGGCGTCGAGGCGGCTGCCGACCTCCGCGCAGTTCTCCCGCACCACGGACAGGAACGCCGCGAGCACCGGCGAGGAATCGGCCGCCCGGAACGACATCCGCAGGTCCGGCAACCGGAAACGGGGCGTGACGTCGCAGAACCGGACGTCCTCGCGGGCGATCAGCCGCATCCGGGACGGGCCGAGCCCGACCCCGGCGCAGCACGCGGCGAGACCCGCGATCGTGTGCACGTCACGGGCCTTCGCGGCCGCGTCGAGCACGGACGGATCCGCGCCGAACAACGGCCTGAGGTACGAACTCGCCGCCTCCGGGCTGACGATGAGCGGCTCGTGCGCGAGCTGGTCGACGGAGACCGCCGGGCGCCCGGCGAAGGGGTGCACCACGGACACCACGGCCACCAGGTGGTCCGCCCCGATCGGCACGCTCACCAGGTCCTCGGCACCGGCACCTCGCGGGCCGCCCCGCCCGACTGCCACGTCCAGCTCGCCCGCGAGCAGTGCGGCGTCGGCGTTGTCCAGTTCCTGCAAGGAAAGCCGGACCTCCGGGCGGCTCCGGCGGAACTTCCCCAGCACGCCGGGCAGCGGGTCGAGGAGCGAGGAACCGATGAACCCGATGCGCAGGCGCCCGGTCTCCCCGCGTGCCGCCCGGGCGGCGTCGACGCGCGCGAGGTCCATCTCCGCGAGTGCCGCGCGTGCCCTGGCGAGGAAGGCGTCGCCCGCCGCCGTCGGGAACACGCCGCGTGGCGTGCGGTCGAACAACCGCTCGCCGACCTCGCGCTCGAGCGCGGCGATCTGGGTCGACAGCGGCGGCTGGGCGATCCCGAGCGACGCCGCGGCGCGGCCGAAGTGCTGGTGCTCGGCGAGGGCGAGCGCGTAGCGCAGATGACGGGCCTCCACGCGGACCACGATACGTGTGGGATATCGCGAGAGCCATGGTGAGATATGCCGGTGGATGACGGCCGGGCCGTCCGGTGAGCTGGAGGAGTCGTTGACCAGCTCTACCGGAAGGAAATTCCCGTGCACCGTCCGTCCTCGTCCGAGACCGTCGTGCTGCTCGTCCACGGCGCCTGGCACTCCTCCGTGCACTGGGCGCCGACGCAGCGCGCACTGGCGCGTCACGGCCTCGCGAGCGTGGCGATCGACCTGCCGGGCAGCGGGCTCGGCGCACCGCTGCCCCGCGGGTTCCACCTGCCGGGCCAGCCCGGCCTCGACGGCGAGAAGTCCGCGCTGCACGACGTCACGATGGGGCAGCTGACCGAGGTGGTGCTCGACGCGCTCGCCGAGGCCCGCACCCGGTACCGCCACGTCGTCCTCGTCGGGCACAGCGCCGGTGGCGGCCCGTGCTCGGCCGCCGCGGAACAGGCCCCGGAACTGCTCGACCACCTCGTGTACCTGTCCGCGTTCGTCCCGGCGGGCCGCCCGCGGTTCGCCGACTACATCGCCGCCGAGGAGAACGCGGACGCCGTCCGGATCCCGATGCTGGGCGATCCCGCCGAGCTGGGTGCCTTCCGGATCAACCCGCTCTCCCCCGACCCGGCCGAGATCGGCCTGCTGCGCCGCGCCTTCCTCAACGACCTGCCGGCGGACGCCCCGGACTCGTGGCGCCAGTTCCTCCACCCCGACCACCCGTACGCGAGCTTCAGCACCCCGGTACCGGTTTCGCCGGGGCGCTGGGGCAGCGTCGACCGCACCTTCATCCGGCTGACCGACGACCAGTCGCTGCCACCCGCCACCCAGGACCTGATGATCGCCGAGGCCGACGCCGTCGCGCCGGAGCGGCCGTTCCACGTGCACTCCCTGCCCGGCGGCCACTCGCCGTTCGTGACGCGGCCCGCGGAGCTGGCGAAGGTGCTCGCCGCGACCGCACTGCGGCGGACGTCCCGATGACGGTCCCGGGCCCGCCGGGGCGGCTCCTGCTGCCGATCGTCCTGTCGGGCACGTTCGTGCAGCTGTTCAGCGTGACGGTCATGCAGGTGGCCGTGCTCGACGTGCAGCGCGATCTCGGCGCGGGCGCCGGTGCGGGCCAGCTCGTGCTCGCCGGGTACACCCTCACCTACGCCTGCTCGCTGCTCGTCTCGGCACGGCTGGGCGACCGCTACGGCTACCGCCGGATGTTCGTCGCCGGCATGGCGTTGTTCACCGCGGCCTCACTCGGCGCGGCCGCGGCGCCGGACGCCACCGTGCTCGTCGCGGGCCGCCTGCTGCAGGGTTTCGGCAGCGGGCTGATGGCACCGCAGATCCTCTCGCTCATCCAGTCGGCGCTGCCCGCGCACCGCAGGCCCGCCGCGCTGAGCGCCTACGGGGCCACGATGGCGGCGGCCTCGCTCGCGGGACCGGTGCTCGGCGGCGTGCTGATCCAGCTCGACCCGCTGGGCCTGGGCTGGCGCGCCGCGATGCTGCTGACGGTGCCCGTGGGGATCGCCGCGATCGTGTTGTCGCCGTCGCTCCCGTCCGTCCACTCAGGACACGAAGGGCAGCGCGTCGACCCGGTGGGTGCCGGGCTGAGCCTGCTGGGCTTGGCACTGCTAGTACTGCCGCTGACGGCGGGGCGAGACGCGGGCTGGCCACTGTGGACCTGGCTCAGCCTCGGGTCGGCCGTGGTGCTGCTCGCGGCTTTCGTGGTGTCCCAGCGCAGGGTGGCGGCTCCGCTCGTGCACCCGGCCACGCTCACCGAACCGGCGACGCGCTGGGGGCTGGCCGTCGTCCTGGTGTTCAACGCCGGGGTGCCCTCGTTCACGCTGCTGCTGTCCACGCACCTGCAGGGCGCGCTCGGCTGGAGTCCACTTCGGACCGGACTGGCCATCACGCCGTACGCCGTGGGCGCGCTGGCGGGCAGCGCGGTCGTGCGTGTCGCGGGCCGCCGGTTCGGCCCGTGGACGCTGGCCGCGTCCGCCGTCGCGATGGGGCTCGTCTCCGTGGCGGTCGCGGCGGTGCTGGGCGGCGGGGGTGCCGGGTGGCCGCTGTGGCTCGCGCTGTTCACCGGCGGCGCCGCTTTCGGGGTGTTCACCGCGTCGGCGTTCACGCAGGTCCTCGCCAGGGTCCGGGCGGAGGCGGCAACTTCGGTCTCGGGCCTGCTCCCCACGGCACAACAGCTGGGCGGGACACTGGGTGTCACGTTCGCGGGCATCGCCTACTCGGCGCCCGCCGCCGCGGACGCGCTGTGGCACGCGATGACCTACGAAGCCGTGGCGTTCGCGCTGGCCGCCGTCTGCGCGGGTGGTCTCGCAGGGCGCTTCACGCCTGTTGACGCGTGCCGGCCGCCAGCGAGCCGAGCAGCCTGAGCGCGTCGGCGCTCGGCGAGCCCGGTTCGGCGTGGTAGACGACCAGTTCCTGGCCGGGGCTCGACCGGACGTCGAACGTCTGCATGGTCAGGGTCAGCGGGCCGACGCCGTCGTGCTGCAAGCGCTTCCGCTCCAGCGACTTGCCGCGCGCGTCGTGCCGGGCCCACAGCTCGGTGAACTCCCGGCTCTGCGCCAGCAGCTCACCCAGCACCTGGCGCAGCCGGGGGTCGCCGGGCGCCTCGCCGTAGCCGAGCCGGAAACCGGCCACCGAGTTCCGCGCGACCTCCTCCCAGTCCCGGTAGAACACGCGGGCCCGCGGATCGGTGAACACGACGTGCATCAGGTTGTGCGAATGGGACCAGGCCCCGAACAACGCGTCGGCGATCGCGTTGGACGCCAGCACGTCGTACGCCCGGTTGTAGACCAACGCCGGGTTGTCCGGCCACGCCGACATCAGCTGCAGCAGGCTCGGGTCGACGTGGTTGCTCACCCCGGCGGCCCGGGGGCGGGGGCTGAGCCCCGCCACGCGGAACAGGTGCGCCCTGCCGTCGTCGTCGAGGCGCAGCGCGGCGGCCAGCGCGTCCACCACCTGGGCCGACGGGGTGCGTTCGCGGCCCTGCTCCAGACGGACGTAGTAGTCCACGCTCACGCCGGTCAGCATCGCCACCTCTTCGCGGCGCAGGCCGGGGACGCGGCGCCTGCCGGTGGTGGGCAGGTTCACGTCCTCGGGACCGAGCTGGGCGCGGCGGGCGCTGAGGTAGGCACCCAGTTCCGTTTGAGCCATATGGCCAGGTTAAGCGCGCCACGCCGACTCATCCTGGGTGCGTTCCACCCAGGAAAACCGCGCCCTCCCACGCCGGGCGCCGGGCCACGACCGTGGACCCCATGACCTCCTCCTGGGACCTCACCGGCCGCGTCGCGGTCGTCACCGGTGCCGCCCGCGGCATCGGCCACGCCACCGCCACGCTGCTTCGGGAACGCGGCGCCCGGCTCGTCGTCACCGACCGGTCGGACGCCGTGGAAAAGCTCGCCGCGGACCACCCGGACACCGTCGCCGCGCTCGTGGGCGACGTCGCCGACGAGGAGCTCGCCCGCGCGACGATGCGGCTGGCCACCGACCGGTTCGGCCGGCTGGACATCCTCGTCAACAACGCCGGGCGCACCCTCAACAAGCCGGTCACCGAGACGACCGTCGAGGACTTCGAAGGCATCATGCGCGTCAACGCCCGCGGCAACTTCGTGCAGGCGCGCGAAGCGTTCCGGGTGATGGAGGACCACGGCGGCGGCGCCATCGTGTCGATCGCCTCGGTCTCGTCGGTCGTCGCCTTCGAGACCCAGACCGCCTACGCCGCCTCCAAGGGCGCACTCGCCCAGCTGACCCGCGTCCTCGCGATCGAGGGCGGCGCCAAGGGGATCCGGTCCAACGCCGTGCTGCCCGGCGTGATCGACACCGACATCATGGAGGGCGTCGTGGAGAACGGGCGCGAGATGCTCGCCTCCTTCGGCGACGCCCACCCGCTCCGGCGGATCGGGCAGCCCCGCGAAGTGGCCGAAGCCGTCGCCTTCCTCTGCTCCGACGCCGCGAGCTTCGTCACCGGGGCGCTCCTCGCCGTCGACGGCGGGTGGACCGCCCAGTGACGCCTCACTCGGACGCGATCAGCTTCCCGGCGGGCAGCGCCGACCGGAGCTGACGCCGCGAGCTGATCCCGAGCTTGGCGAACACCTTGCGCAGGTGCCATTCGACGGTCCGCGCGCTGAGGAACAGCTGCGCGCCGATCTCCGGGTTGGAGAACCCGCTCCGCGCCAGCCGCGCGATCTGGGCCTCCTGGGCGGTCAGGGACACGGTGGCCCCGCCGTACCGTTCACGGGCCGCGACACCCGTCGCGGCCAGCTCCCGTCGCGCGCGCTCGGCGAACCCCGCCGCCCCCATCGCGGTGAACGCCTCGTGGGCCGTGCGCAGCTGGGCGCGGGCGTCGGTCCGGCGGCCCGCCCGGCGCAGCCACTCGCCGTACAACAACCGCGCCCTGGCCAGCTCCAGCCGCATCCGGCCGCGCCCGAGGTGCTCGATCGCCTCCCGGTACGAGCGCTCGGCCTCGTCCCCCTCGGCGAGCAGGGCGCGGCACCGGGCCTCGATCCCCGATGCCCACGCGGTACCGCTCGCCCGCGTACTGCCGACAAGCCGGTCGAACGCGTCCGCGGCCCGCTCCGGGCGGCCACTCCTGACCGCCGCCTCGACGAGCTGGACCAGCGAGTAGTTCGCGAACGCGAGTTCGTCGGGGTTGGCGGCGCCGTCGGCCGCGGCCTCGAACGCTTCGCCGTAGCGGCAGAGTCCGTTGTGGAGCACCGCCTGCGCGTGGCGCACGACCGTCAGCCCCATCCCATCACCCCGCCGGACGGCGTTGTCCACAATGGATTCCGCGAGCGTGCCCAGCCTGGTTTCGTCGCCCCGGTAGGCCGCGAGGGCCAGCTCCCCGTAGGCGGGCAGGCCGCTGCCGGTCGCCTCCGTGACCGCCGCGACCTCCCCCACCAGCGTCGCGGCGGCGTCCAGCTCCCCGGCGAACAGGTGCAGCCCGATCCGGGCGGTCAGCGCGATCGGCAGGATCGCGAGCGCGCCCGCCTCCCTGGCCAGCCGGACGTGCCGGTCGCCCAGCACCTGCCAGGAGTCGTCGTCCCACAGGTCGTGCGCGGCGTGGGTGGCGAGCCACAGCCGGCGGATCGCCTCCGCCTGCGGCAGCTCCGCGGTCCGGAATGCGGCCACGGCCCGTTTCAGCGCGGGGCCGCCGGCCTCGTAGCCGCCGGTCACGACGGCCGCCAGGCCCGCCGCGAGCGAGCCGGCCGACCCCGCACCGGGCGGCATCGCCTCGCACACCTGCCGCAGTCCGGTTTCGCCGGCGAGGCGGCCGACGTACAGCCCCGCCGCGAGCGCCTCGAGATACGCCTCGCGCGCGAGCGCCGGGTCGAGCGGCGCGAGCTTTTCCGCCGCGGCCAGCAACAACGGCGGGGCGTCGCGGCCGTGGCTCGACGTGAAGGCCAGCCGCGCTCGCAGGAGGTCCACCCGTGCCCGGGTCAGCTCACCGGGCGTGCTCGCCGAGGCCAGCGCGATCAGCGCGCGCGCCTCGTCCGGCGTGCCCGCCTGGTGTTTCGCCTGCGCCGCCGCCAGCGCCCTGGCGGCCACCCGCCCGGGTTCGGCGGTGACCGCCGCGGCGCGTTCGAGCAACGCGGCCGCCGCCGCGAGCCCGCCGCGGGCCTGCGCCCGCCCCGCCGACCGCTCCAGCTCGACCGCGACCTCCTCGTCCGGCCCGGACACGGCCCTGGCCCGGTGCCACGCGCGCCGGTCCGGATCAGCCGCCGGGTCGGTGACCTCGGCCAGCGCCCCGTGTGCCGCGCGCCGGTCCGCCGCCGGGGCCGACCGGTAGACCGCCGAGCGCACCAGCGGGTGCCGGAAGCGGACCCTGGTCCCGAATTCGACCAGCTCCGCGAAGTCCGCGCCGGACGCCGGGGCGGGCTCGATGCCCTGCGCCCGCGCGGCACGCCACAGCAGCGCGACGTCCCCGGCGGGCTCGGCCGCGGCGGTGACCAGCAGCCTGCGGGCCTGTCTGGGGAGCGACCGGAACCGGCGCGCGTACCCCGCTTCGAGCCGCCGGTCCAGCGGGAGGCCGGGCAGGCCGAAGCCACCGGCCAGCTCCGCCGGGGTGAACGCGCGCGGCAGCTCCAGCAACGCCAGCGGGTTGCCCCGGCTCTCCGCGACGATCTGGTCGCGCACCGACGCGTCGAGCGGGCCGGCCAGCGCGCCCATCAGCAGGGCGCGCGCGTCGGCGTCACCGAGCCCGGCGAGCGCGAGCTCGGGCAGCCCGCGGAACCCGTGCTCGCCGTCCGCCGCCCGCACGGCCGCGACCAGCACGACCGGTTCGGCGAGCAGCCTGCGGGCCACGAACGCGAGCACCCGCGCCGAAGCGCTGTCGAGCTCCTGCACGTCGTCGACGAGGCAGAGCAGCGGCTGGTGCCCGGCGGCCTCGGACAGCAGGCTCAGCACCGCGAGCCCGACCAGGAACCGGTCGGGCGCCGGACCGGTGCTCAGCCCGAAGGCCGTCGCGAGCGCGGCGCGCTGCGGGGCGGGCAGGCGGTCGAGGTGGCCGAGCAGCGGCGCGCACAGCTGGTGCAGGCCCGCGAACGCGAGCTCCGCCTCCGGCTCCAGCCCCGCCGCGCGCACCACGCGGTAGCCGGGAGCCTGCGCGGACAGGTGGTCGAGCAGCGCGCTCTTGCCGATGCCCGCCTCGCCCCGCAGCACGAGCACCCGGCTCGTCCCGCCGCGCGCCTGGGCCAGCAGCTGGTCCAGGCGCCGCAGTTCGCCGTCGCGGCCCCGCAGGTCCGGCCCGGAAGCGCCAGCAGTCATGACTCCCCACCGAGGTTCGATGCGGTTCGCCCGCCGGGGTGAAGCTCCATCGTGGCACACCCCGGGCCGGATTCCCCCCGCGGAAACCAGGGAGTCGCACTGGCGCGACCGGTGCCTGCCCGGCCGCACGTGGACTCAGGGGGACACGGTCAGCGGTTCTCCAGGGTTGATGACCGTGACCGGGACATCGGGGACGAGGCGGCGGGCGGCCTCGACGAAACGAGCGGGGTCCTTGTCGCTCTTGAGGAACAGCCTGTCGCCGATCGGGCCGCCGGTGAAGGCGTAGTGCTGCGGCACCGCCAGTTTCGGGCGCAGCACGGCGGTGAGTTCGGCCGCCTCTTCGGCGTTCATGACGACCTGCTTGTTGCCCGCCATCCGGATGTGCAGGCCGTTGACGGGAAGCAGCGCCACGTCCAGCGGGCCGTACCGGTCGGTCAGGGTGCGCAGTTCCGGGACGAGCAGCGTGTCCCCGGCGAAGTAGACGCGGCGCCCGCCGGCGCTGAGCACATAGGTGACCTCGTAGCAGCCGTGCTTGCCGGGCGCCGCGGCGATGGTCAGGTCGCCGACCCGGGCGGACTGCCACGGTTCCAGCGCGCGGACGTTGGTGAACCCCGCCTTGCGGGCCGGCCCGACCACCGGTCCGGCGACGAGGAGGGGCACGTCCTTGTCGCGGTAGCGGCGGAAGGCGCCGAGGTCGCAGTGGTCGTAGTGCTCGTGGCTGATCACGACCGCGTCCAGGTGGGGCAGGGTCTCCGGCTGGAAGGCGACGGGCTCGCCCGGGTGGTAGAAGAGCTTCTGGCTGAACCAGGGGTCGGTGAGCACGGTCAGGTCGCCGAACTGGATCAGGTGGCAGCTGTGGGTCACCCGGGTGATGACGAGCGGCTCGGTCATGGCTGTTCCCTCGTTTCGTGTCACCGGTTGCCCGCGTCGGCGGGGCTGGCTCCGCCCAGAGGTGCGCGCTGCGGGGAGATGACCCGGCGGCTGATGCGCCAGGCATCGTCGTGGCGTCGCAGGCTGTCGAGGTGCGTCACGCTGGCGAGTGTCCCGTCGGCCAGGATGACGAGGCCCTTGGAGCGTGCGGTCGCCCGGCCTTCCTCCTCGCCGGTGATGACGATGTTCGTCAGGTGGTGGGCGATGGGGTTGTCCGCGCCGAGGTGCAGGGCGGCGCTCCTGACCGCCTCGATCCCCTCGAAGGTTCCGACGCCGAGAGCGCTCATGTCGTAGACGACGTCCGGTGTGAAGACCTCCCCGAGCCGGTCCAGGTGGCCTTCGTCGAACAGGTGCCCGTGCAGGGACAGGGTCTCGCTGATCGCCTGGCGGTCTTCCGCGCGCAGTTCCACTATCACTGTGTACTCCGTTCTTGTTGGTACCCAGTACCAGACTGTACGCAGTTCCTCATGGAACGGCAAGCCACTCTTGCTATGCTGGTGGTCATGACCTCGCCTCGTCCGCTCGTGGAGCGCAAGCGACGCCAGGCGCGAGCGCGCATCATCGAGGCCGCCCAGGAGCTGTTCCACGAGCGGGGCTTCGACGGCGTCTCGGTCGGCGACATCGCCGAGCGCGCCGAAGTCGGCCGCACCACGTTCTTCCGCCACTTCGTGGACAAGCAGGAGGTCGTGTTCGCCAGGGAGCAGGAGCTGCTCGAGGTGGTCGACGCGACGGCCCGGGCGGACGACGTCCCGGCCGCACGGAGCGCGACCGAAGCCATCGAGCAACTCCGCCCGGTCGTGCTCGCGATCTGCGCCCAGGCGGCCGCCGACCCGGAGGGCTACACCCGCCACTTCCAGCTCATCGAGCAGCACCCGGAACTCCGCGCCCGCGACGCCGTGAAGGTGCAGGAGATCGCCGACAAACTGGGCGATCTGCTCATCGGCCGCGGATCCGACGAGGCCACCGCCCGCTTCGCCGCGCACATCGCCATCGCCTGCTACCAGACCGCCAAACGCCTGGGCAACGACCCCCGCACCCTGGTGGACGACGTGCGGGCCGCCTTCGAACGAGTGCTCACGCTGGGCGCAGGCCCCACCGAACCCCGGTCGTAGCCCGATCCAGGACTGGGCGTCCACTTCGGGCTCGCCGGGGAAACGGCGCCGGTCCCCACCGCGACTACGGGGGTGAGGAGGCGGGGATGGCACACAGCTTCTACTTCGCGGCGCACGCCGACGACGCGCTGTTGTTCCGGGGCAACCAGCTCTTCGCCGACGAACACACCCGCGGCGCGCAGGTCGTGCACGTGACGACCACGGGCGGGGACGCCGGGCGCACCGACGGCTGGTGGCAGGCGCGCGAGCAGGGCCTCGTGGACGCCCTGAACGCCACCGCCGGCGATCCACCCGTCACCACCGAGACGATCACGCTCGGCGGCCGCGCCCTGACCCGGTACCGCGCGGCGAACTGGTTCCTCTACCCGCTCCGCCTGCCCGACGGCGGGCTCGACGGGCAGGGCTTCGGCCTCGGCTCGCTCACGATGCTGCGCGACGGGCGGCTCGGCGCGCTGACCCCGCTCGACGGGAGCACGCCGTACCAGGGCTGGCCCGCGGTCGTCGCGACCCTGCGGGCGATCGTGGCCGGTCACCGCGACAGCGGCGAAACGCCGTGGCTCAACGTCGCCGACCCCGATCCGGCCCGCAACCCCGGCGACCACCCCGACCACTACGCGACCGCGGCCGCCGCCGACGCGATCGCCGACGCCGACCGGGCCAGCGCCTGGTTCTGGACCGGCTACGACACGAAGAACCGGCCCGCCAACCTCGACGGTCTCGCGCTGGAGGCGAAACGTTTCCTCTTCGCCGCGTACGGCTGGCGGACCGGCGGGCCCGACGAGACGGAATGGGGTTGGTGGGGGCCGCGCGACTACGGCCGGGTGCGCTGACGGAAAATCGCCCGTAACGCCATTTGGGTGACGTCCGATAGGGGGACCATGGGGCTCGACGCCGAGGTCGGCAACGCTACTGCGCTGTCCCACACCACCGAGGCCCCCGCCCCGCGGTCACGCCGCGTGCCGGAGTGGCTCGTGGTCCTGGCCGTCGGTGCCGTGGCCGTCGTCGGATTCTCGATCCCGTACTGGCTGCAGCCGCGCTTCTTCTTCGTCGGCGACAACCCCGAGTCGTTCGTGCCGCTCTGGCACCACCTCGGCACGCAGCTGCGTGCCGGGCACTGGCCGATGATGGACGCCGCGGGCTGGTACGGCGGCAACTACGCCGCCGAGGGCGAGTACGCGATGTGGAACCCCGTCGAGCTGCTCGGCTACGTGGTGGTTTCGCTGTTCGACAACCTCGCGGCGGCCTCGGCGGTCGTCAACGTCGCCTTCCTCGCCCTGCTCAGCATGGCCGCATACCTGCTGTGCCGCGAGTACGGCGCCGCGCGCGTGCCGTCGGTGGTGCTGGGGCTGGCGATGCCCGCCGGGGGCTTCACGCTCTTCTACGCGGCGGCGGGCTGGCCGGCCGAGCTGATGGCGCTCACGTGGCTGGCGTGGTTCTGGTGGGCCGCGCGCCGGCACGTGCGCGGCGCGCTGAACCCGTTGGTGCCGTTCGCCTTCGGGGCATTGGCGATCACCACCGGGAACCCGTACGCCGCACTGGGCATCGCGATCGTCAGCACCGGGATCATCGTCGAACTGGCCCTGCGGCGCCGATTCCGCCCCATCGCGCACCTCGTGCTCATCGGGCTGTGCGTCGCGGCGGCCGCCTTCCCCGCGTTCCTGCCGCTCCAGCTGGTGCTGCCGGTGACCGACCGGCAGGGCCTCGCCATGATCAGCAACGACATGTTCCAGGTGCCGCACCTCGGCGACCTGCTCACCTCCAGCGCCCCCACGTACCTGCCCGGCATCGTCAACTGGGACGGCGCGGTGCGCGAAACCCTGCCCTCCACGTACTTCGCGTGGTTCGCCGTGCCGCTGCTGCCGTGGGTGCGGTTCGGCGCGCTCCGCCGGGCGGCCCGCCCGCTCACGAGCGTCGCGGTGATCTGCGGGATCTACTTCCTGCTGGTGCTCGGCCCGTCCAACCTGTGGCTGTTCCGCTGGCCGATCCGGCTCATCGAGCACCTGTACCTGGGGGTGGCCGTCCTCGTCGCGGTGCTGCTGTCCGCGGGGCTCGCGCGGGACCACGTGCGGCGGCGGGCGGTGGCCTCGGCGTGCCTGGTCCTGGTGGCCGGGTACCTCTCGACCGCGCTCAGCCCCGAGATCTCCTGGCTGCACCTGCTCGCCACCGTCGCCGTGCTGGCGCTGGTCGCGGCCGCGGTCGTCGTCCACCGCCGGTACGGGCCGCGCCCGTTCGGTGCCGTGCTGCTGGCCGGCACGGTCGCGATCATGGCCTACCAGACCGGGAACCTCCCGGTGAAGGCGGCGCCGACCGCGGAGGGCCCGGTTTCGGTGAGCCAGATCCGGGAGGGCGCGGTCACGATGCGCGGCACAGTGCTGCAGCTCGCGGACCAGACGCCGGTCCGCACGGAGGACTACGCGAACGGGGACCTCCTGTTCGGCAACGAGAACATCCTGCGCGGCCACGAGACGATCAACCACTACAGCGGCATCAGCTTCGCGAAGTTCAACACGGCGCTGTGCATGACCTACAAGGGCGAGGTGTGCCCGGACGCCTTCCGGCGGCTGTGGCAGCCGGACGCGGACACCGGCGTCCCGCCGGTGGACGCGCTGCGCGTGCAAACCCTGGTCCTGCAACGGCATCTGCTGCCCGAGGCCGCCGACCAGCCACCCCCGCCGGGCTGGCAGGTGGCGGCCCGCGACGCCGTCCGCACCGTGTGGACGCGGTCCGCGCCGCCCTACCCCGGCCGGGTGTCGTGGGCCTCACCCGGCACCGAGGTGCTGGACTCGCGGTCCCAGCCGGAGCAGGAGGCGGTCACCTACCGCGCCCAGCCTGGTGGCGGCCGGATCCTCTTCGCCCGGCTGAACTGGCCCGGCTACACGGCCACTGTGGACGGTGCCGCCGTCCCGGTGCGGGAGGACGCCACGGGCCTGATCGTGCTGGACGTGCCCCCCGGTGAGCACCGCGTGGACCTGTCCTTCCGCGAGCCCGGGCTGCGTGCCGCCGCGTGGGTGTTCGGGGCGGCGACGGTCGTCGCGCTGGCGCACGCGGCCGTCTGGTGGTGGCGCCGCAGCCGGCTGAGGGGGCCTCGCAGAACCTCCCAGCTCCCCTCTCCGCCGACCTAACGTGGTCGTGTCACGGCCGCCGCAGCGGGTATGCCCCTCCGCGCGACCGTGCTCGAACGACTCACGAGGAGCGACACGAGATGCTTGGTGTGGTCATGCACGCCCCCGGCGACGTCCGGGTCGAAGAGCGTGAAGACCCGAAGATCCAGTACCCGACGGACGCGGTCATCCGGGTCGCCGCGGCCTGCATCTGCGGGTCCGACCTGTGGCCCTACCGCGGCGCCGACGACGTCCACGACGCCCCGATGGGCCACGAGTACGTCGGCGTGGTCGAAGAGGTCGGCGACGAGGTGCGCAACGTCAAGCCCGGTGACTTCGTCGTCGGCTCGTTCTTCGCCTCCGACAACACCTGCGAGATCTGCCGCGCCGGGTACCAGTCCCGCTGCGTGCACGCCGAGCCGATGGGCGCGCTGGGCACCCAGGCGCAGCGCGCCCGCGTCCCGCTCGCCGACGGCACGCTCGTGGCCACCCCGGGGATGCCGGACGCGGACCTGGTCCCGTCCCTGCTCGCCGCGTCCGATGTGCTGGGCACCGGCTGGTTCGGCGCGGTCGCGGCGGAGGCGGGGCCTGGCAAGACGGTCGCCGTCGTCGGCGACGGCGCGGTGGGCCTGCACGCGGTGCTGGCCGCGAAGCAGCTGGGCGCCGAGCGGATCGTCATCTTCAGCAGGCACGCCGACCGACAGCGGCTCGCCGCCGAGTTCGGCGCGACCGACGTCATCGCCGAACGGGGTGACGAAGGGGTCGCGAAGCTCAAGGACCTCACCGGCGGGCTGGGCGCACACTCGGTGGTCGAGGCCGTGGGCACGCAGGAGTCGATGATGCAGGCCATCCGCGCGACCCGCCCCGGCGGGCACGTCGGCTACGTGGGCGTCGCGCACGACGTCGCTTTGCCCGGCGGCGAGCTGTTCTTCTCCGGGGTGCACCTGCACGGCGGACCCGCACCCGTGCGCCGCTTCCTGCCCGAGCTGATCCAGCTCATCTGGGACCGCACCATCGACCCCGGCAAGGTCTTCGACCGCACCCTCCCGCTGGCCGACGCCGCCGAGGGCTACCGGGCGATGGACGAACGACGGGCGATCAAGGTCCTGCTCACGGTATGAACGGCGCCTACCGTGGAGCCGTGGACTGGAAGAAGGACGTCCGGGACTTCCTGGTCTCGCGCCGCGCCAGGGTGACCCCGGCGCGCGCGGGGCTGCCCGACGTGGGCGGCGAACGGCGGGTGCCGGGGCTGCGGCGCGAGGAGGTCGCGACGCTCGCCGGGGTCAGCACCGACTACTACACCCGGCTGGAGCGCGGCAACATCGCGGGCGCGTCGGACGGGGTGCTCGACGCGATCGCCAGGGCCCTGCAGCTCGACGACGCCGAGCGCGCGCACCTGTTCGACCTGGCCCGCGCCCGTGCCCGCCGGCCCCGGCACTCCGCGCGGCACGTGCGGCCGTCGGTCCGGCGGATCCTCGACGCGATGGACGTCCCGGCCATGGTGCAGAACGCCGCGCAGGACGTCGTGGCAGCGAACGCGCTGGGACGGGCGCTGTACGCCCCGCACTTCGAGGCGGGACCGCGGCCCAACATCGCGCGGTTCATCTTCCTGGACCCGCGGGCGCGGGAGTTCTACGTCGACTGGGAGCTGGCCCGGCACACCTGTGCCGCGATGCTGCGCCGCGACCTCGGGCGTGACCCGGCGAACGCGGACCTCGCCGCGCTCGTCGGCGAACTGTCCGCGCGCAGCGGCACCTTCGCGCGGGACTGGGCGCGGCACAACATGCACATCCACCGCACCGGCACGAAGGCGTTCCGGCACCCCGGCGTCGGCCTCCTCGAGGTGGACTTCGACGTGTTCGAGCTGCCCGGGGACGACAACCTGATCATGGTCACCTACAGCGCCGCACCCGGCTCCCCCGCGGCCGACGCGCTGGCGCTGCTGGCGCTGGACTCCCCTGCGGCGGCCGATATCGCCTGAACGTCCGGATCACCCGGTGATGGGAGGTTTCACACCGGATACCGGCACGAGTGCGTGAACGGATACCGCACGCTGATCTGCCCGCCACGTCCGCGACGCGGGACGGAGATCGAATGCGGGCGTCACCGCAGCGTACGGAGAAAGGACAAGCTCGTGCCGATTCCCGCGTCCGAAGCACTCGGCCTGCAGGCCGAGGTCGCCGAAGGCAAGATCGACGACCTGCGCCGCCCGGGGCGCTACCTGGTGAGCTCGCTGTTCGCCGGGGCGTTCATCGGGGTCGCCGTCGTGTTGCTGCTGGAGGCGACCGGACCACTCGACGCGGCGCACTCGCCCTGGACGAAAGTGGTGCAGGGACTGGTGTTCGGCATCGCGCTGACCGCCGTGGTGTTCGCCGGCGCGGAACTGTCCACCGGCAACATGATGACGATGACGCAGGGCGTGCTCGTGCGGCGGCGCGGGGTGGGTGCGGCGGTGGCCGTCGTGCTCGTGTCGTTCGCGGGCAACCTGCTCGGCTCGGTCCTGTTCGCGTGGCTGGTGCACGAGGGCGGCGTGCTGGCGATCGGGGCTACCCCCGGCCACGCGGCGCCCGGTGCCGCACTGCTGGCGAGCCTGCTGAAGGCCAAGACCGCGGAGTCCGCGGGCGCGTTGTTCTGCCGCGGCGTGCTGTGCAACTTCCTGGTGTGCCTCGCGGTGTGGATGGCGGCGCGCACGAAGTCCGACGGGGCCAAGCTGGCGCTGATCTTCTGGTGCCTGCTGGCGTTCGTCGCGTCCGGGTTCGAGCACGTCGTGGCCAACATGACGACGTTCTCACTGGGGCTGTTCGAGGACGTGCCCGGCGTGACGCTCGCGGCGTTCGGGCGGAACCTGCTGTTCGTCGGGCTCGGCAACCTCGTCGGCGGCGGGCTGCTCGTCGGCGCCGGGTACGCCTTCGTGGCGCGGCGGCCGGGCGCCAAGGCGCACGGGACCGACACCGCGGGTCAGGAGGGCGAGCTGGCGAGCACGCGTGCGTGACGGCCCGGCCCGTCCTTGACGGTCTTCCCCGGCGGGGCTACTTTCTGCGGACTCGCATTGGCGCGTTCCTGGACCATTGAGGGGATCCCGTGGACGAGGACAGCATCCGGCTCCACCAGCTCGGTTACGCGCAGGAACTCCGGCGCACCATGTCGGCCTTCTCGAACTTCGCCGTCTCGTTCACGATCATCTCGATCCTGTCGGGCTGCCTGACGCTCTACGGGTTCGGCCTGGGCACCGGCGGCCCCGCCGCGATGGTGTGGGGCTGGCCGCTGGTCGGGGTGTTCGTGGTCCTCGTCGGGCTCGGGATGGCCGAGGTGTGTTCGAGCTACCCGACCGCGGGCGGGCTCTACTACTGGGCGGCGAAGCTGGCGCCGCCCCGCAGCGCCGCGGCCTGGTCGTGGTTCACCGGCTGGTTCAACCTCGTCGGGCAGGTCGCGGTCACCGCGGGGATCGACTTCGGGGCCGCCCTGTTCCTCAACGCGTTCCTCGACCTGCAGTTCGGGTTCGCCGCCACGCCGGGGCACACGATCACCCTGCTCGCGATCATCCTGGTGCTGCACGGGCTGCTCAACACGTTCGGCGTGCGGCTGGTGGCCTTCCTCAACAACGTCAGCGTGTGGTGGCACCTCATCGGTGTCGTGGTGATCGTGGCGGTGCTGGCGTTCGTGCCGGCGCGCCACCAGTCCGCGTCGTTCGTGTTCGGGCACTTCGTGAACAACACGGGCTGGGGTTTCGCGCCGTACGTGTTCGCGCTCGGGTTGCTCGTCGCGCAGTACACGCTCACCGGGTACGACGCGTCCGCGCACATGACGGAGGAAACCCGCAACGCGGCGAAAGCCGGGCCGCGCGGGATCGTCCACTCCATACTGGTGTCGCTCGTCGCGGGCTGGATCCTGTTGCTGGGCTTGACTTTCGCGATCCAGGACTACGACGGCGCGGTGAACTCCGCGACCGGTGTCCCGCCCGCGCAGATCTTCCTCGACGCGGCGGGCGCGACCACCGGCAAGTTCCTCCTGCTGATCGCGATCGGCGCGCAGCTGTTCTGCGGCATGGCGTCGGTGACGGCGAACTCACGCATGATCTACGCCTTCGCCCGCGACGGCGCGATCCCCGGATCCTCGTGGTGGCACCGCATCAACAAGCGCACCCGCACGCCGACGAACTCGGTGTGGCTCGCCGCCGTGGGTGCACTGGTCCTCGCACTGCCGTACCTGTGGAGCGCGACGGCGTACGCGGCCGTGACGTCGATCGCCACCGTCGGCCTGTACGTCGCGTACGTGATCCCGGTCTTCCTGCGGGTGCGCAAGGGCGACGCGTTCGAGCGCGGCCCCTGGCACCTCGGGCGGTGGGGCCGCCTCGTCGGGATCGTGGCGTCGGTGTGGGTCGCGTTGATCTTCGTGTTGTTCATGCTGCCGCAGGCGTCCCCGATCACGGTGCGAACGTTCAACTACACGCCGGTCGCGTTCGTCGTGGTGCTCGGCGGGGCGGCGGTGTGGTGGTTCGCCTCGGCGCGGAAGTGGTTCACCGGCCCGAAGGTGCAGGGCTCGGCCGCGGAACTGGAAGCCGTGGAGGAGGACCTGCGGGTGGTCTGAGCGGAGCCGCGGCGCCCGTCGGCTTCACGGCGGTGCGCCCGTGCCGGGCGAGCCGCCGCCCGGCCAGGCCCCGTCGCCGGTCAGGCCCCGTCGCGGGGCCCCCGCCGCGCAGCGATCCCGCCGCCGCGGAGCAGATTTCCAGCACCGCCAGCAATCCCGCCCTCACTGAGCAGCCCACTCACCGCCGGGCGCCCACAGCGCCTCGCGCCCGCGCGCCGAGTAGCGGTGCACCCCTCCCCGATGGGGAACCGGCGCAACGACCCAGCCGCGCCTACCCTTCGTCCCGGGGCGCGAGGTGTTCCAGCAGGATCCGCACGAACGCCTCGAACGCGGCGGTCATGTCCTGGTCCCGGTCGAGGAGCCACTGGATCTGCAGCCCGTCGAGCATCGCGAGCACCAGGTTCGCCAGCACGGCCGCGTCGACGTCCGTGCGGAACTCGCCCGTGTCCTGGCCCTGCGCGATCGCCCGGCGGACGCTGCCCCGCAGCCGCTCGTACCGCTCCTCGAAGTACTCGTGCGCGGGATGGCTCTCCGACACGCCCTCGCCCACCAGCACGGTGAACAGCTGCACCAGCTCCGGCGTCGTCGTGTTGCGGGCCACCAGCGCGACGAGCGCGCGCAGTGCCGCGCTCCCGCCCTCGGACCAGGTGTCCCGCATCCACCGCATCGCCTCGCGGTCGCGTTCCTCCAGCACCGCGAGCAGCAGCCGCTCCTTCGACGGGAAGTGGTGCAGCAGACCGGGCTGGGTCAACCGGGCCGCTTCGGCGACCGACGCGAGCGGGGCGCCGCGGTAGCCGTGGCGGGCGAACAGCGGGGCGGCGGCGTCGAGGATCGCGGCGCGGGTGCGCTCGCCCCGCCGCGTGGGCTTGCGGGTACTGGGCATGCCCCACCCTAGACTCCGAAAAGCCTAACGAACGGTAGCGAACGCACGCAGAAGCCCCGCGTGACCTGCTTCTTCATCGATCCGTGACAACCTACCGACTACTAGGTCTTCCGCCGGCCCCGCTCCGCGCACTACCTTGGCCGACGCACCGAAACCACCCGCCGACCAACGACGAGAGGCGGCTGTGCCGATGGACGTCGATCGACGCACCCTGTTGCTGGCGACCGCCGCGGTCGCCCTCTCCCCCGCGCTGACCGCCACCGCCTCGACCGGGGACCCCGTCTCGCGGATGACCCTCGAAGAGAAGGTGTCGCTGCTGCACGGCGCCACCGATCCGGCCTCGCTCGGGCAGGCCGGTTACCTCCCGGGAGTGCCCCGCCTCGGCATCCCCGAGGTCCGCCTGACCGACGGCCCCGCCGGGATCCGCGTCACCCGCCCCGCCACCGCCCTGCCCGCCCCGGTCGCGCTCGCCGCCACCTTCGACCCCGCGACCGCCCGCGACTACGGCCGCGTCCTCGGCGAGGAAGGCCGGTCACTGGGCCAGGACGTGCTGCTCGCCCCCATGACCAACATCGTCCGCGTGCCGCAGGCCGGCCGGAACTTCGAGACGCTGGGCGAAGATCCGCTGCTGGCGGGCGAGCTCGTCGCCGCCGAGGTGCGCGGCATCCAGGAAGCCGGCCTCATCGCGACGGTGAAGCACTACGCGGCCAACAACTTCGAGAACGGCCGCCAGACCGTCAGCGCGGACGTCGACGAGCGCACCCTGCGCGAGATCTACCTCCCGGCGTTCGAAGCGGCAGTGCGCGCCGGAGCCGGTGCGGTGATGGCCTCCTACAACCGCGTCAACGGCGTGTACGCGTCGGAGAACGCGCACCTGCTCACCGAAATCCTGCGGGGTGACTGGGGTTTCCGCGGTTTCGTGATGTCCGACTGGGGCGCGACCCACAGCACGGAGGCGATCCTCGCCGGGCTCGACATGGAGATGCCGAGCGGCACGTACTTCGCCGCTCTCGTCACCGCGGTGCGCGAGGGGCGGATCCCCGAGTCCGTTGTGGACACCGCGGCACGGCGTGTCGTCACCCAGCTGCGGCGGTTCGACACCCCGAAGACCCGGCCACCCCTGGACCGGGCCGGGCACGCCCGCGCCGCCCGGCGGTTCGCCGCGGCGGGCGCGGTGTTGCTGCGCAACGAAAACGCCGTCCTGCCGCTCACCGGGCTGCGCTCGGTCGCCGTCATCGGGCCGACGGCCCGCAGCCCGCTCGTCGGCGGGGGCGGGAGCGCGCACGTCGTCCCCGAGTTCGCGGAAAGCCCGCTCGGCGCGCTCGCGCGACGGGCCGGCCGCCCACTGCCCTACGCACCGGGCGTGGACCTCGACGGGGCGCCCGTCCCCGCTTCGGCGCTGTCCACGGGCACGATCGACTTCACCGGTTCCGCCGCACTGCCCGCCGGCACCACGCGCACCTGGACCGGCACGCTGACCGCGCCCGAAACCGGCGACTACGACCTGCGCATCCAGGGCAGCGGTGCGGTGCAGTCGTTCCAGGGCGGTATCTCGCTCACGCTCGACGGCACGCGGATCGGCTCGGTCGGCGCGATCTTCGGCGGCAACAGCCGCCTGCTCGCCACCGGCGACGGGCTCGGCAACGCGGGCACGGTCGTGCACCTCGAGGCTGGGCAGCCGCACCAGTTCACCATCACCGCCACCGGTGCCGCGGACACGCCGTTGCAGGTCCGGCTCGCGTGGATCACTCCGGTGCGGCGGCGGCAGGCGCTCGACGAGGCCGTGGCGCTCGCCCGCTCGGCGCGGACGGTGCTGCTGTTCGCGTTCAACGAGGGCACCGAGGGGCAGGACCGGCCGGGCCTGGCCCTGCCCGACAACCAGGATCCCGTCGTCGCCGCCGTCGCGGCAGCGAACCCGCGCACCGTCGTCGTGCTCAACACCGGGGATCCGGTCACCATGCCGTGGCTCGACCGGACGGCGGCCGTGCTGCAGATGTGGTACCCGGGCCAGGAAGGCGCCGACGCGACCGCCGCGCTGCTGCTGGGCGAGGCGAACCCGGGCGGGAAACTGCCCGTGACGTACCCGAAGCGCGAGGCCGACGCCCCGACCGCACCGCCCGAGCGCTACCCGGGGGTGAACGGGCACGCGCAGTACAGCGAAGGCATCTTCGTCGGCTACCGGCACTACGACGCCCACGACGTCGAGCCGTTGTTCCCGTTCGGGCACGGGCTTTCCTACACCCGCTTCCACTACAGCGACCTGTCCGTGCACGGGCGCCAGGTGGAGTTCCTGCTGCGCAACACCGGTGACCGCGCCGGGGCCGAGGTCGCACAGGTGTACCTCGGGCCACCGGCCTCGGCGCCGGTGCCGATGGCCCGTCAGCTGGCCGCGTT
Organism: Amycolatopsis dongchuanensis; assembly: GCF_039542405.1. NCBI lineage: Bacteria > Bacillati > Actinomycetota > Actinomycetes > Pseudonocardiales > Pseudonocardiaceae > Amycolatopsis > Amycolatopsis dongchuanensis. The sequence goes on from NZ_BAABIB010000075.1 coordinate 333,154, forward strand.
CGCCAGGGTGGAGCTGCGGCCGGGGGAAAGCCGCCGCATCCGCCTGGAGCTGCCCGGGCGCGCGTTGTCGTACTGGTCCGGGGGCTGGCGGGTGGTACCGGGCGACCGCGAGGTGCAGGTCGGCTCGTCCTCCCGCGACATCCGGCTGAACCGGACCGTCTTCGTCCACTGAGGAGGATGTGGTGAAGCTCTTTTCCCTGCTGGTCACGCTCCTCCTGCTCGCCACCGGCACGGCCACGGCCGCCACCGGGGCGCCGCACGCGCACACCCGGGCCGGGGTGGTGCGCGGCAGTTCGGCGGACGGGGTGGACAGCTTCCTCGGCATCCCTTACGCCGCACCGCCGACGGGCGACCTGCGGTGGCGTGCCCCGGCCCCGCCCGTCCCGTGGACGGGGGTGCGGGACGCGACGGCGTACGGCAACCGGTGCCCGGCCGCGGCGAGCACGAACGGGCCGCGGTCGGAGACCGAGGACTGCCTGTACCTCAACGTGCAGCGGCCCTCGGGCGCGAAGAAACTCCCGGTGTTCGTGTGGATCCACGGCGGCGGTCTGCGGAACGGCAGTTCGAACCAGCACGACGGCAGCCTGCTGGCACGCCGTGACGTCGTCGTGGTGACGATCAACTACCGGCTCGGCGTGTTCGGGTTCCTCGCGCACCCCGGGCTCACCGCGGAGGCCGGGCGGTCGGGCAACTACGGTTTCCTCGACCAGCAGGCCGCGCTGCGCTGGGTCAGGGACAACATCGCGGGGTTCGGCGGGGATCCGCACCAGGTGACGTTGGGCGGCGAGTCCGCGGGCGGCTTCTCGACGTGCGCGCACCTCGCTTCCCCCGCCTCGCGCGGGCTCTTCCAGCAGGCGATCATCCAAAGTGGAGCGTGCCCGAGCACCCCGCTCACGACCGCCGAGCAGAGCGGCACCGCCGTCGCACAGTCCTTGGGCTGCCAGGACGTCGCGTGCCTGCGGGCGCTTCCGGCGGCCCGGCTCGTCGACGTCGACGCGGCACCCACGCTCGTCAGCGGCGTGCCGGAGCTACCGCGGCCGCCGGACAGCGTCGTGCGCGCCGGCGAGTTCACCCGCGTCCCGCTGCTGATCGGCGCGAACCGGGACGAAGGGCGCACGTTCGCGCTGGGCTTCGTCGGCGCCACGCGCGAGCAGTACGAGTCGTGGGTGCTCACGAACTACAGCGCGGCGGCCCTCGCTCGCTACCCGTGGCCGGAGCGGTCCGACCGGTTCACGGCGGCGTACCTGATCGGCGCGATCATGACCGACTCCGGGACGGTGGGCGGTATCGGCGGATGCGCGACGCGTTCGCTGGTCCGGTCCTTCACGCACTACACGCGCACCTACGCCTACCAGTTCGACCACCGCACGGGCCCGGGCCTGAGCCCCGAACCCGCTGGGTACGTGTGGGGCGCCGGGCACGCGGCGGAGCTGGCGTACCTGTGGCCGAGCTTCGACAACGGCACCCCGATCGCGCCGACGTTCGACGCGGCGGAACGGCAGCTGTCGCGGGACATGGTGCGGTACTGGACGTCGTTCATCCGCACCGGCGACCCCGGCTGGGCCACCTACCCCGGCTCGACGTTCTCGCTGCGCGCGGGCGGCACGTCCGTGCCGATCCCCGACCGGCAGTTCTCCGTCGAGCACCAGTGCGGGTTCTGGGGCTGACGCTCAGTCGGTCCCGGCCTCCATCGCCGCGTTGTCGAGCAGGCCCTCCTCCTCGGAGACGGTGCCGCGCGAGGCGATCGTCTCCGCGCCACCCGCGGGCATCGCGCCGATGAGCCCGGTGGAGGCCGCCTGCGCGGCGCCCACGAGCGTCGGGTTCGAGCTGCCGACGAGACCGAGCGCCACGTACTGCTCCAGGCGCGCCCGCGAGTCGGCGATGTCGAGGTTGCGCATGGTCAACTGCCCGATGCGGTCGGTCGGCCCGAACGCCGAGTCCTCGGTGCGCTCCATCGACAGCTTGTCCGGGTGGTAGCTGAACGACGGCCCCGTCGTGTCGAGGATCGAGTAGTCCTCGCCGCGCCGCAGCCGCAGGGTCACCTCGCCGGTGACGGCCGCGCCGACCCAGCGCTGCAGGGACTCGCGCAGCATGAGCGACTGCGGGTCGAGCCACCGGCCCTCGTACATCAGGCGGCCGAGGCGTCGGCCCTCGACGTGGTAGGCGGCGAGGGTGTCCTCGTTGTGGATCGCGTTGACCAGCCGCTCGTAGGCCGCGTGCAGCAGGGCCATGCCGGGCGCCTCGTAGATGCCGCGGCTCTTGGCCTCGATGATGCGGTTCTCGATCTGGTCGGACATGCCCATGCCGTGCCGGCCGCCGATCGCGTTGGCCTCCAGCACGAGGTCGACGGCGGTCGGGAACTCCTTGCCGTTGATCCGCACCGGACGGCCCTGCTCGAAGGCGATCGTCACGTCCTCGGCCGGGATCTCCACGGCCGGGTCCCAGAACCGCACGCCCATGATCGGCTCGACGAGCTCGATGCCGTTGCCGAGGTGCTCCAGCGCCTTCGCCTCGTGGGTGGCGCCCCAGATGTTGGCGTCGGTGGAGTAGGCCTTCTCGGTGCTCGCGCGGTAGGGCAGGTCACGCGCCTGCAGCCACTCCGACATCTCGGTGCGGCCGCCCAGCTCGGTGACGAAGTCGGCGTCCAGCCACGGCTTGTAGATGCGCAGCGAGGGGTTGGCGAGCAGGCCGTAGCGGTAGAACCGCTCGATGTCGTTGCCCTTGAAGGTGGAGCCGTCGCCCCAGATCTGCACGTCGTCCTCGAGCATCGCGCGCACGAGCAGCGTGCCCGTGACGGCGCGGCCGAGCGGCGTGGTGTTGAAGTAGGTGCGGCCGCCCGAGCGGATGTGGAACGCGCCGCAGGCGAGCGCGGCGAGCCCCTCCTCCACGAGCGCCTCGCGGCAGTCGACGAGGCGGGCGATCTCCGCGCCGTAGGTGCCGGCGCGGCCGGGCACCGAGTCGATGTCGGGCTCGTCGTACTGCCCGATGTCGGCGGTGTAGGCGCACGGCACGGCGCCCTTCTCGCGCATCCACGCGACCGCTACCGACGTGTCGAGACCACCGGAGAAGGCGATCCCGACTCGTTCACCGACAGGCAGGGAAGTGAGCACCTTGGACACGAGTGGAACTATATGCAACGCGATGCATGGCCATTCATCCGGGGTGCCTTAGCCCTCCGCGACCCGCCCTCCGGACACCGCCAGCCGCGGGGTCACGTGCACCGCGTCCAGCATGCGGCGGTCGTGCGTCACCAGCAGCAGCGTGCCGGGGTAGCTGTCCAAAGCGGACTCCAGCTGCTCGATCGCGGGCAGGTCGAGGTGGTTGGTCGGCTCGTCGAGCACCAGCAGGTTCACGCCCCGTGCCTGCAGCAGCGCCAGCGCCGCCCTGGTCCGCTCCCCCGGTGACAGCGTCGCCGCCGGGCGCAGCACGTGGGCCGCGGTCAGCCCGAACTTCGCCAGCAGCGTGCGGACGTCGGCGTCGGCGAACTCCGGCACCTCCCTGGCGAAGGCCTCCGCGAGCGCCACGTCGCCGAGGAAGCGCCGCCGTGCCTGGTCGACCTCGCCGACGACGACACCCGGGCCCAGCGCGGCGCTGCCTCCGGCGAGTTCGGCCCGGCCCAGCAGTGCCGCGAGCAGCGTGGACTTCCCGGCCCCGTTCGCGCCGGTGATCGCGACCCGGTCCGCCCAGTCGATCTGCAGGTCCACCGGCCCGAGCGTGAAGGCCCCCCGGCGCACGACCGCGCCGCGGAGGGTGGCCACGACCGCGCCGGCGCGCGGGGCGGCGGCGATCTCCATCCGCAGCTCCCACTCCTTGCGGGGTTCCTCCACGACCTCCAGGCGCTCGATCATCCGGTCCGTCTGCCGCGCCTTGGCCGCCTGCTTCTCGGTGGCCTCCGAGCGGAACTTGCGGCCGGCCTTGTCGTTGTCGGGAGCCTTGCGCCGGGCGTTGCGCACGCCCTTCTCCATCCACGCCCGCTGCGTCCGGGCGCGCGCCTCCAGCCCGGCCTTCGTCGCCGCGTACTGCTCGTACTCCTCGCGCGCGTGCCGCCGCGCGACCGCGCGCTCCTCCAGGTAGGACTCGTAGCCGCCGCCGTAGGTGGTGACCTGCCGCTGCGCGAGGTCCAGCTCCACCACGCGGTCCACCGTGCGGGCCAGGAACTCGCGGTCGTGGCTCACCAGCACGGTCGCCGCGCGCAGTCCCGTCACGAAGCGCTCCAGCCGCTCGAGCCCGTCCAGGTCGAGGTCGTTGGTCGGCTCGTCGAGGAGGAACACGTCGTAGCGGCTGAGCAGCAGCGAGGCCAGCCCGGCGCGCGCGGCCTGGCCGCCGGACAGCGACGTCATGGGCTGGTCGAGGTCGACCGCGAGCCCCACCTCCGCCGCGACCTCGCCGGTCCGCTCGTCCAGGTCGGCGCCGCCCAGCGCGAGCCAGCGCTCCAGGGCGGCCGCGTAGGTGTCGTCGGCGCCCGGCGCACCCTCGGTGAGCGCCTCGGTGGCGGCGTCGAGTTCGGCCTGCGCGGCCGCGACCCCCGTGCGGCGGGCGAGGAACGCGCGGACGGACTCGCCGTCGCGCCGCTCCGGCTCCTGCGGCAGGTGGCCGACGGTCGCGGTCGGTGGGCTCAGCCGGATCTCCCCCGCCTCGGGCGGCGTCAGCCCGGCGAGCAGGCGCAGCAGCGTGGACTTCCCGGCGCCGTTCACCCCGACGAGCCCGACGACCTCCCCCGGCGCGACGACCAGGTCCAGCCCGGAGAACAGGGTGCGTTCGCCGTGCCCGGCGGCAAGCCCCTTCACGACGATCGTTGCGCTCATCAGCAGGTGAGTCTAGGGACCGTTGCGGGAGCGATCCGCGGCCGCCTCAGCCCCAGGCCCGCTCCGCGATCCGCGCCACGGCCTCCAGCTCCGCCCGCGACGCACCATCGCGGGCCGCCTGCGCCAGGCCCGTCAGCACGGACATCGTGTAGCGGGCCAGCGCGCGGGCGTCGGTGTCCTCCGGCAGCCTGCCTGCCGCCACGTCGGCACGGACCTTGGCGGCGAAGGCGGTGACCTTGCTCTCCCGCAGCCGCCGCAGGCACCCGATCACGTCCGCGTCCGTCGTACCCCCGTCGCCGCTGATGACGAGGCAGCCCTTGGGCAGGCCGCGGCGGGTGTAACGCCCGGGCGCCTCCGCGAACACGCGTGCGGCCGCGCGCTCCGCCGTCGGCTCCTCCGCCAGCGCCGCCTCGATGAAGCCGCCGTACTGCGCGTCGTACACCCGCAGCGCCTCGGCGAACAGCCGCTGCTTGTCCCCGAACGCGGAGTACAGGCTGGGCGCCCCGATGCCCAGCTCCTCCGTCAGGTCCCGGACCGACGTCGCCTCGTACCCGCGCCGCCAGAACAGCCGGATCGCCTTGTCCAGCGCCGCTTCCCGGTCGAAGGAACGCGGCCGGCCGCGGGTTTTCGTCACCATGGCCGCCATTTTATAGCGATCGTTAGCGAACCTGGTACGGTCATTTGTGTAACGACTGCTAGGGAAAGGAGCGACCGTGGGCAGGACCGCACTGGTGACCGGGGCGGGGCGCGGTATCGGCAGGGCGATCGCGCTGCGGCTGGCGCGCGACGGCGTCCGCGTCGGCGTGCACTACGGCAGCAGTGCCGACGCCGCGAAGCAGACCGTCGAGGAGATCACCGCGGCGGGCGGCGAGGCCTTCGCGATCCAGGCGCGGCTCGGCGCCCCCGGCGACGCCGACGCGCTGTGGACCGCGTTCGACGAGCACGCCGACGGCCTCGACATCCTCGTCAACAACGCGGGCGTCCTCGGCGGCCGGATCCCGTTCGCCGACGTGACCGAGGCGACCTACGACGAGGTCTTCGCCGTCAACACCAAAGCACCGTTCTTCGTGACGCAGCAAGGCCTTTCGCGGCTGCGGGACGGCGGCCGGATCGTCAACGTCTCCACCCGGATCACCCACGGGGCGCACACACCCGAGCTGATGGCCTACGCCATGTCGAAGGCCGCCATCGACACCTTCACCGCGACGCTGGCGAAGGAGCTGGGACCGCGCGGGATCACGGTCAACGCCGTCGGGCCCGGCGCGACGGACACCGACATGAACACCACCCGGCTCGCGACCGAGGAGGGCCGCGCCGCGATCGCCGCCCAGTCCCCGCTGCGGCGCGTGGCACAGCCGGCCGACATCGCGGACGTCGTCGCGTTCCTGGCGAGCGACGACGCCCGCTGGGTGACCGGGCAGTGGCTCGACGCGAGCGGGGGGTCGATGCTCTGATGCCCGTCGCGGTTCTCGTGCTCGGGTTCGCGATCTTCGCCCAGGGCACCAGCGAACTGGTGCTCGCCGGGCTGTTGCCCGAGCTCGCCGCCGACCTCGGGGTGAGCATCCCGCAGGCGGGCCTGCTCGTCTCCGGGTTCGCGCTCGGCATGCTGGCCGGGGCACCCGTGCTGGCCGTCCTCACCCTGCGCTGGCCACGGCGGCGCGCCCTGCTCGCGTTCCTGGCCGTCTTCGTGCTCGTCCACGTCGCCGGGGCGCTGACCACGAGCTACGCGGTCCTGTTCGCCACCCGGTTCGCCGGCGCCTTCGTCTACGCCGGGTTCTGGGCGGTCGGCGGCAGCACCGCGATGGCGCTGGTCCCGGCCGACCGCCGTGCGCGGGCCATGAGCGTCGTCGCGGGCGGGCTCACCGTCGCGACCGTCCTCGGCCTGCCCGCCGGGACGTGGATCGGGCAGCACGCCACGTGGCGCGGCGCGTTCTGGGCCGTCGCCGCACTCAGCGCGCTCGCCGCCATCGGTGTGCTGCTCGCTGTGCCGGACCACCGGCCGGCACACCCGCCGCGCGTGCGGGACGAGCTGCGCGGGCTGCGCACGGGCAGGCTGTGGCTGTCCTACGCGATGACCGCCGTCTCCACTGCCGCGTTGCTGGGCACCTTCACCTACCTCGGCGCGATGCTCGTGACGACCACCGGCCTGGCCGAGCGCTGGGTACCGGCCGTGCTGCTGACCTACGGCGTGGGCGCGCTCGCCGGGATCACGTTCGGCGGGCGGCTGGCGGACCGGCACCCCCGCGGCGTGCTGGTAGCGGGCTTCACCGGCCTGCTCGCCGTCTCGGCCGCGCTCGCGCTGACGGCGGCGCACGCGGTCGCGGTCGTGGTCCTGGTGTTCCTGCTGGGGCTGGCCGGGTTCGCCACGAACCCCGCGCTCAACTCGCGGGTGTCGGTGCTCGCACCCGGCGCCCCGACGCTCGCCGTCGCCGGGAACATCTCCGCCTTCAACACCGGGATCAGCGTGGGCCCCTGGCTCGGCGGCCTCGCGCTCGGCGCGGGCCTCGGCTACCCGTCGGTGGCCTGGCTCGGCACCCTTCTGGCGGCGGTGGCACTGGTCCTGGTGGGCGTTGACGCGACCCGGCAGCGTGTCCACAATGTGGGAAGCGAGTTCCCTCACATGGCGGAATCTCGCCGGGTTTCTTAAGGTCCGGTGGTCCAGTCCAGACAGACCCGCAGAGGAACAGTTGTCCGACATGCTGTCGCCGGGCGGCGCGCCCGTGCCCGCCGCCGCTCCGGCGTCACGCGGCCTGTGGCGCTCCCTGCGGCGTGACCGGTGGGCGCAGGCCAGTGCCGTCGTCATCGTGCTGGTGATCGTGACCGCGCTCGCCGCGCCGCTGCTCGCCATGATCGAGGGGCAGGACCCGTACACCTACCACACGGACCTGCTCGACCCCGCCGACGGCACGGGCGCCGGCGCGCTCGGCGGCATCAGCGGCGCCCACTGGTTCGGCGTCGAGCCGCTGACCGGGCGGGACCTGTTCTCGATCGTCGCCTACGGGGCACGCACGTCGTTCCTCATCGGACTCGCGGCGACGGTGGTGTCGGTGGTCATCGGGGTGCTGCTGGGCGCGAGCGCCGGGTACACCGGCGGCTGGTGGGACACCGCGGTCAGCCGCGTGACCGACGTGCTGCTCGGGTTCCCGCAGCTCATCTTCATGATCGCGGTCGGTGCCGTCGCCCCGGCCTCGATCCCCCGGCCGCTGCTGCTGATCGCGGTGATCGGCCTGTTCGGCTGGCCGCGCGTCGCCCGTGTCGTGCGCGCCCAGACGCTCAGCCTGCGCAACCGCGACTTCGTGCGTGCCGCGCGGGCGCTCGGCGCGGGCGGGGTGCACGTGTTCCGCCGCGAGCTGCTGCCGAACCTGTGGGCGCCGATCATCGTGCTGACCACGGTCACCATCCCGGCCAACATCGGCCTGGAGGCGGCGCTGTCGTTCCTCGGGGTCGGGATCCCGCCGCCCACGCCGAGCTGGGGCCGTTCCATCAGCGACGCGATCAACTGGGTGCAGACCGATCCGATGTTCCTGATCTTCCCCGGCGCCGCGCTGTTCCTCGCGACGCTGGCGTTCAACATGCTCGGCGACGGGCTGCGGGACGCGCTCGACCCGAAGACGGCGGTGCGCCGGTGACCCGCACGCTGCGTTTCGTCGGTGCCCGGCTGGGCGGCATGGTCGTCGTCCTGCTCGTGGTCAGCTTCGGCATGTTCGCGGTGTTCTACCTGCTGCCCACCGACCCCGCGATCATGTCGTGCGGCAAGCCGTGCACGCCGGAGAACCTCGCGCTGGCACGGCAGTTCATGGGCTTCGACAAGCCGTGGATCCAGCAGTACCTCGACTTCCTCGGCGGGATCTTCACCGGCCGCACGTTCGGCACCGGCGCGACGGCGATCGTCTGCGCCGCACCGTGTTTCGGCTACTCCTTCCAGCAGAGCGAACCGGTGCTGACGCTCATCGGCGACCGGCTGCCGGTCACCGTGTCGCTCGCCGTGGGCGCCGCGGTGCTCTGGCTCGCCACCGGGGTCGCCACGGGTGTGCTGTCGGCGCTGCGGCGGGGCAGGGCGACCGACCGCATCGCGATGACGGTGACGCTGGCCGGGGTGTCGGCTCCGGCGTACCTGGTGGGGCTGCTGGGGATCCTGCTGTTCGGGTTCACGCTCGACGTGGTGCCGGTCAACGGGTACGTGCCGCTCGCGGAGAGCCCGGTCGACTGGGCGTGGCACCTCGTGCTGCCGTGGCTGGTGCTGGCGTTCATCAACGCCGCCGTGTACGCGCGGCTCTCGCGCGGCCAGATGCTGGAGGTCCTCGGTGAGGACTTCATCCGCACGGCGCGGGCGGTCGGCCTGCCCGAGCGGACGGTCGTCGGGAAGTACGCGCTGCGCAACGTGCTGCTGCCCGTGGTCACGGTGTTCGCCATCGACCTCGGCTCCCTGCTCGGCGGCGCGGTGATCACCGAGCGGGTGTTCGCGCTGCCCGGCCTCGGCGGGCTGCTGGTGGACGCGGTGCACCAGGTGGACCTGCCGCTGCTGATGGGCGTGTCCGTGTTCGCCGCCTTCTTCGTCGTACTGGCGAACTTCGTCGTCGACGTCCTCTACGGAGTCCTCGACCCGCGCGCGCGGGTCAGGTGAGGAGGAGGGAAATGGTTGCTTGGGTGGCGGAGCCGGCTGACGGCCCGCAGCAAGCGGCTCCGCCGCTTCGAAACCAGGAAGGAAACTTGATGGATCGCAGGGATTTCCTCAGGGCAGTGGGACTGGCCGCGGGGGTGTCGGGCGCCGGCGCGCTGCTGGCCGCCTGCAACGCCAACGAGCGCTCCGGTGGCGGCGCGCTCACCGTCTCCCCCGGTGGCACGCTCCGCATCCTCTACGACGGCACCTCCCAGCGCCTCGACCCGGCCAGGAGCCAGAGCCTCGCGATCACCTTCTCCGGGCTCATCCACCGCCGCCTGACCGCGTGGAAGACCTCCGCCGACGGCCCCACGACCGTGGTGCCCGACCTCGCGACCGACACCGGCCGCGCGAGCGCCGACGGGAAGACGTGGACGTTCACGCTCAAGGACGGCCTCAAGATGTCCGACGGCACGCCGATCACGAGCGCGGAGATCAAGTACGGCATCGAGCGCTCGTTCGACCCGGCGTTCGCCGGCGGCCTGGGCTACCACAAGACCCTGCTGGAGGGCGGCCCGTCGTACTCGGGGCCGTTCAAGAGCGGTGACCTGGCCTCGATCGAGACGCCCGACGCGAAGACGATCGTGTTCCACCTCGCACGGCCCTACGGCGACTGGCCGTGGATCGTGAGCATGCCCGCGTTCGCCCCGGTGCCCAAGGGCAAGGGCACCGACGCGACGTACGACTCCAGCCCGGTCGCGTCCGGCCCGTACCAGGTCGCCTCCTACACCAAGGGCGTCGAGATCCGGCTGACCCGCAACCCCAACTGGGACCCCAAGACCGACGTCGCCCGCACCGGCCTGCCCGACGAGGTCGTGATGCAGCTGGGCCAGGACACCGGCGTGATGTCCCAGCGGCTGCTCGCCAGCGGCGGGGACGACGCCCACGCGTTCGGCGCGGCGTTCGTCAACCCCGCGCAGCTCGCCCAGATCCGCACCAACCCCGCGGCGAAGGACCAGCTCGTCACCTCGAAGTCCGGGGCGCTGGCCTACCTGGCGCTCAACACCCGCCGCGGCCCGCTCGCGAACCCCAAGGTGCGCCAGGCCTTCCAGTACGCGGTGGACAAGACCGCGTACCAGATCGCCACCGCGGGCACCGCCGACCTCGCCGGCCCGGTCGCCACCACGCTGATCACCGAGGGCATCGTCGGCCGCGAGGTGTTCGACCTCTACCCCGCCCCGCCGACCGGTGACGTGGCCAAGGCCAAGCAGCTGCTCGCCGAAGCCGGGTACCCGGACGGCATCCAGAACCTGGACTTCCCGGTGTCCACCGCGAACAACTACGCCGACAAGGCGCAGGCGATCCAGGCCGCGCTGCGGCGGGCGGGCATCGAGACCAAGCTCCGCCCGCTGGACGACGACGCCTGGCAGGCCGTCGCCACCGGCAACGACGACAACGCCTACGACCTCACCCTCACTTCCTGGCAGCCGGACTTCCCCAGCGCCAACGCCAACATCCAGCCGCTGTTCGGCACGTCGGAGATCGGCAACAACGGGTACAACATCTCGCGCTACTCCGTGCCCGAGGTGGACGCGCTGATCGCGCAGGCGCAGGGCACCGTCGACCCGGCGGCGGCCGGGAAGCTGTGGGCGCAGGCGGACCGGCGGATCCTGCAGGACTCCCCCATCGTGCCGCTGATCTACACGCGCAACTCGTTCCTGCACGGCTCGAAGGTGGGCGACTTCGCCATCGGCGAGTTCCCCGCCTACCCCAACTACCTGCAGATGGGGCTGGCGAAGTAAGTGGCCGACGCGCTGCTCGCACTCCGGGACGTCTCGATCCGCTTCGGGGACACCGAAGCGGTCCGGGACGTCGCGTTCGACGTGTTCCCCGGCGAGGTCGTCGCCCTCGTCGGGGAGTCCGGTTCCGGCAAGTCGGTCACCGCGCTGTCCCTGCTCGGGCTGCTGCCGGACACCGCGACGGTGACGGGATCGGCGACGCTGTCCGGCCGCGATCTGTACACAGTGGACGGTGGTGCGCTGCGTGCGGTGCGGGGCGGCGAGATCGGCATGGTGTTCCAGGAGCCGATGAGCGCGCTCAACCCGGTGTTCCGCATCGGCACCCAGCTGGTGGACGCGGTACGCGCGCACCGGAAGGTGTCGCGGGCGCAGGCCCGGGAGCGCGCCAGGGAACTGCTCGAACTCGTGGAGCTCGACGCCACGCGGGTGCTGCGGTCGTACCCGCACGAGCTGTCCGGCGGGCAGCTGCAGCGCGTCGTGATCGCGGCGGCGCTGGTGCACGAGCCGGCGCTGCTGATCGCCGACGAACCGACCACGGCGCTGGACGTGACGGTGCAGGCCGGGATCCTGCAGTTGCTGCGGTCCCTGCGGGACCGGCTGGGCACGGCGATCCTGCTCGTCACGCACGACATGGGCGTGGTCGCCGACCTCGCGGACCGGGTGGTGGTGCTGCGCGAGGGCCGGGTGGTCGAGCAGAACACGGCCACGGGGCTGTTCGCCGCCCCCAAGGCGGACTACACGCGGGAGCTGCTGGATTCGGTGCTGTCACTGGGTTCCGGCTCGCCGGGCAAGGCGGTGCCCGAGGCCGGGCCGCTGGTTTCGGTGCGGGACCTGGAGGTCACCTACCGCGGCGGTGTGCGTGCCGTGGACGGCGTGTCGCTGACCATCGCGGCCGACGAGGTGCTGGGGCTGGTCGGTGAGTCGGGTTCGGGCAAGAGCACGATCTCGTCGGTGCTCACCGGCCTGGTGGCGCCGTCGGGCGGTGAGGTGCGGATTGCCGGGGTGGACCTGGGGCGGGCGAACGCGCGGCAGCGGCGTGAGGTGCGGCGGCAGATCGGTGTGGTGTTCCAGAACCCGGCCTCGGCGCTGAACCCGCGGGCGACGATCGGCGCGAGCATCGCGGAACCGCTGGTGGTGCACGGGGAGCGTGGCGACCACCGGGCGCGCGTGGCCGAGTTGCTGGAGGCGGTGCGGCTGGACCCGGGCTGGAGCGGGCGGTACCCGCACGAGCTGTCCGGTGGCCAGCGGCAGCGGGTCGGCATCGCGCGGGCGCTCGCGCTGCGGCCACGGCTGCTGATCGCGGACGAGCCGACGAGCGCGCTGGACGTTTCCGTGCAGGCCTCGGTGCTGGCGCTGCTGGCCGACCTGCAGCGGGAGCTGGCGTTCGCGTGCCTGTTCATCTCGCACGACCTCGCGGTCGTCGAGCGGGTGGCCGACCGGGTGGTGGTGCTGCACCAGGGGCGGGTCGTGGAGGAGGGCCCGGTGGCGGCCGTGCTGGGCGCCCCGAAGCAGCCCTACACGCGACGGCTGGTGGCGGCCGCCCCGGTCGCGGACCCCGCGCGGCAGCGGGAACGCCGGGAGGCGTGGCGGGCGCTGACCTCCTGAGGGTGTGTGCCTTCGGGGCCGGGCGGCGTTGCGCTTACCCTGTGGGGCGGGCGGTCTCCTGAGGCAGGGGTCGCGGCCCTCGTGGCGCGGTGCTGGCCCTGGCGAAACCGCACCGTCCTCTGAACGGCGGAGCCGCGCTCTCCCACGGCGCGCCTTGTCGGCCTCCCGGGCTGGGCCGGGCTGTCCCGCGGCGCGCCTTGTCGGCCTCCCGGGCTGGGCCGGGCTGTCCCGCGGCGCGCCTTGTCGGCCTCCCGGGCTGGGCCGGGCTGTCCCGCGGCGCGAGTGTTGGCTCCCCGGGGCCGGGCGGCGAGCCCACCCGCCGCTCGAAGGCACACGCGGCCTCCTGAGACGCGCGCTCCCTGCCAACGCGCCGCCTCCCCCGTCCCGCCGCCGCCCCCAAGCCGCGCCGCCGCCCCTCTCCCACCGCCCCTCCCGCGCGCCGCCTCCCCCGCGCCGCCGCGCTGCCGCCCCTCTCCCGCCAAGCCGCCCTGCCTCCCGCCGCGCCGCTGCCCCTCCCGCGCGCACCCTCGCCCGTCCCGTCTCCCCGGCCAAGCCCTCCCCTGCGCCGCGCCGCTTCCCGCCAACTCCTCCCCGGCCAAGCCGCCCTGCCTCCCCGGCCAAGCCCTCCCTGCCCCACCCCGCCACCGCCCACCCGAAACTCCCGACCTTCGTCGGGTTGACGCTCCCCTCCCCGGCCCGAAAGGATCAAAGCACGCAGATTGACAACGTTGTCACAGGAGGAAACGGAATGAGAGCGCGCAAGCGCGTCCTTGCCGCCCTGCTCGCCGGGGTCGCGACCGTCGCCGTCGCGACGCCCGCCGTCGCGCAGGAGCGGGGGCCGCGGTTCGCCGGCGACCCGACCACGCTGGTCGACACGTCGATCGGCAACAACGGCGACGGCACCACGTTTCCCGGTGCCACCACCCCCTTCGGGATGGTGCAGCTGAGCCCCGACACGCAGCTCAAGAAGTACGCGTCCTACGACTACGCGCAGGACACGATCCTCGGCTTCAGCCACACCCACCTCTCGGGCGTGGGCTGCCAGACCATGGGCACCTTCCGCTTCATGCCGACCACCGGCGCGGTCACCACGTCCGACCCGGCGCAGTACGGCGCGAAGTTCAGCCACGCCAACGAAACCCGGCAGCCCGGCTACTACGGCGTCAAGCTGGACAACGGCATCACCGCCGAGCTGACCGCCACCCAGCGCACCGGGCAGCACCGCTACACCTACCCCACGGGCGCCGCCGAGAACGTCCTCATCGAGGTCGGCGAGGCCAACGGCTACACCTACGCCGGCGACGTGCACGTGGTCGGCGACGACACCGTCGAGGGCTGGGTCGAGGGCGGCAACTTCTGCTGGGAGACCCAGAAGGAGCGCTACAAGATCTTCTTCAGCGCGCACTTCGACCGGAAGTTCACCGGTTTCGGCACCTGGACCGACTCGACGCTGACCGCGGGCAAGCGGGACGCCTCGCTCGGCAGCCAGCGCACCGGCGCGTGGCTGAGCTTCGACCCCACCCGGAACGGGCAGGTCGGCGTCTCCGTCGGCGTGTCGTACACCTCGATCGACGGCGCCCGGCTCAACCGCACCGCGGAGCAGCCGAAGTCCTTCGACCGGGCGCGGAACGCCGCGCACGACACGTGGCTCGACGAGCTGAACCGGATGCGCGTCGCGGGCGGCACCACCGCCGACCAGCGCACCTACTACAGCGCGCTGTACCGGTCGCTGCTGCACCCGTCCGTCGGGTCCGATGTGGACGGTTCCTACCGCGGCTTCGACGACCGCGTGCACCGCAGCCGCGACACCTACTACCAGATGTTCTCGCTGTGGGACACCTACCGCTCGCAGAACCAGCTCGTCGCGCTCCTGCACCCGGACAAGGCCGCGGACATGACGAAGTCGGTGCTCAAGATCTACTCCGACGGCGGCTGGCTGCCGCGCTGGGCGCTGGCCAACGGCGAGACGAACGTGATGAGCGGCGACCCGGTCACCCCGTGGGTCGTCGACAACTACCGCCGCGGCCTGCTCGACGACCGCACCGCGCGGCAGCTGTTCGACGCGCTGTGGCGCAACGCCACCGAGGTGCCCGCCGACCAGTCGATCTTCCGCGGCCGGGACGGCAATCCCAGCTACGTCCAGAACGGCTGGATCGGCTACCAGGACGTCCCCGGCTACACCTTCGGCGACACCCGCCAGGCCGGGTCCGCGACGCTGGAGTACGCGCTCGGCGACTGCGCGCTGGCCACGATGGCGCAGGGCCTCGGGTACGCGGACAAGGCGAAAACCCTGCGCGGCCGCTGTGACGACTTCGCCAACCTGTGGGACCGGAGCGTGACCTCACACGGCTTCACCGGGTTCCCGCGCGCCCGCGCCGCCGACGGCACCTTCGTCGGTGACGCCGACCCGGCGCAGTCCGTCGGTTTCCACGAGGGCACGCCGTGGCAGTACCAGTGGCTGGCCCAGCAGGACCCGGCGACGTTGTTCGGCCTGATGGGCGGTGCGGGCCAGGCGGAGCAGCGGCTCGACACCTTCTTCGACATGCCGCTGCTGCTGACCGACCCGGCGAAGGCCGCGAGCGAGTCGTGGGTGCACGGCGCGTACGACTACCACAACAACTTCGCCTTCAACCCCAACAACGAACCCGACCTGCACGCGCCGTGGATGTACGCGTGGACGGGCGCGCCGTGGAAGACGTCGGCCGTGCTGCGCGCGGCGCGGACGCTGTTCACCGACACCCCCTACGGCATGCCCGGCAACGACGACCTCGGCACCATCTCGTCGTGGCTCGTGTTCGGCATGACGGGGATCTTCGAGGCGCAGCCCGGTTCCGGTACCTACCTGCTGAGCACCCCGATGTTCGAGAAGGTCGAGATCCGGCCCGCCGGCGGCCGGCGGATCGAGATCGAGGCGCCCGGCGCCGGCGCGTCGAAGTTCCAGTACACAAAGGACGTCCAAATCGGACACCACGACTACGACCGGTCGTGGATCTCGCACGCGGACCTCCTGCGCGCGGGCAAGATCCGGTTCGAGCTGAGCGGCACGCCCACGAACTGGGGCACCCGCTCGGCGCCGCCCGGCGTCTGAGGCGTCAGCGTGGTCCCGGCCGGAACGACCCGGCCGGGACCACGTCAGCCGTCGGAACGCGCGCCGGGCGACAGCCGGAAGACCGGCCAGCCGATCTCCGTGCGCCACGAGTCCGGGTCCGGGTCGTCGCGCGGGCCGCACAGGTAGGTCTCGTGCACCGGGCCGTCCACGGCGAGCGCGTGCTCCACCACCCACTCACCGAGCCTGCCGTACGTCACGTCGATGTCGTCGTGGGACCCGCGGTGCACCGTGACCGCCAGCTCCACCGCGGGCAGGACGTGCCTCGCCACGCGCCCGGTTTCCGGGGCGTCGGCGACGGGGCGGTAGACCAGCACGCGCCCGCGTCCGGCGGTGAACAGCTCGTTGTCGTACAGGCCGCCCGGCGGTCCGGCGGGCTCGTGCCCCCGTACGGCCGTGTCCAGTTCCGCCATCGCGCCGTCGTACCAGGCCAGCACGTCCTCCTCGGCGACCGTGCCGCTCACCGCCGCGACGGTCCGGGCGGGCACCGACCGCAGCTCCACCTCCAGCCGCTCGACGTCGGGGCGCAGCAGCTGCCGCAACGACGTGACCGCGGCCCGCGTGCGGTCCAGCCGCTCCTCCAGCCGCCGCAGGTGGGCCGCGGTCAGCTCGGCGCGCGCCTCCGGGTCCCCGGTGGCGAGGATCTGCTTCACGTCGGCCAGCGGCATGTCCAGTTCCCGCAGCCGGTGGATCACCTGGGCCTGCGGGATCTGCGCCCCGGTGTAGTACCGGTAGCCGCTCGCCGGGTCGACCGACGCGGGCTCGAGCAGGCCCGCCTCGTGGTAGCGGCGCAGCGTGCGTACGCTCAGGTGGGTCAGCTGGGCGAACTCCCCGATCGTCAGTCCGTGGCGCATACCGTCCACTGTGCACCCTCTCCCCGCGGGAGACTCCAGCCGGTTTGACCCTCTCCCCGGGAGAGGCCACACGCTGGCGGCATGACACACCAGAAGACCGACCGCCTCGACGGCAGGCGGGCCGTGGTCACCGGCGCCGGACGGGGCACCGGCGCCGCGATCACCGCCCGGCTGCGTGCGGCCGGCGCGACCGTACTGGGGGTCGCCCGCACCCGCCCGCCGGACGCGGGCCTGTTCCTCCCGGCCGACCTCACCACTGACGAAGGCATCGCCGCCGTCGCCGACGGTGTGCGCGAGCACCTCGGGGCCGCCGACATCCTCGTGCACACCCTCGGCGGTTCGAGCTCCCCGGCCGGCGGGTTCGCCGCGCTGACCGGCCGGCACTGGGATGACGAACTGCGGCTCAACCTGCTCGCGGCCGTCCGCCTCGATCGCGCCCTGCTGCCGGGGATGCTGGAGACCGGATCCGGTGCCGTCGTGCACGTGTCGTCGATCCAGCGCCGCATGCCGCTCTACGACGGGACGCTCGGCTACGCGGCCGCGAAGGCCGCGCTGACCGCCTACAGCAAGGGGCTGGCCAACGAGGTCGGACCGCGCGGGGTGCGGGTCAACGTCGTCTCCCCCGGCTTCATCCGCACGTCGGCCGCCGACGCCCTGATCGAGCGCATGGCCGCCACCCACGGCGTCACCCCCGGGCAGGCGCTGGACCGGCTCATGGACTCCCTCGGCGGGATCCCGCTCGGCCGCCCCGCCGAGCCCGCCGAGGTCGCCGAACTCGTCGCGTTCCTCGTGTCGGACCGCGCCTCCGCCATCACCGGCGCCGAACACACCATCGACGGCGGCACCGTGCCGACCGTCGGCTGAAAGGAGAAGGACCTTGTCCCTGCCCGAAACCATCACCGCGTACCTGGCCGCGCACGAGGCCCACGACACCGATGCCGAGCTGCGCCTGCTCGCCCCCGACGCGACGGTCACCGACGAGGGTCACACCTACCGGGGCCACGCCGAGATCGCGGCCTGGCTCCGGCGCTCGGCGAGCGAGTACACCTACACCTCGACGCTCACCGGCACCGAACGCGTGGACGACGACCACTACGTGGCGACCCACCACCTGGAGGGCGACTTCCCCGGCGGGGTCGTCGACCTGCACTTCCGGTTCACCCTCCACAACGGACTGATCGAGCGGCTGGTGATCGGACCCTGACGTCACGGGGCCGCCGGGTGCGGCTCGCCGGTGGTGACCAGTGCCGCCAGCACCCGGCCCACCACCGGCAGGACCGGCAGCCCGCGCCCGGCGAGCCCGCACGCAACGACCACCGGGCCACGCCGGTCCAGCACCGCGTCCGAGACGAACTCGCACCGCGGGGCGGACAGCGTCACCGAAGCGGGGTCCGCCCCCGGCAGCCACTCCTCGACGTAGCGGGCGAGCGCCCGCGTCCGGGGCGCGTCGGCGCGGCAGTCCACCTCGGCCGCCGCGGGCTCGGCGAAGTCGACCTCGGTGCCCGCCCCGCGGACGCCGCTCGCGTAGCCGTGCGCCGCCAGCGCGGGCGGGTCGAGGTAGTGCTGGAACACGGGCCATTCCAGGTCCGGCCGCACCGGCGCGAACCGCACCGAGCGCGTCCACATCGGACGCAGCGGCGGCAGACCGGGGACGAGCGCGGCGGAGCGCACCCCGGCCGCGACGACCACCCGGCGCGCCCGGTAACACCCTTGACCCGTCCTGACCTCCACCAGATCGGACTGCCGGGGGCGCACCTCGGTCACCGGTTCCCCGTAGCGGATGATGCATCCGCTCTGTGCTGCCGCGCCACGCAAGGCCCGCAGCGCGGCCGACGCGTCGAGCCGGCCCGCGAGCGGGTGGAAGAAGATCCGGTCCTCGCACCGGAGCCCGGGCCAGCGCTCGACCGCCTCCTCCGGCGGTACCCACCGGCCCGGTTTCCCGACCGCGTCGGCCGTCCACGCCAGCACGTCCAGCTCCGCCGACCGCCCGTGGGCGACCGCGCCGGTCAGTGTGAGCACCGGGACGCCGGTCTCCTGCTCGGCCTCCCGCCACAACGGCAGCGACCGCAGCGCGGCCCGGTTGCCCGCGAGTTCCCCGTCCGCGACGCGGAAGGCGAGCGTCCCGGACGCACCGCACCCGGGACGACCCGCCTCCAGCACGACCACCCGCGCCCCGCCGGCGGCGAGCTGCCACGCCGCGGCGGAACCGGTGCCCCCGGCTCCCACCACGATCACGTCGGCATCCCGCCCGGCCACCGCCAGCACGACCTTCCCTCTGCTGTGGATTGTCCGCACAGCATGGGGCAGCCGGGCCCGGTGTGCCCAGCCCGGTCCACATCGTGAGCGCGCTACTCCAGGTGCCGCGCGAAGAACCGGTTCACGTCGTCGCCCTCGAACCCCGGCACGCCGGTGTGCCCGCCCATGTTGGCGTGCAACGTCTTTTCCTTCGAGCCGAAGGCGTCGAACAGGTCCAGCGCCAGTTGCCGGTCGTTGTTTTCGTCGTCCCACTGCAGCAGGACGAGCAGCGGGATGGTGACCCGCCGGGCCTCCTCGAACATGCGGCGCGGCACGTAGCTCCCGGCGAACAGGACGGCGGCCGCGACGCGCGGCTCGACCACCGCCAGCCGGAGACCGATGCCGATCACCCCGCCGGAATACCCGACCGGGCCGCGGATCCCGGGCAGCGCGAGGAGGGCGTCCAGCGCCTCCTGCCATTCCGGGACCGCCGCTTCGACCAGCGGGAGGACGAGCCGCTCGACGATCCCGTCGTCGACCGGTTTCCCGGCCCGCACCGCCCGTTGGAGGTCGGCGCGGGCCTGCTCGGCGGCGTCGGAACGGGGCCGCTCCCCGCTGCCGGGGAGTTCGAGGGTGGCCGTGGCGTAGCCCTGCGCCGCGGAATGCCGGGCCCTGGCCGACAGCAGGGGGTACATCCTGGCCAGTCCGCCGGGGTGGCCGAGCAGGATCAGCGGGGCTGGCGAGGAATCCGGCGTCCAGAGGATGCCGGGGATCTCGCCGAGGGTGAATTCGCGTTCGAGGACGCCGTCTTCGAGGCGGCGTTCGGAGGTGAAGTGCATGGTCGTGCCTTTCGGGAGTGCTCGGAAACGGCGCTCCCGGACGACCTACCGCCCGACCGTGACCCCTGAGGGGAGCACCCATGTCGCAGTGTTCACGGGTACCACCTCCTCGGTCTCTCGCACGGCCTCCGGCAAGGTAGCAGCGGCGGGTCCGCTCCGCCAACGGGTTTTCCGCTACGCGTGGGCGGGGCTCATCTCCCACGGCGCCTGGGGCAGCACGTCGCCGGTTTCGAGCAGCGACTTGAGGTTCGCCAGCACGGCGGGCCAGCCGCTGGAGATCCCCTTCAGCATGTCGTGGTCGGGCAGCTTCTCGTGGGTCACGGTGAGGCGCACGATCTCCGCGTGCGGCTCGACGAGGAACGTCACGACCGACGGTTCCCGCGAGCTGTCCGGCGAGTCCTCGAACGTGATCACCAGGCGCGTCGGCGGTTCGGCTTCGAGCACCTTGCCGACGACGTCGACGGCACCCGAGCCGTCCGCCCGCCGGTGCTCCCAGTCCGAACCCGGCTGCCAGTCGGAGACGTTGTGGTGCCCCCAGTAGCGCGCGGTGAGCTCGGCGTCCGTCAGCGCCTGCCACACCTGCTCGGCACTGGCGTGGATGTAGGTGACGTAGACGTAGTCCGGGACGGTCATGGCGTACTCCTCTGCTCGGGTCTTGATGGCGTGCAGCGCCCGCAGCCGGGGCTGGTCGAACTCGGAGATCCAGCGCCGCTCGATCTCGGCGAGGGGTGCCGGGTTGAGGTAGTGCAGCCGTTCCCGCCCGCGCCGCACGACGGTCACGAGGTTCGCCCGCACCAGGACGTCGAGGTGCTGGGTCACCGACTGCCGTGCCATGTCCAGGTGCTCGCACACCTGGCGCAGCGTCTGCCCGTTCCGCTCGCGCAGCCGGTCGAGCAGCAGCCGACGGGTGGGGTCGGCCAGTGCCTTGAAGACGGCGTCCAGCTCTTCGGCACTCACCCGGCCATTATGCAGGTATTTGCCTGCCTATTGTCAAGGACGGGCGGTCAGCGCTCCTTGCCCGCCAGCGCGAGCCGCGCCGCGAGCTCGGCAACGCCCTCGGGGCCCAGGTTGCTGTAGCTGACCCGCACCGTGCCCGGGTCGCCGGGCCAGAACGCCGTGCCGGGGATGACGAGCGTGTCGTACTCCGCGATGAGCTGCCGCACGACTTCGCCGGTGGGGCGGTCGCGGAACGGGTGCCGCACCCAGCCGAAGAACGCCCCGGCCGACAGCAGCGTGAACCCGCCCGGGCGGTCCGCCATCACCGCGGCGAACGCGTGCCGCCGCCGGGCGATCTCCGCCACGCGCTCGCGCCGCCACGCCCCGGCGGAGGTGAGCCCGGTCAGCACGGCCTCCTGCCCGGCACGGGGCGCGCAGATCGCGGCGCAGTCGAGCAGTTTCAGCACCTCGCGGTTGAGCGCCGGAGACCCCACGATGGCCCCGACGCGGTAGCCGGGGATCGCGAGGTCCTTGGAGAAGCTGTGCAGGCTGACAACGGTGTCCTCCCAGCCGGGCTCGGTGAACAACGCGTGCGCGGGCCCGTCGTCCTCCCGGAAGGACCGGTAGGTCTCGTCGACGATCAGGGCAATGCCGTGCCGGCGCGCCAGCGCGGCGAAGGCGGCCAGTTCGGCGCCGCCGATCGTGGCACCGCTGGGATTTCCCGGCGTGACAAGCACTATGGCCCGCGTACGGGAGCTCAGCAGTGCCTCCGCCGCCTCGGCGCGGGGCAGCAGGTCCGGCCCCGGCTCCAGGTACACCGGCACGATCTCGTTGAGGCGCAACCACATGTCGTGGTTGAAGTAGAACGGCAGCACCAGCACGACCTCGTCGCCGGGCCCGGCGAGCGCGGAGATCGTCATGGCGAACGCCTGGTTGCACCCGGACGTGATGACGACGTTCGCGGCGTCGACCTCGGCCCCGTAGTCACGGGAAAGCTCGGCGGCGAAGGTCTCCCGCAGCAGCGGCAGCCCCGGCACCGGCGTGTACGCGGCGCCGTGCGGGTCGGCCGCGACCCGTGCCAGGCGCTCGGCGACCTCGGGCGCGGGCGGGTACGGCGGTGCCGCCTGCGCCAGGTCGAGCAGGTCACGCGCGCCCCCGCGCTGCGCCAGCAGCGAGTAGGCCTCGCCCATCGGCGAATCGACTTGCTGCCGCGTCACCTCTCGCAACCGCATGTGTGCTGTTCCTTCCCTCCGTGCCGGAGAGTTCAGGAAAGCACACCGAAGTCGACGTCGGCGCTGTCCACGGTGCCGGCGGTCCGGCCCGGCGCGCGGTGGTAGCGCCAGTACAGGTTCGTGTGCGCGATGACCTGCTCCGGCGGCGGCGCACCCCAAGCCGAATGGTCCTCGGTGGTGTGCGCGTCCGCGACCAGGAGCGCGTCGTACCCCTTCACGATGGCGGTGTGCAGCGTCGCGCGGATGCACTCGTCGGTCTGCGCCCCGGCGAGGACGAGCCGCCCCGCCGCGAGACCGGCGAGCTCGTCCTCGAGGGTGGTGCCCTCGAACGCGTCGGCGTAGTTCTTGCCGAGGCACGGCTCGCCGTCCCGCGGCGACAGCTCCGGCACGATCTCCCAGTCGTCGCTGCCGTACACCACGTTCTCGTCCGAGTGCTGCACCCACACGACGGGCACGCCCTCGCGCCGCGCCTTCTCGACCAGCCCGCCGATGGTCGCGACGACCTCGTCCCGGCGGTGGCAGCCGCCCACGACGCCGTTCTGCACGTCGACCACGAGCAGGGCGGTGTTCGGCCGGTTTTCCAGTGTTGTCATGGTCCCCCCAGCGCCTCCGGCGAAGACCGCAGCTTATCGCCGGGGACGCTCAATCGGCCACCGGCGCCGCCTTCGCCTCCACCACCGCCGCGTCCTCCGCACGCGCCCGCCGCGTCAGCGGAGCGGTGTGCGCGAGGAACGCCGCGACGCCCGAGACCACGGTCAGCCCGGCGAGATAGACCCCGATCAGGAACGAACTGCCGCTCCCGGCGAGGATCCCGGTCGCGATGATCGGCGCGAAGGACCCGCCGACGATGCCGCCGATCTGGTAGCCCAGCGACGATCCGGTGTACCGCACGTTCGTGGGGAACAGGTCGCTCATCACCGCGGGCAGCGGCGCGTACTGGGCCACGTTGGAGGCCGCGCCGAACGTGCAAGCCAGCAGCGCGAGCACCCACACCCGCGTG
Source organism: Amycolatopsis dongchuanensis (assembly GCF_039542405.1). Classification (NCBI taxonomy): domain Bacteria; kingdom Bacillati; phylum Actinomycetota; class Actinomycetes; order Pseudonocardiales; family Pseudonocardiaceae; genus Amycolatopsis; species Amycolatopsis dongchuanensis. The sequence goes on from NZ_BAABIB010000075.1 coordinate 356,165, forward strand.
TCCAGCAGCGGGAACAGCAGCAGCGACGCCGCGACCTGCAGCACCGTGCCGATCACCATCGTGCGCCGCCTGCCGAAGCGGTCGGCGACCGAACCCGCCCACGCCATCGCGAAGATCTGCACCAGGCTCGCGAGGATGCCCATCAGCAGCACGTCGTTCCGGGTGAAACCGTCCGCCTTGGGCGCGTAGGACAGCGTGAACGTCAGCACGGTGTAGCCGATCGCCGAGGACGCCGCCGTCGCCAGGACGGCCGTCACGACACCGGCCGGGTACCGGCGCAGCACGTCCAGCAGCGGCACGCGCGCCGGACCGGTCCGCACCGCCCTGGTGAACAGCGGGCTCTCGGTCAGCCGCCGCCGGACCACCAGCCCGTACACGACGAGCACGATGCTGGACACGAACCCGATCCGCCAGCCCCAGTCGGTGAACGCCGGGCCGGTCAGCCAGGACAGCACGAGCATCATCAGGTTCGACAGGATCGCGCCCGCCGGCACGCCCAGCTGGGTGGACGAGCCGTAGAGCGCCCGCCGCTTCGGTGGCGCGTGCTCGACCGCCATCAACGCGGCGCCACCCCATTCCGCGCCGACGGCGAGGCCCTGCGCCAGCCGCAGCAGCACGAGCAGCACCGGGGCGGCGACGCCGATCTGCGCGTAGTTGGGCAGCAGGCCGACGAGCACCGTCGAGCCGCCCATGACCAGCAGGGACAGGATGAGGATCCGCTTGCGGCCGAGGCGGTCGCCGAAGTGCCCGGCGATCACGCCGCCGAGCGGCCGGGTGAGGAAGCCGATCGCGAACGTGGCGAACGAGCCCAGCTGGCTGACGACGGGGTTGCCGACCGGGAAGAACTGGGGGCCGAAGACCAGCGCGGCCGCCGCTCCGTAGAGGAAGAAGTCGTACCACTCGATGGTGGTGCCGAGGAAACTCGCTGTGGCGACCTTGCGCGCCTCGCGCGTGCCGCCGGAGTGCAGGTGCGTCATTGGGGGCCTGCTTCCGATGTCAGGTTTCCTGATGTGATCCAGGTAACAGGATCCCTGATACCGTGTCAAGCATGAGCCGTTCCGAGCTGCCGCCGCGCACCGCCTACCTCGTCAAACAGCTGGAGCTGGCGATGCGGTCCCGGCTGGACGCGGCGGTGCGTCCCCACGGGCTCACGACGATCCAGTACACGGCGCTCGCGGAGCTGCGGCGGCACCCGGGGCTGTCGTCGGCGCAGCTGGCGCGGCGGGCGTTCGTGAGCGCGCAGACCATGCAGGAACTCGTCGCGCGGCTGGAGCACCAGGGCCTCGTGCGGCGGCGGCCCGCGGAGCACAACAAACGCGTCCTGCGCACCAGCCTCACCGCCGAGGGGGAACGGATCCTCGCCGAGTCCGACTCCGCCATCGACGAGATCGAGCGCGACATGCTCGCCGATCTCGAACCGGCGCAGGTCACCGAATTCCGCGCCACACTGCGGTTGTGCACGCAGCGCCTGCTCAAGGACGAGCGGTGAGCGTGCCAGACTGGACCCATCACCCCGGCCGCGACTGGAGGAACCGCTGATGGAGGGGATCGACCCGACGGTGCCGCCGAGCGGCACGGGTTGCGCCGAGTGCGACGCCGCGAGCCCCCAGGGCTGGTGGTTCCACCTGCGGCGCTGCGCGCAGTGCGGGCACATCGGCTGCTGCGACTCCTCCCCCGGGCAGCACGCGACGGCGCACGCCGAGGAGACCGGGCACCGGCTCGTGCGCAGCTTCGAACCCGGCGAGGAGTGGTTCTGGGACTACAGCGCCCAGGTCATGTACGAAAGCGGCCCCGCGCTCGCCGCCCCGGCCCACCACCCCCTGGACCAGACCGCGCCCGGCCCCGCGGAACGCGTCCCCGCCGACTGGACGCAGCGCCTCCACCGCTGACCGGTTTCCAGTCGAAACCGCCCCGGCGGCACCTCGACGGTTTTCCCGTCCAAAGTGGACGATCCTCGCGGCGCCCAACCCCTCAGCCGTCCACCAGCAGGCCCCGCAGCGGGCCCTGGAGGCGTTCGGCCCGGCGGGAAACGCCGGGCAGCAGCACGAGCCGGTGCGTGCGGCGCTCGCCCCGGCGTTCCCGTTCCGCCTGCTCCTGCGCGACCGGACGCCACACGTGGTCGACCACGTCGGCGGGATCGCCGTCCAGCTCCGCCTCCGCGCGCCCCAGGTGCTCGGCCCACAGCCGCAGCCGCGTCGCCCTGATCAGGTCCCGGTCGTCGGTCGCCACGTTGACCTCGGTGTCGTTGAACAGCGAGTGCTCGTTGAGGTTCGCCGAACCCACGGTCAGCCACGCGTCGTCGACGATGCCGAGCTTGGCGTGCACGTACACCGGCGCCGACGTCCCGCCGTCGTGGGCGCTGATCGTGGCCGCGACCAGGCGCCGGTTGCCGTCGTCCGCATCGAGGAGCCTGCCCAGCTGGCCGCGGGTGGTGTCCGCGCCGTTGCTGGGTTTGCGGGGCAGCAGCAGGACGACGCGGAAGCGGTCGTCCGGGGGGTTGCGCAGCTTGCCGATCAGCACCTCGGCGATCTCCGGTGACCACAGGAACTGGTTCTCCAGGTACACCAGCCGCCGCGCCGACCGCAGCGCCCGCAGGTAGGCGTCGAGGACGGTGAACTCCCCCTTCGGGGCGAAGTCGTACGTCCCGTTCGGCACTGTGCGCAGCAACTGCACGTTCGTGCCCCCGGCAGGCTCCGGGACGCGCGCCGGGGGCAGGTCCTCCCCGGCGACCTCGGTCCAGCGCTGCCGGAAGTGCTCCGCGACGTCCGCCACGACCGGCCCTTCGAGCCTGCTCACCAGGTCGTGCCAGCCCATCGGCCGTGGCGGGTGCCCGGGGCTGTCGTGCCGGTCGCCCTGCAGCGCGGTGAAGTCCACGCCACCGACGAACGCGACCTCGTCGTCGACCACCACGACCTTCTCATGGTGGCAGTGCAGCGTGCGCTCACGCGAGTCCAGCACGCACCGCACGCCGGTGTCCTCGACGAGCTTCCGCCGCTCCTCCCGCGCCTGCCCGCGGGTCGGTTCGAACGCGGGCACCGGCGGGCCCGCCCACACGAGCACCCGTACGGCGACGCCACGCCCGGCCGTCTCGGCGAGCAGCGTGCGCAGCGTCGGCGCGCCCGGGTCCCGTGACAGCCGGAAGTCCGCGCTGGCGTGCCAGTTGGCGATGTGGACGTGCGAGCGCGCACCCCGGATCGCGGCTTCGATCGCGGGCAGCGCCTCCTCCCCGTCGACCAGGACGTCCATCCGGTTGCCCGCGCGGACCGGCGCGCGCCCGCCCAGCGGGTCCCCCGCCCCGCCTTCGAGCACCTCGCCCCAGCCGAGCCGGCGCAGGCGGCGCCCGTGGTGGGCGCACAACACCCGCTCCAGCCCGTCGCCGAGCTTTTCGTCCACCTTGTCCAGCAGTGTGCGAAATGTCTTCACGTCCTACATAGCACTACAGATCGCCCGGGTTCGCCGTGCGAAGCCCGTACCACGCGTGGACACCCGCGGTGATCCACTCCGGGCGTTCCCACGTGCTCCAGCGGGCACGGGCGGCCTCGCCGATCGTCGCCGCGGCGTCGTCGGCCGGCACTCCCGCGGCTTGCAGCCGGGCGGTTTCGTCACGGAGGTGGACGAGGTAGTCGTGCACGTCGCGGAGCAGCGTGCGGTCGCCGACCTCGCCGTGCCCCGGTACCACCACGTCGGGTCCGTCGGCGGCGAGTCGCGCGAGCAGGTCGATCCACCGGTCCGGGTCGACATCGGTGTCGTGCGGCGGGAAGTACGGCAGGATCGGGAAGATCCGGCTCTCGAACAGGTCTCCGCCGAACACCACGTGGTCGTCGACGAGGACGAGCTGGTCGCCCGCCGTGTGGGCCGGGCCCACCGCCCGCAGGACCACCTTCCGGCCGCCGAGGTCCAGTTCGGCCTCACCGTCGTAGACGAGATCGGGCTCGACCAGCTCGACGTCCGCCAGCGCGGCCGCGATCGCTTCACCGAACCCCGAGAACATCCCGAGGTAGGCCGCGCCCTTGCGGCGCAGCTCGTCCCGCTGCGCCCGGTTGCCGACGATCGCCGCGGCGCCCCGGAACGCCTGCGCGCCGAACGCGTGCTCGGGGTGGAAGTGCGTCGTCGTCAGGTACAGCGGCCGTGACCCGGCCAGCCGCCGCGCCTGGCCCAGCACGTACTCCCCGTTCGACGGGCCGAGCCCGGTGTCGACGACGAGCGCGGCCCGCTCCCCCACGACGAACCCGACGTTCGGCACCAGCTCCGCCCGCCGGTCCGGCAGCACGAAGACCCCTTCGGCCACCCGCACGGGCTCGCCGCCCACCGTCGGGACCGCCTCGCTCACGTCCGGTCTGCTCATGTCCCACTCCGATCTGATCGGTGTTCAGATCGCCTACCCTACCGGAGATCTGAGCACTGTTAAGATCGGTTCATGGCAAAGGCGCGGTACCACCACGGCGAGCTGCGCGGCGCCCTGCTGGACGCCGCCGAAGCGCTCGTCCGCGAGCGCGGGGTCGGCGGCTGGTCCCTGCGCGAGGTGTCCTCAGTGGTGGGTGTGAGCGCGAGCGCCGCCTACCACCACTTCGCCTCGCGCGAGGCGCTGGTGCGGGCGCTGGCGGCCCGCGTGCTCGCCCAGCTCGGCGAACGCATGGGGCAGGCAGCCGCCGCGGAGCCCGGGCGAGGCCTGGTCGCCGCGTGCCGTGCCTACGTCCGGTGGGCGCTGGAGGATCCCGCGGTCCGCCTGGCGCTGAACGCCGGAGGCGGCGGCACCCCGATCGCCCCGCACCCGCACGACGTGCTCGACGCGGAACTGGACCGGCTCGTCGCCGAGGGCGAACTGGGCGCCCCTTCCCGGCCCGGCGCGGAATTCGTGGTGTGGGCGGCCGTGCACGGCCTGACCACCCTGCTCGCCGACGGCCTGGTGACGCTCGACGAACCCGACGGCGTCGAGCGGGAGACCGAACGCGTCGTGCAGGCCGTGCTCACCGGTCTGGCACGGGAAACCCCGCCGCCGAAGCCCTGGCCGGCCCCGCACTCCGCGCACACGCGGCGCCGGTCCGCTCAGCCGGGGACCGGAGGTTCGTGAGCCCGCACCGGCGGCACCTCACCGCGGAACGCCACGACCTCGACCCGCGTGAGCTGGCCGGTGCACCCCTGCGCGAGCCGTGAAGAGCCAACGTCGCGGGTCAGCGCGTTCGGGTTGCCGTGCACGCACGTGGCCACTTCCGGCGCGGTGGGGTCGAACCACGCACCGGTGGACAGCTGGACGACACCCGGCCGCACCGCGTCGGACACCACGAGCCCGGCCAGCGCGCTGCCCCGCGGGCTCCTGACCAGCACCACGTCTCCCGTGGACAGCCCGCGAGCGGCCGCGTCGCCGGGGTGCATCCGCACAGGTTCGCGGCCCGCGACCTTGGCTCCCGCGCTTTCGGCACCGTGGTCGAGCTGGCTGTGCAACCGCGTCGCGGGGTTGTTGGCGACCAGCGTCAACGGGAAACCCGGCTCCTCCTCCGGTTCGAACCACGTGGGGTGGCCGGGGCAGTCGTCGTAGCCGAAGGACGCGATCCGCCGCGAGAACAGCTCGATCCGCCCGCTCGGCGTCGGCAGCCGGTGCCGGTGCGGATCGGCGCGGAAGTCCGCGTACAGCACGTGTTCCGGCCTCGCCTCACGCAGTTCGATGCGGCCCTTCCGCCAGAACTCCGCGAAGTCGAGCCCGGGATCGGCCTCCGGCGGCAACTTCGCGCGCCAGCTCTCGTACAGCCACTCCAGCCACTGCCGCTCGTCGCGTCCCTCGGTGAACTCGTGCTCGACGCCGAGCCGCTTCGCGAGCCCGCTCAGGATCTCGAAATCGGACTTCGCCTCGCCGAGCGGCGGGCTCACGCGGGCCATCGCCACCAGTGCGGCGTCCTGCCGCGCGGCGCCGAGGTCCTCACGTTCCAGCGTCGTCGTCACGGGGAGCACGAGATCGGCGTGCCGGGCCGTCGCCGTCCAGAACTGCTCGTGCACGAGCACGGTGTCCGGGCGCGTGAACGCCCTGCCGAGGCGGGCGAGGTCCTGGTGGTGGTGAAAGGGGTTCCCGCCGGCCCAGTGCACGAGCCGGATGGCCGGGTACCGCAGCCGCTGCCCGTTGTAGTCGTACTCCTCGCCGGGGTGCAGCAGCATGTCCGCGACGCGCGCGACCGGGATGAACTCGCGCACCGGGTTCAGGCCCCGCCTCAGCGTCGGCAGCGGGAACGGCAGCGAGCCCGCGCCGATCCCGGCCATCGACGCGTATCCGTGCCCGAAACCGCCGCCTGGCAAGCCGATCTGCCCCAGCACGCAGGCCAGCGCGACCCCGGCCCACAGCGGCTGCTCGCCGTGCCGTGACCGCTGGAGCGACCAGCTCAGCGTGATCATCGTGCGGTGCGCGGCCATCGACTCCGCGAGTTCGACGATCTTCCCCGCCGGGATCCCGCAGCGCGCCTCTGCCCATTGTGGACTCTTCGGCACGCCGTCCACGCTGCCCGACAGGTAGCGCCACAGCTCCGGGAAACCCTCGCAGTGCGTGTGCAGGAACTCCTCGTCGTGCAGGCCGCGCTCGACGAGGGTGAAGCACAACGCGAGCATCAGCGCGGTGTCGGTGCCCGGGGCGAGCGGGAGCCAGTCGGCGCCCAGGTCGTCGGCGAGGTCGTCGCGCAGCGGGCTGACGAGCGTGAACCGGGCACCCCGCCGCTTCGCCCGGCGCAGCTCTTCCGCCATCCCGTGCCGGGTCACGCCCCCGGCGTTGACCTGCGCGTTCTTGTCCGGCAGGCCACCGAAGCACACGAAGTGCCCGGTGTGCTCGGCCAGCACCGCCCACGTGGTCGGGCGCTCGATGGGCGCGTGGTCGCCGACCACGTGCGGCAGCAGCACCTCCGCGGCGCCCGAGCTGTAGGTGTTGACCGACCGGACGTAGCCGCCGGCCACGGCGAGGAACCGGTGGAGCTGGCTCTGCGCGTGGTGGAACCGGCCCGCACTGCCCCACCCGTACGAGCCGCCGAAGATCGCGGTGTTGCCGTACCGGGTGCGGACGCGGTCCAGCTCGGCGGCGGCGCGGTCGAGCGCCTCGGCCCAGCTGATCCGCACGTACTCGTCCCGCCCGCGGTCGGGATCCGGGCCGGGGCCGCGCTCCAGCCAGCCCCGGCGGGCGTACGGCGCGAGCACGCGCAGCCGTTCGTCCAGCGCCGCGGGCACGTTGCGCAGCAACGCGGCGGGCGCCGGGTCACCGGCGTCCGGATGGACGGCCAGCCCGGCGGGGGTGAGCGCGGCGTCGAAGGCGCCCCAGTGCGAGCTGTGCGAACGGAAGGCGGCCGGCTCGGGCATGTCCCCGAAACTGCCTGCGGCAACGGGAAGGTGTCAAGCCGGTTTCGGCACCGTGGCACGGGAACCGGCTGGCTACGATCATCGTCGATCCCGCGTCAGCGTCCCCGCCCCAGGAGAACCATGCCAGCCGAGACCTTCGGTCCCTACCGCATCGAAGCGCTGCTCGGCCGGGGCGGGATGGGTGAGGTGCACCGGGCCTTCGACACGGCGCACGACCGCGTGGTGGCGCTGAAACGGCTCACCGAGCCGTACGTGACCGATGCCGCGTTCCGGGCGCGTTTCCGCCGGGAATGCCAGATCGCGGCGCGGCTGCGCGAACCGCACGTCATCCCCATCCACGCGTTCGGCGAGATCGACGGCCGCCTCTACCTCGACATGCGCCTGGTGGAGGGCACGGACCTCAAGGAGCTGATGGCCGCGGGCCCGCTGCCGCCGCGCCGCGCGGTCGCGCTGCTGGCGCAGGTCGCGAGCGCGCTCGACGCCGCGCACGCCGAACAGCTCGTGCACCGGGACGTCAAGCCGTCGAACATCCTCGTCACCCCGGGCGACTTCGTGTACCTCGTGGACTTCGGGATCGCGCGGGCGACCAGCGCGGAAGCCACGTCGCTCACGCTGTCCGGCGACGTGATCGGCACCCTCGACTACATGGCACCCGAGCGCTTCGGCGACGGCCCGGTGGACGGCCGCGTCGACGTCTACGCGCTCGCCTGCGTGCTGTTCGCGTGCCTCACCGGCCGCCGCCCGTTCGCGCAGACCGAGCCCGCCGCGCAGGTCCTCGCGCACCTGCGGGACCAGCCGCCCGCCGTGTCCGCGCTGAACAGGGCGCTCCCCCGCGCGCTGGACGACGTCGTGTGGCGTGGCATGGCGAAGGACCCCGGACAGCGCTTCCCCACCGCCGGTGCGCTCGTCGCGGCGGCATCGGCCGCGCTCGACGCGCCACCGCCGCCCGCCTGGGTGCCGCCACCGCCGCCGCCTCGTCCCAGCAGGGCGCCGTGGCTCGTCGCGCTCGCGGCCGTACTGGTGATCGCCGCCGCGGTGGTCACGACGGTGCTGGTGTCCCGCTCCACCGGGGCGAGCGGCACCACCCCGACCCCCACCCCGCCACCGAGCACCAGCGCGACCACGACCACCACCACCAGCAGCAGCAGCAGCACGCCGACGCCCGTACCGGACAACGGCGCCGGGGACCGCCTGCTCGCCGCGCTGCCGCCGGTCTACCACGGGAACGCGAGCTGCCGCGCCGACGACGGTTACCGCCAGCCGGGCAGCCAGGCGGCGGTGCTGTGCACCACGCCCAACCACCAGAACCCGGACTTCGCCGCCCCCACGGAGGCGTACTTCTACTCCTTCGCCGACCGCGCCGCGCAGGACGCGTTCTTCCAGCAGCTCGTCACCGCCCGCGGCCTCAAGCGCGACGACACCTACGGCGGCTGCAGCCCGCTCAAGCGCACCGGCGTGTACGGGCTGTACTACCGCGGCACGTCCGGCCCGCTCCCCGGCGACTACCTCACGTGCTTCGTGCTCGCGGGGGCCGGGCAGCTGTGGTGGGTGGACACGCGCGGGCTCACCGTCGGTGAGCTGTCCTCGCCCGAGGCGGACACCAACGACGGGCTTGACCGGCTCTACTACTGGTGGAACGAGGAGATCGTGCAAACCCTCGGCTGAGGTCGCGCACCGGGGCGGATCATCACTTCCCGTGACGGTCACTACACTGATCATCACTCGTTCAGCCGGTAGACAGTGCCGGGCCGAAATGATGGCGTGACATCACTCGGGGCCGGTACCGGTCCAGCGCGGGCGTCACGGCGTCCGAACTGCGGCTGGCCTGGCCTTTGTCCGTTCAACAAGAGGTGAAGCGTGCCGGAACCTGGTGGGGCGCCAGGCTTGGTCGACGTCGTCCGCCGCTGGACGGCCCAACTCGCTGACACGGATGGGGTAGGTCTTTCCGCCGACAGGCTGGAGGAGCTGCTGCACCAGGTGGTCCGCGACGCGGTGGCGACCGCGGAGTCCGCCAGGGAGGCGGCCATCCGCCGCTTCAGCGCGCTCTTTTCGACCTCGCCGATGGGCATCGCGCTCGCGGGCCCCGACGGCGCGATCGTCGAGGCGAACGCGGCGCTCGCCACGTTCCTCGGCGGCAAACCGGAGGAGCTGCGCGGCAGGCACGTCGCCGACCTCGGCTTCACCCGCCGCGACGCCGAGCGGCTGCGCACCGGGCTCGAAGAGATCGCCGTGACCGACGTCGAGCAGTACAGCGAACGCCTGCAGCTCACCCACGCCGACGACGCGGGGGTCTGGGCCGAGGTCACGCTGACGACGCTGCCCGCCGACCGGCCCGGCGTCAGCTACCCGGTGCTGATGGTGCAGGACGCCAACGAGGTGCACTCCCTGCAGGAGACGCTGCGCCACCAGAGCGTGCACGACGCGCTGACCGGCCTGTCCAACGGCTCCCGCTTCAACACGCTGCTCGAAACGGCGCTGAGCCCGGCCGCGCGCGACCAGATCGCGCTGGTCTACCTCGACATCGACGGGTTCAAGGTCATCAACGACGGCCTCGGCGCCGGGGTCGGCGACCAGGTGCTGCGCGGCATCGCCCGCAAGCTCAAGGACGTGTTCGCCGCGCCGGACACCGTCGTCGCGCGGCTCTCCGGCGACGGGTTCGGCATCCTGCTGCGCGGCAAGCTCCAGGCCAGCGAGGTCATCGGGCTGGTCGAGCGGGCGCTGGAGGAGCTGGGCGAGCCGATCTACCTCGGCGACCACGGCATCGGCGTGAGCGCGAGCGCGGGCATCGTCGTGCGGGACGTCGCCGAAGGCGGGCCCGAGGACCTGCAACGGGCCGCCGAGATCGCCCTGCACCGCGCCAAGGAGGCGGGCAAGGCGCAGTGGATGTTGTTCGACCCGGAGCTGGACGCGCGCGACCGCGCCCGCTACCGGCTCGGCGCCGAGATCGCCGGTGCCCTGGAGAACGGCGAGTTCACGCTGATCTACCAGCCGACGGTGAAGCTGGACAACCACGAGGAGCTGGCCGCCGTCAACGCGGGGCTGCGCTGGCACCACCGCGAGCTCGGGCAGCTGGACTCGGCCGAGTTCTACCCGCTCGCCGACACCACGGGCATGACCATCCCGCTCGGCAAGTGGCTGCTCACCCGGTCGCTGGCGGCCGCGGCGCGCTGGCGGGACCGCTACGGCGACGCGGCCCCTGACGTGTGTATCCGACTACCGCGGCGGCTCGCGATCGACCCCGACCTGGTGCGGCTGGTGAAGGACCAGCTCGACGAGCACCACCTGCCCGCGAAGACGTTGCGGCTGTGCACGGACAGCGCGTCGCTGCTCGACCCGCGCGGCGAGGTGCTGGAGTCGCTGTCCGTGCTGTCCGACCTCGGCGCGAAACTGGTGCTGACGGTCAGCGGTACGGCGGACCTGGAGCTGATCCCGCGGCACGACCTGAAGGTGCAGCATGCCGTGCTCAGCGGCGGGGTGGTGGAGGCGCTCGCCGACAGCCCGGACGAAGCCGCGGTGCGCCACCTCGACCAGCTGATCACCCGGGCCCGCGAGCTGAAGCTCCGCATCGGCGCCGAGGGGGTCGTGACTGCCGAGCAGGCCGGGCTCCTGCGGGCACACGGCGTCCTCGCCGCCCGCGGCCCCTTCGTGGCGACCTCCGCGACCGACGACGAGGTCGACGACATGATCGAGAGGCACTCCGGCTGACCGGGAACCGCACCGGACGTCACGACGGGCCGGAAAGGTCCGCCACCGTCTTCGCGATGCGACGCTGCCGGGTCGGTTCCGTCTTCGCTTCGCCTATCCACAGGACGTAGCGCCGCTGGTGGCTGTAGGACAGCTTGTCGAACGCCTGTCGTGAGACGGGCACGGCGTCGAGCGCCCGGGCCAGGTCAGGCGGCAGGTCCACCGTGCGGGGCTCGGTGTCGAGCACGAGCTCGACATCGACCTCGTCTCCGGCCGCGACGCCTGCCCCCGCCCGGATTTCGGCGCTCACCGGCAGCAGCGACCGGCCGCCCATGCTGCCCACGCTGCTGCGGTACTCGTACCCGTTGAGCCGCACCCGCACCTTCGGCCGTTTGCCGCCGCCGAGTTCCGCCAGCACCTCCGGCGGCACCTCGATGCCCGTGGCGGATTTCCCGTTCAGCTCGACCTTCGCCCGGAATCTCACCGGTCCACCTCCGTTCCGTACAGGTGCGCCGAGACGACCGCGAGCCACGCCCAGCCCACGACCACCGCGACGGTGAACGCCACTGTCGCCACTACCTGCCCGGGTCCCGCCACGATCCCGGCGAACCCGGCCAGGAACACCACGCCGGAGCCTGCGGAATACCACGCCCGCCCCCGCTGTCCCCGTCTGGCGAACCGCCGCGCGAACACCAGGCACGCCGCGACGAGCGCGAGGAAACCGAGGCCGCCCGCGACGAGGTGGGCCAGCCCGTGCCAGCTGACCTCCGCCGGCCCGGCCGGGGTGCCGGGCGGGAAGCCGTACGCCGGATCCGCGGGGAAGACGCCCGCGAGGGCCAGACCCGCGCCGTATCCGCCGACCAGGACCGGTCCCGTCAGCCCGTGGCGGGTGCGCGCCATGCCCACCGCGGCCGCGACCACCATCAGCCCGGTGACCACGAAGTTGGCGGTCTGGATCCACCCGGCACCGCCGTTGGCCAGCAGGCTCACGTCGTGGCGGAGCGGGTCGTAGCCGGTCTTGACCCCGGCCTGCACGGCCGCGGTCACGACGTAGAGCGGTCCGGCGAGGACGCCGTAACCGAGCAGGCTCCGGGTCACGCGGAGCCGGAGTGGCGGACAGACCGCCGCGGTACTGGAATGCATCAGAACCTCCTCGAACGGGAACTGGACGGTACGGTACTCGCAGCAGTACTGAGCCGTCTAGTACTATCGCTACCGTGGACGAGACCGAGGGCCGCAGCGCCCGCAAGCGCAACGCGATCATGGCCGCGGCGACGGAGCTGTTCCTGCAGAACGGCTACCAGGGCACGAGCATGGACCAGGTCGCCGCACGCGCGGCCGTTTCCAAGCAGACGGTGTACAAGAACTTCGCCGACAAGGAGCGCTTGTTCAGCGAGATAGTGCGCGGGGTGGCGGACAACTCGGACCGCATCGTCGAGCTGCTGGGCGAACCGCTCCGTGCCGGCATCACGAGCCGGGCGGACCTGGAGGCCGCGCTCACCGAGGTGGCCCGGCGTTACCTCGACGCGGTACTGCGGCCGAACGTGCTCCAGCTGCGCCGCCTGGTGATCGCCGAGGCGGACCGCTTCCCCGGCCTCGCCCGCGACTACTACGAACGCGGCCCGGAGCGCGGGATCACGGTGCTCGCCTCGGCACTGGAGCACTACGCGACCCGCGGCCTGCTCCGCGTCGACGACGCCCGGCTCGCCGCCGCCCATCTCGCGTACCTGGCCCTGGCCATCCCGCAGGACAAAGCCCTGTTCTGTCCGGGGGAGAACCCCGGCGCGGCGGCCCGCGAGCACATCGCCCGCTCGGCGGTGCGGGTCTTCCTGGCCGCGTACGGCTAGCCGCGCCGCTCTCCGGCGGCCGAGCGCAGCTCCACGCAGCACTCGCCGGCGCGGGGGTCCAGGACGGCTTCGACCGTGGTGGCCTGGAGACCGTCAAGCAGCCCGCTGAGGAACGCCTGGTTGATCCCGCACACGAGCTCGGGCGCCTTGGCGGCCAGCGGGTGGAACGGGCAGTTGCGCAGCCGCAGGCAGGCCGGGGTCTCCCGGTCCGGCTCGAAGCCGTGGCGCTCGACGACGGCCGACGCGAGCGTCAGCGCCCGTTCCACACCGAGGCGCCCTGGCCGGACCTGGTCGCGTTCCGTCGCGCCCAGCGCCTCGCCGTGGCGGTGTGCCGTGCGCAGCGCGGCGTCCCGCGCGGTCTCCCCGCCACCTTCGTCGAGGACGGCGTCCAGCAGGATCTCGGCCAGGACGTCGTGCTGGCGCGGCGGGATGCTGACCCGCACCTCCAGGTCGGAGGGCTCGTACACCTTCGGCGCGCGGCCGACCTTGCGGACGCCGCCCGCGAACTCGTAGCGCGTCCGCAGCAGCCCGGCCGCCACCAGCTTGTCCAGGTGGAACGCCGCCAGCTTGCGGGAGATCCCGACCGCCTCGGCCGCCTCGTCCCGCGTCACCGGGTGCCGGGCCTGCCGGATGTGGGTGTACATACCGCGCCGCAACGGCTCCTCCAGCGCGGCGAGCGCACTGATCGGCTCCGCCTCCATGCCCGCAGGCTACACCGAATTTTCTCGTCGCAGCTCCGATCGGGTGTCGCTCACCAGGTGCACTTGACCGGCACCCGGCAATAAGTCCAAACTTCGTTGGCGAAAAGGAGGCGACGTGGCCCACGACATGGAGCAGGCGAAACAGCCGGTGAGCGCGGCGCTGGCCGGTCCGTACGGGCACCCCCTCCACCCGGCACTGGTGACCGTCCCCATCGGCGCGTGGGTGTCGAGCCTGGTCTTCGACATCGGTTCGCGGATCGTGGCCGACCCGGGCTTCCTGAACCGGGGATCGCTCTGGCTCGTCGCGATCGGGGTCGTCGGCGCGCTCGCCGCGGCGCTGGTCGGTGCGCTGGACCTGCTGGCGCTCCCGGCGGGCACCCCGGCGTTCCGCACCGGGCTGACGCACATGAGCCTCAACCTCGCGGTCACCGCCGCCTACGTCGGCGGGTTCTTCTGGCGCCGTCCGGCCACCGCGGGCCCGGTCGCGATCGGCCCGCTCGTGCTGTCCGCCGCCGCCCTGATCGTGCTCGCCGCGTCCGGCTACCTCGGCGGGAAGCTGGCCTACCGCTACGGCGTCCGCGTGGCCGCCGAGTCCACCCAGGCCGAGGGCTACCGGTCCGCCCCCTGACTCGTCCCACCACCACATCGAGGAGAACGACCATGGACATCGCCGCGCTGATCGCCTGGCTGGTCACCGCCGGGGGCGGTTTCGTCATGCTGGGCACCTGGATCGCCAAGGGCGGCACCCGCGAACCGGGGAGCAGCCGGTTCTCCCCCGGGCTGGTCTTCGGGCACTTCGCGCTCGCCGCGGTGGGGCTGGTCCTCTGGATCGTCTACCTGGTGGCGGGCGGCGCGGTGCTGGCGTGGATCGCGTTCGCCCTGCTCGTGCCCGTGGCGTTGCTGGGCTTCACGATGCTGGCCCGCTGGATCCCCGGCCGCCGCGCCCGCACGGCGTCCGCGCCGGACGGGAAAACGGCGCCGGAGCAGCACTTCCCGGTCGTGGTGGTCGGCGCGCACGGGCTGGTCGCCGTCGCGACCGTGGTCCTCGTCCTGCTCGCGGCGCTGGGTCTGGGGAGCTGATCGGTGATGTCGTCGACGTATGTGATCATCGGCGCCGGACTGGCCGGCGCGAAGGCCGCCGAAGCGTTGCGGGACAAGGGTTTCGACGGGCGGGTGGTGCTGCTCGGCGACGAGCACCACCGCCCGTACGAGCGGCCCCCGTTGTCCAAGGACATCCTCACCGGGAAGGCCGAGCGCGAGAGCGCGTTCGTGCACCCGGAAAGCTGGTACGCCGACCACGACGTGGACCTGCGGCTCGGCACGCGGGTCACGGCGGTGGACCGCAGTGCCCGTGAAGTCGTGCTCGCCGACGGCAGCCGCGTCGGCTACGCCAAGCTCCTGCTGGCCACCGGCGCCGAACCCCGTGTCCTGCCGGGTGCGGAGAACACGGTGCGGCTGCGGCGTTTCGGCGACACCGAGCGGCTGCGGCAGGTGCTGGAAACCGGTTCGAAGCTCGCTGTGGTGGGCGCCGGGTGGATCGGTCTCGAAGTCGCGTCGGCGGCCCGGCAGGCCGGCCTCGACGTCGTCGTGCTGGAGGCACTGGAGCTGCCGCTGCTGCCCGCGCTCGGCCGGGAAGCGGCGCGGGTGTTCGCGGACCTGCACCGCGAACACGGCGTCGACCTCCGGCTCGGGGTGCGGGTCGCCGAAGCCGGCCTGGACCACGTCCGGCTGGGCGACGGCGAACGGATCGAGGCCGACGCGGTCCTCGTCGGCATCGGCGCGGTCCCGAACACCGCGCTGGCCGAAGGCGCCGGGCTGACCGTGGACAACGGGATCCAGGTCGACGCCCACCTGCGCACCAGCGATCCCGATATCTTCGCCGCCGGCGACGTCGCGAACGCCTACCACCCGTCGCTGGGCCGCCACCTGCGCGTCGAGCACTGGGCCAGCGCGCTGAAACAACCCGCCATCGCCGCCGCGGGAATGCTTGGTCTGGAAGCGGTCTACGACGAACTGCCGTACTTCTACACCGACCAGTACGACCTCGGGATGGAGTACACGGGTCTCAGCGACGGCTACGACCGCGTCGTCTTCCGCGGTGACGTCGAAGCCCGCGAGTTCATCGCCTTCTGGCTCAAGGACGGCAAAGTCGTCGCGGGGATGAACGTGAACGTCTGGGACGTCACCGACCCGATCAAGGATCTCATCCGTTCAGGGTCCACAGTGGACAGCGCGCGGCTCGCCGACCCGTCCGTGCCGCTCACGGAGGTCGGCGCAGCCTGATCAGGAGGTTCCGTCATCCCACCGCGGAACGCCGGAACGCGCTCGGCGTGACGCCGCGGACGCGCTTGAACGCGGCGCTGAAGCCGAACGCGTCGGAGTAGCCGACGGTGCGGGCGACCTCCGCGAGCGTCGCCGTGTGCCGGCCGGCCAGCAGGTCCGCCGCGAGCGTCATGCGCCAGCGGGTGAGGTAGGTCAGCGGCGGTTCGCCGACCAGGTCGGCGAACCGCTTGGCGAGCGTGGCACGCGAAACCCCGCACCGCGCGGCCAGTGCCGCGACCGTCCACGGCGCGGCGGGTTCGGTGTGCAGCAGGCGCAGCGCCTCCCCGACGACCGGGTCCCGCTGGGCGGCCCACCACGCCGGGGCCTCGCCGCCGGGCCGGTCGAACCACTCGCGCAGCGTGCAGACCAGCATCCAGTCCAGCAGCCGGTCGAGCACCACCTGCTGCCCCGGGGTGTCGAGGGCGACCTCGGCGGCGAGGTGGTCCAGCACCGCGTCGCCCGTGCCGCCGCCCGGGACGCGCAGCACGGCGGGCAGCGCGTCCAGCAGCAGGCGGCTCACCTCCCCGCGGACCGGATAGGCACCGACGATCAAGGTCGTCGCGCCGGGGCCGTCCCCCGCGGTGTCGTGCCAGCCGAGCCGGTGCCGGGTGCCGCCCTGCTCCGGTGTCGCGCAGAATTCACCGCACGCGACCGGTTCTGCGCGGGTGCCGACCTCGTCGACGAAGGTGAACGTCTCCGGCCCGCGCACGACGACCGTGTCCCCGGCGCGCAGCGGCTCGGGCGGGTGGTTCTCCCGCACGATCCATCCCCCGCCGCCGAGCACGGTGCACAGCGTCAGCGGCGCGCCGTCCACGAAGTGCAGTGCCCAGGGCGGGGTGAGCACCGAGCTGCCGAACAGCGACCCGTGCGCCCGGACGCCGCGGATCAGGTCGTCGAACACGTCCACCTTGTCAGGTTAGACGAATGGACAGGCAATCCAGCCTTTTACCCATGGGCTCGTCCAGCGCGGCGGTGTTCAATCGGGATCATGAGCACCGACCTGACGCCCGATGACCTCGAGTTCCTGCGCCGCCCGCTGCACGGGTTCCTGTCCGTGGCCGCCGGACCGGTTCCGCCGCAGCCACGCCCGGTGTGGTTCGAGGCGGCCGAAGACGGCACGATCCAGCTGTTCAGCGAGGCCGACGCGCTCAAGGTGCGGCGCCTGCGCCGCGATCCCCGCGCGTCGCTCGTCGTCGCGGCGCCGGTCGGCGAACGCGAGCGCTGGGTCGCGGTCACCGGCCGCGTCACGGTCGAACCCGACGGCGCACACGAACTCGCCGCCCGCCTCGCCGCGCGTTACTGGGACCTCGAAGACCCGCGCCGGGCCGAGGACCTCGCCGGAATCCTGGCCACGGCCCAGGTCCGGCTCGTCATCCACCCCGAGGCCGTCAGCCGCTACGCGTACTGAGCCACTCCTCGGCGGTGATCCGCCAGTACACGTGCACCCCGGTGCTGGCCACGCCGCCCGGCAGGTCCGCGGGGCCACTGCCGACGCGCGTGAACCCCAGGCGCTCCGGCACGAGGCCACTGCGCTCGTTCGCCGCGTCGTGGCGGATCTCCACCCGGTTCGCCCCGACGCGGAACGCCTCGGCCGTCAGCAACGCCGCAGCGCGCGTGACGAGGCCGCGGCCGGTGTGCTGCTTGCCCAGCCAGTACCCGATTTCGAGGCCGCCGTCGCCGATGCGCGTCATCAGCGAGGCCGCACCGAGGATCTCGCCCTCGGCGCTCACGATCGCGTAGCTGTAGGCCTCGCCGTCACGCCACTCACGCACGGTCGTGCGCAGGAACTCGGCGGCGTCGGCCTCGCTGTAGCCGCCCACCGCCCACGGCATGAACGGCTCCAGGTGGTCCAGCGAATCGTGCACGACGTGGTGCAACGGGATCAGGTCGTCCTCCCGCCAGCGGCGCAGCAGGACTTCGCCGTCGGACAGCTCGGGTGCGGGTTCCTCCATGCCCCGAATGCTGCCCGACGGCGCCCGGTGCGCGCACCGGGTTTAGTTCATGATCGCGCTGTCCGGGATCTGCGTGTCCCCGCGCAGCGCGTCGAACAGCTGCTTGGACTTCGTCTTGTCCCAGTTCTCCGCGGAGCCGGACGTGACGGGCACGGTGGTGGTCACGACGCCGCCGTCGGAGATCCCCCGCATCGCCCACGCCAGCCCCACGAGGTTGTGCAGGTGGTCGCCGGAGTCCATGGTCAGCGCGTCCGGCGCCGCCGACAGCAGCGGGAAGAAGTGGAACGGGTTGAGGATCGTGCCCGCGGTCGCGATCTGGCTCACCAGCGCGCCGATGAACTTCCGCTGGTTCTCCACGCGGTCCAGGTCCGAGCGCGGTGTCGCGGCGCTGTGCCGCATCCGCACGAACCCGAGCGCGTGCGCGCCGTCGAGGGACTGGCAGCCCGGGGGGATCGTGATGTTGGTGAAGTCGTCGTGCATCTCCTTGTCGATGCACATGTCCACGCCGCCGATGGCGTCCACGATGTTGGCGAACCCGCCGAAGCCGATCTCGGCGTAGTGGTCGATGCGCAGCCCGGTCGCCTGCTCCACGGTCTTGACCAGCAGCGCGGGGCCGCCGATGGAGAACGCCGAGTTGATCTTGCCGCGGCCGTGGCCGGGGATGCTCACCTGCGAGTCGCGCGGCAGGCTCAGCAGCGTCGGCTTGGTGCTGTTGTCGGTCAGGTGCGCGACCATGATCGTGTCGGTGCGCGAGCCGCCGCCCGCCGCGGCGCTGTCGCCCGTGGCGAGCTGCTGCTCCTGCTCGGGGGTCAGCCCGTCGCGGCTGTCGGACCCGACGATGAGCCAGTTCGTGCCCGAGGCCGCTGCGGGCCGCCCGTCGTAGTCGGCGAGGGCGTCGACGCGGTTGATCGACGTGTCGAGGTAGATCCACACACCGGCGACGAAGACCACGAACAGCACGACCAGCGTCAGCAGGATCTTGCCGACACCGAACTTCCGCTTGCGCCGCGGGCGCTCCGGCAGCGGCTCCCTGTCGTACCGCGGCGGCTCGGACGGCGGGGGCGGCGGGGCGGCGCTCCGCCGGGACATCGGGCGCGTCGGCCCCTCCCGGCCGGGCACGGGCAGCATCTGCGCCGCCTGGTGCTGCCGCGGACCTCGCGCCCGCGGGTAGTCGCCCCCGTAGTTCCCGCCATAGCTCATGCGATCACCCGTCCCCGATCTCGGCCTGCGGAGCCTAGTGAACCGCAAACCTCACATTCTGGGACGCCCGGCTCCCCGAAAGGGTTGTGTCCGCTCAGACCGGCAATCGCAGCCGCTGGTCAGGTTCCTCATCCCAGGCCGGCAGCGGCTCGGCCCCGAGCGCGTCCAGCACGAACCGCCGGGCCAGCCGGTGCCACGCCGGGGCCCGCAGCAGCATCGCGTGCGCCTCGGACATCAGCTCGAACCGGACGAGCCGCCGCGCCACCGCGCGCGCCCGCTCGGCGTAGGCGTAGGACTCGGCCGGGTTCGTGATCCGGTCCAGCGTCCCGTGCGCGAGCACGACACTGCGGTCACGCACGGGCTCGACCGGCTCCCCCGCCGGCGTCCACGGGGCGAGCGCGAGCACCGACGTCACGGCGGGATCGTCGGCGACGCGCAGCACCACGCGGCCGCCCATCGAGTGCCCGACGAGGAACACCGGTACGCCGGGCCGTTCCGCCCGGATGCGCGCCAGTTCCGCGCGGGCGTCGGCCACCGGGTGCAGCTCCGGGTCGTTCCAGCCGCGGATGCGGTTGCGCAGCAGGCGGACCTCGACGCCGTGCCGTGCGGTGGCGGCCGCGATCGCGCGGGCGACCGGTAGCATCCGCAGGTAGGCCAGCCCCCAGGGGCGCACCGGCTGCCTCCCGGTTTCGGCACCTCCGTGCAGCACGAGCGTCACGGCGCGGACGGGGCCCCGCGCCGCCCAGGTCCTGGTGGCGGCCTCACGAGCGATCACTTCGTGAGCAACGCTCACGGCCGGGGTTTCTTCCCGATAGGGTGCGCCGCGTGATCGGAGATCTGGTGACTGAAGCGGTGCGCGCCGCCGAGACGAACAACGCCGAGCAGGTCGCCAAGGCGGCCGAGCTGGTCGTGCGGACCCTGCGGGCCGACGGCCTGGTCTTCACCGCGGGTGCCGGGCACTCGCTGGCGGCCGTGGCGGAGACGTTCTACCGCGCCGGCGGCCTGGCCTGCGTGTACCCGCTGTACCACCCGCAGCTGCTGCCGCTGCACGGCGCGCAGTCGAGCACGACGGCCGAGCGCCGCAGCGGGCTGGCCGCCGAGGTGCTCGAACAGCGGGCGCCGGGCCCCGACGACGTGCTGGTCGTGTTCTCCACCTCCGGCGTCAACCCCTACCCGGTCGAGCTCGCGCAGGCCGCGCGCGCCGCCGGTGCGCCGGTGATCGCGGTCAGCTCCCGGCAGTCGGTCGCCGCCGCGCCCCGGCGGGCCGGCCGCACGCTGATCGAGGAGGCCGACGTCGTGCTGGACACCGGTGTCCGCCCCGGCGACGCGAGCTTCCCCGTCGACGCGCCCCGCACGGCCGCCCTGTCGACGATCCTCAACGCGCACCTGTGGAACTCCGTGCTGGCGAAGGTCGTCACGCTCGCCGAGGACGCGCCGCTGTGGCGCAGTTCCAACGTCGAAGGCGGGGACGAGGCCAACGCCGCGTTGTTCGCGCGCTACCAGCCGCGCGTGCCCGCGCTGGCCTGACCCGCCCCCGGCGGCGCGGCGACGACCGCCAGCGGGTCGTCCAGCAGGGGGGCGAACGCGAGCTCGCCCGCCCCGATCAGGGTGGCGTCGTCGCCGAGCGCGGAGACGCCCAGCCGCACGCGTTCCCTGGCGACGGGGAGGACGTGGCTGACTATGCGGCCGCGCACCTCCGCCGCCACGGCGGGGTAGACGTCCCGCAGCATCCCGCCGAAGACCACCATGCCGGGGTTGAACAGGTTGATCAGGTTGGCCACGCCGATGCCCAGCCAGTCGCCGATCCGCCGGAGCGCGTCGCGGGCGGCGGGATCGCCGCGGCCGGCGTCGTCCACCACGGCTCGCACGGCCTCGCGGCCGAACAGGTCCGCGGGCCTGCCGGCGGCGTCGAGCAGGGCCCGCTCACCGACCTCCGCCTCCAGGCAGCCCCGGGAACCGCAGCCGCACGGGCGCCCGTCCACCGGGTTGACCACGATGTGCCCGACCTCGCAGCCGTAGCCCGTCTCGCCGTCGAGCAGCTTGCCACCGGCGATGATGCCGCCGCCCACGCCGACGTCGCCGTGCAGGTAGATCAGGTTCCGCAGGCCCGCGCCGGCCCCGCGGCGCTGCTCGGCGACCGCGCCGAGGTGCGCTTCGTTGCCGACCCGGACCGGCAGGCCCAGCCCCAGTGCCCGGGACAGCTCGGCGCCGAACTCCTGGTCGACCCAGCCCAGATCGGGCCCGAAGCGCACCGTCCCGCCGCCCGGCTCGATCATCCCGCAGTACGACGCGCCGGCTCCCACGCAGATCGACGCCGGGGGCGCGGCCCGGTGCAGCTGCCTGCCGAGCCGGGCGAGGACGTCCACCACGTACTCGAGATCCGGCCCGGCGCGCGCTCGCGGTGCCACCACGCGGTCGAGTACCACCCCGCCCAGGCCGATGCGGGCCGCGACCAGGTGGTCGACCGCGACGTCGAAGGCCAGCACCTGGATCCGCTCCGACTCGGGTAGCACGACCAGCGAGGGACGCCCCTGCTGGTGGCTGTCCCGCGGGAGCTCCTCCCGGATCAGCCCTGCCTCGGTCAGTTCGGCCGTCAGCGCCAGGATCGTGCTCCGGTTCAGGCCGAGCTCCCTCGCCAGGCCCGCACGGGACATCCCGCCACTGAGGTGGACACTGCGCAGGAGCGCGGCGACGTTGCGCCGCCGGATCCCGTCCCGGTCCAACCCGGCCTCCCAGCAGTCCGGCTCTGCGGCGTCACGAATCGTACCGCCTACGCCGCGGTCGGCTCCTCGGCGAACTGCGTGTGGTACAGCTCCGCGTACCGCCCGTCCGCCGCGAGCAGCTGGTCGTGCGTGCCGCGCTCGACGATCCGGCCGTCCTCGACCACGAGGATCTGGTCGGCGGCCCGCACGGTCGACAGCCGGTGCGCGATCACCAGCGCGGTCCGCCCGGCCAGCGCGTGCGTGAGCGCCTCGCCCACGGCGGCCTCGGACTCCGAGTCCAGGTGCGCCGTCGCCTCGTCGAGGACGATCACCCGCGGCTGCGCGAGCAGCAGGCGCGCGATCGTGAGCCGCTGCCGTTCCCCGCCGGAGAGCCGGTAACCGCGCTCCCCCACCACCGTGTCGAGCCCGTCCGGCAGGCTCTGCACGAGCCGCGCGAGCCGCGCCTGCTCCAGCGCGTCCCAGATCTCGTCGTCGTCCACGTCCGGCCGCGCGTACGCCAGGTTCGCGCGGATCGTGTCGTGGAACAGGTGCCCGTCCTGCGTCACCACGCCGACGGTTTCCTTGATGGACGCGAAACTCAGGTCCCGGACGTCCACACCGGACAGCCGGACCGCACCCGAGTCGACGTCGTAGAGCCGCGGCAGCAGCGTCGCGATCGTGGACTTGCCCGCACCGGACGAGCCGACCAATGCCACCATCTGCCCCGCCTCGGCGCGGAAACTCACGCCGTGCAGCACCTCCTCGCCGCCGCGGTTGTCCAGTGTGGACACATCCTCCAGCGAGGCGAGCGAGTACTTGTCCGGCGCCGGGTAGCCGAACCGCACGTCCTCGAACTCGACCGAAACCCCGCCCGGCGGGACCTGCCTGGCGTCCGGCTTCTCGGTGATCATCGGCTTGAGGTCGAGCACCTCGAAGACCCGCTCGAACGACACGAGCGCCGTCATGACGTCGACCCGCACGTTCGCCAGCGCCGTCAGCGGGGTGTACAGCCTGGTCAGCAGCAGGGCGAGCGCGACCACCGTGCCGGGCTGCAGCTGCCCGCGGATCGCGAGCCACCCGCCCAGCCCGTACACCAGCGCCTGCGCGAGCGCGGAGACCAGCGTGAGGCTCGTGAGGAACCACCGCGTGAGCATCGCCGTCCGCACGCCGATGTCCCGCACCCGCCCCGCGCGGGCGCCGAACGCGGCGGTCTCCTCCTCCGGCCGCCCGAACAGCTTCACGAGCGTGGCGCCCGGCGCCGAGAACCGCTCGGTCATCTGGGTCGTCATCCCGGCGTTCAGCTGCGCCGACTCGCGCTGCAGGTCGGCCATCCGCCGCCCCAGCGTGCGGGCGGGCAGCACGAACACCGGCAGCAGCACCAGCGCGAGCAGGGTGACCTGCCACGACAGCGTCAGCATCACGCCGAGCGAGAGCACGAGCTGGATGACGTTGGTGACCAGCCCCGACAGCGTCGCCGTGAACGTCCGCTGCGCGCCGATCACGTCGTTGTTGAGCCGGCTGACCAGCGCCCCCGTGCGGGTACGCGTGAAGAACGCGATCGGCAGCCGCTGCACGTGCTCGAACACCGCGCGGCGCAGGTCGAAGATCAGCCCCTCGCCGATGCGCGCGGACTGCCACCGCTCGACGAGCCCGAGCCCCGCGTCCGCGATCGCCAGCCCGGCGACCACCACGGCGAGCATGATCACCAGCCCGGCCTCGTGCCCGCCGACGATCGTGTCGACGACCTTGCCCGCCAGCAGCGGCGTGGACACCGCGATCACGGCCGAAACCACGGTCAGCACGAGGAAAACGGCGAGCATCCGCCAGTACGGCCTGGCGAACCGCGCCACCCGCCGCACGGTCCCCGGCGCCAGCCCGCGCGGTGCGTCGGCGCGGCGCATCGCCGAGCTGAGCAGTGACCAGGTGTTGTCCAACACTGCCTCCCAGTCCGTCCCGAAGCTTCACATTACTTCAGGTTTCGTGCACAGATGTCCTGGACAACGCCGGGTGCGGACGCAAGCTTCCCGAACAGCTCCGGCTTTTTCCCGCCGGGTAACCTACGTGCTCATGGGTGCTGGAGGGGTCGTGTCGCAACGCGCCCGCAGCCTTCTCCCGCCGTTGGCGCTGGACCTGCTCTTCTACGCGGCCTGCCTGGTGTACGCGCTGGTGACCGCGTTCGTCTCCGAGTTCTACGGCTTCCGCGTGTGGGGCGCGTTCGCGGCGATCGGCTACGGGCTCGCGGCGGCGCACACGGTGTGGTTGTGGCGGCAGCCGCGTGGCCCCGGCTGGTGGCGCTCGCGGGGTGCGGGCCTGGCCGCGGTGGTGGTGTTCGCGATGCTGGTGCCGCTCGCCGTGCTCGTGGTGCGGCGGCTGACCGGGGTGGACTGGCTGATCACGCCGTTCTCGTGGAGCGCGCAGCCCGAGGTGTGGGTGATCGAGCGGTCGGCCGAGCTGTTGCTGCGGCACGGCACGCCCTACGTGGACGTGACCGCGCTCGGCCGTCCGCCCGAGGTCAACGACTACACCCCGTACGGGCCGGTGATGGCCGTGTTCGGCCTGCCGCGCGCGTTGTTCGGCGGCAGCCCGGTGGCCGACGCGCTGACCGACGCACGGCTGGCCTTCGCCGTGACCGCGTGCGTGTGCGCGTGGCTCACGCTGCGGATGATCGGCATGCCCCGGGTGCCGGTGCGCGCGGCGCAGCTCGCCGTGGCGTGCCCGCTGACCGCGCTGACGTGGTCGGTGGCGGGTCCGGACCTGGCGATCGCCGGGCTGATGCTCGTCGCCGTCACCCTCGCCGCGACCGACCGCCCCACCGCGTCCGCGATCGTGCTCGCGGCCGTGGTCAGCGCCAAGCTCATCGTGGCGCCGGCCGTGGTGGTGCTGGCCGTGCTGGTCGCGGCACGGCTCGGCGCCGGCGCGCTGGTGCGGTTCCTCGCCACGCTGGTGGCCGCGGGCGCGGTGCTGACCGTGCCGGTGCTGCTGGTCGATCCGGCGGCGTTCACCGAGCACGTGCTGCGGTTCCCGGCCGGGCTCGGCGTGGTGCGCTCACCCGCCGCGAGCCCACTGCCCGGGCACCTGATCGCGAGCACCGGGCCCGTGGGCAACGCGCTCGCGTTCGTGCTCCTGGGAGCGGCCGCCGTCGCCGTGCTGGTCTGGCTGCTGCGGCGGCCGCCGGTGCTGGGTTCGGACGCGATGCTGCGGATCGCCGTGGGGCTCGGGGCGTTCACCCTGCTCACCCCGGCGACCCGCTACGGATATCTGGTGTACCCGCTCGTGCTGCTGGGCGCGATGCTGTGTTTCCGCCGCGCGGAAGACGGGAACCCCGCTATTGGTACTACTTCTTCTTCACCCGGGTAGCCCCACCGCGCCCCCGGAGCTGAACTCCCGATTCCGAAAGCACGCGGTGCACGAAACCGTACGAACGGCCCGTCGACTCCGCGAGTGCACGAATACTGGCCCCCTTCTCGTATTTCTTCTTCAGGTCAGCGGCCAGCTTGTCACGGGTGTTGCCGGTGATGCGCGCGCCCTTCTTCAGGTCAGCCACGTCTTTCCGCCTTCCTAGACAGTGTTCGGGGCCCTGGCGCGGCCCTGCAAAGGCAATGATCGAACACCCGGCGGCGGATTGCCAGGCGACGGGCGAAAAAATCCTCGGAATCGGCCGATATTGGGCCATTTCAGTGTGGTTGCCTACAACAACTAAGCACCTGGACACACTTTTCGGGCACAGGCGGCTTTTGTTGGCGACCAGCGACGGCTCCGCGTGCTCGATAGTCGAGCCGGGCGGGAAATCTTAGGCAGGGCTAACTACGAATGGTTTCGCCGCAGAACCAAATATAGCGGAACGGTCGCCGGAACGCCTCATCTCCGGAGGGGGCGGGGCCCGGCGGGGCTTTGGGTGGGATGGGCGGCGATGGGGGTGGGCGGCGGAGTTCGAGCGGCAGGGGGCACGCTGCCGCGGTCCGGCGGCGGCTGCCGGACCGCGGGGCGGCCGTCGTGGCCCGGATGTGACCGAGGTGGCTGCCGCGTTGCGGGGCGGCTGCCGGTTCGCGGGGGCAGCCGCCGTGGCCCGCGGGGTGACTGGGCTGGCTGCCGCATTGCGGGGCGGCTGCCGGACCGCAGGGGCAGCCGCCGTGGCCCGCGGGGTGGCTGGGGTAGCTGCCGCGTTGCTGGGCGGCTGGGCGCATCGCGGAGGCAGCTGCCGTGGCCCGGGGGTGGCTGCCTTGTGGCGGATCGCGGGGGCGGCCGTGGTAGCGCGGGGCGCTGGGGTGGCTACCACATCGGGAGGGACTTGCCGCCGCTTCCCGGGCCGGGATGCGACCGCCCCTCACGGGGCCGGGCAGCGGGAACCCGCGCCAGCAGACAGCCACCGCCGCCCCGCGCTCCCACCCCGCCCGACACGAAGCACAGGCGACAGGCCACGCCGCCCGGCAGGCGCCCGCCGGGCGGGCCACCCCGCCCGACACGAAGCACCCGCGACGGGGCCCTTGGCAGGCGCCCGCAGCAGGTCACCCTGCTCGGCAGGGGGGCACCCGCGACAAGGCCCTCGGCAGGTCGCCCCGCCGGGCAGGCCACCTCGCCCCGCAGCCACCCGCGACAAGCCCACCTCGCCCCACAGGCACCTCGGCAAGCCACCCCGCCCGGCGGGGCGCACCCACGAGAGGCCCGCCCACCGCTTCCACCCAGGCGGTGACATCAGCCGGGCGGCCCGGCCATCACCCCCGGCCCAGCACTCACCCCGGCGGCCAGGCCATCACCCCCAGCCCCGCAGCACCACCCCCGCCCCCGCGACAGCACCACCGCCGCGCGGGGTCAGGCCAGCTGCACCAGCTCCAGGTAGTCCGCCGACCAGTGGTCCTCCGTGCCGTCGGGCAGCAGGATGACCCGCTCCGGCTCCAGCGCCTCCACCGCGCCCGGGTCGTGCGTCACCAGCACCACGGCACCCGTGTAGCTCCGCAGCGCCTCCAGCACCTGCGCCCGGCTCGCCGGGTCGAGGTTGTTCGTGGGCTCGTCGAGCAGCAGTACGTTCGCGGCGCTCGACACCAGGCCCGCGAGCGCGAGCCGCGTCTTCTCGCCACCCGACAGGGTGCCTGCGGGCTGGTCGAGCTGCTCACCGGTGAACAGGAACGAGCCCAGCAGGTTGCGCAGCTCCTGCGCACCCGTGTCCGGCGCGAGGTGCCGGATGTTCTCCCACACGCTGGCCTCGTGGTCGAGCGTCTCGTGTTCCTGCGCGTAGTAGCCCAGCCGCAGCCCGTGACCCGCGACCACCTGGCCGGTGTCGGGCTTCTCCATCCCGCCGAGCAGGCGCAGCAGCGTCGTCTTGCCCGCGCCGTTGAGGCCCAGCACGACCACCTTCGAACCGCGGTCGATGGCGAGGTCCACGCCGGTGAAGATCTCCAGCGAACCGTACGATTTGGACAGTCCCTCGGCGGTGAGCGGGGTGCGCCCGCACGGGGCCGGCGCGGGGAACTTGATGTGCGCGACCTTGTCCGCCTGGCGCGTCTCGTCGAGGTTCGCCAGCATCTGCTCGGCACGCCGCGCCATGTTCTTCGCCGCGACCGCCTTCGTCGCCTTCGCGCCCAGCTTCGCCGCCTGCTGCTGCAGCGCCGCGGCCTTCTTCTCGGCGTTCGCCCGCTCACGGCGGCGGCGCTTCTCGTCCGTCGCCCGCGCCTCCAGGTAGCGCTTCCAGTTCATGTTGTAGTGGTCCAGCTCGCCGCGCGTCGCGTCGAGGAACCACACCTTGTTGACCACTTCGTCGAGCAGGTCGACGTCGTGGCTGATCACCACGAGCCCACCGTCGTGCGACTTCAGGAAGCCCCGCAGCCAGTTGATCGAGTCGGCGTCGAGGTGGTTGGTCGGCTCGTCCAGCAGCAGGATCGTGTCCGACCGCCCCGACGCGCCCACGTCGGACGCGGCGAACAGGATCCGCGCCAGCTCCACGCGGCGCCGCTGCCCGCCGGACAGCGTCCGCAGCGGCTGCGCCAGCACCCGCTCGGCCAGCCCGAGGTTCGAGCAGATCCGCGCGGCCTCGGACTCCGCGGCGTACCCGCCGAGCGCGGCGAACCGCTCCTCCAGCCTGCCGTAGCGGCGGATCGCCTTGTCCCGCGCGTCCTCGTCGACGAGCTCGGACATCGCTGTCTGCGCCTTCTCCATGTCGCGCAGCAGCGCGTCCAGGCCCCGCGCGGACAGCACGCGGTCCTTCGCGGTGACGGACAGGTCGCCCTCACGCGGGTCCTGCGGCAGGTAGCCGATCTCGCTGCCGTGCCGGACCTCACCGGCGTAGGGCTGCCCCTCACCGGCCAGCACCTTCAGCGTGGTCGTCTTGCCCGCACCGTTGCGGCCGACGAGACCGATGCGGTCGCCGGGCTGGATGCGGAGGGTCGTGTCGGCGAGCAGGATGCGCGAACCGGCGCGCAGCTCGAGGCCGGTGGCCGTGATCAAGGGAACTCCCGGGAACGGGGGTGGATGAGGACAGGCTTCGACTGCCCGGCACCAGGCCGGGCGGGAGCGCTACTCCAGCTGGATCTCCTCGAACCCCACGAAACCCAGTGTAACGAGCGGAGGCCACCGCTTTTCCGCCGGTGGCCGGGCTCACGCGTCGCGGACGAGGATCTCCACGTCACGCGCCCGCTCCGCCGCCTCGTCGAGCACGGCCCGCCGCGGCTCGACGATGTCCAGCACGCGCTGCGAAGCCAGCTCGAACAGCGGGGCCAGCCGCCGGTCGGCGCGGAGCTCGTCCAGCGCGCGCCGGTCCCCGCCCAGCACGACCGCGTCCAGCTCCCCCACTCGTGGCACCAGCACCTCGTAGGCGTCGTCCGCGGCGTCACGCAGGGCCTGCCGCGCCTGCCCCTCACGACGCCGGGCGAAGCGCTGCTGCGACCAGCCGCCCGCCGCCGCCCGGCCGTGCACGTGGTGCCGGTCCGTGCGCGACACCACGACCTTGCCACCTTCCGCGACGCCGACGCTGTGCGCGCCCAGCCGCACCAGCAGCAGCCCGATGCGACGGGATCGCTTGGCGTGCACGGCGAGCCGGACCGTCGGCGGGCCCGAACCGGTCAGCGGCGGGAACGGCACCACCGCCGTCGCCGTCGTCCCGTTGGCCGCCGTCACCACGACCTCGGTGTCGGTCGCCGCCGTTTCGCGGATGCCGCCGTTGCGGGTCGCGAACCGGTCGAACCAGCCGCCGAGCCGTTCCGGCGCGACCTCGACCACCCTGCCGCCCCCGGCGGCGTCCCGCACCCTGCTCACAGCACGAACGAATCGGACCAGGGCTGCGACGACCGGCCCGACAGGGCGTCGAGCAGCGAAACCGCCTGCCGGTCGGTCAGCGAGGACACGAAGTCGATCACCGCGCGGCCCCGCGCCAGGCTGCGGATGGCGTCGGCGCCGGTGACCTGCTCCCCCGTCGCGCCGACGAGCAGTTCGGGGGCGTTCGCGGCCAGGTCGGTGAACTCGGCGTGCGCCAGCTCCACGAGGTCGTGCAGGCGGCGCGGCAGCCGGGACTCCTCGTCACGGTCGCCCAGCCACGCGTCGAGGGCGTCCACGAGGGTGGTCACCAGGCTCGCCTGGCCGCGCTGGTGCAGCGCGAGTTCGGGGCGCAGCAGCACGAAGGTGCGGTGCACGAACTTCAGCACCTGCACCTCGTGCCACTGAGCAGTCCGCAGCGTGACGTGCCCGGAGCGGGTGGTCGGTGACTCCAGCACGACCACCCCGCCGACGAGCCGCGAGGTCCAGCGGGCCGAGAACGCGGCGATGGCCTGCTCGGCCTCGATCGAGCCGTCGAAACCCCGCGCCAGCAGGCCGTCCACCAGTTCGGTGCGCACGCGGGACACGGCGTCGGCGAACGCGTCGTCGTCCACCACCCACGCGTCGCGGACGTGCATGCGGCGCCGCAGCAGTTCCAGCGACCGGCCGGGCCGCCGCGTCTGCGCCGCCAGCGTCGCGTCGTCCAGCCCGGCCAGTTCGAGCGCGTTCGCCAGCCACTGCCCCAGCTCCGTGGCCACCGGGGCGTGCTGCAGCACGCCGATCCGGTGGAAGTCCTGGATGTCGTGGATCGCGTAGGCGATGTCGTCGGCGGTGTCCATCACGGACGCTTCGACGGTCTGCTGCCACGGCTCGATCACGCCGGCGTAGGGCTCACGCGCCTGCACCACGTCGTCCAGTTCCGTGCTGTAGGCCGAAAACTTCGCCGAGCCGGTGCCCGGGGCGCCGGGCGGTTCGGCCGCGCCACGTGGCGGGTTCGGCATCGTCGCCGGGTGCGGGTCGGGCCGGTGCAGCCGCGCCCACGGGTACTTCAGCACCGCCGCCCGCACCGCGGCGGTCAGGTCGAGCCCCACCGCGGACGGACCGCGCACGTCGGTGGTGGTCAGGATGCGGAAGGTCTGGGCGTTGCCCTCGAAGCCGTCGGCGAGCCCGAAGCGGTGCCGGGCGATGCGGTCGAGCACCTGCTCCCCCAGGTGCCCGAACGGCGGGTGACCGAGGTCGTGCGCCAGCGCGGCGGCCTCCGCGACGTCGGGTTCGAGCCCGCCGAGCTTGCCGATCAGCTCGGCGCCGTCGGGCGCCGCGAGCAGGCGGTCGCTGATGGCGCGCGCGACCTGGGCGACCTTGAGGCTGTGGGTGAGCCGGTTGTGCAGCAGCCCGGATCCGGCGGCGCTGACCACCTGCGTGACGCCGCCGAGGCGGGCGAAGAACGGGGAGACGACGATGCGGTCGCGATCGGCCCGGAACGGGTTGTCCGCCAGGTCCGGCCAGCTGGCCGCCTCCGCCTGTTCGTCACGGCGGCGCGTGCGCGGATCGTGCATGCGTCGAGGCTAACCGTGCCGGTCGCGGCCGGTTCGGCGACGCCCCGGTGAACATCAGCCGACAAGTCTGGAGAAACGCCGTCTGACCGGCGAGTATCGGTCCGTGCGCGAATCATCGAGGTCCGTCCGGTTCGCCTTCCAGCCGTTGTACAGCCTGCACACCGGCGGTGTCGTCGCGCTCGAGGCACTCGCCCGCCCCGGCCGGGGTTCGGTCGCCGAGCTGCTCGACCGCGCCCGGCGCGAACAGCGCCTGCCCGAGGTCGACGTGGCGCTCGCCGCGGAGGCCGCCCGCGCCGAGGCCGACCACGAGACCCTGCTGCCGCTGCACCTCAACCTCACCGCCACCACGGCCGCCGCGCCCGGCGCGGTGTTCGACCCGCTGCTGGACGCGCTGGCCTCGGTGAACCGCCGCCCGCGTGAGGTCGTGCTGGAGATCGGGCCGCCGTTCGCCCAGGTGTGGCCCGAGCAGCTGCTGGCCGGGCTGCACCGGCTCGCCGAACTGGGTTTCCGCCTCGCGCTCGACGGCCTCGGCCGCGCCGACCTGCCGTTCGCCCTGCTCGCGGCCGCCCCGGCCGACCTGCTCAAGCTCGACCGGACCGTGCTGGGCGGGCTGCCGGCGGACCCGGCGTCCGTCGCCGTGGTCGAGTCGCTGCTGCACTACGCCGCCCGCAGCGGCACCCGGCTCGTCGCGACCGGGATCGAGACGGAGGCGCAGCTGACGGCGGTGCGGAAACTGGGGGTCCGCATCGCGCAGGGCAACCTGTTCGCCCCGGCCGCCGACGGCGTGTCGTGGACCCACCTGCTCACCCCGGCCACGCCCGAGCCCGGGGAGCTGCCGGGGCCGGGTCCGCTGACGGCGCCCCGCGTCCGGGACTTCCTGCGCCCCGCCGCCACCCTGCCTGCCGACGCGACGTGCGACGACGTCCGCACGGCGCTCGCCGCGGGCGACGGCCCGTCCGGCATCGTCGGCGTCGACGAGCATCACCGTCCACAGTGGTCGGTCGACCGGACCCGGTTCCTGGTCTCCGTCACCGGTCCGTACGGGCACGCGCTGCACGCCAAGCGCCCGGCCGCCAGGCTGGCCGACCCGCCGCACGTCATCTCGGCCGACGCGGGCGCGCTCGAACTGCTCGAGCTCGTGACCGACGCCGACTGGAGCCGCACGGGCGACGACGTGGTCGTGGTGGACGAGCGGGGCCGCTGCGTCGGGGTGGTGCTGGTGACCGAGGTCGTGCGGGGCGTCGCCGAGGCGAAGGTCGAGGAGGCGGCCGCGTTGAACCCGCTGACCAGGCTGCCGGGCAGTGACACGGTGGCGCGGGACATCGAGCGCCGGATCGCGTGCCGCGAACCGTTCGTCACGGCGTGGCTGGACGTGGACTCGTTCAAGGCGGTCAACGACAACGCCGGGTTCGCGGCGGGCGACGACCTGATCCGCGCGCTCGGCCGCACCCTCACCGACCTCGCGGCGCGGCTGAAGCGGACGACGGTCAGCCACGTCGGCGGCGACGACTTCCTCATCGCGTGCGACGTGGACGAGATCGGCACGATCGCGGCGGCGCTGCTGGACACGCCGTGGTCCGCGGACGGCCTGCCGGTCACCGTGTCACTCGCGACGCTGGTGTGTGCGACCGCGACGATCTCCTCCTACCGCGAGGCGTCGCGGCGGCTGGCGCCGCTGAAGAAGCGGGCGAAGGCGGTGCCGGGGTCGAGCTGGGTGCTCGGCAGGCCCGACACCGAGCACGTCGAGATCCTCCGTGGCCGCAGGCTGTTCCCCGAGCAGCGAGCGCCGCTCGGTCACTCCGCCTGACGCACGTCCCCCGCCGCGAAGCCGTCGGCCCAGTCCTGCTGCACCTTCGCGGCCTCCGCGGCGTCGGGGACGGCGTTCGTGCACGACGTGCCGGGGCCGTGCCCGGACATCAGCTCCGAGCAGGGGCCCGAGTAGTGGTCGGGCAGGCCGAGGTTGTGCCCCAGCTCGTGGGCGGCGATGCGCGTGACCGCGAAGCCCTCGGCGACCTGCTGCTTGTCGAGGTAGATCCGGCCGTGCCCGTGGCCGTCGGTGTTCGTGTACGAGCCCCGCCCGTCGTCGGTCTCGGCGAAGACGATCGTGGCGGTGCCGCCCTTGACCAGCCGCACGTCGGTGACCGCGGCGTTCCAGTTCGCGGCGGCCTGGTCGATCTGCGTCACGTAGTCCGGCGCGCCGGAGGAGCTGTAGTGGAGCGTGGTCACCGGCGCCGCGTTCGCGCTCGCCGTCACGAGCTGGACCGCCAAGGTCGCGGTCACCGCCAGTGATGCGGCGAGTGCCTTCCTGTGCCTCATGCGCCGACCCTAGGGGCGCCGCGGGCGGCCCGAGTACCCGCGAAAGTCGGAAGCCGTGCCGTATAGGTCGTTATACACCGCTCGGCGCGAAAAAAGCCCCTCCGGAGAGGGGCTTTTCCGTCCAGCCGGTTCAGACCGTGAAGCCGAGCGCGCGCAGCTGCTCGCGGCCGTCCTCGGTGATCTTCTCCGGGCCCCACGGCGGCATCCACACCCAGTTGATGCGGAAGTCCTTCACCACACCCGCGTTGCCCACCAGCACCGAAGCCGTCTGGTCCTCGATCACGTCCGTGAGCGGGCACGCCGCCGACGTCAGCGTCATGTCCAGCGTCGCGGTGTTGTCCGGCTCCACGCGGATGTCGTAGACGAGGCCGAGGTCGACGACGTTGATGCCCAGCTCGGGGTCGACCACGTCGCGCATGGCCTCCTCGATGTCCTCGATCTTGGCCACGTCGGCCGCGGGCTGCGCCTGCTCAGGCAGGTCGGCAGCCGTGCGGCCCTCACGGGTCGTCGTTTCCTCACTCATGCCTTCGCTCCCTCGGTCTTGACGAGCGCGTCCTTGAAAGCCATCCACCCCAGGAGAGCACACTTCACGCGCGCCGGGTACTTGGCGACGCCCGCGAAGGCGATGCCGTCCTCCAGCACGTCCTCGTCCGGCTCGACCTGGCCGCGCCCCTGCATCAGCTCGACGAACGCGTCCATCGTCTTCAGCGCCTCGCCCACCGGCCGCCCGACCACGAGGTCGGTCAGCACCGAGGTCGACGCCTGGCTGATCGAGCAGCCCTGGCCCTCGTACGAGACGTCCGCGACCGTTTCGCCGTCGAGCTTCACGCGCAGCGTCACCTCGTCGCCGCAGGTGGGGTTCACCTGGAACGACTCGCCGTCGAACGGCTCACGCAGGCCGCGGCCGTGCGGGTTCTTGTAGTGGTCCAGGATGATGTCCTGGTACATGCTCTCCAGGTTCACCGTGCCACCCCGAAGAACTTCTGGGCCTCCCGCACGCCGTTGGCCAGCGCGTCCACTTCGGACAGATCGTTGTACAGGTAGAACGTCGCCCGCACCGTGGCCGGCACCTGGCAGACCCGGTGCAGCGGCCACGCGCAGTGGTGCCCCACCCGCACCGCGATGCCCAGGCTGTCCAGCACCTGCCCGGCGTCGTGCGGGTGCACGCCGTCGATCACGAACGCGATCGTGGCGCCGCGGTCCTTCGACTCGGACGGCCCGATGAGCCGCACCCCGTCGATCTCCGCGAGCGCGGCGACAGCGGCTTCGGTGAGCGTGTGCTCGTGCGCCTCGACGCGGTCCATGCCGATCGCGGTGAGGTAGTCCACCGCCGCGCCGAGGCCCACGGCCTGCGACGTCATCGGCACCCCGGCCTCGAACTTCTGCGGCGGCGGCGCGAACGTCGTGCGCTCCATCGTCACCAGCTCGATCATCGAGCCCCCGGTGAGGAACGGCGGCATCGCTTCCAGCAGCTCGCGGCGGCCGTAGAGCACGCCGATGCCGGACGGCGCCAGCATCTTGTGCCCGGAGAACACCGCGAAGTCCACGCCCAGCGCGGAGAAGTTCACCGGGAAGTGCGGCACCGACTGGCACGCGTCGAGCAGCGTGAGCGCCCCGACCTCCTTGGCCCGCGCCACGATCGGCGCGACCGGGTTGACGGTGCCCAGCACGTTCGACTGGTGCACGAACGCGACGATCTTCGTGCGCTCGTTCACCAGTTCGTCCAGGTTGGACAGATCCAGCCGGAACCCGTCGGTCAGGTCGAGCCAGCGCAGCGTCGCCCCGGTCCGCTGGCAGAGCTGCTGCCACGGCACGAGGTTCGCGTGGTGCTCCATCGCGGTGATGACGATCTCGTCACCGGGACCGACGCGGAACCGCTCGGCCTCCGGGCCCGCGGTGGCCGCGTTGCTCATCGCGTACGCGACGAGGTTGATGCCCTCGGTGGCGTTTTTGGTGAAGACCAGTTCCCCCGGGTCGGCCCCGACGAACTCGGCCGTCCGTGCCCTGGCGTACTCGTAGGCGTCGGTCGCCTCCTCGGCCAGCTGGTGCGCCCCTCGGTGCACCGCCGCGTTGGAGGTCTCCAGGAACCGGCGCTCGGCGTCGAGCACCTGCACCGGCCGCTGGGACGTCGCCCCGGAGTCGAGGTACACCAAGGGTTTCCCGTCGCGGACGGTGCGCGACAGGATGGGGAAGTCGGCGCGCACGGCAGCGACATCCAAAGGCGTGTTGGCCGTTGTGGTGGTCACGCGCCAACTCCTTCCTGGTGTCAGTTCGGGTGTGGGAGGCTCAGACCGAAGCGGGCTCGGCCTTGCCCACGTACTTGACGTAGCCGTTCTCCTCCAGCTCGTCCGCCAGCTCCTTGCCGCCGGACTCGACGACGCGGCCGCCCGCGAAGACGTGCACGAAGTCCGGCGTGATGTGGCGCAGGATCCGGGTGTAGTGGGTGATCAGCATGACGCCGACCTCGTTGTTGGCCTTGTAGTCGTTGACACCCTCGGAGACGATCCGCAGCGCGTCGACGTCCAGGCCCGAGTCGGTCTCGTCGAGGATCGCGATCTTCGGCTTGAGCAGCGCCAGCTGGAGGATCTCGTGGCGCTTCTTCTCACCACCGGAGAAGCCCTCGTTCACGCTGCGCTCGGCGAACTCGGGCGAGATCTCCAGCTTGGCCATCTCGTCCTTGACTTCCTTGACCCAGTGGCGCACCTTCGGCGCCTCGCCGCGGACGGCGGTGGCGGCGGTGCGCAGGAAGTTCGACATCGACACGCCCGGCACCTCGACCGGGTACTGCATCGCCAAAAAGATGCCCGCTCGACTGCGTTCATCCACGGTCATGTCGAGCACGCTCTCGCCGTCCAGCAGCACCTCGCCCGAGGTCACCTCGTACTTGGGGTGCCCGGCGATCGCGTACGACAGCGTCGACTTGCCCGAACCGTTGGGGCCCATGATCGCGTGGGTCTCGCCGGAGCGGATGGTCAGGTTGACGCCCTTGAGGATCTCTTTCGTGCCCTCGTCGGTCGTGACGCCGGCGTGCAGATCCTTGATTTCCAGTGTGGCCATGAGGTCTTCTTCTCGTCCTTCGTGGTGAAAAGTCAGCTGCCGACGGCTTCGAGCTCTTTTTCGATCGCCGCTTCGAGGCGCTCCCGCACCTCGGGGACGTCGATCTTCATCAGGATCTCGTGGAAGAACCCGCGGACGACCAGCCGTCGCGCCGCCTCCTCCTCGATACCGCGCGACTGCAGGTAGAACAACTGCTCGTCGTCGAACCTTCCCGTCGCGCTCGCGTGCCCCGCCCCGGCGATCTCCCCGGTCTCGATCTCGAGGTTCGGCACCGAGTCCGCGCGGGCGCCCTCGGTCAGCACGAGGTTGCGGTTGAGCTCGTAGGTGTCGGTGCCCTCGGCCGCGGCGCGGATCAGCACGTCGCCGATCCACACGGCGTGCGCGTCCTCGCCCTGCAGCGCGCCCTTGTACATCACGTTCGACTTGCAGTTCGGCACCGCGTGGTCGACGAACAGCCGGTGCTCCTGGTGCTGCCCCGCGTCCGCGAAGTACAGCCCCAGCAGCTCGACCTCGCCGCCCTTGTCGGCGAACGTCGCGGTCGGCGAGACGCGCACCAGGTCGCCGCCCAGGGTGACCACGATGTGCTTGAGCGCGGAGTCCTTGCCCAACTTGAGGTGCTGCTCCGAGACGTGCACCGCGTCGTCGGCCCAGTCCTGCACCGACACGACCGTCAGCTTCGCGCCCTCGCCGAGCAGGAACTCGACGTTGTCGGCGTACGTGCCCGAGCCGAGGTGGTCGAGCACGACCACGCCCTCGGCGTACGCCTCGGCGCGCACCTGGACGTGCCCGTACGCGACGTGGCCCTCGCCGGGGCCGGTCAGCCGCAGCACGGTCGGCTTCGACGCGCGGGTCTCCTTCGGCAGGGTGACGACCGTGCCCGTGGTGAAGGCGGAGTACGCCTGCGCCGCAACGCGGTCGCTGGGCTCCCCCGCCTTGCCGAGGCGCTCGTCGTCCCGGCCGACGGTCTCGACGCGCACCTCGGGAGCCGCGTCCACGTCGACCTTGACCTCGCCGTCGGCGACCGCGGTGCCGTCGTGCAGGCCGCGCAGGCGCTTCATCGGCGTGAAGCGCCAGTTCTCCTCGCGGCCACCGGGCACCTCGAAGGCCTCGACGTCGTACCCGGTGAAGCGCTCCGCGCGCGACGCGGCCGGGACGGTGACCTCCGCAGCCTCGGAGACGTTGTTGCTTGCCACCGTCATGTCAGCCGACGGCTCCTTCCATCTGCAGTTCGATCAGGCGGTTGAGCTCGAGCGCGTACTCCATCGGCAGCTCGCGCGCGATGGGCTCGACGAACCCGCGCACCACCATGGCCATCGCCTCGTCCTCGGTGAGGCCGCGCGACATCAGGTAGAACAGCTGGTCCTCGCTCACCTTCGACACCGTCGCCTCGTGCCCCATGGACACGTCGTCGTTGCGGATGTCGACGTAGGGGTAGGTGTCCGAGCGCGAGATGTTGTCCACCAGCAGCGCGTCGCACTTCACCGTCGACCGCGAGTGGTGCGCCCGCTTCGCGACCCGGACCAGGCCGCGGTAGGAGGTGCGGCCACCGCCGCGCGCCACCGACTTCGACACGATCGTCGAGGAGGTGTGCGGCGCCAGGTGCTCCATCTTCGCGCCGGCGTCCTGGTGCTGGCCCTCGCCCGCGAACGCGACCGACAGCACCTCGCCCTTGGCGTGCTCGCCCATCAGGAAGACCGACGGGTACTTCATGGTCACCTTGGACCCGATGTTGCCGTCGATCCACTCCATCGTCGCGCCCTCTTCGCACTTGGCGCGCTTGGTGACGAGGTTGTAGACGTTGTTCGACCAGTTCTGGATCGTCGTGTAGCGGCAGCGGCCGCCCTTCTTCACGATGATCTCGACGACGGCCGAGTGCAGCGAGTCGGACTTGTAGATCGGCGCGGTGCAGCCCTCGACGTAGTGCACGTACGCGCCCTCGTCGACGATGATCAGCGTGCGCTCGAACTGGCCCATGTTCTCGGTGTTGATCCGGAAGTAGGCCTGCAGCGGGATGTCCACGTGCACGCCCTTCGGCACGTAGATGAACGAGCCGCCGGACCACACCGCGGTGTTCAGCGCGGAGAACTTGTTGTCCCCGGCCGGGATGACCGAGCCGAAGTACTCCTGGAACAGCTCGGGGTGCTCACGCAGGCCCGTGTCGGTGTCGAGGAACACCACGCCCTGGGACTCGAGGTCCTCGCGGATCTTGTGGTACACGACCTCCGACTCGTACTGGGCGGCGACACCCGCGATGAGGCGCTGCTTCTCCGCCTCCGGGATGCCCAGCTTGTCGTAGGTGTTCTTGATGTCCTCGGGCAGCTCGTCCCAGCTGGCCGCCTGCTTCTCGGTCGACCGGACGAAGTACTTGATGTTGTCGAA
Source organism: Amycolatopsis dongchuanensis (assembly GCF_039542405.1). Classification (NCBI taxonomy): domain Bacteria; kingdom Bacillati; phylum Actinomycetota; class Actinomycetes; order Pseudonocardiales; family Pseudonocardiaceae; genus Amycolatopsis; species Amycolatopsis dongchuanensis. The sequence continues at coordinate 394,449 of NZ_BAABIB010000075.1, forward strand.
GTCGATCCCGGACAGGTCGGCGCCCCAGTTCGGCATGGGCTTGCGCTCGAACAGCTTGAGGGCCTTCAGGCGCGTTTCGCGCATCCACTCCGGCTCGGACTTCTTCGCGGAGATGTCGGTGACGACGTCTTCGTTGAGCCCTCGCCGGGCGCTCGCGCCCGCGGCGTCGGGGTCCGCCCAGCCGAACGCGTACTTGCCCAGGGAGTCGATGGTCTCTTCCTGGGTCATCGGCGTGGCGGGATTGCGCTGCTCGGCAGCGGCAGTCATGCGCTTCCTCCATCCGGAGTTCGTGCTCGGTGTCCCTGCGGACTGTCCGCCGGGACGTGTGTCGTGCACACGGAGTCACCGCGTGCGATGGTCGCCAGTCGCTGCACGTGGGTACCGAGCAGCCTGGCGAACGCCTCGGTCTCCGCCTCGCACAGCTGCGGGAACTCAGCGGCGACGTGGGCGACCGGGCAGTGGTGCTGGCACAGCTGTTCGCCGCTGCCGACCTGACGGGTCGACGCAGCGTAACCCTCCCTGGTCAGGGCGGCCGCCAGGGCCTCGGCCCGCCGGGCGGGCTCGCCCGGCTCGGTGACCGCGTCCTGGTGGGGCCCGACCAGCGAGGCGACCCGCCGCTCCGCGAAGGCGCGGACCGCCTCCTCGCCCGCGTGCTCGGCGAGGAACCGGATCGCCGACACGGCGAGGTCGTCATAGGCGTGCCCGAACCGCGCCCGTCCCGCCTCGGTGAGCAGGAAGAGCTTCGCGGGACGGCCCCGCCCGCGCGGTCCGCGCCGGGGCGCGTCCCGCGTTTCGGCCTCACCGTCGGCCAGCATGGCGTCGAGGTGACGCCGCACCGCCGTGGGGCTGATGCCCAGCCGGTCCGCGACCACGACCGCGGTCATCGGACCCTCCTCCAGCAGCAGGCGCGCCACGGCGTGCCGCGTCCGCCCCTCTGCCGTGGCCTGGGCGGGCGCGGCAGCACCGGGAGCGCCGGGCACGCCGGCCTCCGAGGGCTTGCCGCTGTTTTTCACAACATAAGTGTGTCGTATTTCGAGCCGGGAGGCAAAGACCGATCACCCGGCAGTGACCGGGGTCACCGGAAGCGCCCTTCACGAGGCCCTCTTCACCACGTCGATACTGCCAGCCACTTCCCCGCCACCGCCCTCAATGGAGCCGCTTCGCGGCGCCGATAGTCTTTGGGAGTGGTAGTTGGCGAGCCGGACACCGAACAGCAGCGGGGCGCTTCGGCGTTCCACCCGCCGCCGCCCGGGCCGCTGGAGGACGGCGAACTGAAGGCGCTGGACGTGATCCGGCGCTTCGGCACCATCGGTGCGCTGTTCCTCGCGCTCGGCTCGCTCGGCGCGGGCGCGGCGCCCGTGCTCAACCCCGTGCAGGACATCCCGGTCCTGCGGCTGTTCTCCCGCATCCCGACGGTTTCCCTCGCCATCGCGTTCACGGGCATGGGGATGCTCGTGCTCGGCTGGCTGATGCTCGGCCGCTTCGCCCGGCCCGGTCGCGCGCGCCTGGTCAGCCGCGCGCAGCTGACGCGGACGCTGGTCATGTGGCTGACGCCGCTGATGTTCATCCCGCCGCTGTTCTCCCGCGACGTCTACAGCTACCTCGCGCAGAGCGAGATCGTGCACCGCGGCATGGACCCGTACTCGCTGGGCCCGGCGCAGGCGCTCGGCGTCGGCGACCCGCTGACCAGCGGCGTGTCGAACATGTGGCGCGAAACGCCCGCCCCCTACGGTCCGCTGTTCCTCAAGCTGGGCAGCTTCATCTCCGGGATCACCGGGGACGACATCGTCGCCGGCGTGCTGCTGCAGCGCGCGATGGCGCTGGTCGGGGTCGTGCTCATCATCTGGGCGCTGCCGCGGCTGGCGCGCCGATTCGGCGTCGAGCCCGCCACCGCGCTGTGGCTGGGCGCCGCCAACCCGCTCGTGTTGTTCCACCTGGTCGCCGGCGCGCACAACGAAGCCCTCGGGATCGGCCTCATGGTCGCCGGGCTGGAGCTGGGCATCCGGCGGCTGCCCGTGCGCGTCGCGGGCGACACCCCGCCGCCGCTCGCGCGGGGTGAGCTGCTGTTCATCGTGCTGGGCGCGGTGGTGATCACGCTCGGCGCGGCGATCAAGATCAACGCGGTGATCGCGCTGGGGTTCTTCGGTGTGATGATCGCGCGGCGGTGGCACGGCAGGCTGCTCGACCTCGTGCGGGCCGCGGCCCTGATGACCGGGGTGTTCGCGGTGGTGATCGTGGCGCTGTGCTTCGGCACCGGCCTGGGCTTCGGCTGGGTCGGCGCGCTCGGCACGCCGGGGCTCGTGCGCAGCTGGATCTCCCCCACCGCCGAGCTGGCCAACGTCGGCGGCGTGCTGGGCATCGCGCTGGGCCTGGGCAACCACACGGACTCGCTCGTGTCGATCGTGCAGACCGCGGGCACCGTGGTGGCCGGCCTGATCACCGTGAAGTTCCTGTGGGACAGCTTCCGCTGGCGGTACCGGCCGATCATCGGGCTCGGGGTTTCGCTGGGCGCGTTCATGATGCTGCACGTGGCGATGCAGCCGTGGTGGCTGCTGTGGGCGGTGATCCCGCTGGCCGCCGCGGCGGGCACGTCGCGCTTCCGCGTGGCGGCGACCGTCGTCAGCGCGGTCGTCGCGTTCCTCGTCGCCCCGCCGGGCAGCAGCTTCGACGGCCGGGCCTTCGTGCCGCTGCAGGCGTACCTCGCGGCGCTCGTCGTGGTGGCGATCGCCCTGCTCGTCGTCCGGCGCTCGGCCCCCATGCTGCTGAAGCGGGACGTGAAGCCGGTCACCGGAGCCTAGGTCGTAGGCTTGACTGCCGTGAGCACCCCTGCCGTCGAGATCAGCGGACTGGTGAAGCGCTACGGCGCGAAGACCGCGGTCGACGGCCTCGACCTGAAGATGGCCCGCGGCCGCCTGCTCGCCCTGCTCGGTCCCAACGGCGCCGGCAAGACGACCACCGTCGAGATCTGCGAAGGCTTCCTGCGTCCCGACTCGGGCACCGTGCGCGTGCTCGGCCTCGACCCCGCCCGCGAGGGCCGCGCGCTGCGGCCGCGCATCGGCGTGATGCCGCAGGGCGGCGGCGCGTACCCCGGCGTACGGGCGGGCGAGATGCTCGGCCTGGTCGCGTCCTGCGCGGCCGATCCGCTCGACCCCGCCTGGCTGCTCGACGTCCTCGGGCTCGCCGGGGTGCGCCGCACCCCGTTCAAACGCCTGTCCGGTGGGCAGCAGCAGCGCCTTTCCCTCGCGTGCGCCCTCGTCGGCCGCCCGGAGCTGGTGTTCCTCGACGAGCCGACCGCGGGCATGGACCCGCAGGCCCGCCGCCTGGTGTGGGACCTGCTCGGCGCCCTCCGCGCGGACGGGGTGAGCGTGCTGCTGACCACGCACCTGATGGAGGAGGCCGAGGCGCTGGCCGACGACGTGGTGATCGTCGACCACGGCAAGGTGATCGCCGAGGGCACCCCGGCCGCGCTCACCGCCGAGGAGGGCGACGCCGCGCAGCTGCGCTTCAAGGCCCGCCCGGGCCTCGACACCGACCTGCTGACCGCCGCCCTGCCCGAGGGCTACCACGTGCACGAGCCGACGCCCGGCAGCTACCACGTGCTGGGCCGCGTCGACCCGCAGGTGGTGTCCACGGTGACGTCCTGGTGCGCGCAGCAGGGGGTGCTCGCGGAGGAGCTGCACGTGGGCAAGCGGGACCTGGAAGAGGTCTTCCTGGAGCTGACCGGACGGGAGCTGCGGTCGTGACCACCTTCGCCCCCGGGACGTTCACCCCGAAGCCCGGCGTGGGCAGCCGCGGCCGGATGCTGCTGACGCACGCGAAGGTCGAGACGAGCCTCACGCTGCGGCACGGCGAGCAGATCCTGCTGACCCTGCTCATCCCGCTGGCGCTGCTGATCGGCCTGACGCTGCTCGACATCCTGCCCACCGGGGACCTCAACGGAGTGTCCAAAGCGGACTGGGTGACGCCGAGGATCTTCGCGCTCGCGGTGATGTCCTCGGCCTTCACCGGACAGGCGATCGCACTGGGCTTCGACCGCCGTTACGGGGTGCTCAAACGGCTTTCCGCCACGGCGCTGCCGCGCTGGCTGCTCGTCGCGGGGCGGATGGTCGCCGCACTCGTCGTCGTGCTGCTGCAGGTCGTCGTGCTCGGGGTGGTCGCCGCGCTGCTCGGCTGGTCACCGTCCGGGCCAGGGCTGGCGGAGGCCGTGCTGCTGCTCGTGGTGGGCACGCTCGGCTTCGGCGCGCTCGGCGTCCTGCTGGGCGGTTCGCTGCGCGCGGAGGCGGTGCTGGCGCTGGCCAACATCGTGTGGTTCGTGCTGCTGCTCGCGGGCGGCATCCTGCTCGCCCCCTCGACCCTGCCGTCGGCCGCCGCGGCGGTCGTCGAGCTGCTGCCTTCCGGGGCGCTGGCCGAGGGCCTGCGGGCCGCGCTGGTGGACGGAACGCTCGACTGGAAACCGGTCGTGGTGCTGCTCGCCTGGGGCGCCGTCGCCGGTGCCGTGGCCACGCGCACGACCCGGTTGACCTGACGGGGCGGTGCGGCCGGGACCAAAGTCCCGGGCCTATCCTCACATCCGTGGCTCTGAACTCCCTCGTCGCCCGGCTGCCCCTCCCCTCGCGCTCGGTCCAGAAAGCCGTCGGCATCGCCGCGGTCGTCGCGCAGGCCGGGATCGGCGTCACCGGGTCGGTCGTGCGGGTCACCGGGTCCGGCCTCGGCTGCCGCACCTGGCCGGAGTGCCAGCCGGGCAGCATGGTGCCGGTCGCCCACGAGGAGCTGCACGCCGTCACCCAGTGGATCGAGTTCGGCAACCGCCTGCTGACCGGGGTGGTCATCCTGGTCGCCGCCATCGCGGTCCTCACGGCGTGGCGCGTGCACCTCGCCACCCCGCGCAAACGGCTCCTCGCGCTGGCCTGGACCATGCCCGGCGGTGTGGTCCTGCAGGCCGTCGTCGGCGGGATGACGGTGCTGGCGAAGCTCGAGTGGTGGACGGTCGCGATCCACTTCCTCGCCTCCACCCCCCTGATCTGGCTCGCGGTGGTGCTGCTGCACGCCTTCACCGAGGGCGACGAGACCCCCCGCTGGCTCGTGCCGCCGATCGCGAAGACTTTCCTCGTCGTCCTCGCCGTCGCGATGTGGGGCATCCTCGTCGCGGGCACCACCGTGACGGGCGCGGGCCCGCACGGCGGGGACCCGGAGACCCACCGCCTCGACGCGCCGATCGAGCTGCTCGCCCGCGTCCACAGCGGGGTGCTCGTGGTGTATCTCCTCGTGCTCGCCGTCCTCGGCCTGACACTGCTGCGCACGGGCGCGCCACGGCCCCTGTGGCGGCGGTACAGCGCCGTCTGGCTGGTCGCGCTGGCGCAGGGCGTCCTCGGGGTCGTGCAGTACGCGCTGGGCGTGCCGGAAGCCCTGGTGTCGCTGCACGTGCTCGGCTCGGCGCTGGTGATCGTCTCGACCGCGGCGCTGTGGTGCGGGGCGCGGGACCGCGGGCTGCCCCCGGCACCGGCGGTCGTGTCCTCTACCACAACCGGACATGCCGCTGTAACGCCGTAGCGATGTGCGCGCCAGCCGCTGCGGCTAGTCTCGGCCACGGCGGGGGCGGAAAGTCCGGATTCCGCCCCGGAACCTGAGTGAGGTACCTGCTCCATGAGTGCCACCGATGTCCGTCCCGGCGCGAAGCCCCTCATCTCCCACCGGCGGTCGGCCGGGCAGATGCTCGTGCTGAAGTCCTTCCTGCTGATCCCGTTCGTCGCACTGGTCGCCGCGCTCCCGCTGGCGTGGGGCTGGGGCCTGAGCTGGCTCGACCTCGCGCTCGCGGCGGTGTTCTACGTCGTCGCGACGCTGGGCGTCACGGTGGGGTACCACCGCTACTTCACGCACGGCGCGTTCAAGGCGAACCGCCCGCTGCGCGTGGCGCTCGCGATCGCGGGCAGCATGGCCGTGCAGGGCTCGGTGATCTTCTGGGTCGCCAGCCACCGGCGGCACCACGCCTTCGCCGACCGCGAGGGCGACCCGCACTCCCCGTGGCTGTTCGGCACGTCGCCGGGGGCGCTGCTGCGCGGGTTCTGGCACGCGCACATGGGGTGGATGTTCCAGCGTGAGGTCACCAACTACGACCGGTTCGCCCCCGATCTGGTGGCCGACCCTGCGCTGCGGGTGGTGAACCGGTACTTCTGGCTGTGGATCACGCTGAGCCTCGCGCTGCCCGCGGCGCTGGGCGGCCTGCTCAGCTGGTCGTGGCAGGGCGCGGTGACGGCGTTCTTCTGGGCCGGCCTCGTGCGGATCGCGTTCCTGCACCACGTGACCTGGTCGGTGAACTCGATCTGCCACATGGTCGGCGACCGCCCGTTCGCCAGCAGGGACAAGGCGGCCAACTTCTGGCCGCTGGCGATCCTGTCGATGGGCGAGTCGTGGCACAACTCGCACCACGCCGACCCGACGTGCGCCCGGCACGGGGTGCTGCGCGGGCAGATCGACGTGTCGGCGCGGGTGATCTGGCTGTTCGAGAAGCTCCGGTGGGCGCGGGACGTGCGCTGGCCGAAGGCGGAACGCCTCGCGGCCAAGCGCATCGGCGCCGCCTGATCAGAAGATCGCGACCGGGTTGACGGGCACGCCCGTCAACCCGTGGACGCGGGGTGGTGCGACGCTGAGCAGGAAGCGGTAGCGGCCCAGTTCGGCGCACACCGCGGCCAGTTCGTCGGCGTCCACGGCGTCGATCAGCGGCAGGCCCATCCTGGGCAGCGCCACGCGGTGCATCGCCGAGGGCAGGTCCGGTTCCAGCGACGGGTGGGAGTCCGCCAGGTCCCCGCCGTACAACGAAACCCCGCGCTCGTGCATCCACCGCGCCGCGGCCACGCTCATGCCGGGCATCGGGTTGCCGCGGTAGCGAGTCTGCACCCAGCCGAACCGCGCGATGAGCGCGTCACCGGACTCGACGAGCACCCCCTGGCGCTTCTCCGCCGCTTCCAGGTCCTCCGGCGTGACCGAGTGATCCGCCGGCACGGGGCCGTCGACGGCGAGGTCGAGCAGCACGCCCCTGGTGACGATCCCTTCGGCGAAGGCGGTCGTGGAGCCGTGCCGGACCCCGGCGGGGGTCACGCTCCGCGCGAGCGGCTCTCCGGGGTACACCTGGTCCCCCTGCACCTGGTGGCTCAACGCGTCCAGGTGCGTCATCTCCGGATGGTGGGTGGTGACCAGCAGCACGTCGGCCGTCGCCGTCGCCGGGCTTCCCGCGTACACCATCAGCTGCTGCACCGGAGACGCGTCGGTGGTGGTGGTCGGCGCGAACGGACCGCTCAGCACCGGTGCGGGCCGGACCGGCACGGCCAGCGACACGGCGCGGCCCGTGCGCACCTCCCTCGCGGCCCGCTCGCGGACCTCGTCAGTGATCAGGTTGAGCGTGCCCCGCTCGTCGTCCTCGCCCCACCGGCCCCAGTTGTCCGGCAGCTCAGCACTGTCATCCATGATCGCGACGGTAGTCCTCGGACCGCCGCCGGGGGGTTCCCGAAAGGGCAGGGTTCGGCGTCAGTACCGGCGGCCGGCGGGCCCCGCCATGCGGTGCCGGTGGCCGGGGCCGATCTTCACGGCACCGACGGTCGCGGCGTCCCATTCGGCCGGTTCCAGGTCCTCGACGGCCTCGACGAGCGCCTCACCCGTCGCGGTCGAGGGCACCACGACGTCGCCGAGCGCGCCGTCGGCGCCCACGAGCACGACCCGCGCCCCGGCACGGCCGATGTTCTCCACCACGCCCTGGCTCGGCTTGCCGTGCTCGGCCACGAACCGGCGGGCGGCGGCCAGCTGCTGGGCGGTCGGCTCCTGGGTCTTCTCGGTCTGTTCAGCCACGTGCAGCATCCTAGACTCGGTACCCGGCGCAGGCAGTCGAAGGAGACGAGGAGAACTTCATGCCCACGGCAGTGCAGATCCACCGGACCGGCGGCCCGGAAGTGCTGGAGGTCGGCGAGGTCGAGGTCGGCGATCCGGGTCCCGGGGAGCTGCTCGTGGACGTGCGCGCGGCCGGCGTCAACTACATCGACACCTACCACCGCAGCGGGATCTACCCGGTGGAGCTGCCCGCCACGCTCGGGATGGAGGGCGCGGGCACGGTCACGGCGGTGGGTCCCGACGTGACCGGGTTCTCGGTCGGTGACCGCGTCGCGTGGCAGGGGCACTTCGGCAGCTACACGAGCCGAATCAGGGTGCCCGCCGCGGTCGCCGTGCGCGTGCCCGAAGGCGTGTCCGACGAGACCGCGGCGGCGCTGATGCTGCAGGGGATCACGGCGCACTACCTCGTCCGCTCCACCTACGAGGTCAAGGAGGGCGACGCGGTCCTGGTGCACGCGGCGGCGGGCGGGGTCGGCCTGCTGCTGACGCAGCTGGCGAAGGCCAGGGGCGCGCGGGTCATCGGCACCGTGTCCACAGAGGAGAAGGAGCGGCTGGCCCGCGAAGCCGGGGCGGACGAGGTGATCCGCTACGACCAGGTCGACTTCGCCGAGCGGACCCGCGAGCTCACCGGCGGCGAGGGCGTGGCCGTGGTGTACGACGGCGTCGGCAAGACCACGTTCGACGGCAGCATCGCGAGCCTGCGCGTGCGCGGCGTGCTGGCGCTCTTCGGCGCGTCGAGCGGCCCGGTCCCGCCGATCGACCCGCAGATCCTCAACCGCGGCGGCTCCCTGTACCTGACGCGCCCGACGAGCGTGCACTACGTCCGCACGCGCGAGGAGCTCGACTGGCGCGCCGAGGAGCTGTTCTCGTCCATTGTGGACGGTTCGCTGACCGTCCGGATCGGACACCGCTACCCGCTGGCCGAGGCGCGCCAGGCACACGAGGACCTCCAGGGTCGCAGGACGACCGGGAAGCTCCTGCTGCTGCCGTAGTTCAGCTGCCGGGCGCTCCGGCCCACCGGCGCAGCGCGGTTTCGAGCCCGTCGGCGCCGGTGGTGTCGGTGGCCCAGGCGATCACGCCGTCCGGGCGCACCAGCACGCCCACCGGTGCCGCGTGGTCGTCGGCCACGGCGGTCACCCGCTTGCCCCAGGGGGCGGCGAGGCGGGTGAAGGCACCGTCCGGCGTGCGGTCGAGCAGCAGGAACCCGCCGCCGTGGGCGTGGTCGGCCAGCCGTGTGCCGTCCGCCAGCGCGAGGTCGGGCAGGAAGCGGCCGACCAGCGGGTGGTCCCCGGGCAGGTCGGTCCGCTGCGTGACCCCGGAGATCATCTTGACGGCGTAGGTCGTGCCGTCGCGGGTGCTGAGCAGGTCGGCGACGACCTGCCGCAGTGCCGCCGATTTGGGGTCCCCGCGCAGCACCCCGATCTGCGCGCGGGTCCAGTCCAGCACCCAGGCGCCGAGGGGCCGGCGCTCGGCGTCGTAGGTGTCGAGCAGATCCTCGGGCGCCCACCCGGCGATCACGGCGCCCAGCTTCCACCCCAGGTTCACCGCGTCACCGACACCGAGGTTGAGCCCCTGGCCGCCGAACGGCGGGTGGACGTGCGCGGCGTCCCCGGCGAGGAACACCCGCCCCGAGCGGTAGGTCACGGCCTGGCGGGTGTTGTCCGTCCAGCGGGTCGGCTCGCCGCGCAGCGCGGTCAGCGTCACGTCGGTGCCCGAAACCCGGCGCAGGCTGGTCTGCACGTCTTCGAGGGTGACCCGTGCCGAGCGGTCGGCGGGGCCGCCGTCGAACTCCACCGTGGCGATCCGCCCCGGCTGGGGTCCGTAGCGGTACGCCCCGCGCTCCGACCAGGTCCACCCGTCGGCGAGCTGCCCGGGGTCGGCGATGTCGGCGATCGCCTGGTAGCCGGTCATTTCCGGGTCGGTACCGGGGAAGTCGATGCCCGCGAGGCGGCGCACGGTGCTGTGCCCGCCGTCGCAGCCGACGAGCCACCCGGTGCGGATGGTGCCCGCGCTCGTGCCGACGAGCACGCCGTCGCCGGTGTCCTCGAGCGAGGTGACCTCCACCCCACGGCGCACCTGGACGCCGAGACGCGCGAGGTGGCCGGTCAGCAGCGACACCAGTTGCGGCTGCGGCACCAGCCTGGCGCGGTCGGCCGAGGCGTAGGCGGCGAGGTCGGGATCGGCCCAGTCCACCTTGCCTGGGTCCAGCACCACGCCCGCGAAGTGCCCGGTGAAGCGGGAAGCGCCGACGACCGAGCCCATTCGCTCGACCACCTCCCGGTGCACCTGCTCGGCGGCGGGCAGCAGGCCACGGCGGTCGAGCACACCGGCTGTCGGCACGTTGATCGACTGCGCCTTCATCGCCTTGTCCGGTTCGTCCCGCCGTTCGAGCACCCGCACGGTGGCCCCGGAAAGCGCCAGCTCCGCGGCGAGCAGGAGGCCCACGGGCCCGGCTCCGACCACGGTCACGTCATTAGTCACGAACACCGTTCTACACACGAACACTGTTCGTGTCAACCCTGGCCCGGACAGCACTTCGGCCCGGAACCCACACGGGTCCCGGGCCGAGACGTGCCGGACCTACGCGCCCACCGCGGCGCGGATGGTCTCCTTGAGGCTGCTGGTGGTGGCGATGACGGCCGTGGGCTCGTAGCCGCAGTGCGCCATGCAGTTGGCGCAGCGCGGGTCCTTGCCGCGGCCGAACTTGTCCCAGTCCGTGTCCTCGATCAGCTCGCGCCAGGTCTTGGCGTAGCCGTCGTCCAGCAGGTAGCACGGGCGCTGCCAGCCCAGCAGCGAGTACGACGGGATGCCCCACGGGGTGCACTCGAAGTCCCGCTTGCCCTCGAGGAAGTCGAGGAACAGCGGCGAGTGGTTCAGGCGCCACTTCTTCCGGCGGCCGTCGCCGAACGCCTTCTTGAACAGCTCCCGCGTCTGCTGCACGCCGAGGAAGTGCTCCTGGTCGGGCGCCTTCTCGTAGGCGTAGCCCGGCGACAGCTGCATGTTGTCGACGCCGACCTCGTCGTTGAGGTAGTCCAGCACGTCGATGACGTCCTGCGGGGTGTCGGTGTTGAAGAACGTCGTGTTCGTCATCACCCGGAAGCCCTTTTCCTTGGCGAGCTTGATCGCGTCGACCGCCGCCTGGAAACCACCCTCCTTGCGCACCGACGCGTCGTGCTTCTCCTCGAGCCCGTCGATGTGCACCATCCACGCGAAGTTGCGGTGCGGCTTGAACTTGTGGATGTGCTTGGGCAGCAGCAGCGCGTTCGTGCACAGGAACACGATCTTGCCGCGCTCCAGCAGGATCCGCGTGATCTCGTCGATCTGCGGGTGCATCAGCGGCTCGCCGCCGGCGATGGACACCATCGGCGCGCCGCTCTCCTCCACCGCGCCGACCGCCTGCTGGACCGGCATCCGCTGCTTGAGCAGGTGCGCCGGCTGCTGGATCTTGCCGCAGCCACCGCACTTGAGGTTGCACGCGAACAACGGCTCCAGCTCGACGAGGACCGCGTACTTCTCCTTGCGCTGAAGCTTCTGCTTGGCCAGGTAAGCACCCAGCCGGATCGATTGCCGCAACGGCATCGCCATGACTACCCCACCTCCCGAGGTAACGTGAATCGAACGTCTTCGTCGGCCACCTGGCTGTCCCGCACCGTGGTCCGGCCGAGCCCCGCCAGGCACTGGGTCAGCTCCTCCACCAGGTGCGGCGGAGCCGAGGCGCCCGCCGTGATCCCCACCCTGCGCGCACCGGCGAGCCAGCGCATGTCCACTTCGGACACGTCGTCGACCAGGTGCGCCCTCGGGCCCTGGCGTCGCGCCACCTCCACCAGCCGCTTCGAGTTCGACGAGTTCGCCGAACCGACCACGAGCACCAGGTCCGCGTGGTCGGCGACGGCCCGCACGGCCCGCTGCCGGTTGGTGGTGGCGTAACAGATGTCGTCGCGCCGGGGCGCCGACATCGTGGGAAACCTTTCGCGCAGCACGGACGCGATCTCCTCGGCCTCGTCGACCGCGAGCGTCGTCTGCATCGCGTACGCGACCTTCTCTGGGTCGCGCACCTGGACGTGCCGGGCGGCGGACGCGTCCTCGACCACGATCACCTGCTCGGGGGCCTCGCCCACGGTGCCCTCGACCTCCTCGTGGTCGGAGTGGCCGATGAGCAGCACCGTGTCGCCCCGCGAGCTGTACCGCCGGACCTCGTTGTGCACCTTGGTCACCAGCGGGCAGGTCGCGTCGATCACCCGCAGGTCCCGCGCGGCGGCGGCGCGACGCACCGACGGCGCGACGCCGTGTGCGGCGAGCACCGTCGTCGCCCCGGGGGGCACCTCGTCGACCTCCTGCACGAACACCGCGCCGAGGCCTTCCAGCCGCCGCACGACGTGGGCGTTGTGGACGATCTGCCGCCGCACGTACACCGGCGCACCGTACCGCTCCAGCGCCCGCTCGACGATCTCGATCGCCCGGTCCACCCCCGCGCAGAACGACCGCGGACTGGCCCGCAGGATCTCCCCGCGCCCCGCCGCCTCGCACCACTCACGCAGGACCGGGGCGGCCGCCCGCAGCGAACGCAACCCGGTGATCCCGCGCCACACGGTGCCAGGCCGCCACAGCGGGTGCCCCGGTGTGTCCACAATGGCCCGGACGACGGCGAGCGGCCCCGGTACCGAGGCGAACTGCGCCGACTCCATGTCCACCGCGAGCGCCCCGCGCCGGGCGTAGACCTCCCGCTCGGCGCCGTCGACGAGGTTCTCCGCCGACGCGACCGGTCCGGTGTGGACGGTCAGCCCGAGCCGCCGCAGCGCGGCGGCCAGCAACGGCGCGGACTTCAGCGGCACGGGCCCGTCCGGGCCGTCGATCTCCGTGGCCACCACGAGGTCGCCGGACTGGACGCGGTCGGTCACCCCGCCCGCGATGCCCGCGAGCAGGACCGGCGTGGCACCGGTGAACCGCTGCGCGGACTCCGCCGCCCGCCGCGGTCCCATGCCCGTGTGCAGCACCCGCACCCCGGGGACCCGCAGCGCCGCGGCCTCCAGGTGCATGGGCGCGCACACGACTCCGCTCATGCCGCCTCCAGGTAACGACCCAGCGCCGACACCGGGAACACGAGCCGGTACAGGTGGTAGTTGATGTAGAAGTCGCCGGGGAAGCCGGTGCCGGTGAACTGCGGCTCGTCCCACGTGCCGTCCGGCCGCTGCGTCTCCGTCAGCCACCGCACGCCACGCTCCACAGTGGACGAGTTCCGCTCCCCCGCCGCGAGCAGCGCCAGCAGCGCCCACGCCGTCTGCGACGCCGTCGAGTCGCCCTTGCCGATCCACGCCGGGTCGCGGTAGGACCGCAGGTCCTCGCCCCAGCCGCCGTCGGGGTTCTGGCAGGACTCCAGCCACTCCACCGCCCGCCGGATCGCCGGATCGGCGGGCGAGACCCCCGCCGCGACGAGCGCGGGCACGACGGCACCCGTGCCGTAGAGGTGGTTGGCACCCCACCGGCCGAACCAGGAACCGTTGTCCTCCTGGGCGTCCAGCAGCCACCGCACGCCGCGGCGGCACTCCTCGGTGCCCGCGAGCCCTTCGGCGACCAGCATCTCCACGACGTGCGCCGTGACGTCCGCCGACGGCGGGTCGATCACCGCGCCGAAGTCGCAGAACGGCAGTTTCGTGGTCAGCTCACGGGTGTTGTCCGCGTCGAACGCGCCCCAGCCCCCGTCACCGGACTGCATGCCCTGCAGCCACACCACGGCGCGGTCGATGGCCTCCTTCACGCGCGGCCGGTCGGGGTGCGCGACGCGCCGCAGCGCGAGCACCACCTCGGCGGTGTCGTCGGTGTCGGGGTAGATGTCGTTGGCGAACTCGAACGCCCAGCCGCCCGGCGGGGTCGTCGGCCGCTTCACCGCCCAGTCGCCGGGCACGCGGACCTCCTCACCCAGCAGCCAGTCCGCGGCCTTGAGCACCGCCGGGTCGTCCGCCGGCACGCCCGCGTCGAGCAGCGCCGTCACCGCCAGTCCCGTGTCCCACACCGGGGACTGGCACGCTTCGAGCCGCCGGACCCAGCCGTCGGGCGTCTCCTCGCGGATGACGAACCCTTCGAGCCCTTCGAACCCGGCCTTCACCGCGGGGTGGTCGAACGAGTAGCCGAGCAGGTGCAACGCCAGCAGCGAGTACACCCACGGCGGCTGGATGCCGCCCCACGACCCGTCCGCCTCCTGGCGGGCCAGGATCCACTCGGCGGCGGTGCGCATCGCCAAGCCCCGCAGGGGTTTCACCGGCAGCTTCGCGTACGTGTGCAGCGCCTTGTCCAGGTACTCGAACGCGCCCGACCACGTCCACGGCTTGAGGTTCTTCCGCTTCCGGACCCCGGTGCGCAGTTCGTCCACACCGAACGGCAGCGGCCGCACCGGGCGCAGCGTCGACACGATCGTCAGCGGCACCACGGTCTGCCGCGCCCAGCACGCCCAGTCGTAGACGTTGAGCGGGAACCACGACGGCAGGAAGATCAGCTCCGGCGGCATGTTCGGCAGGTCGTCCCACGACCACAGGCCGAACAGCGCCAGCCAGATCCGCGTGAACACGCGGGTGGCCTCCAGGCCGCCGTTGGCCTGCACGAAGCTTTCGGCGGCGCGCATGTGCGGCGCCTCAGGCGAGTCGCCGGCCAGCCGCAGCGCGACCCACGCCTCCACCGTGGTGGACAGGTCGCCGGGGCCGCCGTAGAACGTGGCCCAGGTGCCGTCCTCGCGCTGCTGCGACCGGATCCACCGCGCGGCCTCCTCGGTCTCCCGCGCGGTGCGGATGCCGAGGAACTCCCGCAGCAGCAGGTCCTCGGCGTCCATCGTGACGTTGGTCTCCAGCTCGCCCTTCCACCAGCCGCCGTCCTGCTGCAGCCCCTTCAGGTGCGCGACCGCGCGGGCCAGCGTGTCGGCGGTGCTGCGGACGGGGGCCGGGGGTTCGGCGATCTGCGTCATCAGGCCTCCCTCGTGACGATGAACTGCGCGAGTGAGAGCAGCTCCTCCCGCGCGCGGTCCGGAATGCGGGCGTCCTCGAGCTTCTGCCTCCCCGCCGCCATCCGCCGGTAGGCCTCGTCGAGCGCCCACTTGCGCCCGCCCGCCTGCTCGACGAGCCCGGCGGCGTGCCGCACGGACTCCTCCCCCGGCGCCTCGGGCCGCGCGAGCCACTCCGCCAGCTCGCGGCCGAGCGCGCCGCCGTGGGTGATGGCGTAGGTGACCGGCAGGCTCTTCTTGCGGGCCCGCAGGTCGGAGAACACCGGCTTGCCGGTGACCGCGGCCTCGCCCCAGATGCCGAGCACGTCGTCGACGAGCTGGAACGCGAGCCCGAGGTCGGCGCCGAACCCGGCGAGCGCGTCCACGACGGGCTGCGGGGCGCCGGCCAGCACCGCGCCGATCGCGGTGCTCGCCGACAGCAGCGCACCGGTCTTGCCCGCCGCCATGTCGAGGCACTCGTCCAGGCCCACGTCGTTGCGCTGCTCGAAGGCGACGTCGAGCACCTGACCGCGGATGAGCTCGTTCGTGGCGTCGGCGAGCAGCCGCGCCGCGGCCACCGCGCCCGGCCCGTCACCGTCGAGCAGCACCTCCTGGGCCAGCGACAGCATCGCGTCGCCGGTGAGGATCGCGCTCGCGGCGCCCCGCACCGCCCACACCGTCGGCCGGTGGCGGCGTTCGGTGTCGCCGTCCATCAGGTCGTCGTGCAGCAGGGAGAAGTTGTGCACCAGCTCGACGGCGACCGCGCCGGGCAGGCCCACCGAGGGCTCCGCGCCGGCCGCCTCCGCCGACAGCAGCGCGAGCGCGGGCCGCACGGCCTTCCCGCCGCCGTCGGTCGGGTTGCCGTCGAGGTCGGTCCACCCGAGGTGGTAGTAGGCGATCGAGCGGCTGGTGGGGTCCAGCCGTTCCAGCGCCGCCCGCATCGCGGGCATGATCGCCTGGCGGCCCTGGGCGAGAGAGTCGAGTACAGCGGTCATGGGATGTCCTTACCGTGGGGCGAAGTGGGTCGTCCGTCGGAGGCGATGAGGGCTGACGCGGCCGCTTCGCCGCTGCGCACGGCACCTTCCATCGTCGCGGGCCAGCCGGTGGCGGTCCACGCACCGGCGAGGACCACCCCCTCGGCCGCGGTGACGGGCCCGGGGCGCAGCGCCGCGCTGCCCGGTGCCGGCCGGAAGGTGGCGGTGCGTTCGCGCGTGACGAAGAAGTCACGCACCCCGGCGGTCGCGGCCGCCGGCACCACCTGCCTCAGCGCGGGCAGGATCCGCTCGCGGATCTCCCGCACCGGGACGTCGATGAGGTCGTCGGCCGCGGACAGCGAGACGGCCAGGTACTGGCCACCGTCCACACCGGACTGTGAGGTGCGGTCGAACACCCACTGCAGCGGGGAGTCGACCGCGGCGAAGAACGGTTCGTCGAGGACCTCCCGGTCGAACACGACGTGGGCGTTGACGATCGGCGAGCTGCCGAGCCGCTTCGCCCAGCCCTCGGGCAGCGACAGCGCGCCCGGGGGCAGCAGGCGTTCCGCGACCTCGGGCGGCAGGGCGACGACGACGCGGTCGGCGGTGAGTTCCGTCTCGCCCGCGGTGATCCGCCAGCGCCCGTCCTCCCGCGCCAGCCCGGTGACCTTCGTGCCCAGCAGCACCTGGGCGCCGGCCTCGGTGAGCCGGGCCTTGGCCGGTTCGCCGTGCAGCTCCCGCAGCGGCACCTTCGACCAGCCGATGTCGGCCGCCCCCGCCTCGGTGAGCAGGCCGAGCTGGAACACGGTCGCGGCCAGCGCCAGGGAGGCCCCGGTGGCGGGCGCGTTGAGCGTCGCGATGCCCACCAGGTCCCACAGCTTCTCGATGGCCGCGGTGCTCTGGCCGTGCCGGCGCAGCCAGTCCGCGAAGGACTGTCCGTCGGCGGCCGCGGACTCCCGGTGCACGCCACGCAACGCCAGCGCCGCGCCCGCGAACTTCAGCCGGTCCGCGACCGGCAACGGCCGGTACTTCAGCACCGAGTCGGCCAGGTGCAGCGGTGCGGGCAGCGCGTTGCGCCGCAGCCACACCGGCTGCCGCAGCCGCGGTGAACGGACCTGGATGGCCAGCCGGGGCTGCAGGAACACCTTGTCCAGCACGCCGAGCCGCCGCAGTAAGTCCACATAGGACGTACAGCAGCGGAGGAACACGTGCTGCCCGTTGTCGACGTCCAGCTCGCCCCGGCGGAACGAGTGGGTCAGGCCACCGAGGTGGTTCTTGGACTCCAGGAGGGTGACGTCGAGGCCCGCGTCCGCGCAGCGCAACGCGGCGGTGATCCCGGCCAGCCCCCCACCCAGCACCGCCACCCTGGCACTCACGTGAGCCGCCCCGACAGCGCTCGCGCCGCCACTCCCAGCTTTTCCCGGCCGGACAGCGAAAGCCGGCGATCGAACACGAGCGAGGGCTGGTCGTTGATGCGCTCCAGCAGCTGGCGGTAGATCCCGGCCATCGCGAGGCACGACGCCTTGCTGCGCCAGTCGAGCAGCGGCGCCAGGCGCAGGCCGTCGGCGTACCACTCGCGGGCGCGGGCGGCGCTGTGCCGGACCAGCGCGGTCAGCCCGCCGTCGGGGTCCTCGAGCCGGCCCCGCTCGTCCAGCGCCAGCTCGACGCCGAACGCGTCGAGGTCCTGCTTCGGCAGGTACACGCGGCCGTTGACCAGGTCCTCGCGGATGTCTCGGAGGATGTTGGTCTGCTGCAGCGCGATGCCCAGCGCGTCGGCGTAGCGGGAGGCGTCCGGGTGCGGCTTGCTGCCGAACACGCCGAGGCACAGCCGCCCGATCGACCCGGCGACGCACCGGCAGTACTCGGTGAGCTCGTCGAACGTGGCGTACCGGCGGCCCTCGATGTCCATCCACACACCGTCGAGCAGCTCGTCGAAGGCGCCGAGCGGGATCGGGTACCGCTTCGCGGCGTCGGCGACCGCGACCAGCACCGGGTCGCTCGTGGTGTCGAGCTCGGCCAGCGACTTGCGGACCTCCTCCAGCTGGACCGACTTCTCCTCGATGGGCAGGTCGCCGTCCCCGATGTCGTCCACGCGGCGCGCCAGCGCGTACACGGCGCACAGCGCCTTGCGGCGGCCGCTGGTGAGCAGGCGGATGCCGTAGTAGAAGTTGCGCGCCTCCGTCCTGGTGATCCGTTCGCACTCGGCGTACGCGGCATCGATGTCGGTCAACGGCGGCCTCCCCGCAGCAGCAACTTCGACAGGTGGATGAGCACGTCCCGTTTGCGTGGCCTGGGTGTGCCGGCGAGCACGTCCCAATCGGCTCGCCGGAGCGCGTCGACGGTCGCCAGGCCCCCCGCGACGTACCCCGCGATGGCCAGGCGCGCCCAACCTTGCAGCAGCCCGACCAGCGCCGCACCTTCGGTCAACTGATCGAGTGCTTTCCGCACCTGGGCGGCCACCGTCCGCCGCACCGCCTCGTTGGCGTGCGGCGCGTCGAGGTCCGCCTCGGTCGCGCCGTAGGCCGCGAGGTCCTCCTGCGGCAGGTACACCCGGCCGGCCCGCCGGTCCTCGGCGACGTCCTGGCAGTGCTCGATGAGCTGCAGCGCGGTGCACACCCGGTCCGACAGCCGCTCCGCCTCGGCCGAGCGCACCCCGAAGATCCGCAGCACGATCCGCCCGACCGGATCGGCCGACAGCGTGCAGTACCGCGCCAGCTCCGCCTGCGTGGCGTAGCGCTTGACCCGCTGGTCCTGCAGGTTGGCCTGGACGAGCCGGTCGAAGGGCTCCCGGTCCAGGTCACGCTCGCGGATGGTCGGCACGAGGGCCTTCAGCACCGGCTCCCCGGGCTCGCCGTCCCACGCGCGCGCCAGGTCGGCGCGGAAGCGCAGCAGGGCGGCGGTGCGGTCCCCCTCGGCCTCGTCCCCCAGGTCGTCGATCACCCGCGCCACGTCGTACAGCGCGCCGAGGTCGCGGCGGAGCGCACGCGGCAGGACGCGCAGCGCCACCGGGAAGTTCTCCGCACGCTCCTTTTCGCGTAGTGCGGCCACCTGTTCCGGTGGCAACCTGGGCAGCCCGGGGTCGCCGACCGTGTCGGAACCTGTCGGTGCTGGTGTCACCGGCCCATAATCCATCGGGAGGGGACAGCGGTTCTTCGCACAGGAAACAAATTCCGGGAAGCACGGGTTATCACGAGCGCACAGTCTTAACCCGATCGAAGGACGGCTTACGACGTAAGGGTGGAGGTAGCCGGGTGGACACGGGCAACAGAGCGGACTCCGCGGACGCGAAACTCGAAGAACTCGCGGCCGCGACCGCCGAACGGTTGCCCCGCATGCTCGACGACGTCACCCGGCTGCTGAGCCACGACTGGCCCGACTACGCCGACTTCATCGTCACCGAACGGGACGAGGTGCTCGTCTCGGCGAACATGTTCCTGCACCGCCTGATGAAGATGGCGAAATGGGACATAACGGAGCTGCCGGACGTCTCCGACCCCCCGCCCGAGACACTGACCGAGCAGCCCCTGTTCGAGGAGATCGGCCGAGCCCAGTGGCAGCAGGGCCGGGACCTCACGAGCCTGCTGTCGGCCTACCAGATCGGCGCGCGCGTCGCGTGGCACCACGTCGCGGAGGCCGCGCTGGAGATCGGCGTGCCCCCCGACGTCTTCGCCGCGCTCGCCGAGGCGGTGTTCATCTTCGTCGACCAGCTGTCGTCGGCCTCCGCCCGCGGGTACGTCCTCGAACAGTCCGAGGCGGCCGCCGCGCGGGAGCGGCTGCGGGACGAGCTGGGCAACATGCTGTTGTCCGACCGCTCGGACTCCACCGCCGTCCGGGCCGCGGCCTCCCGCGTGGACTGGCCGCTGCCGCGCGAGGCGGCGGTGGTGCTCGTCGAACCGGACAACCCGGTCGGCGGGGCGCTGCTGGCCCGGCTCGACCAGTCGTGCCTGCAGGTGCGCCGCCAGCGGATGGTGTGCGCGATCGTGCCCGACCCCGCGGGCCCGCAGCGGCGGGAGCGGCTCGCGTCGGCGCTGCGGGGCGCGGGCGCGGTCGTCGGGCACACGGTGCCGCTGGAGAACCTGCCGGCGAGCATGCGGGTCGCCGAGGTGGCCGCGCAGCTGCGCCGGACCCACGTCCTCGACGACGACCCGGTGTTCGTCGACGAGCACCTGGACTCGATCATCGTGCACCGCGACCCGCGGCTGCTGGAGGCGTTCCGGGCGCGCTGCCTCGCCCCGCTCGACCAGCTCGGCCCGGTCACCCGGCACCGGCTGTGCGAGACGCTCGCCTCCTGGCTGCGGCACCTCGGCGACCGGCGTGCCGTCGCCGAGGAGCTGCACATCCACCCGCAGACGGTCCGCTACCGGCTCGCGCAGCTGCGGGAGCTGTTCGGCGAGAGCCTGGACGACCCCGACAACCGCCGCCGCCTCACCCTCGCGCTGGCCTGGGGCTTCCCCGCCGAGGGCTGATCAGCGCCGGTACTCGTCCAGCGTCTTGCGGAACTCGCCGAGGAAGGCGTCGGCGTCCGCGACGAACGCCGGGTCGGTGGCCACCGTCATCGAGAACGAGCCGTGCCAGCCCAGCACGCCCACCACGAACGGCGTGCCCGGCGCGACCGGGATGATCGGGAACGCCGTGCGCAGCGGGAAGTCGCCGAACGCCACCACCTGCCACGTGGCACCGGGCATGTTCGACACGGTGCCGTTGAAGAACCGGCCGCCGTACACGGTGCGCGCGAACCACGAGTGGAACCACGGCGGCATCAGGTTCGCGACCGTGTGCTGCACGAACCGCGACGCGATCGCCCGCGTGCCGGTCCGCAGCCGGGCGCTGGCCTTCGCGACCGCCGCCAGCCGCTCGGTCTCCGGCATGTCGCCCAGCGGCACCTCCACCATCACGGCGGCCGTCACGTTGCCCGCCATGCCCGCCCTCGGCTCGGCCGCCATCAGCGGCACCGACGCCAGCAGCTTCGACGGCAGCGGCCCGGTGGCCAGCCGGCGCACCGCGGCCGCGGTGCCGGCGAGCAGCACGTCCGTCACCCGCGCGTCCCGCCGCCGCGCGATCTCCCGCACGTCGTCCAGGTCGAGCTGGAGGCTGCTGAACGCCCGCGACGCGGTGCCCGAGGTGACGAGCTGTCCCTCCGGCCGCGCGTCGGTCGCCAGCTGCGCGATGCCCGCCACCCCGGCGGCCAGCTGCTTGAGCCGTCCCGGCCGCCGCACCTCGCCCAGCGCCGAGGTGAGGTCGGGCGAGTCGAACAGGTCGAGCATCAGGTTGATCGTGCCGATGCCGTCGGCGACCGAGTGGTGCACCAGCGAGACGACCGCGGCCGTGTCCTCCTCGACGCCGGTGACCACGCAGAACCGCCACAGCGGCCGGTCCCGCGGGAGCTGCTGCCCGGCGAGGTCGGCGACCAGCGCGTGCAGCGCGGACATCCCGCCGGGCCTGCCGTCGCGGCTGAGGTCGAACGCCGGGACGTGCCAGTTCCAGTCGAGGTCGGTGTGCTCCACCCAGCGCCACGGCCGCCAGCGCGTCGGCGGCGCGAGCTTCTTGCGGAACTCCGGCCGGCCCGCGAGCTTCGCGGCGATCTTGGCCCTGGCCAGCTCGGCGGTCGGCACGGTGCCGGCCTTCGAGGTGTCCAGCATGATGAGCCCGCCGACGTGCTGCGGTGCCGCGGGGGTCTCGACGTGCAGGAAGAACGCGTCGGACGCGGGGATGCGGTCGCTGTCTCGTCTCGCCACGTCCGCGATCATGACAGCAGCCCACACCACGACGACAGCACCCGCCGCGTCGAGCCAGTAGTGGTTGCCCGTCGCGAGGATCACCGCGAGCGTGACGAGCACGTGCACGGCGCTCACCGCCTGCACCACGCGCCCGCCGGAGATCCGGGCCAGCACCACCGAAACCCACAGCGCCCAGCCCACGTGCAGCGACGGCATCGCCGCGAGCTGGTTGGCGTTCTCCACCATCGGCGAGCCCCACGAACCCCAGGTGTGCCCGAGGCGGACGGTGTCGACGAACCCGGCGCCCGCGAGCATCCGGGGCGGCGCGACGGGGAACAGCCAGAAGCACGCCAGCGCGAGCAGGTTCACCCACGCGAAGGAGTTGCGGACCTGCCGGTAGTGCCCGGGGTGCCGGGCGTACACCCACACCAGCAGGACCAGCGCGCTGGCGATGTAGGTGATCGCGTACTCGTAGTTCGCCGCCGTGCGCAGCCAGCCCTGGCCCGCCAGCCAGGTGTTCATCGGCAGCTCGAAGTCCAGGTGCAGGAACCGCTCGAACGCCAGGATCGCGTCGCCGCCCTCCAGCGCGCGCATCTCCCGCGACGGCAGCGGCTTCGCCTCGATCAGCAGGTAGACGCCGAACAGCGCCAGCCCGCCGAGGAGTTCACCCCACCAGCGGGGCCGGAGGACCGGTCCGTGCCGGTAGGGCACCGTTAACGAGCTGTTGGTTGACGACCCGGCAGTGAGCACACTCCGTGATATAACACGAACGCGCGAGCGGCCGCTTGATCAGGCGGCGGAGGCGGGAGCCGTGTCGTCGGCGCGGTGCCAGCGCATGCGCAGGGTCAGGCCCGGCACCCGGCGCAGCTTGCGCCAGCCGTGCCCGGCGCACACGGCGATGGTCAGCGCGGTGAGCAGGCCGCTGAGGATGCCGCGCGAGAGCAGCCCGGCCTCGACGCCCCAGTGCAGGAAGCCGATGGTCATCCCCGCGTCGATCAGCCGCGAGCCGCCCCACATGAGCGCGACCTGCACGAACACCCGGTTCACCGTGCGGTGCGCGAACAGCTCCGCGGGCAGCCGCACGAAGTCGCGGGCCAGCCGCGCCGTGATCGGGCGCCCGAGCGCCGCGCTCCCCACGAAGATCAGGAACATCAGCACCGAGCCGAGCGCGGGCTGCAGCACGTAGACCACGGCGCTGGAGGTGATCAGCGCGATGCACGCCCTGCTGATCAGCATGCCCGTGCACAGCAGCAGCGTGCCCGGCAGGTCCCGGCGCAGCAGGCGGCGGGCGCCGATCACGAACACCGCCCAGCCGAGCACCGCGCACAGCCCCGGCACCAGGCCGGCGAAGTGCAGCAGCACGGCGAGCAGCACGCTCGGGACCACGACGGTTTCCAAGGCCATGACGAGCGCCCGCGCCAGGGTGCCCTTCAGGTGCGGGATCTCGATCACCAGGTGGCGCTCGGGGTGCGCGTCAGCTTGCTTCACGGGCTCAGATCACTCCTGGGCACAAGTGTCCGGGGGTTGCGCGGGGGCCGCAACTTTACCGGGGACCTTATCCGTGACAGGGTAAACGCCGTGTGTTGCGGTGCGGGTGGTTTCGCGTTGCACCGTCGGTGAATGAGCGAGGCCGAAGACGCCGGCCACGAGCAGCACCGCCGCCCCCGCCGAAGCCGCGAGCGGGCCGGGTTCGGTGGACAGCGTGGCGTGGAACGCGAGCATGCCGAGCACGTAGCTGACGGCGGGGTTGACGATCGACATCACCGCGATGGCCGCCGACAGCGAGCCCGAGCCGTACGCCTGTTGTCCCAGGAGGAGGCCGGTGAGGGTCGACAGGGCCAGCGCGTACCCTGGCCAGTCGATCGCGGTGGCGAGCACGCCGCGGACGAGGAGGTCGTCGGTGGTGAGCTTCATCAGCGCGGCGCTGATCGCGTAGCACATGCCGGCGGCGCTGGCGATGAGCGCGCTGTGCAGCAGCGGGCCCCGGTGCTGGGCCAGCTGGACGAGGACCACGACGACCACGACGGCCACGAGCACCGCGACGACCAATCTCCCCCGGTCGGGGGAGCCGTCCAGCGGCGCGGCCCCCTCGACCGCCAGGAAGCACGCCACCCCGCCGCTGATCGCGAGCGCGGCCAGCCAGTCGCGGGCGGCCGGCCACTGCCGGACGACGGCGGAGGCCATCGGCAGCGCGAACAGCAGCTGCGTCACGAGCAGGGGCTGGACCAGCGCGATGGAGCCGAAGTGCAGCGCGGCGGCCTGGCTGACGAAGCCGAGGAGGTTGGTCGCCCAGCCGGCGAGCCACACCCGCTGCCGGAGCAGCTTGCGGATGAGCCACAGCACGGGCAGGCGGTGCCGGTTGGCCCGGTGCTCGGTGTCGGCGTCGGCCACGACGAGCACCGCGCTCCGCTGCAGCGCGGCGGAGGCGGCGAACAGGAACGCGGCTGCGAAACCGAGGAGAACCGGGATCAACACATCAAGTTGCAGCGCTCCCCAGGCGAGAAAGATTCCGACGGCTCAACCCGAACCACCGAATCGGGTCGCCAACGCACGGTACACCCCGGGAAGGGTGCCGCGCACGAGTACCGGAAGGCGGAGCCACCCCGGAACGTGCTGCTCAGCACGGCCGTCGCGGACCGCCCGAAGCACCGCGCCGGCCACCCGGTCCGCGGGGATCGGCCGCGGTGAGCGCCTTTCATAAGGGCGTCCGCGGCGGGCGAAGAATTCCGTGTCCACGACCCCGGGAACCACGACGCCGATTCTCACGCCCGTACCGGCGAGTTCGAAGCGGAGGCTTTCGGCGAACACGTCCAGCCCGGCCTTGACCGCCGAGTAGACCGACTCCCCCGCCACCGCCGTGCGGCCCGCGATGGACGTGACGAACACGACGCCGGCCTCGGGGCGGCCACGCAGGGCGGGCAGCAGCGCGCGGGTCAGCTCGATGGGCGCGGTGAGGTTCACGTCGACGACGCGCCGGACGTCGGCCGCGGTCATCTCGCCGAAGGGGCCCGCCCAGCCGATCCCGGCGTTGTTGACGAGCACGTCGACCTCGCCGAAGCGGCCGGTGATCTCGTCGGCGAGTGCGGGGATGCCGTCGAGGTCGGCGAGGTCACCCGCGACGACGGCACCACCGGTGCGCTCGGCCAGCGCCGCCAGCCTGCCGGTGTCCCTGCCGTGCAGGACCAGCCGCGCACCGGCCTCGTGCAGCCGGAGCGCGGTGGCGGCCCCGATGCCGGACGAGGCGCCCGTCACCACCGCCACCGCTCCGCGCAACCGCATGGCCGCGGCTCAGCCGGTGACCCGGTCGGCGTCGACCACGAACACCAGCGTCTCGTTCGGCTTGATCGACTGGTTGCCCCGCGCGCCGTAGCCCTTGTCCGGCGGGATGACCAGCAGCCGTCGCCCGCCCTGCTTGATGCCGACGAGGCCCTCCTCCCAGCCCGGGATGACGCTGCCGTCGCCGAGGGTCAGCGGGAACCCGCCGCTGCCGAAGGAGTTCTGCTGGTCCACCTTGTCCGACCACGTGTAGAGGTCGTAGTCGACCTGCAGCTGGCTGCCGGTCTTCGCGGCGGCGCCGGTGCCCGGCACCAGGTCCTTGCTCAGCAGCTTGGTCGGTGCGGCGCAGGTGTCCGGGATGGTCACGGTCGGCTTGCTGCCGAACGCGCCGGCGACCTGGACGTCGTCCACGGTGCACTCGCGCTGCGGCTGCGCCGAAGGCTGCGCGGCGGACGAGGCCGCGGCCGGGTTCGGCGCGGGGTAGGTCGGGCCGCCACCGGGCGGGACGTCCGCGGGCTCCTGGCTGTTGGAGCAGGCGGCGAGGGCGAGCGCGGCGGCCACCCCGATCACGATCTTGCCAGCGTTACGCATGGCGCTCACCTTAATCGGCCGTGACCAGTTCTTATCCGGCACCCACGAGTGGTTCCAGCGCGCGTTCGGTGTAGACGACGCCCAGCCGCCGGGTCGCGCGGGTCAGCGCCACGTAGAGGTCGTTCCAGCCGCGCGGGGAGGCCGCCACGATCTCCTCCGGCGCCACCACGAGCACGCCGTCGAACTCCAGCCCCTTGGCCTCGTCCACCGCGAGCACGGACAAGCGCTCGTCGTCGGGCAGCTCGGCACGCAGAGCCGCGAGTCGCGCCGCGGGGCACAGGACCGCGACGGTGCCACCGTCCGCTGCGCGCAGCTCCTCCTCCGCCAGCGTCCGCAGCGACACCTCCGCCAGCGGGCGCTGCCACGGCTCGATGCCGCTCTCGCGCACCGAAGTGGGTGCCCGCAGCCCGGGGTCGACCTTGGCGAGCACACCGGCGGCGAGCTCCATGATCTCGGCCGGGGTGCGGTAGTTGACGGTCAGCTCACGCAGCCGCCACCGGTCCCCCACGTGCGGAGCGAGCACGTCGTCCCACGACGAGGTCCCTGCCGCGGCCCCGGTCTGCGCCACGTCCCCGACGAGCGTCATCGACCGGCTCGGGCACCGGCGCATCAGCAGCCGCCAGTCCATCGCGGACAGCTCCTGCGCCTCGTCGACGATCACGTGCCCGAACGTCCACTTGCGGTCGCGGGCGGCGCGCTCGGCGGCGGTCAGCTCGCTGCGGGCCTGCTGGCGCTCGGCGAACAGCTCGGCGTCGAGGATGTCGCCGACCCGCAGGATCTCCTCGTCGGCGAGCTCGTCGTCCTGCTCGAGGATGTGCAGCACGCCCTCGGCGTACGCCCGCTCTTCCCGCTCACGGCGCTCGCGTTCGGCGCGTTCCTCGGTGTCGTCCTCACCGAGGAGTTCGGCCAGCTCGTCGAGCAGCGGCACGTCGGCGGGCGTCCAGCGGGACTTCGGGGGCCGCACGAGCGCGGTCCGCTCGGCTTCGGTCAGGCGGTCCCCCGCCGCCGACGCCAGCCGCTCGGGTGAGGCCAGCAGGTCACGCAGCAGCCGCTGCGGGGTCAGCTTCGGCCACAGTTCGTCGAGCGCGGCCAGCACCTTGGGCGAGCTCGCCAGCTCGGCACGGATGTCGGCCCGGTCGCCCGCGTCGAGCACCGGGGCGTCGGCGGTCTCCCCCTCGTCGAGCGGGATCTCCGGGACCCCTTCGAACAGGTCCACTTCGAGCCGCCCGGCGGCACGCTCGGCGAGCGCGTCGAGCAGCTGGTCGACGAAGACCCGGCGGGCGAGGTTGTGCGGGCGGCGGGTGGCGCGGGCCTTGGCCCTGGCGCGCTCGCACGTCTCCCGGTCGACTTCGAGCACGTCGTCCTCGAACTCCACGCGCAGGACCTCGTCGGGCACCCGCTGCCGGTCGGCGACGGCGTCGGTGAGCACGTCCACCATCACCGCGCGGCCCTTGACCTCCGCCGCTTCGCGGGTGTCCTCGCCGGTGGCGCGGACCCCGGGGAACAGCTGACCGACGGTCGACAGCAGCACGCCGGTCTCGCCCAGGGACGGCAGCACCTGGCCGATGTAGCGGAGGAACGTGCTGTTGGGCCCCACCACGAGCACGCCGCGCGTCGCGAGCTGCTGGCGGTAGGTGTAGAGCAGGTACGCGGCGCGGTGCAGCGCCACGGCGGTCTTGCCGGTGCCGGGCCCGCCCTGCACGACGAGCACGCCACCGAGCTCGTCGCGGATGATGCGGTCCTGCTCGGCCTGGATCGTGGCGACGATGTCGCCCATCTCGCCGGTGCGGCGGCGCTCCAGCGCGGCCAGCAGTGCGGCCTCGCCCGCCAGGCCGAGGTCGTGCCCCTGGTCGGCGGCACGCAGGTCGAGGACCTCGTCGTCGAGGGCGACGACCTTGCGGCTCAGCGTCCGGATGTGCCGTCGCCGCCGGACGCCCTCGGGCGAGGCGGCCGTGGCGAGGTAGAACGGCCGGGCCGCCGGGGCACGCCAGTCCAGCAGGAGGGGCTCGTAGTCGCCCTCCTCGTCGAACAGGCCGAGGCGCCCGACGTAGAGGGTCTCGCCCTCGTGGAAGTCGAGCCTGCCGAAGCACAGGCCCTGCTCGACCGAGCTCAGCTGGGCGAGCCGGTCTGAGTAGGTGGTGGTGGCGACGTCCCGCTCGGTGCGGGCCTGCGGCGTGCTCCCCACTTGTTCCAGTGCCGAGTTCAGCCGCCGCTGGGCGGCCTCCCGCTCGGCGTCCAGCTTGCGGTAGAGCAACGACACGTAGTCCTGCTCCGCCGCGAGGTCTCGTGCGCTGTCGGGTTCCCGTTGCGGGGACACGGACAAGGACAACCCGCCTTCACTTTTCAGGGGTGGATGGTCAGCGTGCGAACCAACGACCCTGCCCCCCGGGGAATTCCCGGTGCGGCGGTTTTTTCGCGGGCTAGAACGGCAGGCCGAGGGTGGGCAGGCCGATGGCGGAGTCGACGGCCAGCGCGCAGAACACGACCATCAGGTAGGTGTTCGAGCGGTGGAACAACGCCATGGGCTTGGTCTCGACGCCGCGCCGGACCTGCCGCTGCAGCGAGTGCGCGTAGAAGAGGAACCAGCCGCCCGCCAGCACGGCGAACGTGGCGTACAGCCAGCTCGTCACGGGCAGCAGGAGCAGCGTCCAGCCGACCATCACCCACGAGTAGATGACGATCTGCCGCGCCACGTGCTGCGGCGTCGCGACGACGGGCAGCATCGGCACGCCGGCGCGCTCGTAGTCCTCGCGGTACTTCATGCCCAGCGCCCACGTGTGCGGCGGCGTCCAGAAGAAGATGACGCCGAACATCACGAAGGCCGGCCACTGCACCGTGCCGGTCACCGCCGCCCAGCCGATCACGACCGGCATGCAGCCGGCGGCCCCGCCCCACACCACGTTCTGCGCGGTGCGGCGCTTGAGCCCCAGCGTGTAGACGAAGATGTAGAACAGGATCGTCGCGATCGCGAGCACGGCGGACAGCAGGTTGACCGTGAAGTACAGCATCACGAACGACGCGGCGCCGAGCACGAGGCCGAACACCAGGGCGTTGCGCCGCGGCACCGAGTCACGCACGAGCGGGCGCCGCTTGGTGCGGTTCATCACCTTGTCGATGTCGGCGTCGATCACGCAGTTCAGCGTGTTGGCGCTGCCGGCCGCCATCGCCCCGCCGACGAGCGTGGCCAGTATCAGCCACGGCGACGGGATGGTGCGGGCCGCGAGGAACATCGCGGGGATGGTCGTGACCAGCAGCAGCTCGATGACCTGCGGCTTGGTCAGCGCGAGGTACGCGGCCGCGCGGCCCGTCAGCCGTCGCAGGCCACCGGTGGGCGGTTCGCCTCCGGGGTGGTCGGCGCTGGTGCGGTCACTGCGGCCGTGCGCAGCGTTCACCAACGACAATTTCGCTCCCAGGGTCGGTTCGGGGTGGTGCCCGCGCGGTACGCGTGACACCGCCACTGATCGTAGTCACGGGGTTCGCCCTGACGCCTGCCGGGGGTTCGCCCGTCCGGCGGCCGCCCCGGTGTGTCGCACTTCAGCGCCACGGGTACCCGACCTACTAGGCTGCCCCCGAAAGGCTTCGGCGCCCGCGCGCGCATGGCCGCCAACCAGGAATATTGTCCCTTCGGGATCGATTGAGATAAGTGGCACCGGCGCGCGCGAACACGCCGGGTGACGTAACCGACCAACAACGAGTACCGGGAGTTCGAGTTCAGTGTCCGAAACCGCCTCTATCAGCGAGAACAATCCTCTGCTCCGGCGGAACGTGCCCGCCGACTGGACCGACCTCGACACCCGCGCCGTGGACACCATCCGCGTGCTGGCCGCGGACGCCGTGGAGAACTGTGGCAGCGGCCACCCGGGCACGGCCATGAGCCTGGCCCCGCTGGCCTACACGCTGTTCCAGCGCGAGATGCGGCACGACCCGTCCGACCCGGAGTGGCCCGCGCGCGACCGTTTCGTCCTCTCGGCCGGGCACTCCAGCCTGACGCTGTACATCCAGCTGTTCCTCGCCGGCTACGGCCTGGAGATGGAGGACCTCAAGCAGCTGCGCAAGTGGGGCTCGAAGACCCCCGGCCACCCCGAGTACCAGCACACCAAGGGCGTCGAGGTCACCACGGGCCCGCTGGGCCAGGGCCTGGCCAACGCCGTGGGCATGGCGATGGCCGCCCGGCGCGAGCGCGGTCTGCTGGACCCGGACGCCGCGCCCGGCGAGAGCCTGTTCGACCACTGGATCTACGTGATCGCCTCCGACGGTGACATCGAGGAGGGCGTGACCTCCGAAGCCTCGTCGATCGCGGGCCGCCAGGAACTGGGCAACCTGATCGTCTTCTACGACGACAACAAGATCTCCATCGAGGACGACACGAACATCGCCCTGTCGGAGGACACCGCGAAGCGGTACGAGGCCTACGGCTGGCACGTCCAGGTCGTCGAGGGCGGCGAGGACGTCGTGGCGATCCAGGAGGCGATCAAGGCCGCGAAGGCGGACCCGCGCCCCTCGTTCATCCTGCTGCGCACGATCATCGGCTACCCGGCCCCCAAGAAGATGGGCACCGGCAAGGCCCACGGCGCCGCGCTGGGCGCCGAGGAGGTCGCCGCGGTCAAGGAGATCCTCGGCTTCGACCCGGAGCGCAGCTTCGTGATCGAGGACGAGGTGCTCGCCAACACCCGCAAGGCGCTCGACCGCGGCAAGCAGTGGCGCGCCGAGTGGCAGGAGCGCTACGACGCGTGGGCCGCGGCCAACCCGGAGCGCAAGGCGCTGGCCGACCGCCTGTCCACCCGCACGCTGCCCGAGGGCTGGGCCGACAAGCTGCCGACGTGGGAGCCCGACGCCAAGGGCATCGCCACCCGCAAGGCCTCCGGTGAGGTGCTGAACGCGCTCGCCGACGTGCTGCCGGAGCTGTGGGGCGGCTCGGCCGACCTGGCCGAGAGCAACAACACCACGATGAAGGGCGCCGACTCGTTCGGCCCGGAGAAGGCCTCCACGGACATGTGGAACGCCAACCCCTACGGCCGCACGCTGCACTTCGGCGTCCGCGAGCACGCCATGGGCTCGATCCTCAACGGCATCGCGCTGCACGGCGGCACGCGCCCCTACGGCGCCACCTTCTTCACCTTCAGCGACTACATGCGCCCGCCGGTGCGCCTGGCCGCGCTGATGCACGTGCCGGTGATCTACGTCTGGACGCACGACTCGATCGGCCTCGGCGAGGACGGCCCGACGCACCAGCCGATCGAGCACCTGGCCGCGAACCGCGCCATCCCGGGCCTCAACGTCGTCCGCCCGGCGGACGCGAACGAGACCGCCGGTGCCTGGAAGGCCGCGCTGGACGACAAGCACCACCCGTCCGGTCTGGTGCTGACGCGCCAGAACGTGCCGGTGCTGGAGGGCACGACGATCGACGGGGTCGCCAAGGGCGGCTACGTCATCGCCGACGCGACCGGCGGTGAGCCGGACGTCGTCCTGATCGGCACCGGTTCCGAGGTCCAGCTGGCCGTCGAGGCCCGCAGGATCCTCGAAGCCGACGGCGTTCGAACCCGCGTGGTCTCCATGCCGTGTGTGGAGTGGTTCGAGGCGCAGGACGAGGCGTACCGGGAGTCCGTGCTCCCGTCCGGGGTGAAGGCGCGGGTGGCGGTCGAGGCCGGCATCGCCCAGCCCTGGTACCGCTGGGTCGGCGACGCCGGCGAGATCGTGTCGATCGAGCACTACGGTGCCTCGGCCGACTACCAGACCCTGTTCCGCGAGTTCGGGTTCACCGCCGACGCCGTGGTCGACGCCGCGCGCAGCTCGCTCGCCAAGACCAAGAACTCCTGAACCCAGAAGGGGATGACTCCTCATGAGCGACCGACTTGCTCAGCTGTCCGACGCCGGTGTTTCGATCTGGCTCGACGACCTGTCGCGTGAGCGGCTCGACTCCGGCAACCTCGCCGCGCTGATCCGCGACAAGCACGTCGTCGGGGTCACCACGAACCCGACCATCTTCGCGAACGCGCTGTCGCACGGCGACGCCTACGACGAGCAGGTCCGCGAGCTGGCCGCCCGCGGCGCCGACCTGCACGCGACCGTCCGCGAGCTGACCACCACCGACGTGCGCAACGCCGCGGACCTGTTCCGCGACATCTACACCGCCACGAACGGCACCGACGGCCGCGTGTCGATCGAGGTCGACCCGCGGCTGGCCAAGGACGCGGAGAAGACCGCGCTCGAGGCGCAGGACCTGTGGAAGACCGTGGACCGGCCGAACATCTTCATCAAGATCCCGGCCACCGAGGAGGGCCTGCCCGCGATCACGCGCACGCTGGCCGAGGGCATCAGCGTCAACGTCACGCTGATCTTCTCCGTGGAGCGCTACCGCAAGGTGATCGAGGCGTTCTTCGCCGGGCTGGAGCAGGCCAAGGCCAACGGCCACGACCTGCGCACGATCGAGTCCGTGGCGTCGTTCTTCGTGTCCCGTGTGGACACCGAGGTCGACAAGCGCCTCGACGGGATCGGCACCGACGAGGCCAAGGCCCTGCGCGGCGAGGCCGCCATCGCCAACGCCCGCCTGGCCTACGCCGCCTACGAGGAGCTGTTCGCGAGCGAGCGGTGGGCCGCGCTGAAGGCCGAGGGCGCCAACCCGCAGCGGCCGCTGTGGGCCTCCACCGGCGTGAAGGACCCGCAGTACTCCCCCACCCGCTACGTGGACCAGCTGGTGGTGCCGAACACGGTGAACACCATGCCGGAGAAGACGCTGGACGCGGTGGCCGAGCACGCCACCATCGACGGTGACAAGGTCACCGGCACCGCGGGCCAGGCGCAGGAGGTCTTCGACAAGCTGGCCGCCGTCGGCATCGACATCTCCGACGTGTTCCGCACGCTGGAGGACGAGGGCGTGGAGAAGTTCGAGAAGTCCTGGCAGGAGCTGCTCGACACCGTCGAGGGCCAGCTCGGGAAGGCGAAGAACTGACCATGGCCCCCGACGGAACCACAGTCACGATCGTCGACGACGGTCTGGCGGCCAAGGCCGCGCCGCTGGTCGACAAGCTGGTGGCCGACCAGGTCGCCTCGAAGCTCGCCGCGCAGGACCCCACGCTGTGGGGTCCCGACGCGGAGTCCGAGGCGTCGATCCGGCTGTCGTGGACCACGCTGCACAAGAGCTCGCGGCCGTTGATCGGCGAGATCGAGGCGCTGCGCGAGGAGCTGCGCGGCGAGGGCATCGACCGCGTCGTGCTCGCCGGCATGGGCGGCTCCTCGCTCGCGCCCGAGGTGATCACGAGCACCGAGGGCACGCCGCTGACGGTGCTCGACACGACCGACCCCGGCCAGGTGGCCGACGCGCTCGCGGGTGACCTGCAGCGCACGGTCATCGTGGTGTCGTCGAAGTCCGGCGGCACCGTCGAGACCGACAGCCACCGCCGCATCTTCGGCAAGGCGTTCACCGAGGCGGGCATCGACGCGGCGAGCCGCATCGTCGTCGTCACCGACCCGGGCTCCCCGCTGGCCGACCTCGCGGAGAACGAGGGCTACCGCAAGGTGTTCCTCGCCGACCCGCACGTCGGCGGCCGCTACTCGGCGCTGACCGCGTTCGGGCTGGTGCCCGCCGGGCTCGCCGGTGCCGACGTCGCGCGCCTGCTCGACCAGGCCGCCGCGGCGGCCCAGGTGCTCGGCGAGGACAGCGCGGACAACCCGGCGCTGCGCCTGGGCGCGGCCTGGGCCGCGGCACACGCCGACGGCGCCGAGAAGGTCGTGCTCGCCGACACCGGCTCGGGCATCACCGGCTTCCCCGACTGGGCGGAGCAGCTGATCGCCGAGTCCACCGGCAAGCAGGGCACGGGCCTGCTGCCCGTCGCGGTCGAGGGGCCGACGGCCCCCGGCTTCGCCGACGCCGGCGCCGACGCGACCCCGGTCGCGGTGGGCCCGCAGGTGGGTGCCGCGAAGATCACCACGGAAGGCCCGCTGGGCGCGCAGTTCCTGCTGTGGGAGTTCGCGACCGCGATCGCCGGGCGGCTGCTGGAGATCAACCCGTTCGACCAGCCCGACGTCGAGGCCGCGAAGGCCGCGGCGCGGTCGCTGCTGGACAACCCGGCGGCGCTGGAGGGCGGCGAGCAGCCGTCCACTGTGGACGACACGGTGGAGGTGTTCGCGCCCGAAGGGATGAGCACCGACGGCGAACTCGCCGACGTGCTCCGGTCGTTCTTCGCGACCGCCCCCGAGGGCGGCTACCTCGCGGTGCAGGCCTACCTCGACCGGCTCGACGACGCCTCGGCGTCGATCCTCCGCGCGGAACTGGCCAAGCGCACCGGGCTGCAGACCACCTTCGGGTGGGGCCCGCGCTTCCTGCACTCGACCGGCCAGTACCACAAGGGCGGCCACCAGAACGGCATCTTCCTGCAGGTCACCGGTGCCGTCGAGCAGGACCTCGACGTGCCGGACCGCCCGTACACGCTGGGCAAGCTGCAGCACGCCCAGGCGCTCGGCGACGGCCAGGTGCTCCGCGAGCACGGCCGCCCGGTCCTGCGCCTGCACCTGACCGACCGGGCCGCCGGCCTGGCACAACTCGTCCGCGCTGTACAGGAGGTCAGCGAACGGTGAGTGAGCAGTGGAGCAACCCGCTGCGGGACCCTCGCGACAAACGCCTGCCCCGGATCGCGGGGCCGTCGAGCATGGTCATCTTCGGTGTCACCGGTGACCTGTCGCGCAAGAAGCTGATGCCCGCGATCTACGACCTGGCCAACCGCGGGCTGCTGCCCGCCGGCTTCTCGCTGGTGGGCTTCGCCCGGCGCGACTGGGAGAACGAGGACTTCGGCCAGCTGGTGCACGACGCGGTGGCCGAGCACGCCCGCACGCCCTTCCGCGAGTCGGTCTGGCACCGGCTCGCCGAGGGCATCCGGTTCGTGCAGGGCACCTTCGACGACGACGACGCGTTCGACCGGCTCGCGCAGACGGTGCGCGACCTGGACACCGAGCGCGGCACGGGCGGGAACACGGCGTTCTACCTGTCGATCCCGCCGGGCGCCTTCCCCGTCGTGACCAAGCAGCTGGCCCGCTCCGGGCTGGCGCAGTCCGACGACCGGTCGTGGCGCCGCGTGGTGATCGAGAAGCCGTTCGGGCACGACCTGTCCAGCGCCAGGGAGCTCAACGGCATCGTCAACGACGTCTTCCCCGAGGAGTCGGTGTTCCGCATCGACCACTACCTCGGCAAGGAGACGGTGCAGAACATCCTGGCGCTGCGCTTCGCCAACCAGCTGTTCGAGCCGATCTGGAACGCCAACTACGTCGACCACGTGCAGATCACCATGGCCGAGGACATCGGCCTCGGTGGCCGCGCTGGCTACTACGACGGCATCGGCGCGGCCCGCGACGTGATCCAGAACCACCTGCTGCAGCTGCTGGCCTTCACCGCGATGGAGGAGCCGCTGTCGTTCGAGCCGCGGGCGCTGCGGGCGGAGAAGATCAAGGTCCTGCGGGCCACGAAGCCGCTGCAGCCCTTCGACGAGACCACCGCGCGCGGGCAGTACGCCGGTGGCTGGCAGGGCGGCAAGAAGGTGCCGGGCCTGCTGCAGGAGGCCGGGTTCGCGAAGGACTCGACCACCGAGACCTACGCCGCCGTGACGCTGGAGGTGCAGAACCGCCGCTGGGCGGGTGTGCCGTTCTACCTGCGCACGGGCAAGCGGCTGGGCCGCCGCGTCACCGAGATCGCGGTGATGTTCAAGCGCGCCCCGCACCTGCCGTTCGACTACACCTCGACCGAGGAGCTGGGGCAGAACGCGCTGGTCATCCGCGTCCAGCCGGACGAGGGCGTGACCATGCGGTTCGGCTCGAAGGTGCCGGGCACGACCATGGAGGTCCGCGACGTCACGATGGACTTCGGGTACGGGCACGCGTTCACCGAGTCCTCCCCCGAGGCCTACGAGCGGCTCATCCTGGACGTGCTGCTCGGCGAGCCGTCGCTGTTCCCGGTGAACGAAGAGGTCGAGCTGTCCTGGGAGATCCTCGACCCGATCCTGGAGCACTGGGCCAAGCAGGGCGCGCCCGAGCCGTACGCGCCGGGCAGCTGGGGTCCCGCTTCGGCCGACGAGGTGCTCGCCCGCTCGGGCCGGAACTGGAGGCGTCCGTGATCATCGACCTGCCCTCGACCACCACCTCGCAGGTCAACCGCAAGCTCGTCGAGCTGCGTGAGCAGGGCGGCGCCGTCGCGCTGGGCCGCGTGCTCACGCTGGTGATCGTCGACGACGACGGCGAGCACCTCGAGGAGCACATCGACGCGGCGAACGAGGCCAGCCGGGAGCACCCGTGCCGGGTCATCGTGATCGCCCGCGGCTCCCGCACCGCCGCCGCGCGCATCGACGGCCAGATCCGCATCGGCGGTGACGCCGGGGCGAGCGAGGTCGTGGTGCTGCGGCTGTACGGCCCGCTCGCGGCGCAGGGCCAGAGCGCGGTCGTGCCGCTGCTGCTGCCCGACGCCCCGATCGTGACGTGGTGGCCCTCCGCGGGCCCGAAGTCGCCCGCGGAGGACCCGATCGGCCAGCTCGCGCAGCGCCGCATCACCGACTCCGCGGCCGAGAAGAACCCGATCCGCGCGCTCGCCACGCGGCGGAAGTCCTACACCCCGGGCGACACCGACCTGGCGTGGACGCGGCTGACCAACTGGCGTGCCCAGCTGGTCGCGGCGCTGGACCTGCCGCCGTACGAGGCGGTCACCGGCGCCACCGTGACCGGCGAGGCGGACTCGCCGTCGACGGAGCTGCTCGCGGGCTGGCTCGCGGAGTACCTGAAGATCCCGGTGAAGCGGGTGAAGACGGCTTCCGCCCAGGGCATCGTGTCGGTGTCGCTGGAGCGGCGTTCCGGCGTCATCGAGCTGCACCGCCCCGACGGCAAGGTCGGCACGCTGACCCAGCCGGGCCAGCCGACCCGCCGCATCGCCCTGCACCGGCGCAACACCAAGGACTGCCTGATCGAGGAGCTGCGCCGGCTCGACCCGGACGAGGTGTACGAGGCCGCGCTGCACGGTCTGGACAAGCTCTCCGCCGGGACCGGGAAGCCCGCCGCCGCCAAGGTCGGCGGCAAGGCGAAGAACGGCAAGAAGACCGCGAAGGCGGCGTCGTGAGCGGCAAGACCGAGGTCGTGGTCTACGCCAATCCGGAGCTGCTGGCGGCGGCCGTCGCCGCGCGGCTGGTGACCCGGCTGGTGGACCTGCAGGCCGCCAAGGGCTCGGCTTCGCTGGTGCTCACCGGTGGCAGTACCGGCATCGCCGTGCTCGACCAGCTCCGCCGCTCCCCCGCGCGGGATGCGGTGGACTGGTTGCGGCTGGACCTGTACTGGGGCGATGAGCGGTTCGTGCCCGCCGACGACGACGAGCGCAACGAGAAGCAGGCCCGCGAGGCGCTGCTGGACCACGTGCCCGTCGATCCGAAGCGGGTGCACGCGATGGCGCCCTCGGACGGCGAGTTCGGCGACGACGTGGACGCCGCAGCGGCGGCGTACGCCCGCGTGCTGGCGGACAACGCCCGGCCGGAGGACCACGGTGACGTGCCGGGCTTCGACATCATGCTGCTCGGTCTGGGCGGCGAGGGGCACACCGCTTCGGTGTTCCCGGAGTCGCCCGCGGTCTACGAGACCGAGCGCTCGGTGGTGGCGGTCCGCAACTGCCCCAAGCCGCCGCCGACGCGGATTTCGCTGACGCTGCCTGCCATCCGCCGCGCGCACGACGTGTGGCTGCTGACCACCGGCGAGGCGAAGGCGGACGCCGTCGCGCTCGCGCTGTCCGGTGCCGGCGAGGTGCAGCTGCCCGTCGCGGGTGCGCGGGGGCAGCGGCGCACGCTGTGGCTCGTCGACCGGGCCGCCGCGGGCAAGCTGTCGAACGTCTACCTGCCACCCACGGCCTGACGCCGCCGGAGGGGCCTCTGGTGCGATTGGTCTGCACCAGAGGCCCCTCCGGACCGCGTCACCGGGCCGGATTTCCGTGACGCTGGGTGAAATTTCCCCGCAGTGCGGCGTTTCCCGTTAGCATCCGCACATTAATTCACTTGCGTGCGTCCCGGACGGCATGTTCGGCCATCTCACCGTCAAGTCCACGAGACGAGTGAGGGCCGATTCCATGAGCACTGAGGGACTCTCCATCGGCATTGCGGTCGGTGGAGCCAAGACCGCCGAGCGGACCTCCGGCCGCCACGGCGCGCGCTGGGAAGTGCTGACGAGACGGGCGACCTGGGCGCCGCTCGCACTCGACGCCGCTGCCATCCTGCTGGCGGCGCTCGACGTGTGGCTCGTCATCCCCGAGAAGGCCGAGCCGTACTCCATCTACCTCTCGGCGTTCGCCTGCCTGGCGCTCGCCGCCCGGCGGTGGCTGCCGTTCGCCGTCGTCCTCGGCACCGTGCCCGGGTTCCTGACCGGCTGGTCCCAGCTCGCGGCGATGATCGCGCTGGGCATGCTCGCCACCCGCAGGCAGACGCACTGGCAGGTGTGGGTCGGGGCGGCACTGGTGTGGGCCTGCCGCTTCATCCAGTGGCCGCTGTCCGACTTCGCGCAGCTGAGCTGGCGCGAACACGTCCTCGACGCCATCTACGGCGTCCTCGTCGCCGGCATGCCGATCGCGATCGGGCTGCTCATCGGCGCGCGGGCCCAGCTCGCGCAGAAGCTCGTCGAGCTGGCCGCCAGCCGCGACCGCGAGCAGCAGCTGCGGGACGACGCGGTGCGGGCCGAGGAACGCGCCCGGCTCGCCCGGGAGATGCACGACGTCGTCTCCCACGACATCACGCTCATCGCGATGCAGGCCGGGGTGCTCGCCGCCGCGGGCGACCCGGCCAACGCCCAGCAGACCGCGCAGGTCATCCGGCAGCTGTCCACCCGCACCCTCGAAGAGCTGCGCTCACTGGTCGGGGTGCTGCGCTCCGGTGCCCCCGACGACGGCCCCCACCCCGGCATCGGCGAGCTCGACCAGCTCGTCCGCGGCTGCGAGGTGCCCGTCCAGCTCACCGTCGACAGCGTGCCGGACCAGCTGCCCGCGAAGGTGTCCGCCGCGGCCTACCGGACCGTGCAGGAGTGCCTGACGAACGTCCGCAAGCACGCGCCGGGTGCCCGGGCGAAGATCGTCATCCTCGGGGACGGCGACCGCCTGAACATCGAGGTGAGCAACGACGGCCCCAGCCGCCCGGCGACCCCGCTGCCCTCGGGCGGGCACGGGCTGACGGGCCTCGCCGAGCGGGCGCGGCTGCTCGGCGGCAGCTTCGAAACGGCCCCCACGTCGGACGGCGGGTTCCGGGTCCGGGCCACCTATCCCGTGAAGTCGTGAGAAGGCCGATGGGGCCGGTTCTCCAGGGGAGGACCGGCCCCATCGCAAGGGACCCTGCGGCAGCTCAGATCTGCCGGCGCTGCCGCAACCGCTCGAGCGCCTCGGCGAGGATGGCCTCGCCGTCGGCGTCACTGCGCCGCTCCTTCACGTACGCCAGGTGAGTCTTGTAGGGCTCGGTCCTGGGCGCGGCCGGCGGGTTCTCGGAGTCACGGCCGCCGGGCAGCCCGCACCGCGGGCAATCCCACTCCTCCGGGACCTCCGCGTCCATCGCGAACGACGGACGTGACTCGTGGCCGTTGGCACACCAGTAGGAGACCCGGCGCCGCGGCGCGGATTCGCCGCGCTCGGACTCGCCGGAAGGACCGGCACCGACCCTGGTGCCTCGAATCGCGTTACCGCCAACCATGAATCCTCACAGTTCATTCGGCGGCGCGCCCCCCATAGGCACGCCCGTGCACTCAGACCTTCAGCAACAGGCCGAGGCCCACGATGCTGATCAACCAGACGGCACCGAGCAGGAGGGTGATGCGGTCGAGGTTCTTCTCGGCCACGCTCGACCCCGCGAGACTGGACTGCATCCCACCGCCGAACAGCGAGGACAACCCGCCGCCGCGCCCGCGGTGCAGCAGTACCGCGATCACCAGCAGCACGCTGGACGCGATCAACAGGATTTGCAGGAACAGCTTCATCTCATCCTCTGTGGTCCTCGGGGTGCCGGACGACCCGGCGGGCGGGTGGCCCCGATCGTACGGCACCGCAAAGGGTGTTCCCTGATGGTGTGACGGTCTGAGGTTGCCAGACTACTCGCCGACCGCAAGGGTCACGGCAGCGGTCCCCCGGCGGCGAGCGCGCACAGCTTGGTGAACTCGTCGGCCTGCAGGCTCGCCCCGCCGACCAGCGCACCGTCGATGTTGTCGCACGCGACCAGCTCGGCGATGTTGCCCGACTTCACGGAGCCGCCGTAGAGGATGCGCACCTTGTCGGCGACCTCGGCGCCGTACTTCTCCGCGAGCGTGGCCCGCAGCGCCTTGCACACCTCCTCGGCGTCGGCCTGCGTCGCGACCCGCCCGGTGCCAATCGCCCAGATCGGCTCGTACGCGACGACCACGTGCTCGGCGACCTGCTCGGCCTTCAGGCCCTTCAGCCCGGCGAGCAGCTGCGCGCACCCGTGGTCGACGTGCTCGCCCGCTTCGCGCACGTTCAGCGGCTCCCCCACGCAGAGGATGGGGCTGATGCCGTGCTTGATCGCGGCCCGCACCTTCTTGTTGACCAGCTCGTCGTCCTCGTGGTGGTACTCGCGGCGCTCGGAGTGCCCCACGGTGACGTACTTGCAGCCCAGTTTCGCCAGCATCGGGCCCGAGACGTCACCGGTGTAGGCGCCCGAGTCGTGCGGGGACAGGTCCTGCGCCCCGTAGGTGAGCAGGAGCTTGTCCCCGTCGACGAGGGTCTGGATGCTGCGGATGTCCGTGAAGGGCGGCAGCACCGCCACGTCCACCTTGGCGTAGTACTTCTCCGGCAGCGAGAAGGCGATCTTCTGCACCAGCGCGATGGCCTCGAGGTGGTTGAGGTTCATCTTCCAGTTGCCGGCGACGAACGTCTTGCGCGCCATCAGCCTTCCTCTCCCAGCACCGCCACGCCCGGCAGCTCCTTGCCCTCCAGGTACTCCAGCGACGCACCGCCACCGGTGGAGATGTGCGAGAAGCCGTCCTCGGGCAGCCCGAGCTGGCGCACCGCGGCAGCCGAGTCGCCACCGCCGACGACGCTGAACGCCGCCGAGTCCGCGATCGCCTGCGCGACCCCGCGGGTACCGGCCGCGAACGGCGCCATCTCGAACACGCCTGCCGGGCCGTTCCAAAACACCGTCTTCGCCCCGGCGACCGCGGCCGCGAAGGACTCGACCGTGCGCGGGCCGATGTCCAGCCCCATCCAGCCCTCGGGGATCGCGTCGGCGGCGACCGTGTCGGTGGCGGCGTCGGCGGCGAAGCGGTCCGCCACGACGACGTCCACCGGAACGACGATCTTGTCGCCCTCGGTCTCCAGCAGCTTGCGCGCGGTCTCGACGAAGTCCTGCTCCAGCAGCGAGGAGCCCACGGAGTGGCCCTGCGCGGCGAGGAACGTGAACGCCATGCCGCCGCCGATGAGCAGCTTGTCCACCTTCGGCAGCAGCGCCTCGATCACCGCGAGCTTGTCGGAGACCTTCGAACCGCCGAGCACGACCACATACGGCCGCTCCGGGTTGCCGGTGAGCCTGCCGAGCACGTCCAGCTCCGCCAGCACGAGGCCGCCCGCGTAGGCGGGCAGCACGCGCGCCACGTCGTAGACCGACGCCTGCTTGCGGTGCACGACACCGAACCCGTCGGAGACGAACGCGCCGTCCTCACCGACGAGCGCGGCGAACGCGTGGGCCAGCTCGTCCCGCTCCCCTGCGTCCTTGCTGGTCTCGCGCGGGTCGAACCGCACGTTCTCCAGCAGCGCGACCTGGCCGTCGGCCAGCGAGGAGACGACGGCCTTCGCGCCTTCGCCCACCACGTCCGAGGCCAGCCGCACATCGGCGCCGAGCAGCTCACCGAGCCGCGCGGCGACCGGCCGCAGCGAGTACTTCTCCTCCGGCGCACCCTTGGGGCGGCCGAGGTGCGCGGCGACGACCACCTTCGCGCCGGCCTCGGCCAGGCGCCGGATGGTGGGCAGCGCCGCGCGCACGCGGCCGTCGTCGGTGATGCGGGCACCGTCGAGCGGCACGTTCAGGTCCGAGCGGACCAGGACGTGCCGCCCCGCGACGCC
Source organism: Amycolatopsis dongchuanensis (assembly GCF_039542405.1). NCBI lineage: Bacteria > Bacillati > Actinomycetota > Actinomycetes > Pseudonocardiales > Pseudonocardiaceae > Amycolatopsis > Amycolatopsis dongchuanensis. Next base: position 435,906 of record NZ_BAABIB010000075.1, read on the forward strand.
TTCGGCCAGCAGGTCTTCGAGCGTCTTGACGGCCATGGCCTCAGGACAGCTTCGAGCCGACGAGGTTCACCAGGTCCGCCAGGCGGTTGGAGTAACCCCACTCGTTGTCGTACCAGCCGAACACCTTGACCTGGTTGTCGATGACCTTGGTCAGCGGCGCGTCGAAGATGCACGAGGCCGGGTCGTTGACGATGTCCGAGGAGACGATCGGGTCCTCGCTGTAGCGCAGGATGCCCTTGAGCGGGCCCTCGGCGGCGGCCTTGTACGCGGCGTTGATCTCCTCGATCGTCGCCTTCTTCTGCAGGTCGACGGTCAGGTCGGTGATCGAGCCGGTGGGCACGGGCACGCGCAGCGAGTAGCCGTCCAGCTTGCCGTTGAGCTCCGGCAGCACCAGGCCGATGGCCTTCGCGGCACCGGTGGAGGTCGGCACCACGTTCAGCGCGGCGGCGCGGGCGCGGCGCGGGTCCTTGTGGGGGCCGTCCTGCAGGTTCTGGTCCTGCGTGTAGGCGTGGATCGTGGTCATCAGGCCCTTCTCGATGCCGAAGGCCTCGTGGAGGACCTTGGCGAGCGGGCCGAGGCAGTTCGTGGTGCAGGACGCGTTCGAGATGATCGTCTGCGAGCCGTCGTAGAGGTTGTCGTTGACACCCAGCACGACGGTCAGGTCCTCGCCCTTGGCGGGCGCGGAGATGATGACCTTCTTGGCGCCACCGGCGATGTGGGCCTTCGCCGCGTCGGCGTTGGTGAAGAAGCCGGTGGACTCGACGACGACGTCGACACCGAGGTCGCCCCACGGCAGGTTCGCCGGGTCGCGCTCGGCGAGCGCCTTGACGGTCTTGCCGCCGACGACGATGCCCTCGTCGCTGACGGAGATCTCCTCGGGGTAGCGGCCCAGCACGCTGTCGTACTTGAGCAGCTGCGCCATGGTCTTGACGTCACCGAGGTCGTTGAAGGCCACCACCTCGATGTCGTGGCCCGTGGCCTGCACCGCGCGGAAGAAGTTGCGGCCGATCCGGCCGAAGCCGTTCACACCTACGCGAACCGTCACTGCTCGTCTCTCCTCGGGTCCGTACCCGGCTTGCGAAAACCGGGCTACACGTCTTCGGGCTCGAGCCTCACCCTAGCGTGCTGGCCTGCACGGACTGACATGGACCGACGAGAGATCCGCCACCCAGGGGAATCGATCAAGAGACCAGCGTTTTCTCGAGCGGCGTGCGGAATTTCGGGGTCACCCTGACGTCGCCGAGCCACTCGCGCAACTGGTCCGCCTTCGCCTCGATCGCGGCCTCCGCGTCGGCGCCCACGTCCTCCAGCAGCCGCCAGGTGACCTCGCCATCCGCGCGCTGCGCCCAGCCGCCCACGACCCGGCCCTCCCACCACACCGTGGGGCCGACGTTGCCCGTGCGGTCGAACAGCTGGTCCCGGTGCTCGCCGAGGTACCAGTCACGCCGGACCCAGCCCATCGGCGTGGGGTCGAGCGCGGGCAGGAGCGCGGCGACCGGTTCCGGTGCCGGCACCGGTTCGAGGTCTTCGGCCAGCGCGATGCCGGGCTCGCCGTCGAGGTCGACCTCGGCGGGCGCCACCTGGGCGAGGGCCTTCTTCACCTGGCCCGCGGTCCAGCCCGTCCACCACTTCAGGTCCTCGGCCGTCGCCGGGCCGAACGCACGCAGCCACCGCCGCGCCAGCTCGGCCCTGGCCTCCTCCGGCGGCAGGACGGGAATCCCGTCCGGCAGCCAGGATTCGGCGGTCGCCCACGAGTACTGCGTGGACAGCCACGACCCGCGCGGCCGGCCGCGCACGATCCGGCCCTCGGCGGCGAGCAGGAACAACACGCGGTTCGTGATGTACCCGCGTGCTTCGTACGGTTTCCCTTGCGCCACCACGATTTCCGTGCGCAGCCGGGGTTCGGCGTCGGCGATCTGCTGGGCGTGGGCCGCGCCCAGTCCCCGCAGCGCGGCGTACGCGCCCTCCTCGACCTCTGCGAGCCACGCGTCGAGGTCGGTGCCCAGCTCCGCGGTCTCCAGGTGCTGCAGCAGCAGTTTCCGCTGTTTGCGCGCGATGTCGTCGGCGCACGCCGCCTGCACGACGGGTGCGAGCGCGGCCGGGACCACGAACATCGTGCGCCGCATGCCGAGCATGCGCAGCAGTGACCGCTCCTCGTACAGCGCGTGCTCCGCGGTGCCGGGCTCGCGGAGCCGCACGGCGGCCGACAGGTGGACCGTCGCGGGGTCGGTGGCGTGCAGCGCGACCAGGCTTTCGGCCACCTCGGTCACGTGGTCCGCGGGGGCGGCGAGGTGGTGCCGGGCCACGAGGCGTGCGCGGCGCTGGGCCGTTCCGATGCTGTGCACGTGCTCTTCGTACCAGCAGCCACCGACGGTTCCGGCGAAAAATCCCTCGGCGGGCCCCGGCGGCGTGGCTAGGGTCGGCGCATGGTGTCCCCTGGTTCCTTCGCGGCGTTCGCCGCGCTGGTGTTCCTGATGGTGGTCGTGCCGGGTCCGAGCGTGCTGTTCACCGTCAGCCGCGCGCTGACCGTGGGGCGGCGCGACGCGCTGCTCACGGTGGTGGGCAACGCCGTCGGCGTGTACGCGCAGGTGGTGGCGGTCGCGTTCGGGCTCGGGGTGCTCGTGCAGGCCTCGGCCACGGTGTTCACCGTGATCAAGCTGGCCGGCGCCGCGTACCTGGTCTACCTGGGTGTGCAGGCGTTCCGGCACCGGCGGCGGCTGAGCGACGCGCTGGCCGGGGCGGTGCGCACCACGCCGGGCCGGACGCTGCGCGTCCTGCGGGACGGGTTCGTGGTCGGCTTCGCCAACCCGAAGTCCATCGTGTTCCTGGCCGCGGTGCTGCCGCAGTTCGTCGTCACCGGGGCCGGGCACGTGCCGCTGCAGATGCTCGTGCTGGGCGTGTGCCTGCCGGTGATCGCGGTGCTGTCGGACAGCGCGTGGGCACTGGCCGCGGGCGCGGCGCGCACGTGGTTCGCGCGCTCGCCCCGGCGGCTCGAACTGATCGGCGGCACGGGCGGGCTCGTGATGATCGGCCTCGGCGTCGGCGTCGCGGTGACGGGCCGCAAGGACTGAGTTCGCGTTTCCTGAGCGGTGGAGCCACCGCGTTCACCAGACCAGGCTGCCGCCCGGAACGCGCCCGCTGAGGGTGGCGGCGGGCGAGGGGTGGGCCGCCAGCCCCACCGCGAGGCATCCGGCCGCAAGGACTAGAACCGGAACAGGCCCTTGGGGCTGCCGAGGCCGGTCGGCCCGTCCCAGCCCGGTGCGGCGCCGCACAGGCGGCCGTCGAACGTCGCGCCGCCGCCGCTGCCCGGGGCGAGGCAGCGGCCGTTGCTGATGCCGCCGTTCGTGCCCGAGATGATGTCGTTGAACGCCGGCGGCCCGGCCTGGTACAGCAGGTTCGGCCCGTCCACGGCGCCGAGGTTGCCGCTCGCCGCGTAAACGCCCGCGATGAACGGCGCCGACGCGCTCGTGCCGGCGACCACGGTCCAGCCGAGCGGGTGGTTGCTGGCCGGGCTGTACGTCGTGTAGATCGCGAGGTTGTCCGCCACCGCCGACACGTCCACTGCCGTCCGCGCGCCGTTGCACGAGGCGGTGACCTCCCCCGGCTGCCCCGGTGGCGGGGTGGCGCCGGGCACGCAGCTGGACCCGGCCCCGCTCCACGCGCCCTCGCTGTAGGTGGTGCCCTGCTTCACCAGCTCGGTCCCGCCGACGGCGGTCACCGTCGGCAGCGCCTGCGGCCACAGGAACCGGGTCGCCTGGAAACCGCTGTCCCCGCTGGACGCCACGATCGCGACGCCGCGGTGGGCGAACTGCTGGGCCACCGGCCCCCGGATCATGCCGTCGTTGCCCGGCAGCCCGTAGCTGATGCTGATCGCGGTGGCCCCGTTGGCGATCGAGGTCTGCACCGCCGTGCCGAACGCCGCCGCGTACCGGTCGTAGTTGACGTTGCCCGAGTCGTCCGTCGTCGGCACCTCCGACAGCGGGATCTGCACCTCCAGGATCTTGCAGTTCGGGCAGGCGGCCGAGGCCATGTCGACGTCGAGCGAGGTTTCGACGGCGATCTGCTCGTCGACGGTCGCCCCGTCGGCACCGGGGCTCGGCGGCAGCGGCGGGCCGCCGCGGAAGTCCATCTGCCGGAAGCAGCCGGTGGCGCTCGCACACGGCGGCAGGCCATACTGCTGCCGGTAGGTGGCCAGGTCGCTTTCCAGGTTCGGGTAGGCCCCGACGTCGATGATCGCGACCGTGCCCGAGCCCGGCGAGTTCGCCGGGATGCCGTGGGAGACCTGGAGATCGGTCGCGCCCCAGCCCATCGGCGCCTGGTACGAGCTGCCGACGAGCTTCTGGACCTGGCAGGCCAGTCGCGCGTATTTCCCCCCGCACACCGGTTCGAATCTCGAGGCGCGGGCCTCGTCCGCCGCCGAGGGCGCCACCGCGAGCGCCAGGGTGAGGACGATTCCGGTGAACACCGCGAGACCGGACCGGAACATCGTGCTCCTTCTCAGTTCGATTTCGGACGGGAAAAGAAGCCCGGTCGCAGGCCCGTGCCGGCACGGGCCTGCGACCGGGGTGGGGGCGGTCAGCCCAGCAGGCCGGCCAGCAGCGCGGACAGGCTCAGCAGCACCCGCTGCAGGAGCGCGTCGAGCAGCGTCGCCACGGACGGCACGTCCTGGCGGGCCGCCTGGTCCGCCGGCAGCTGCGCGATCTTGTTCGCGGCGTCGACCGCCTCGTCGTGCGCCGTCGCGGCGGTCTGCCGCGTGTCGGCCTGGATGGAGTAGCGGTCGCTGGTGGCCAGGTCCGACAGGAGCGGCTCGAGCTGGGTCAGCTCGGACCGCGCGGCCGGGGCGTTGCCCGCCTTCGCGTCCTGGACGAGGTTGTCGTGCGCGGTCTGGACCTGTGCCGCGGCGCTCTCGGTGCTCGACGTGCCGCTGCCGGCGGGGGCCGACGTCGACGCCACCGCCATGCCGGCGCCGGTCAGGCTCAGCACGGTGCCGGCGACGAGGACCGAGATGAGTCGCGCGAATCGGTTCTTCATTGTGGGCTCCTCGAAAGAGTGGGCTGTCTGCCTGCAACTCCTTACCCAATAGAGCAGAAATTCACGCAGCCTCCATCCGGTCGGGTTAACGCGAAATACCCGAGGCGCATTCACGAATCGCACACACCCCCTTTCCGGCTGAATCCCCTTCGAGTGGATCTCCTCCGGAGCCGGCGGCGGCCGTGACGCGGGGCTCCGGGTCGCGAACCCGTACGGGCGACGGCGGTAACCCACTTCAGTGGGTATAGCGGATGTCGTATCCGTTACGGGGGTAGTCACTCCATAGAGGTGACACCAGGTCGAGCCCACCGCGGCGCGCCTCCGCCCCCACGGCGCCCGCCGGTGCTATTCGGCCGCGCCCTCACGAGCCGCGGCGGCCTCCTGGAACTCCACGATCTCGCCACCGTGCTTCCGCGCCCAGTCGGTCAGGGCCTCGATGGGCTCGACCAGGGTCCGGCCGAGGTCGGTGAGGTCGTACTCGACCCGCCGCGACGTCTCGGCACGGCGGTCGACCAGCCCGTACTGCTGGAGCCGCCGCAGCGTCTGGGTGAGGACCTTGCGGGAGACGCCGCCGATGAGGTCGACGAGCTCGCCGTGGCGGCGGGGCCCGCGGCTGAGCCCGAAGAGCACGAGCACCGCCCACTTGTCCGAGATGATCTCGACCGTGAGCCGGGTCGGGCAGTCGGCGAGGAAGACCGGATCGGCCGCGTTCCGCATGAAAACCAAAGGTACCAGCAGGTAACCCATCGCCCCGTAACGTCCGGGATGAGGAACGAAACCACCGGATGCGGAGGAGTCACCATGTCGAGAGCCGTCGTGTTCGACGAGTTCGGCGGACCGGAAGTGCTGCACGTCGTCGAGGAACCCGTCGTCGAACCCGGGCCGGGCGAGGTGCGGGTCAGGATCGAGGCGTTCGCCGTCAACCCGCTCGACCTGATGATGCGCTCGGGCACGTCACCGGCGCCCGTCCCCCTGCCGCACGCGCGCCTTGGCATCGAGGGGACCGGGGTCGTCGAGGCGCTGGGCGAGGGGACCACCGGGCTGGAGACCGGGGATCCGGTCATCATCGCGGCCATCCCCGACGCGAACGCCAGGGGCAGCTACGCCGAGCACACGACGCTCCCCGCGAGCCAGCTCATCCCCCGGCCTGCCGGGCTCACGGTCCCGGAGGCCGCGGCCATCTGGGTCAGCTTCTCCACCGCCTACGGCGCGCTCGTCGAGAAGGCCGGGATGCGGCCCGGCGACCACGTCCTGATCACGGCCGCGTCCTCCGGCGTCGGCCGCGCGGCGATCCAGGTCGCGCGCCACCTCGGGGCCGTCCCGCTCACGGTGACGCGGACCAGCGCGCGGACGGACGAGCTGCTCGCCGCCGGCGCCGAAGCGGTCGTCGCCACCGACCGGGAGGACGTCGCCGAAGCCGTCCGCGCCCACACCGGCGGGACCGGTGCCGACCTCGTCCTCGACCTCGTGCGGGGCCCCGGCCAGCAGGACCTCCTGCGAGCGACGCGGCCCGGCGGGACGCTCCTCGCGGCGGGCTTCCTGGACCCCCGGCCCACGCCCTCGCCGGAAGGGACCGACGTCGCGGTCGTCGGCTACCGCGGCTTCGAGCACACGCTCGACCCCGTGGTGGTCGGGCGCATGGCGGCTTTCCTGGACGCCGGGGTGCGCCTCGGCACGCTGCGCCCGGCCCTGGACGAGGTGTTCTCGTTCGACCACGTCGCCGAGGCGCACCGCCGTGTCGAAAAGGGCCTCCACGGCGGCAAGAAGGTCGTGGTGACCGTCTAGCCCCCCGGCTCGTCGGCGGCCCGGCTGAACAGGCGGGTCGCCGACAGGTGGGAGGTGCCGTCCGGCTCCGGCAGGTCGTCCAGGTGGTTGCGGATGGTCGCGTCCACCGACAGGTACTTCCGCCCCGCCCGCAGGTCCGCGTCGTTGCGGAGCCGGATGATCAGCGGGAACTCCGACAGCGCACCGGCGTCGAACAGGCCCGTGGTGTAGATCAGCTGCACGCCCAGCGCCTCGGCGACGACCCGCTGCAGCTCCAGCAGGTACCCCGCCGACGCGCGGCCGATCGGGTTGTCCAGGAACAGCACGCCCGAATGCCGGTTCCGCAGCTTGCCGCGGTTGTTGGCCCGCAGCGCGGCGAGCGTGCAGTACAGGATGATCGCCGCGGTGAGCTGCTGGCCGCCGGAGAACACGTCCCGGATCTCCGACACCCGCTGCCGCTCGGTGCGCAGGACCGAGTCCGGTTTGAGCATGTCCACCCGGAACCCCTTGGGCACCGCCGCCCGGACGCCGCGCAGCACGAGCGTCATACCGTCCCGTTTGACGTCACGGCCGTCGCTCGTCTTGCCCGCCGCCGCTTCGTCGACGACCTGCCCGAGCGCCTCGACCAGTTCGGGCTCCTCGGGGTCGGCGAAGCGGATGCGCAGGAACTCCTGCCCCGACCAGTCGCCGAGGCCCTCCGGCAGCCGCGAAAGCCGTTGTGCGGAACGGAGCATCCGCAGCGCACCCTCGACCATGCCCTGCAGCCGCGCGACGATGCCCGAGCGGTGCCGGTCGATCTGCGCGAGGTCGTCGGTGAGCGTCCGCAGCCGCGGCCGCAGCGCCTTGGCCCACTCGGCCGCGCTCGCGGGCAGGCTGTCCCGCCGGACCGAGATGATCTGCTGCCGCACCGGGCTCGACAGGCTCTCGAACCGCTGGTCCGTGGCGTACTGGGCGAGCGCGTCGGCGGCGGCCCGCACCCGCTTCTCGGCCTGGTCCACCGCGGTTTCGGCGTCGGTGAGCGCGGCCGTCAGCTTGCGGTGGCGGGCCTGCGCCGCCTCGACGTCACCGTCGAACACGGACTCCGGCTCACCCTCGGGAGCCAGGTGCGCGAGGGACTCGGCGAGCAGCCGGAAGCCCGCGGCGGAGGCGTTCGCCGTTTCGGCGGCGTGCTCGGCCTCGGCACGCCGCGCCTGCGCCTCCTCCCACGCGCGGGCGGCGGCACTGGCCTCCTCGGCGGCCTCGTCGATCAGCTCACGGCCGTGCTCGACGTCGCGCGGCCGGGTCTCCAGCGTGACGTTCTGGCGGGGCAGCTGGTCCAGCTCGGCCTTGCACGTCGCGACCGCGCCGATCGCCTCGCTGTGCTCGGCCTCCAGCGCCGCCACCGCACGCCCGGCCCTGGCCAGCGCCGCCGCCCGCGTCGCGGCGTCGGCGCCGTCCGCGGTCTCCAGCAGGCGGGCCGCCTGCTCGCGCACCGCCGGGTCGAGCGCCTCCAGCGCCGCGCGGGCGGCGGATTCGGCCGACTCGGCCTGGTCCAGTTCCGCGCGCAGGTCGCTGCCCACCTCCACCTTGGCGTAGGCGTCGCTCGCGGCCGCGAACGCGCGCCGCAAGGCATCGACCGGTTCCTTCGGGGCAGGGTCCTCTTCGGACACCGAGCCGCCACCGGGCACCTCGGCGAGTTCGGCGCGCGCGCTGCTGACGGTCCGGCGGTGACCGTCGGCCGTGCGTTGTTCCTCGGCCGCTTCCTCGCGCGCACGGGTGGCCCGCGCGGTCGCCTGCTCCGCTTCGGCCTCGGCCCGCGTCACGATCTCGCGGGCACGCTCCACTTCGTCCGTCCACTGTGGAATCCGTGCGACGCGCTCGGCCAGTTCGCCGAGACGGCGGGCCCGCTCCTCGCCCGAGCGCGCTTCGGCGCGCAACGCCGGCACGGCTTCCCGCAGGCGGGCCCGGCGCGCGGCCAGCTCCGCCAGCTCGCGTTCGGCCACCGCCACGGTTTCCTGGCACCCGGCGAACTCGCTCGCCGCGGCCTCCGCCTCCTCGGCGAGGGTGGCCAGCGCGCCGGGCGGGTAGTCCTCACGCCACGTCGTGAGCTTCCATTCGAGCGCGGCGTCGTCGCCGATGGCGGTGGCCAGCGCCTCCAGCTGCTTCTGCCGCCGCGAATGCCGGGCGAGGATCGCCTGGCGCTCGGTGTCGGCGGCCTCCTCGTCGTACATCGCGGGGTTGGGCGGCACCAGGAACTCCACGCCGGGTGTGCCGCCTTCGCGGCGGACCGCCTCGGTCGTCCCGACCGGCAGCACCGCATTGGGCAGCAGCTTGGCCTCCGCCAGCGCCGTGCGGGCCCTCGGCAGCTGGGCGGCGTCGTTGACCAGGATGCCACCGACGAGGTGCGGCAGCTCCGCCAGCACCCGCTCGCGCTCCTTGGCGTCCATTGTGGACAGGTAACGCCAGCCCGACCGCGCGGGCACCCCGGCGGACTCCAGCACCTCCAGCGCCGCCTGCACCTCGGGCGGCTCGGGCAGGAGGCCGCCGTCGCCGAGCGCCGCCAGCGCCCGCTCGTCGACCGACTCCTCCATGCGCAACGCGGTCTGCTCGCGTTCCGCGCTCGCGCGGGCCTCCCGCAGGCGCTTGAGCAGCGCGGGCGTGTCGGTCTCCAGCTGGACGTTGTCGCCGCCGAGCAGCTCCAGCAGACGCGGGTGCGCGGCGAGGCTGTCGGTGCGGCGGTTGGCCTTCGCCAGCTCGGAGGCCGCCCGGTCGGCACGGGTCTGCGCCGCGGCGGCACGCTGCTGGGCGGCGTGCAGGGCCTGCTGCGCGTCCGCGTGTTCCTCGGCCACGCGCTCCAGCTCGGCTTCACGGGACGCCAGCTCGTTCGCCGCGTTCTCACCGCGGGCACGGGCTTCCTGCGCCGCGCTCGCGACCTGCGTGCCGTCGGTGAGCAGCCCGTCCCGCACGGCCTGCTGCACCTGGGCGCGGACCTCCTCGATCCGCGCGCTCAGCTGGGCTTCCTCGGCGCGGTGCTGGGCCGCCCGGCCGGTCGCCTCGTCCCGCTCCCGCTGCGCCGCGGCGGCGGCGTCCCGGGCAGCGGCGGCGCGTTCCTCGGCCGCCTGCGCCTGCTCCCCCGCCTCGCGAGCGAGCGCGAGCAGGCCGCGGGCGAGCGCGTTCGCGGCGGCGTTTTTGGCTTCCAGCGCGGGTTTCGCGGTCTGCTCGCGCTCCCCCACCAGCTGCCGGATGCCGTCGGCCTTGCGCACGGCGTTCACGTGGGCGAGCACGGTTCCCGTCTCTCGCCAGGCTTCGGCCGCGCGGCGCGCCTCGGCCAGTTCGCTGTCGAGGCGCTGCTTGTCCTCGGTGGCGCGGGCGAGCCGCAACTCGGCGACGACGCGGCGCAGTTCCGTTACGACGGCCGACAACCGGCGGTGGTCACCTTCGGCGAGCTTCTCCGCGTCCCGCGTTTCGTCCACGTACGCGGCCAGCCCGGCGAGGCGGTCCGACTCCAGCTTGTGCCGCGCCAGCACCGATCCGGCGAACGCCTGGGCGTCGGAACGGGCGGCCACGGCGAGCTTGCGGGACGCGGCCGCGAGCGACTCCTCGTCGACCAGCGGCGTGAGCAGGTCGAGCGCACCGGCGACGAAGTCCCGTTCCGCGATGAGCTCGCCGCGCTGCCCCAGGTTGTGCGCGTAGGTCTGGACCACGTCGGCGAGGTCGCGCGGGTCGTCCTCGGGGATCACGGCCTTGAGCAGGAACTCGACGAACGCCTCGTCGGAGGTGAAGGCGAACGCGTCGGCCGCCTCGCCCTCCCCCGCGTTCATCGCCCGCTGGTAGCGGAACAGCTCGGTGTCCAGGCCCAGCGCGTCGAGGCGCTCGGTCCACTCGTGGTGGCGGCGGGTCCACGACAGCTCCAGCTCGGGTTCGGCGCGGTGCGCCTCGTCGAGCCGCTCCTGGAAGGCCGACATCGTCAACAGGCGCCCGTCGGCGGTGAACGGCAGCGTGTCCAGGCCCGTGGTCGCGCTGGGCCGGAAGCAGAACCAGGCGTCGACGAGGTTCGCCGGGTCGTTGGACACGACGTGCCCGCGCCACTCCGACACCTTCCCGGTGATGACGCGCTGCCCGGTCTCGGTGTGCTGCCACTCCAGCACGACGTGCGAAACGTCCTTGGCGGAGACGAACTTCTCCAGCACGCGGGTGTTCGTGGTGCCGACGACCTGGCGGCGGCCGGGCAGCATGACGGAGAAGATCAGCTTGATCAGCACCGACTTGCCGCCGCCGTTCTCCAGGAACAGCACGCTCGCCGGGGAGGGGCGCCGGGGCAGTCCCTGCTCGGCGGAGTGGATCCCCGCGGTGAACAACGCGTCCTGCGCCGGCGCCTTGACCAGCGGCCCGACGCCGCTGAAGTCGAGCAGCACGTCCTGGTACCGCGCGCCCGCCGGACCCACCGAGTGCAGCCGCACCCGCGAAAGCTCGTACATGCTCCCCCTACAGAGTGTCCGAAATGGACGGACGGAGGGTGCCTGCGGAATCCCCCACCGCGACGACACCCAGTTCCAGCAACTCCTCGAAAGCGCTGTCCGCCGCGAGTTCCCTGACCTGCACCTGGTAACGCGGCGTCGTGCGGTAGGTGCCGCCCTGCTCGCCGCTCACCTGCACCAGGAACCCTTGGTCGGCGAGGAACCGCAGCGCCCGCGACACCATGCCGCGCGTCGTGTCCGACGCCAGGCGCCCGTCCTTCGTCGCCGCGGCCGCGGGGCGGCGGGCGTACGCGCGCCACGCCTGCTCCAGCTCCGGCGCGTCCGACAGCGGGTCGTTGTTGCGTTCCGCCTTCGCCGCGCGCTCGTCGAGGATCCGGCACGCCTCGCGGACCACGCTGTCCACCTGCTCGACGCTCACCCGGCCGATGTAGGTGTCGTTGGCCAGGTCGTCCGGCCGCGGGTAGCCCAGCGCGGCGGTCGCCAGGTGCACCAGCCCGTGCAGCACCTTCTCGGTGTCCCGGCGCTCGCGGATCTTGCTCTGCCGCGCGTAGGAGTCCATCTTGATCTCGAACACCGACTCGTCGGTGGCCGCGAGCACCGCACCGGCCTGCGTGCTGACGTCCAGCACCAGCAGCCCGAGCCCCGCCGCGACCGAGTTCGCCAGCTGCTTGAAAGCGCTGTCCTCCCGGTACCGGCGGACGAGGTCGGCGTACACCACGTCGCGGCCGGGCAGCTGCTTCGGCCGCATGCCGTACGACACCAGCCGCGCCGCGGCCTCCACGTCAGCCGTGTTCACGTTCTTCGTCCCCTCGCTCGATGCGCGCCGTCGCGAGCAGCAGGTCCGCGCCCCCGAACTCCTCGTCGTCGAGCGGCGTGCCGTCGTCGACCGCCAGCAGCGCGCGGTCGTCCCCCTGCCGGATCGCCGCGCCGACCTCCGGACTGTACGAGTGCAGCGCCCGCAGCGCGACCAGACGGGCCAGCCGCGGATCGAGCTCACGGGCCTCCGCCAGCAGCCCGGACAACCGCCGGGGCACCTCCGGCAGGTCGAGCAGCTCGTCGGCGCGCCGCCACTGCTCGTCACTGTAGTAGTCGGCCGCCTCGGCGGGGACCAGCTCCGGTTCCGGCACCTCGCCCACCAGCTCTTCGCGTTCGGGTGCGGGCCGCAGCAGCAGCGACACCAGCGACGGGAGCGACGGCACGGTCGGCACGTCGAACCCGGCCGCGGCGGAGAAGAACCGCTCGACCGGGGCCACGGCGTCCGCGATCGGCAGCTCCAGCGTCGGCACCAGCAGCTGCCCGAACAGGTCGATCGTCGCGCGCTGCGGCGGCCCGGAGAACTGCTGGCGGTCCTGCTCGGCGCGGAAGATCGCGCCCGCGGCCTGCAGCCGCGCCTGGAGCTGGGTGTGCCTGCTGATGCAGTCGCTGACGATGTCGACCAGCTCGGCGGCCCGGCGCTTGTGGTCGGGATCCTCCGCCTCGTCACGCGCACGGGTGATGTTGCGGAGGATGGCGTTCTCGGCGCGGAAGCGGGCCTCGATGTGGGACAGCGCGGAGTCCAGCAGCTCCGGCATCTCCTCCGCCCAGTCGACCGCCCGCACGTCACGCCGGGTCGCGTCGAGCTTCGCGCGCAGCGTCTCGCCGTACTGGACCGTGCGGTAGCGGGCCTGCTCGGCGGCCAGCTTCGCGTCCGCCAGGCGGCCGCGGCTGATCAGGTTCTCCAGCTTCACCTCGGCCGCGATCTGGGCGGACTCGACGTCGGTGTCCAGCGCCCCGACGAGCACGTTGATCGCCTCGTCGCTGGCGCGCAGGTACACCTCGCCGTCGGGCGCGGCCAGCTCGACCAGCAGCTTGAAGTCGAACGCCCGGCGCCGGTACACGCCGTGCTCGTCGACGCTGCCGTACACCCGGCGGAACCCGCGGTCGGCGGTGCCGACGTTGATCAGGTTGTCCAGCACCCAGCGCGCCACCCGCAGGTGCTCCTCGGCGCCGCGGCCGGGCGCCTGCGCGGCGATGAACGGCTGCAGGCGGCGCACGATGTCCTCGTGGTCGGCGCCGGTGTCGAAGTCCATCGCGATCGTGACCTGGTCGATCGTGTGCAGCGCGATCTCGGCCATCTGGTAGACCGTCGCGTCGGCCCAGTCCAGCTTCGCCTTGCGCGCGTCCAGGTCGTGCAGGGGCGCGGTGCACGCGAGCGCCTTGAGCCGGCGGGCCAGGCCCTCGTCCACCAGCCCACCGCTGATCAGCTCGCCTTGTTGCACGAGGAGTCAGTGTAGGTTCGGTAGCCATGTACGAGATGAGCAGGGACCAGTGGTGGAAGTTCGCGAGCGAGGGCACGCGCACGGGCAAGGCGGCGGTCGTCCGCGCCGACGGCTCCCCGCACGTCACGCCCATCTGGTTCGTCCTCAACGAGACCGGGGACGGCGACGAGCTGATCTTCAACACCGGCGCCGAGTCCGTGAAGGGCCGCGCACTGCGCCGGGAACCGCGCCTGTCGGTGACGGTGGACGACCAGGAGCCGCCCTACTCGTACGTGCAGTTCACGGCGGTCGCGACGCTGAGCGAGGACCTCGACGAGATGCTGCCGTGGTCGATCGCGATCGGCGCCCGCTACATGGGCCAGGACCGCGGGGAGGAGTTCGGCAGGCGCAACGCCGTGCCGGGGGAGCTGCTCGTGCGCGCGAAGATCACCAAGGTCATCGCGCACGCCGATCTGGCCGGCTGATTTCCGCCAGCGCACCCCGCCCCGGGGTGCGCACACTGGCGGTCGTGAAGCCCGACGAACTGGACTGGGCCGCGCTCGCGGCCGAACTCGACGAATACGGGTGCGCGCTGACGCCGCGCCTGCTCACCCCTGACCAATGCCGCGAGCTGGCCGCGCTGTACGACGAACCGCGGCACTTCCGCGCCACGATCGACATGGCGCGGTACCGGTTCGGGGCGGGGCAGTACCGGTACTTCCGCTACCCCCTGCCGGAACCGGTCGCCGCGCTGCGGGCGGCGTTCTACCCGCACCTGCTGCCGATCGCCCGCGACTGGGCGGCCCGGCTGGGTCACCCGGCGCCCTGGCCGGACGACCTGGAGGAGTGGCTCGCCCGCTGCCACGACGCCGGGCAGACCCGGCCCACGCCGATCCTGCTCCGCTACGGCCCCGGCGACTGGAACGCGTTGCACCGGGACCTCTACGGGGACTTGGTGTTCCCGTTGCAGGTCGTGTTCGGGTTGGACACCGACTACACCGGCGGCGAGTTCCTGCTCGTCGAGCAGCGGCCACGCGCGCAGTCCCGCGGCACGGTGACGGCGCTGAAGCAGGGGCACGCGCTGATCTTCACGACGCGGGACCGGCCGGTGCGTTCAAGCCGCGGATGGTCGGCGGCCCCGGTCCGGCACGGCGTGAGCACCGTCCGGACCGGCCGTCGCCACACCCTCGGCCTCGTCTTCCACGACGCGGCTTAGGCGATCTCGCGCACCTCGGCGAGCAGCTCGGCCAGCGGCGGGCGCTGCCGGCACGACACGTCCGTGAGCACCATTTCGCGCTCCACGCCGTGCCCCGACTCGCCCCGGCGGAACTGCGCGAGCAGCGTCGCCGGGGGCTGGGCCGACACCAGGCGGCCGTAGCGTGCCAGCCGGTCGAACATCGTCTGCATGATCTGCCCCGACATCCGGCCCAGCGCCTGCGTGGACTGGTGGCGGTGGGTGCGCTTGCCGAGGTCCACCTGGGCCAGCGCGTCCAGCCCGTGCGTCTCCAGGATGTCGATCAGGTGCCCGACCTCGACGCCGTAGTTCACGACGAACGGGATGCGCTCCAGCACCTCGCGGCGCCCGGCGTACTCCCCCGCCAGCGGCTGCACGAACCCCGCCAGCTCCGGCCAGTACATGTTCAGCAGCGGCCGCGCCACCAGCTCCGTCACCCGGCCGCCGCCGTCAGCGTCCGTGCCGCCCGCGCCGACGAGCGGCCGGTGGTAGAAGCCCTTGACGTAGGCCACCGACTCGTCGGTCAGCAGCGGGCCGAGGAGCCCCGTCACGTAGTCACTGGTGAAGTCGTACAGGTCGCCGTCCACGAAGACGACCAGGTCGCCCTTCGTCGCGGCCAGACCCTTCCACAGCGCCTCGCCCTTGCCGGCCATGCCGGGCAGCATCGGCAGCACCGAGTCCTGCGCCACGACCGTCGCGCCGGCCTCCGCCGCGACCCTGGCGGTGTCGTCCTGCGAGCGCGAGTCGACCACCAGCACCTCGTCCACCAGCGGGATCGCCTCGACCAGGTCCCGGCGGATGGTGCGCACGATGTCCCCGACGGTCTCCTCCTCGTCCCGCGCGGGGATGACGACGCTCACCGTCGTCGCCCCCTTGGCGGCCAGGAGGTCCTCGCGCCGCCAGTCGGCGGCGTGGCTGCTGCGCCGGGGGAGCCAGCTGCCCACGTCGGCGGAGACCTTCAGCTCCGCCTTCTCGTTCGCCCTCTCGGAACGCACGACCATCCCCTTCCCCGAACCGGACATAGCAAGATCCGCGAGTTCAGAGTCCGTGCCGCGGGTTTCGCCCATCATGCACTGGCGCTACCGGCACGTTACGGCTCCCCGGCGCGGCCGTGCCGCCGGTAACACCAGGGGTACAAACGCCGGTCAGGCCTGTTCCTCCAGCATCTCGGCGGTCACGGCGGACTCGGTGTCGGGGATGTCCAGCTCCTTCGCCCGCTTGTCCGCCATCGCGAGCAGCCTGCGGATGCGGCCGGCCACGGCGTCCTTCGTCATCGGCGGGTCCGACAGCTGGCCCAGCTCCTCCAGCGACGCCTGCCGGTTGGACAGCCGGAGCCTGCCCGCGGCGAGCAGGTGGTCCGGCGCCGTGTCACCGAGGATCTCCAGCGCGCGCTCGACCCGCGCGGCCGCCGCCACCGCCGCCCGGGCGGAGCGGCGCAGGTTCGCGTCGTCGAAGTTGGCCAGCCGGTTCGCCGTCGCACGCACCTCGCGGCGCATGCGCCGCTCCTCCCACTGCAGCACGCTCGCGTGCGCGCCCAGCCGGGTCAGCAGCGCGCCGATCGCGTCACCGTCCCGCACGACCACGCGGTCCGCGCCGCGGACCTCCCGCGACTTGGCCTGGATGCCCAGCCGCCGGGCGGCGCCCACGAGCGCGAGCGCGGCCTCCGGGCCGGGGCACGTGACCTCCAGCGAGGACGACCGGCCGGGCTCGGTGAGCGAACCGTGCGCCAGGAACGCGCCCCGCCACGCGGCTTCGGCGTCGGCGATGCCGCCCGAGACGACGGCGGCGGGCAGCCCGCGCACCGGGCGCCCCCGGTTGTCGATCAGCCCCGTCTGGCGCGCCAGCCCCTCGCCGTCCTTGACGACGCGCACCAGGTACCGCGTGGTCTTGCGCAGCCCGCCCGCGGACAGCACGTGCACGTCCGAGTGGTGCCCGTACAGCTCGTGGATCTCGCGGCGCAGCCGCCGCGCCACCGAGCCGGTGTCCAGCTCGGCCTCCACCACGACCTTGCCCCCCACGATGTGCAGCCCGCCCGCGAACCGCAGCATCGACGCGACCTCCGCGCGGCGCGGCCCGATCTTCGTGATCTGCAGCCGGCTCAGCTCGTCCTTCACCGCGGCGGTCATCGCCATGGCCCCTCCCTGCTTTCTCTGCCGTCCCGGTCCTCCGCGCCCGCGTGGCGACCGAGAGCTTCCCGCACGCACGCCGCCAGCGCATCCGGATCGTGCAAACCCTGCTCGTTCGGGTCAGCCACGTCCGCGAGCAGCGCCCGCGCCCCCAGCTGTCCCGCCGCGTCCCGCAGCCGGGCCGGTGCCGGCACCGAGCCGCGGTCGGCGATCACCACGTCCACCCTCAGTTCGGGCGCGTGCTGGAAGAGTACGTGCAGGTGCCGTTCCGGCGAGAAGCCCGCCGTCTCCCCCGGCTGCGGGATCAGGTTGAGGATCACCACCTTCCGGGCCCGCGTGCGCAGCAGCGCGTCGTGCAGCCCGGGCACCAGCAGGTGCGGCAGCACGCTGGTGAACCACGACCCCGGCCCCAGGAACACCGCGTCCGCGCCCAGCACGGCGTCCACGGCCTCCGGGCACGCGGCGGGCTCACCCCCCGGCCGCCCCAGCGTCCGCAGTTCGATCCGGCGCACCTGACCGGGGGTGCTGGCGACGGCGACCTGTCCCCTGATCGTGGTGGGCTCGTCGTCGTTGCTCAGCCCCGTCACCTCGGCCTCGATGTCGAGCGGCTCGCACGACATGGGCAGCACCCGCCCGGACACGCCCAGCAGCCGCCGCGCCTCGTCCAGCGCCGCGACGGGATCGCCCAGCACCTCGAACAACCCCGCCAGCACGAGGTTGCCCACCGCGTGCCCGGTCAGCGCGCCGTTGCCGCCGAAGCGGTGCTGGAACACCTCCGCCCACAGGCTTTCGCCGTGCTCGGCGTCCGCGAGCGTCGCGAGCGCCTGGCGCAGATCTCCCGGCGGCAGCAGGCCGAGCTCACGGCGCAGGCGGCCGGACGAGCCGCCGTCGTCGGCGACGGTGACGACGGCGGTGACGTCCGTGGTGACGCGCCGCAGCGCGGTCAGCGTCGCCTGCAGCCCGTGGCCGCCCCCCAGTGCAACCGCTTTCAGGCTCACTCGCGTCCCAGGTCCCGGTGGATCACCTTCACCGCCATTCCGTCCTCATTGGACAACAGGCGCGCCAGCTCCTCCGAGATGGCCACGCTCCGGTGCTTGCCGCCCGTGCAGCCCACGGCGAGCGTGAGGTACCGCTTGCCCTCGCGCTTGTACCCGGCGCCGATCAGCCGCAGGAGCTGGTGGTAGCGGTCGAGGAACTCCTCCGCGCCCTCCTGCGAGAGCACGTAGTTGCGGACCTCGGTGTCCAGCCCGGTGTGGTCGCGCAGCTCCGGGATCCAGAACGGGTTCGGCAGGAACCGCACGTCCATCACCAGGTCCGCGTCCATCGGCAGGCCGTACTTGTAGCCGAAGGACAGCACGGTGACCCGCGTCTGCGTCGCCGACTCGGAACCGAACGCGTCCTCGATCTTGGCCCGCAGGTCGTGGACCGACAGGGCGGAGGTCTCCAGCACCAGGTCGGCCGCCTCGCGCAGCGGCGCCAGCAGCTTGCGCTCGGCGCTGATGCCGTCGACGAGCCTGCCCTCGCCCTGCAGGGGGTGGCTGCGCCGCACCTGCTCGAACCGGCGCACCAGCACCGCGTCCGTGGCTTCCAGGAACAGCACGCGCGGCTTGTAGCCCCGTGCGTCGAGGTCCTTGATCACCGAAGCGAGGTCGTCGGTGAACGCGCGCGAGCGCACGTCCATCACCACCGCGACCCGCGTCACCGCTCCCCTGGCCTGCACCCCCAGCTCGACCATGGTGGCGATCAGCTCGGGCGGCAGGTTGTCCACCACGAACCAGCCCAGGTCCTCCAGGCACTTCGCGGCGGTGCTGCGCCCCGCCCCCGACAACCCGGTGACGACCGCGACCTCGATCCCGGGTTTATGGCCGTCTTCGTTTCCCGTCATGACTCCCTCTCCCCTGCTTGCGCTGCCTGCAGTGCCGCGACCACGGCCTCGGCCGTGCGCCTGCCCACCCCCGGCACCTGCGCGATCTCGTCGACGCCCGCCTGCCGGAGCTTCTTCACCGACCCGAAGTGCTTGATGAGCGCGGCACGCCGAGTCTGCCCCAGCCCGGGCACACCGTCCAAAGCGGACACCTGCAGGCGCTTGGAGCGCTTCTCGCGGTGGTAGCGGATCGCGAACCGGTGCGCCTCGTCGCGCACCCGCTGCAGCAGGTACAGCGCCTCGGAGGTGCGCGGCAGGATCACCGGGTCCGGGTCGGCGGGCAGCCACACCTCCTCCAGCCGCTTCGCCAGCCCGATCACGGCGACGTCGGTGATGCCGAGCTCGGCCAGCACGTCCGCGGCGGCCGTCGCCTGCGGGCCCGCGCCGTCCACGACGAGGAGGTTGGGCGGGTACGCGAACTTGCGCGGGCGCCCGGTCTCCGGGTCGATGCCCGGCTTCGCCTCCTCGGCGGCGGCTTCCTCGTTCTCCTTCAGGTAGCGGTGGAACCGCCGCCGCACGACCTCCGCGATCGAGGCGACGTCGCCCTCGGTCGCCGCCTCCCGCAACGCGAACCGCCGGTACTCCGACTTGCGTGGCACGCCGTCCTCGAACACGACGAGCGACGCGACGACGTCACTGCCCTGGATGTGGCTGATGTCCACGCACTCGATGCGCAGCGGCGCGCTGTCCAGCCCGAGCTGCTCCTGCAGTTCGGCGAGCGCGGCGGACCGCGCCGTGAGGTCACCGGCGCGGCGCAGCTTGTGCTGCTGGAACGCCTCTTCCGCGTTGCGCTGCACGGTTTCCGCGAGCGCGCGCTTGTCCCCGCGCTGCGGCACCCGCAGCTGCACGCGCGAGCCCCGCAGCCCGGACAGCCACTCGGCGACCGCGTCGGCGTCGGTCGGCAGCTCCGGCACCAGCACCTCGCGCGGCACCGGCGACCCGGTGTCGGCCGTCTGTTCGGCCAGCTCGACCTGCTCGCCGTAGAACTGGGTGAGGAACTGGTCGACGAGGTCGCGCACGTCCATCTCGTCGACCTTGTCGATCACCCAGCCGCGCTGGCCGCGCACCCGGCCGCCGCGGACGTGGAAGACCTGCACCGCGGCCTCCAGCTCGTCGTGCGCGAACGCGACCACGTCGGCGTCCGTGCCGTCGCCGAGCACCACGGCCTGCTTCTCCATCGCGCGCCGCAGCGCGCCGAGGTCGTCACGCAGCCGGGCCGCGCGCTCGAACTCCAGCTGCTCCGACGCCTCCGCCATCTCCTTCTCCAGGCGGCGCATCATCAGATCCGTGCGCCCGGCGAGGAAGTCGCAGAAATCCTCGACGATCGACCGGTGCTGCTCCTCGGTCACGCGGCCGACGCACGGCGCCGAGCACTTGTCGATGTAGCCGAGCAGGCAGGGCCTGCCGATCTGCGTGTGCCGCCGGAACACGCCGTTGGAGCACGTGCGGGCGGGGAACACCCGCAGCAGCAGGTCGAGCGTCTCGCGGATCGCCCACGCGTGCGCGTACGGGCCGAAGTACCGCACGCCCCGCTTGCGCGGGCCGCGGTAGACGTGCAGGCGCGGGAACTCCTCGTTCATCGTCACCGCCAGCACCGGGTACGACTTGTCGTCCCGGTAGCGGACGTTGAACCGCGGGTCGAACTCCTTGATCCAGTTGTACTCGAGCTGGAGCGCCTCGACCTCGGTGGTGACGACCGTCCACTCCACGCTCGCCGCCGTGGTCACCATCTGGCGCGTGCGCGGGTGCAGGCCCGAGAGGTCGGCGAAGTAGGAGTTCAGCCTGCTGCGGAGGCTCTTGGCCTTCCCGACGTAGATGACCCGCTTCGTCGCGTCGCGGAACTTGTACACCCCGGGCTGGTCGGGGATGCTCCCCGGAGCGGGTCGGTAGGTCGAAGGGTCAGCCACATCCCCAGCCTATGGCTCCCCTCCGACACTTCCACGCACCCCCGGCACTCACGCGGGCGGACCGGCTGTGCGGCGCACCGGCGGGGCGCCCGCGGAACACACCCCGATCCCCCGTCCGGCCGGTGTGCCATTCTCGGGCCATGCGCATCGCCACCTGGAACGTCAACTCGATCGCGGCGCGGCTGCCGCGGCTGCTCGCCTGGCTGGAGTCCGCGAAGCCGGACGTGGTGTGCCTGCAGGAGCTGAAGTGCGCGACGGACGCCTTCCCGCCGGAGGTGCGCGAGCTGGGCTTCGAGGTCGCCGCCTACGGGCTCGGGCGGTGGAACGGCGTGGCGATCCTGTCCCGCGTGGGGCTGGAGGACGTGCGGCGCGGCCTCGTGGACGAGCCGACGTTCGACGACGCCGCCGAGCCCCGCGCCGTCGGCGCGACGTGTGGCGGCGTCCGGCTGTGGTCGGTGTACGTGCCCAACGGCCGCGAGCCGGGGCACCCGCACTACGCGTACAAGCTGCGGTGGCTGGAGGCGTTGCGGGGCACGGCGGTCGCGGAATCGGCGGCGGACCGGCCGTTCGCGGTGCTCGGTGACTTCAACATCGCCCCCACCGACGAGGACGTGTGGGACATCAGCCTGTTCACCGAGTCCACCCACGTGACCGAGCCGGAGCGGGCCGCGCTGGCGGCCCTGCGCGAGGCGGGCCTGACCGACGTCGTGCCGCGTGCGCTGAAGTACGACAAGCCCTACACGTACTGGGACTACCGGCAGCTGGCGTTCCCGAAGAACAACGGGATGCGCATCGATCTGGTGTACGCCAACGCTTCCTTCGCCGGCGCGGTGTCCGACGCCTACGTGGACCGCGAGGAGCGCAAGGGCAAGGGCGCCTCCGACCACGCGCCCGTCGTGGTGGATCTGACGCTGTAGGCGCGGATCACGCGGCGGAGTAGTCGAGACCGGCGGACAACAGGTCGAAGGCCTGCCCGATCAGCTCGGAGTCCGGGGCGTCGCGGCCGGCGGCGCGCCACGCCGTGATCGTCGTCTGCACCGCGCACAGCGCGACCGACGCCACCAGGTGCGGCCGCGGGTCCACGGCGGGGTCGACGCCCATCCTCGCCCCCACCAGCCGCGCGACCTCGTCCAGCCTGGCGACGCCCCGCTCGGTCCGGGCGGCCGCCAGCGCCGGGCTGGCCGAGACCAGCTGCCGCATCCGCTGGTGCCGCGCCCGAGCGGAGCCTGCCGCCGCTTCGGAGGCCCGCACCAGTTCGACCGCGGCCTGCCGCAGCCCGGTCAGCACCGGCGTGTCGGCAGGCTGCGCGGCGAACCTGTCCAGCATCGCGGTGATCTGCTCGTCCGCGAACGCGAGCGCCACGTCCTCCTTCGAGGTGAAGTACCGGAAGAAGGTGCGGGGCGAGACGTCGGCCGCCGCCGCGATCTCGTCCACCGTCGTGGCCTCGAAACCGTTGGCGCAGAACAACTCCTGCGCCGCGTCGATCAGCATCTCGCGGGTGCGGTGCTTCTTCCGCTCACGCAGGCCGGGTTCGGGCATGCCCGCAGTCTAGGCCCGTCTGGCATCACGTGAAATTTGTCAGTTGATGACAGTTGTCAGCCTGTGCCAGAATCGCGGTATGCCGAAAGCTCCCGCGCCGACGTCCCCGTACTGGAAGCTCCAG
This sequence comes from Amycolatopsis dongchuanensis, assembly GCF_039542405.1. NCBI lineage: Bacteria > Bacillati > Actinomycetota > Actinomycetes > Pseudonocardiales > Pseudonocardiaceae > Amycolatopsis > Amycolatopsis dongchuanensis. The sequence continues at coordinate 458,249 of NZ_BAABIB010000075.1, forward strand.
CGCCAGATGACGCGCTTCAACACCTGGCTGTTCCGCACGACCGGCGGCAAGGCCGGCAGCACGTTCCGCAAGGCGCCCGTGTTGCTGCTCAACCACGTCGGCCGCAAGTCCGGCCAGGCCCGCACCAGCCCGCTGATCTACCTCGACGACGCACCCAGGCTGGTCATCGTCGCTTCGAAGGGCGGTACGGACGCGCACCCGGCGTGGTTCCACAACCTGATGGCGATGGAGTCCGCGGAGGTCGAACTCCCGGGCGGGGAACGCCGCCGGGTCCGTCCGCGTGTCGCGGAGGGGGACGAACGGGCGGCGCTGTGGGAAAGGCTGGTCGCGATCTACCGGCCGTACGCGGCCTACGCCACCTACACCCAGCGTCAGATCCCGGTGGTCGTGCTCGAACCCGCCGGCTGAAGCGTCAGTGCATGTGCAGGCCGCCGTCGACGTTGTACGTCGCGCCGGTGATGAAACCCGCGTCCTCGCTCAGCAGGAACGCGATGGCGGCCGCCACGTCCTCCGGGGTGCCGACCCGGCCGGCGGGCAGGTCACGCACGAGCTCCCGCTTGCGTTCCTCGCTCAGCGTGCCGCCCATGATGTCGGTGTCGATCGGGCCCGGCGAGACGGCGTTGACCGTCACCCCGTGCTCGCCGATCTCCCGCGCCAGCGCCCTCGTGAAGCCCAGGACCGCCGCCTTCGCCGCCGAGTACGACACCCTGCTGTAGGTGCCGCCCCCGCGTTGCGCCGACACCGAAGACACGCTCACGATGCGGCCGATCCCGTGGGCCACCATCGTGCGGGCGACCCGCTGCGTCAGCACGAACACCCCGCGGATGTCGATCGCGAACACGCGGTCCCACTCCGCCAGGTCCAGCTCGAAGAACGGGACCGGCGACGCGACTCCCGCGATGTTCGCCAGCCCCACGACCTGCGGCAGCTCCGCTTCGACGCGGTCGACGGCCGCGAAGACCTCCTCCGGCTCCGCCACGTCCACGCCGACACCGATCGCCCGCACCCCGTGCCGCCGCACCAGCTCGGCCGCGACCTCCTCGGCGCCCTCGGCGTCGACGTCCAGCACGGCCACGTGCCAGCCCTGCGCGGCGAGCCGGTCCGCGGTGACCCGGCCGATCCCCCGCCGGGACGCACCACCGGTGACGATGGCGGTCCGCTCGGCGGGGAACGCGGTCACGGCTGTCCGGCCCAGGCCTGCTTGTGCAGCCGCCGCAGCGCCCGCACGGCTTCGACGGCGTGCTCGCGGTCCACCGCCTGGATGGCGAGCACCCCCAGGTACTCGTCCTCCGGCAGCTCCAGCCGCGCGAACGACGCGCCGTCGGGGAAGCTGACGGCGAGGACGTCCAGCCAGTCGAAGCGCCGCTTCAGCAGGATGACGTTGCGCACCTCGATCCCGCGGGCGTCGGCGCGCACGCGCGGCGTCGCGAACAGCAGCGCCCCTCCGGCCAGCACGATGCCGACGCCGACCATCGCGATCTGGTCGGAGACCTCGAAGATCACGCCGGTGTTCGACGAGCGCAGCAGCAGCGCGACCACGACGAACGCGACGAGCAGGCACGCCGCCAGCACCACCGAAACCCACGTGGCCCGCCTCGGGCGGATGACGACGGCGCTGTCCTCGGTCACGACGCTCACTGGAACTTCCGATCGGTCCACGGCTGCCGCAGCGAGCGCAGCTGGTACGCCGCGTCCAGCGCGGCCTGCGTCGCCTCGCGGCCCTTGTCCTCCTTCGACCCCGGCAGCCCGGCGCGGTCCAGCGCCTGTTCCTCGGTGTCGCACGTGAGCACACCGTTGCCCACCGGGGTGCCCTCGTCGAGCGCCACCCGCGTCAGGCCCGCCGTCACGGCGTCGCACACGTACTCGAAGTGCGGGGTGCCGCCCCGGATCACGACGCCGAGCGCGACCACCGCGTCGTGCTGGCGGGCCAGCGCCTGCGCCACGACCGGCAGCTCGACGGCCCCCGCCACGCGCACGACCGTCGGCTCCTCCTTGAGGTGCGCCTCGCGCGCCGCGGCGACCGCCCGCTCCAGCAGGCTGTCGGTGATCTTCGCGTGCCAGCGCGTCGCGACGATCGCCAGGCGCAGGTTCTCGCACTCGCTCAGGTCGAGTTCGACGTCCGGGCGTCCCTCACCGCTCATGAACCGTTCCCGTTCTTCGCCACGTCGGCACCCACCTGGTCGAACTGCTCGAGGTTCGCCAGGTCGTGCCCCATCCGGTCACGCTTGGTGCGCAGGTACCGCAGGTTCTCCGGGTTCGGCGAGATCGGCAGCGGCACGCGGCCGGTCACCTTCAGCCCGTAGCCCTCCAGGCCCACCCGCTTCGCCGGGTTGTTCGTCAGCAGCCGCATCGAGCGCACGCCCAGGTCGCACAGGATCTGCGCCCCGGTGCCGTAGTCACGGGCGTCGGCGGGCACGCCGAGCGCCAGGTTCGCGTCCACCGTGTCGGCGCCCAGGTCCTGCAGCTGGTAGGCCTGCAGCTTGTGCAGCAGGCCGATGCCCCGGCCCTCGTGCCCTCGGATGTACAGCACCACACCACGGCCCTCGTCGGCGACGGCCTGCAGCGCCGCCTCCAGCTGCGGGCCGCAGTCGCAGCGCAGCGAGCCGAACACGTCGCCGGTCAGGCACTCGGAGTGCACGCGGACCAGGATGTCCTCGCCGTCGCCGATCTCGCCGTAGACGAACGCGACGTGCTCGATGCCGTCCAGCAGGCTGTCGTACCCGACCGCGCGGAACGTGCCGGCGGCCAGCGGGATGCGCGCCTCCGCGACCCGCTCGACCTGCTTCTCGTGGCGCCGCCGGTAGGCGATGAGGTCGGCGATCGTGATGACCTGGAGGTCGTGGTCGGAGGCGAACACCTGCAGCTCGTCGCGCCGCGCCATGTCCCCCTCGTCCTTCTGGGAGACGATCTCGCACAGCACGCCCGCCGGGTGCAGCCCCGCCATCCTGGCGAGGTCCACCGCCGCCTCGGTGTGCCCCGGCCGGCGCAGCACGCCGCCCTCCTTCGCGCGCAGCGGCACGACGTGGCCGGGACGGCGGAAGTCGGCGGGCTTGGAGTCGGGGTCGGCGAGCAGGCGCACCGTGTGCGCCCGGTCGGCGGCCGAGATCCCCGTCGAGATGCCCGACGCGGCGTCCACCGTGACGGCGTACGCGGTGCCGCGGGCGTCCTGGTTCGTGTGGTACATCGGCGGCAGGTCGAGCCGGTCGCAGTCCGCCTCGGTGAGGGCGGCGCACACGTAACCAGACGTGTAGCGCACCATGAAGGCCATCAGCTCCGGCGTCGCCTTCTCGGCGGCGAAGATCAGGTCGCCCTCGTTCTCCCGGTCCTCGTCGTCGACGACGACCACCGGGCGCCCGGCCGCGATGTCCGCGATCGCCCGCTCGATCCCGGCGGCGTCCACCGGCACCCCGGCGCCACACGGCGTTCCTGCTGTCACGCGTCCTCCTCGGCCCTGACTCCATTGTGCGCCGCGGGACCGGACAGGTGCGGCATGGCCAGCTTCTCGACGTACTTCGCGACTACGTCGACCTCGAGGTTGACCAGGTCGCCCGGTTCGGCGTGCCCGAGCGTCGTCAACTCCAGTGTGGTGGGGATCAGCGCCACCGTGAACTCGTCGTTCGTCACACCCGCCACCGTGAGCGAGATGCCGTCGACCGCGATCGAGCCCTTCTCCACCACGTAACGCGCCAGGTGCGAGGGCAGCGAAAAGCGGGTCAGGCCGTTGGCGTCACGGGACAGGAACACGCCGGTGCCGTCCACGTGGCCCTGCATGATGTGGCCGCCCAGCCGGTCGCCGACCGCCGTGGCGCGCTCCAGGTTGACCCGGTCGCCGGGGGCGATCTTCGCCAGGCGCGAACGCTCCAGCGTCTCCTGCACGACGTCGACGGTGAACTCCTGGGCGGCCACCTCGACGACGGTCAGGCACACCCCGCTGACGGCGATCGAGTCGCCGTGCTTGGCGTCGGAGGTGACCACCGGCCCGCGCACGGTGAGCCGGGCGGCGTTGGGCAGCTGCTCCACCGCCGTGATCTCGCCGAGCTCCTCGACGATGCCGGTGAACACTGGGGTGCCTCCAAGGTCTCTAGTTCTGGGCGTGGGCGGCGAGGTCGCGCAGTGCGGCGACGGCCTTGCCCGGGTCTTCGGCGCCGTAGACGGCGGAGCCCGCGACGAAGCAGTCCACCCCGGCCTCGGCGGCCTGCTCGATGGTGTCGGCGTTGATCCCGCCGTCGATCTCGACCAGCACCTTCAGGTGCCCGGTGTCGACCAGCCGCCGCGCGGTGCGGACCTTGTCCAGCACCTCGGGGATGAACGACTGGCCGCCGAAGCCCGGCTCCACCGACATCACCAGCAGCGTGTCGTAGTGCTTGAGCGTGTCGAGGTGGTCCTCCAGCGGCGTGCCCGGCTTGACCGACAGCCCGGCCTTCGCCCCGGCGGCCCGCAGGTCCTTCGCGATCTTCACCGGGTCCTTCGCGGCCTCGACGTGCACGGTGACGTTGTACGCCCCGGCCTCGGCGTACCCGATCGCCCAGCGGTCCGGGTCCTCGATCATGAGGTGGCAGTCCAGCGGCAGGTCGGTGGCCTTGCGCAGGGACTGCACGACCGGCAGGCCCAGCGTCAGGTTCGGCACGAAGTGCGCGTCCATCACGTCGACGTGCACCCAGTCGGCCCGCGTCTCCCCCGGGCCCGCCACGGCACGGATCTCCTCGCCCAGCCGGGCGAAGTCGGCGGACAGGATGCTCGGTGCGATGAGAGGTCGGGCGGTCATGATTACGCAGTGTAGAAGGTCAATCGGGTAGCGCGGTCAGTGCCGTCGACCACGGTTCCGACAGATGGGAAAGCTGTACCCCGGCGGAGGTCAGGGCCTCGGTGTGGGCCCGCCAGGCCGGGTGCCGCAGCCGCGCGGGGCTCACCCGGTGAGCCACCGCGACCGTCACCCGCGGGTCGCCCAGCACGTCGCCGAGCACGGTGAGCGCCTGGTTGTCCGCGATGCCCAGCGCCAGCTTGGCGACCGAGTTCGCGCTCGCGGGCGCGAACAGGAACACCTCGGGGTCGGGGTGCGGGCGCGGCTGCCCCGGCAGCCGGGACTCGCTGCGCACCTCCAGGTCCGTCAGCTCCTGCAGCCGCGCCAGCTCGCCGGTGTGCGTGAGCCAGCGCGCGGCGGTCGGCGTCAGGGTGATCGCCAGCCGCCAGCCGCGCGCCGCCGCCGGTTCCGCCAGCTCCGTGCGGAACCGCGTGTCCAGTCCGCCGCACGAGCTGGCGACGAGCCCGAGGACCCTCACGGGCGCCGCAGGACCGCGCAGAACATGGCGTCGGTGCCGTGCCGATGCGGCCACAGCTGCACGTACGGCCCGTCGCCGAGCTGCGGGACACCGGGGAAGAACTCGCGCGCGTCGAGCACCTCGGCCTTGGTGCGGCGCGCCGCGTCACCGACGACGCCCTCGGTTTCGGCCAGGTGCGGCGAGCACACGACGTACGCCACAACGCCGCCGGGCCGGACGAGTTCCAGTGCGGAGGCGAGCAGCTGGCCCTGCAGCTTCGTCAGGTCCGCCACGTCCGACGGCTTGCGGCGCCAGCGCGCCTCCGGGCGGCGGCGCAGCGAGCCCAGCCCGCTGCACGGGGCGTCGACGAGCACGCGGTCGAAGCCCGGTTCCAGCCCGGACTCCCGGCCGTCGGCGACGTGCACGGTGACCGGCAGCCCCTCGGTGGCCTTCTCGACGAGGCGTGCGCGGTGCGGCGCCTGCTCGACCGCGTCCACGCGGGCGCCGGACAGCTCGGCGAGCGCGCCGAGCAGCGCGGCCTTGCCGCCGGGACCGGCACACAGGTCGAGCCAGCGCTCGTCGCTGCCCGCCAGCGGCACCTTCGTGAGCGCGACCGCGCACAGCTGGCTGCCCTCGTCCTGCACGGCGGCGAGCCGCTCGCGGACGGGTTCGGCGTCGCCCGGGTCGCCCGCGCCGGGCGGCAGGTGCACGCCGTAGGGCGAGTACGGCGCGACGTCGCCACCGGTGATGGCGGCCAGCTCGTCGGCGCTGATCTCCCCGGGCCGCGCGACGAGGTGCACGGCGGGCCTGGCGTCGTCGGCTTCGAGGGCGGCCTTCAGCTCGGGGCCCTTGTCCCCCAGCGCTTCGGCGAACGCGCGGGCGACCCAGCGCGGGTGCGCGGTGCGCAGCGCCAGGTTGCCGATCGCGTCGGTCTCGGGGTCGGGCGCCAGCTCGTCGAGCCACGCCGCTTCGTCCTTTTCGGACACCTTGCGCAGCACGGCGTTGACGAACCCGGCGACGTGCGAACCGCCTTCCAGCCGGGCCATGTTCACCATCGAGTCCACCGCGGCGTGCTCGGGCACGCGGGTGCGCAGCAGCTGGTAGGCGCCCAGCCGCAGGCAGTCCAGCACCACACCGTCTACTTTGGACAGCGGCCGGTCGAGGTTCGCGGCGATGATCTCGTCGAGCAGGCCCACCGCGCGGCTGGTGCCGTAGGCGAGTTCCGTGGCCAGCGCGGCGTCACGCCCGTCGAGGCGGCGCTCACGCAGCAGCTCGGGCAGCACGAGGTTGGCGTAGGCGTCGCGCTCGCGGACGGCGCGCAGCACCTCGAACGCGACCCGGCGGGCGGGGTCCTCGTAGGGCGGCGGGCGGCGGGGGCCCTGTTTGCGGGGCGCCGGGCGCCCCCGTGACGGCCGCGACGGCCTGCGCTCACGATCCGGGCTCATGACAGGCGCTCTCCTTGCTCGATCCTCGTTCCGCGCGCCCAGTCGGTGGCCGCCATCCGTTTCTTGCCCTGCGCCTGCACCTCGCCGAGGCGGACCGCCTGGGTGGCCGTGCCCGCGAGGACGCGCTTGCGCTCCACCCGCAGTTCGCCGGGCGCCAGCCCGGTTTCGCCGGTGAGCTCCACCGGGCCGAGCTTGAACCGTTCGCCGCGGAACAGCGTCCAGGCGCCGGGGTCCGGCGTGACCGCGCGGATGAGCCGGTCGACGGCGACGGCGGGGTCGGCGAACGACACGCGTGCGTCGTCCACGGTGACCTTCGGTGCGTACGTCACGCCGTCCTCGGGCTGCGGGACCGCGCGGAGGCTGCCGCCCTCGATACCGTCCATAGTGGACAGCAGAAGCCGCGCGCCGGAGTCGGCCAGCCTGCCCAGCAGCGCACCGGCGGTGTCGGTGGGGGCGATCGGCTCGGTGACCACGCCGTAGACGGGCCCGGCGTCGAGCTCCTTCACGATGCGGAACGTCGAGGCGCCGGTGATCTCGTCGCCCGCGCGGATCGCCGCCTGGACGGGAGCCGCGCCACGCCACGCGGGCAGCAGGGAGAAGTGCAGGTTCACCCAGCCGTGCGGCGGGATGTCCAGGGTGCGCTGCGGCAGGAGCGCCCCGTAGGCGACGACGGGGCAGGCGTCGGGCGCGAGCTCACGCAGGCGGTCGAGGAACTCGGGGGCCCCGGCCTTCTCGGGCGTGAGCACCTCGATGCCGTGCTCGTCGGCGAGCGCGCCAACGGGCGAACGCAGGAGCTTGCGCCCCCGGCCGGCGGGCGCGTCGGGCCGCGTCACGACGGCGACGACCTCGTGGCGCGGGGAGTCGATGAGGGCACGCAGGGAGGGCACCGCGGCCTCCGGCGTGCCGGCGAACACCAGGCGCATCAACAGGCCCGGCGGGAATGCAGGTGGATGAACATCGGGGACCAGTCTATGGGGCGGCCCGGGCACGACGGTCAGCGGCGGCGACGGTCGCCGACGGCGGCGCCCCTAGCAGGAACGCAGGCTCCGTCCGCGGCGACGGTGGCCACAGCCGCAGGTCGCTCGGCCCGGCCGTCCGCCCACGGCGGCGCCCCTAGATCAGCTCCAGCGGGTCCAGTTGTACGCGGACCGGTGACGGTTCCTTCCGCGCCACCCGCCGCGCCTGCGCCGCCGCCAGTGCGGACGCCAGGGTGCGGCCGTCCGAGCGCGGGACGCGGACCAGTGCCCGCTCGCGCTCCGTGCGGCCTTCCTCGTCCGGTTCGCCCAGGGGCACCGGGCCCAGCACCTCCCCCGACTCCGGCAGCGCCAGCTCCTCCAGCAGCGCCGCCACCGCCTCCGGCGTCCCCTCCAGGCTCGCCATGCGCACGGCCGGCGGGAAGCCCAGTTCACGCCGCTCGGCCAGTTCGCGCTCCGCGTGCCACGCCGGGTCCCAGCGCATCAGCGCCTGCACCGGCGTCAACGACGCCTCGGCGCCGACCACGATCCGGCCGCCCTCCGACGACGGGCGCACCAGCGCCCCCGCCGCCATCCACCGCCGCAGCGTCTCCTCCGCAGCCCGCAGGTCCTGGCGCCCCAGCAGCGCCCAGCCATCCAGCAGCAGCGCCGCCCCGTACCTGCCCTCGGCGACCGGCTCCGCGCCCGGCGTGCACACCACCAGCGCGGGCCGCCCCGGCACCGTCGCGAGCACCTCCTGCGCCCCCGACGTCCGGACCGGCACCCCGGGGAACGCCCGCCCCAACTCCTCCGCCGTCCGCTTCGAGCCGACGACCATCGCCCGCAACCGCGGCGAACCGCAGGCCACACACCGGAAGTTGCCCTCCGGCGCCCCGCACCACCGGCAGCTCGGCGGATGCCCCGGCCCGCCGCTCAGCGCCAGCGGCCCCGCGCAGTGGCGGCAGTGCGCCGGCGTCCGGCACTGCGCACAGGCCAGCGCGGGCACGTACCCGCGGCGCGGCACCTGCACCAGCACGGGCGCCCCGGCGGCCAGCGCCTGACGGGCCGCCTCGAACGCCACAGCGGGCAACCGGGCCGCGCGCGCCGCTTCGTCCCGCGCCACGTCGAAGTCCTCGCCCACCGGGGTCACCCGCGGCGCCGCCTTGCGCAGCTCCTCCCGCGACGCGACCACCGGGTGCGCCCAGCCGGTCTCCACCAGCAGCTGCGCCTCCGCCGTGCGCGCGAACCCCGCGACCACGAGCGACGCCCCGTCCGCGTGCGCGCGCAGCGTCAGCACGTCACGGACCTGCGGGTACGGCATGTGCGGGTCCACGTGCAGGTCGTCGCCGTCGTCCCACACCACGTACAGGGCCGGGTCCGCGACGGGCGCGAACATCGTCGCCCGCGTGCCGACCACGATCGGGACAGTGCCGCGTGACACCGCGAGCCACCGCCGGTACCGCTCGGCGGGCCCCAGTTCCGCCGACAGCGCCACGACCGCGTCTTCCCCGGCCAGCGCCGCGCAGGCGGCGTGCACCCGCGTCAGGTCACGCTGGTCCGGCACGACGAGCACGGCACCACGGCCGTTCGCCGCCACGACCGCCGCCGCTTCGGCGAGCCGGGCGGGCCAGTCCTCCCCCGGCAGTGCCTGCCACACTGCGTGCGCCTGCCGGTTGCTCCGCAGCGCGTCGAGGAACGCCTCACCTCGCTGGTAACGCGCCCAGCCCGTGCTGCCGGCGGGAGCGGCCACCGCCGCGCGGGCGCGGGGCGGCTCGCCCTCGGCCTTGGCGTGCCGGGGCGGGATGGCCAGGCGCAGCACGTCGATCATCGTGCCGCCGTAGCGTTGCGCCACCGTCCTGGCCAGTGCCGCCAGGCGCGGGCTCAGCACGGGCTCGCTCGACGTGACGCGTTCGAGGAACGCCAGCCGACCGGTGTGCTCGGTGGTGGCGGCGCGCTCGATCAGGAAACCGTCGACCAGCTGCCCGGCGAAGCGGACCCGCACCCGGCAGCCGGGCACGGCGTCCGCATCGAGCTTGTCGGGCACCTGGTAGTCGAACGTGCGGTCCAGGTGCGCGAGCGGCACGTCGACGACGATCCGCGCGATGGGGTCGTGCGCGGCGGGCTGCTGCTGCCCCTTGCGCGCGGCCTTCGGCCGCCCCGCGGGACGTTTCGGCTTGGGCAGGTCCCAGAGGGGGGTGGTTTCGGTCCCCTCAGGCACCGGCGGCGCTGCGAAGTGCTTCGGCCCGGTCGGTGTTCTCCCACGGCAAGGTCAGCTCCGGACGCCCGAAGTGCCCGTAGGACGCGGTCTGCGCGTAGATCGGGCGCAGCAGGTCCAGGTCCCGGATGATCGCCGCCGGGCGCAGGTCGAACACCTGCGTGATCGCCGCCTGGATCTTCGACGGATCCACCGTCTCGGTCCCGAACGTCTCCACGAAAAGACCCACCGGCGCAGCCTTCCCGATCGCGTACGCGACCTGCACCTCGACGCGCGTGGCCAGCCCCGCCGCGACGACGTTCTTCGCCACCCAGCGCATCGCGTAGGCGGCGGAGCGGTCCACCTTCGACGGGTCCTTCCCCGAGAACGCCCCACCACCGTGGCGGGCCATACCACCGTAGGTGTCCACGATGATCTTCCGGCCCGTCAACCCGGCATCCCCCATCGGGCCACCGATCACGAACCGGCCCGTCGGGTTCACCAGCAGGCGCACATCACTGGTGTCCAGCTCCAGCCCGGCCAGCTCCGGCGCCACCACCTGCTCACGAATGTCCACACCGAGCATCGACTCCAGATCGATGCCCTCCGCGTGCTGGGTGGACAACACCACCGTGTCCAGGCGCACCGGCTGATCCCCGGCGTACTCGATCGTCACCTGCGTCTTGCCGTCCGGCCGCAGGTACGGCAGCACCCCGTCCTTGCGCACCCGCGTCAGCCGCTGCGAAAGCCGGTGCGCCAGCGCGATGGGAAGCGGCATCAACTCCGGGGTGTCCGAGCAGGCGTAACCGAACATCAAACCCTGGTCACCGGCACCCTGGCGGTCCAGGTCGTCCATGGCCTGTTCCAACCGCGCTTCATACGCCGCATTGACACCCTGCGCGATGTCCGGCGACTGCGAGCCGATCGCCACGTTCACGCCGCAGGAGTTGCCGTCGAACCCCTTCGCCGACGAGTCGTAGCCGATCTCGAGGATCTTCTCCCGCACGATCGTCGGGATGTCCGCATACGCCTCGGTCGTGACCTCACCCGCGACGTGCACCTGACCCGTCGTGATCAGGGTCTCCACCGCCACCCGCGACCGCGGGTCCTTCTCCAGCAGCGCGTCCAGCACCGAATCACTGATCGCGTCGCAGATCTTGTCCGGATGCCCCTCCGTCACGGACTCCGACGTGAACAACCTGCGGGTCGAATCGGTCACGGTGCTCGCCACTTCCCATCTCCGGTCGGACAACGGGGTCCAGCCTACTGAGGGGACCCGCTTCGCTGGATGAAGTGTGCCACCGCGTCCCACACTGTGGCGGCCAGCTGCGATTTCGATCCCAGCGGAATCGGACTTTCCGCACCATCCGCCGCCAGCAGCCAGCCCGCGTTGTCCTCGACCTCGAACGCGCGGCCGTCGCCGACGGCGTTCACGACCAGCAGGTCGCAGCCCTTGCGCTTGAGCTTCGCGCGGGCGTGGTCGAGCACCGAGCCGTGCTGGTCGCCGGTCTCGGCGGCGAACCCGACGACCGTCTGGCCAGGCCGGCGGTTCGCCACGAGCTCGGCGAGGATGTCGGCGTTGCGCTCCAGCACGATCGTCGGATCGGGCTGGTCATCGGACTTCTTGATCTTGTAGTCGGCGCGGTTCGCCGGCCGGAAATCGGCCACCGCGGCAGCCATGACCACTACGTCGGCGTTTTCGGCACTTTCGTGCACCGCGCCACGCAGTTCCTCCGCCGTCGAGACGCGGCGCAGCGTCACGCCGGGCGGATCGGGCAGTGCGACGGTGTGCGCGGCGACCAGGGTGACCTCGGCCCCACGCTGGGCGGCGACGCGCGCGAGCGCGTAGCCCTGCTTGCCCGAGGACCGGTTGCCCAGGTACCGCACCGGGTCGAGCGGCTCCCGCGTGCCGCCCGCCGACACGACGACCCGCAGGCCTGCCAGGTCGCGGGGCAGCGCGTCTGCGCGGGCCAGCAGCAGCTTCGCCAGGTCGACGATGTCGGCGGGGTCGGGCAGCCTGCCCTTGCCGCTGTCGGCGCCGGTCAGCCGCCCCGAGGACGGCTCCGCCACGAACGTGCCGCGCGAACGCAGCAGCGCGACGTTGTCGCGGGTGGCGGGGTGCTCCCACATCTCGGTGTGCATGGCCGGGAAGAACGCGACCGGGCACCGGGCGGTGAGCAGGGTGCTGGTGAGCAGGTCGTGCGCCATCCCGTGCGCGGCACGGGCCAGCAGGTCGGCGGTGGCCGGGACGACCAGCACGAGGTCGGCCTCCTTGCCGACCCGGACGTGCTGCACCTGCGGCACCTCGGTGAACACACCCGTGTGCACCGGGTGCCCGGACAGCGCTTCGAGAGTGGCCGCGCCGACGAAGTTCAGCGCGGCCTCGGTGGGCACCACGCGGACGTCGTGACCGGACTCGGTCAGCCCGCGCAGCACCTCACAGGCCTTGTAGGCGGCGATCCCGCCACCCACGCCCAGGACCACGCGGGGCTTGTCACTCACCTTCGGTGTGCTCGAGCAGGCCACCGTGGATCTCGCGCAGGGCGATCGACAGCGGCTTCTCGCGCGGGCCCGGCTCGACGAGCGGGCCGACGTACTCCAGCAGGCCTTCGCCGAGCTGGGCGTAGTAGTCGTTGATCTGGCGGGCGCGCTTGGCGGCGTAGATCACCAGCGCGTACTTGGAGCTGACCTTCGCCAGCAGGTCGTCGATCGGCGGGTTGGTGATGCCCTCGAGCTCTTCACCATGGATACCCAGCGCTGCGGTCACTCGTGTCGCTCCCGAATCATTCGAAGTCCGTGTTCATCAAGTCTAACAACTCCCGGGCGGCTTCCCTGACGTCGGCGTTGACGACGCGGGCGTCGAACTCCCCCGCGGCCGCCAGTTCGCGCTCCGCCTCGGCCAGCCGGGCCTCGACCGCGGCCTTCTCCTCGGTGCCGCGCCCGGTCAGCCTGCCCACCAGCTCCTCCCAGGAGGGTGGCATCAGCATGACCAGGCGCGCGTCCGGCATGGCCCTGCGGACCTGCCGGGCGCCCTGCAGCTCGATCTCCAGCACCGCCGGGCGGCCCTCGGCGAGCGCCCGCTCGACGGGTTCGCGCGGGGTGCCGTAGCAGTTGCCGGTGAACTCGGCGTGCTCCAGCAGCTCGCCGGCCCGGACCATCTTGTCGAACACGGCCCGGTCGATGAAGTGGTAGTGCTCGCCGTCGACCTCGCCCGGCCTGGGGGGCCGGGTCGTGACCGAGACGCTGAAGTAGATGTCCGGGTCCAGCCGCCGCAGCTCACCGACCACGCTGGACTTGCCGACCCCGGACGGACCCGAGACGACGGTGAGCCGGCGCCGGGGACGAGGCCCCTGCTCCGGCTCACCGTGCGTCGTCCGGCCGGTCGGGAGACCGGCCGCTACCACGTGGTCGTCGCCTGTCTTGCTCACTCGCCGCTGAACTCGGCCAGCAGCGCCTTGCGCTGCCGGTCACCAAGGCCGCGAAGCCGCCGGCTCGGGGCGATCTCCAGGCGCTCCATGGTCTGCTGGGCGCGCACCTTGCCGACGCCGGGGAGCGACTCGAGCAGGGAGGAGACCTTCATCTTCCCGAGGACCTCGTCCTCGTCGGCCTGCTTGAGCACCTCGGTCAGGGTGGTACCGCCCCGCTTGAGGCGTTCCTTGAGCTCGGCACGGGCACGACGAGCGGCAGCGGCCTTCTCCAGCGCCGCCTTGCGCTGTTCCTCGGTCAGCTGGGGAAGTGCCACGTTTTCCTCCGTAGTACTCAAAAATTCCGGGTGGGTGACGCGACGGTACCCACCCCCGGGCACCCGCCACAATGCGGGGGTGGCCGCTGCGTACGCGGTCAGGGGCCTGATATTAACCCTCCCGTCGCCCGCCCCCACCCGCACAAGGAAACGCTTCGCGCTGCTGTGTCACACCGAACGTCGCCCACCCCCACCCGCTCAAGGAAACGCTTCGCGCTGCTGTGTCACACCTGGTTCATCCAACGATTGCCCGATCAATGCCCGAACTTCCCGGACCCCGGCCCGCAGCGCCGCGGGGTCCGGTCCGCGCCTCAGGAGGTCCCTCGACGATGCCGGGAGCACGCCCCGCAGGTCTGCCCCGAACAGCGCCCGAAGATCGCTCACAGTGGCGCCCTGGGCCCCGAAACCGGGTGCCAGGACGGGCCCGTTGAGCGCGCTCAGGTCCAGCTCGCCGGGGGCCACGGTGGCGCCGACGACCACGCCGACGTCCCCGAGCGGCTCGGCACCGGCGTTGAGCGCGGCCACCTCGTCCACAATGGACTGGGCGACCGTCTTCCCGTTGGGCAGCAAGGCGTTCTGCAGCCCGGCAGCCTCCGGATTGGACGTTCGGGCCAGCACGAACACCCCCCGGCCCTGCTCGCGCGCCGCCGTGACGGCGGGCGCGAGCGAGCCGAACCCGAGGTACGGCGACACGGTCACGGCGTCCGCCGCGAGCGCGCTGTGACCGTCCAGGTACGCAGCGGTGTAGGCGCCCATCGTGGAGCCGATGTCACCCCGCTTGACGTCCAGCAGGACGAGCGCGCCCGCGAGCCTGGCCTCGGTCACCACGCGCTCCAGCACGGCGATCCCCGCGGCCCCGTGGGCCTCGAAGAACGCCGACTGCGGCTTGACCACGGCCACCTCCGCGGCCAGCACCTCGACCGCGGAAAGGGCGAACTTCTCCAGGCCGGCGGGGGTGCGCTCCAGGCCCCAGGCGTCCAGGAGGCCCGGATGCGGGTCGATCCCGGCGCACAGCGGGCCGCGCTCGCGGATTTTCTCCGCCAACCTTCGCCCGAACGGAGCAGCGGGAACTGCCCGTCCGGGCACCGGCGCGGTCACGAGCGGGCCCGCAACGCCGCCTGCAGGTCCTGCAGCGAGCGCACCCCGATGTCGCCGCGGATGAGCGCCTCGATGCCGTGCACCGCGGCCGCGGCGCCCTGCACCGTGGTGATGCACGGGATGTCGCGCGACACCGCGGCGGTGCGGATCTCGTAGCCGTCGATCCGCGGGCCGCTGTTGCCGTAGGGCGTGTTGATGACCATGTCCACGCCACCGTCGAGGATCACGTCCACGATGTTGGGCTGCTCGGGCGTGGAACCCTCGGAATGCTTGCGCACCTCCGTGCAGGTCACGCCGTTCCGCCGCAGCACCTCGGCGGTGCCGGAGGTGGCCAGGATCTCGAACCCGAGGTCGGCCAGCCGCTTGACCGGGAACACCATCGCCCGCTTGTCGCGGTTGGCGACCGACACGAACACCTTGCCCGACGTCGGCAGCGAGCCGTAGGCCCCGGCCTGGGACTTGGCGAACGCCTCTCCGAACGAGGTGTCCACCCCCATGACCTCGCCCGTGGACTTCATCTCCGGCCCGAGCAGGGAGTCCACGCCCTTGCCCTCCGGCGTGCGGAAGCGGTGGAAGGGCAGCACGGCCTCCTTGACCGCCACCGGCGCGTCGGCGGGCAGGTGGCCCCCGTCGCCCTCGGCGGGCAGGATGCCGCGCGTCCGCAGCTCCTTGATGCTCGTGCCGGTCATGATCAGCGACGCGGCCTTGGCGAGCTGCACGCCCGTCGCCTTGGACACGAACGGCACGGTGCGGGAGGCACGCGGGTTGGCCTCCAGCACGTACAGCACGTCGTCCTTGAGCGCGTACTGGACGTTGAGCAGGCCCCGCACCCCGACACCGCGCGCGATGGCCTCGGTGGAGGCGCGCACGGTCTCGACGTCGTGGCGGCCGAGCGTGATGGGCGGCAGGGCGCACGAGGAGTCACCGGAGTGGATGCCGGCCTCCTCGATGTGCTCCATGACCCCGCCCAGGTACAGCTCCTCGCCGTCGAACAGGGCGTCCACGTCGATCTCGATCGCGTCGTCGAGGAAGCGGTCCACGAGCACCGGGTGCTCGGGGGTGACCTCCGTGGCGCGGCGGATGTAGTTCGCCAGCGACGACTCGTCGTAGACGATCTCCATGCCGCGCCCGCCCAGCACGTACGAGGGGCGGACCAGCACGGGGTAGCCGATCTCGTCGGCGACCCGCTTGGCGCCCTCGAACGACGTCGCCGTGCCGTAGCGCGGCGCGGGCAGCCCGGCGTCGCCGAGCACCTCGCCGAACGCGCCCCGGTCCTCGGCCAGGTGGATCGCCTCCGGCGGCGTGCCTACGATCGGCACCCCCGCGTCGCCCAGCCGCTTGGCCAGCCCCAGCGGGGTCTGCCCGCCCAGCTGCACGATCACCCCGGCGACCGTGCCCGACTCGCGCTCGGCGTTGACGACCTCCAGCACGTCCTCGAACGTCAGCGGCTCGAAGTACAGGCGGTCGGAGGTGTCGTAGTCCGTCGAGACGGTCTCCGGGTTGCAGTTGACCATGACGGCCTCGAACCCGGCCTCGCGCAGCGCGACCGCGGCGTGCACGCACGAGTAGTCGAACTCGATGCCCTGGCCGATCCGGTTCGGGCCCGAGCCGAGGATCAGCACCTTCGGCTTGTCGCCCTGCGCCGTCACCTCGGACTCCGCCGCGGGGTCGGACTCGTAGGCCGAGTAGTGGTACGGCGTCTTCGCGGCGAACTCGGCCGCGCAGGTGTCCACGGTCTTGAACACCGGGCGCACGCCGAGGCGGTGCCGCAGCGCCCGCACGCCGTCCTCCCCCGCCAGCTCCGGCCGCAGCGCGGCGATCTGCTGGTCGGACAGCCCGGTGCGCTTGGCCTCGCGCAGCAGGTCCGCGTCGAGCACGGGCGCGTCCCGCACCTGGGCGCCGACCTCGCCGATGAGCGCGATCTGGTCGATGAACCACGGGTCGAGCCCGCTGGCCTCGTGCACCTGCTCGACGGTGGCGCCCAGCCGCAGCGCCCGCTCGACCGCGTAGAGCCGGCCGTCGTGCGGGGTGCGCAGCGCTTCGAGGGTGTTCTCCAGCGTCGCGCCCTCCGGGTCGGGGCGGGTCCAGAAGCCGGCGGCCTTGGTGTCGATCGACCGCATCGCCTTGCCCAGCGCCTCGGGGAAGCTGCGGCCGATCGCCATCGCCTCGCCGACGCTCTTCATCGTCGTCGTCAGCTCCGGGTCGGCGCCCGGGAACTTCTCGAACGCGAAGCGTGGCACCTTCACCACGACGTAGTCGAGCGTCGGCTCGAACGACGCCGGCGTCTCGCCCGTGATGTCGTTGCGGATCTCGTCCAGCGAGTAGCCGATGGCGAGCTTCGCGGCGATCTTGGCGATCGGGAAGCCGGTGGCCTTCGACGCCAGCGCCGAGGAGCGGGACACGCGCGGGTTCATCTCGATGACGACCATGCGGCCGTCGTCGGGGTTGATCGCGAACTGGATGTTGCAGCCGCCGGTGTCCACGCCGACCTCGCGCAGCACGGCGATGCCGACGTCCCGCATGCGCTGGTACTCGCGGTCGGTCAGCGTCATCGCGGGCGCGACCGTGATCGAGTCACCGGTGTGCACGCCCATCGCGTCGACGTTCTCGATCGAGCAGATCACCACGACGTTGTCGTGGCGGTCGCGCATCAGCTCGAGCTCGTACTCCTTCCAGCCGAGCACGCTCTCCTCGATGAGCACCTCGGTCACCGGCGACTCGGCCAGCCCGACCGACGCCAGCCGCTCCAGGTCCTCCGGCGTGTGCGCCATGCCCGAGCCAAGGCCGCCCATCGTGAACGACGGGCGGATGACGACCGGCAGGCCCAGCTCGGCGACGGTCTCGCGGACCTCGTCCATGGAGTGGCACACGCGGCTGCGCGGGACGTCGCCGCCGATCGCGCGCACGATGTCCTTGAACTTCTGCCGGTCCTCGCCACGCTGGATCGCGTCGATGTCGGCGCCGATCAGCTCCACACCGTACTTCTCCAGCACGCCGCGCTCGTGCAGCGCGACCGCGGTGTTGAGCGCCGTCTGCCCGCCGAGGGTGGCGAGCAGGCAGTCGATCGGCCGCCCCAGCGCCTGCTCGTGGGCGATGACCTTCTCCACGAAGTCCGGCGTCACCGGCTCGATGTAGGTGGCGTCGGCGAACTCCGGGTCGGTCATGATCGTCGCCGGGTTGGAGTTGACGAGGCTGACCCGCAGGCCCTCCTGCCGCAGCACGCGGCAGGCCTGCGTGCCCGAGTAGTCGAACTCGGCGGCCTGCCCGATCACGATCGGGCCGGACCCGATGACGAGCACGTGTTCGATGTCTGTGCGTTTCGGCATTGTTAGGACTTCTTCTCCTGTGTCATGCGGGACACCCGCACCCGGTCGGCCCCCGCGGGCTGGGCTGCGCGATTGTGCCTCGCGCGGGCCTCCATCAAGGTCACGAACTCGTCGAACAGCGGGTTGGCGTCGTGCGGGCCCGCCGCCGCCTCGGGGTGGTACTGCACCGAGAACGCGGGCACGTCCGAGCAGCGGACGCCCTCCACCGTGTCGTCGTTGGGGCAGTAGTGGCTGATCTTCGCGGTGCCGAACGGCGAGTCGAAGGTCTGGCCCGGCTCGCCCTCCAGCGCGAACCCGTGGTTCTGCGCGGTGATGGCGACCTTGCCGGTCTCCACGTCGATCACCGGGATGTTGATGCCGCGGTGGCCGTAGCGCATCTTGTACGTGCCCAGCCCCAGCGCGCGGCCGAGGATCTGGTTGCCGAAGCAGATGCCGAACAGCGGGATCTCCCGGCGCAGCGTCTCCTCGGTCAGCGCGATGGCGTGCGCCTGCGTCTCCGGGTCGCCGGGACCGTTGGACAGGAACACCCCGTCCGGCTCGACGGCCAGCAGGTCGTCGATCGTGCTCGCCGCGGGCAGCACGTGCACCTCGATGCCGCGGGCGCTCATCTGCCGCGGAGTGTTGGACTTGATGCCCAGGTCCAGCGCGGCGACGCGGAACCGCCGCTCGCCCTGCGCCTGCACCACGTACGGCTGCGGGGTGGTGACCTCGCCCGCGAGGTCCGCGCCCTTCATCGGCGGGCTCGCCAGCACCTGGTCGACCATCGCGGCCTCGTCGGTGAGCGCGTCACCGGAGAACACCCCGGCCCGCATGGCACCGTGCTCCCGCAGGTGGCGGGTCAGGGTGCGGGTGTCGACCCCGGCGATGCCCACCACGCCCTGCCGCGTCAGCTCCTCGTCGAGCGTGCGGCGCGAGCGCCAGTTCGACGGGGTGCGGGCGGGGTCGCGGACCACGTACCCGGAGACCCAGATGCGGGCCGACTCGTCGTCCTCGTCGTTCCAGCCGGTGTTGCCGATCTGCGGCGCGGTCTGCACCACGATCTGCCGGTGGTAGGAGGGGTCGGTCAGGGTCTCCTGGTAGCCGGTCATGCCGGTGCAGAACACCGCTTCGCCGAGCGTCCGTCCCTGCGCCCCGTACGCCGAGCCGCGGAACACCCGGCCGTCCTCCAGTACCAGCGCGGCCGGTGTCTTCCCCGTCACTGCGCCCCTCCTTCGATCTTGTTGCTCAAGCTGTCGATCCACTGGTCGTAGGTGCCGTGGTCGTCGCCGCGGAACCCGGTGTCCAGCTCCACCTCCCCCAGCCGCCAGGTGACGATCAGCAGGCTGTCGCTGCCCATCACCTTCCCGGCGATCGCGCTGCCGCGCCGCACACCGGTGACCGCCTCGTCCGGGATCCAGAAGCCGGGCGCGCCCGCCCGGTCCACCTCGATCCCGCCCGGGTAGCGGCGCAGCACCGCCCGGCCGCGCAGGCCCATGCCGCGCGTCACGATGCGGTCCTGCCAGTTGCCCGCCGTCGTCGTGCTGACGTAGAGGCCGGGTGCCTCCAGCAGCGGCTCCCCCGGGTCGGCAGGGACCTGCGGGAACGGCGGGACCAGAACGCTCTGCGAGCGGGCTCGTCGTCGCCAGCCCACCCGCATGCCCCACAGGGCGAGCGCGAAGACGGCCAGCAGGACGAGCACCAGGACGAAACGTTCCATCAGACAATTTTCCCTTCGCGCGCGGTGATCTGCCCGCGCAGCAGCGTGAGGGTCACCACGCCCGGCAGCCGCATGCCCTCGTAGGGGGTGTTCGCGGCGAGGCTCGCCAGCTCGGCGCCCCGCACCGTCCACTCCGCGTCGGGGTCGACGAGCGTCAGGTTCGCCGGTTCCCCGGCGACGATCGGGCGGCCCTGGTCGGCCAGCCCCGCGATCTCGGCGGGCCGCTCGCTCATCACGCGGGCGACACCGCGCCAGTCGAGCAGCCCGGTGCGGACCATCGTCTCGGTGACCACCGACAGCGCCGTCTGCAGGCCGAGCATCCCGGGCCGGGCGGCGGCCCACTCGCAGTCCTTGTCCTGCACGGCGTGCGGCGCGTGGTCGGTCGCGACGCAGTCGATGACCCCCTCGGCGAGCGCGGCCCGCAGGTGCGCGGCGTCGCTCGCGGTGCGCAGCGGCGGGTTGACCTTGTTCACCGGGTCGTAGGTGGCCAGCCGTTCGTCGGTGAGCAGCAGGTGGTGCGGCGTGACCTCGGCCGAGATGACCCCGGTGCTCTGCCGATTTTTTGCCCAGCGCAGCACGTCGGCCGTGCCCTTGGTCGAGACGTGGCAGACGTGCAGCCGCGCCCTGGCGTGCTCGGCGAGCAGGCAGTCGCGGGCGACGATCGACTCCTCGGCGGAGGCGGGCCAGCCCGCGTAGCCCAGCCGCGAGGCGGTCTCGCCCTCGTGCGCCTGCGCGCCGACGGTCAGCCTCGGCTCCTCGGCGTGCTGCGCGATCACCACGTCCAGCGCCGTCGAGTACTCCAGCGCGCGGCGCATCAGCAGCGGGTCGGCCACGCAGTGCCCGTCGTCGGAGAACATCCGCACCCCGGCCGCGGACTTGGCCATCGTGCCCAGCTCGGCGAGCTTCTCGCCCTTAAGCCCGACGGTCACCGCGCCCACCGGGTGCACGTCGACGAGCCCGGTCTCACGGCCGCGGCGCCACACGTGCTCGACGACGACGGCGTTGTCCGCGACCGGATCGGTGTTGGCCATGGCGAAGACGGCGGTGTAGCCGCCCAGCGCGGCGGCCGCGGAACCGGTCTCGATCGTCTCGGCGTCCTCGCGGCCCGGCTCCCGCAGGTGGGTGTGCAGGTCCACGAAACCCGGCAGCAGCACCTGGCCACGTGCCTCGACCACCTCGGCGTCTCCGGGTGCCTGGACAGAGCCGATCTCCGCGATGACGCCGTCGGCGACCAGGACGTCCACCGGCTCGCCCTCCCCGTAGAGCCGGGCGCCCCTGATCAGCAAGCTCACTTCTCTTCCTCCCCCGCCAGCAGGTGGTACAGCACGGCCATCCGCACGTGCACCCCGTTGCGGACCTGTTCGGTGATCGCGGACGAGGGCGCGTCGGCCACCGCCGACGCGATCTCCATGCCGCGCAGGATGGGCCCCGGGTGCAGCACGACGGCGTGCTCGGGCAGCAGCTTCAGCCGCTTCTCGCTGAGCCCGTAGGTGATCGAGTACTCCCGCGCCGACGGGAAGAAGCCCCCGTGCATGCGCTCGGCCTGCACGCGCAGCATCATCACCGCGTCCACGCCCGGCAGTTCGGCGTCGAGCTCGTGCGACACGGTGACCGGCAGGCTCTCCACCCCCGCCGGCAGCAGGGTCGGCGGCGCGACCAGCACGACCTCGGCGCCGAGCGCGGTGAGCAGGTGGATGTTGGAGCGGGCGACGCGGCTGTGCAGCACGTCCCCGACGATCGCGATCCGCCGGTCCCGCAGCGTGCCGAGACGTTCCCGCAGGGTCGCCGCGTCGAGCAGCGCCTGCGTCGGGTGCTCGTGCATCCCGTCGCCCGCGTTGACCACGGCCGTGCCCACCTCGGCGAGCCAGCCGGACAGCCGCTGCGCGGCGCCGGAAGCGGGGTGGCGGATGATCACGCAGTCGGCACCGGCGGCCGCCAGCGTCAGCGCGGTGTCGCGCAGGGACTCGCCCTTGCCCACCGAGGAGCCGCCCGACGAGACGTTGATCACGTCGGCGCTCATCCACTTCCCGGCGATCTCGAACGACACCCTGGTCCGGGTCGAGTTCTCGTAGAAGAGGGTGATGACGGTGCGGCCGCGCAGCGTGGGCAGCTTGCGCACCTCCCGGCCGAGCAGGGTCTTCTTCAGCTCGTCGGCCGTGTCGAGCACGGCGGTCGCCACGGCGGGGTCGAGTCCCTCGGTGGCCAGCAGGTGTTTCATTCGGTCTCCCCCTTGCCGCGCAGGACCACCGCGTCGCGCCCGTCCACCTCGGACAGCAGCACCAGCACCTCTTCCGCGCGCGACGTGGGCACGTTCTTGCCCACGTAGTCGGCGCGGATCGGGAACTCGCGGTGGCCGCGGTCCACGAGCACGGCGAGCTGCACCGCGCGCGGCCGGCCGTGGTCGCGCAGGGCGTCGAGCGCCGCGCGGACCGTGCGCCCGGAGAACAGCACGTCGTCGACCAGGATCACGACGCGGTCGTCGATCCCGGTGTCCGGCAGCTGCGTCGAGGCCAGCGGCCGCGTGGGGCGGCGGCGGAGGTCGTCGCGGTAGAGGGTGATGTCGAGCGCGCCGGTCGGCGGTTCCACACCGGCGAACTCGGCGATGCGGCCGGCCAGCCGGCCGGCCAGTGAGGTGCCCCGGGTGGGAATCCCGAGCAGCACCGGGAGCGGGCCCGGTCCGGCACCCAGCGCGGTCTTCTCGATGACCTGATGGGCCATTCGGGCGATGGTGCGCGCGACATCGCCGGAGGAGAGCAGTTCACGCTCGCCACCCGGCTCCGCCGCGCCACGAGGGCGTGACGCCACGGCTGACTCCTTCCCCGCCTCACGGGACGGGTCCTTAAAGGACGTCGATCTGCTGTTTGGCCAGGAGATCTCCGGCAACCATAACAAGTCGGCCCAGGCGGGCGCCCCGCAGGTATGCCCCCTCCAGGGACAGCAATTGCTTGACCTGGTGACGACAATGCGTAACCATTACTCTGAGTATTCAGCGCAGCAGTCCCACGGCGGTCCTCCCGACCGGCTGGGCGAGGAAACGGAGAACCACCAGATGGGCGATTACGCCAAGGCGCTTGGGGCCAAGCTCCGCGGGATCCGCCAGCAGCAGGGGTTGTCCCTGCACGGGGTGGAGCAGAAGTCCGGCGGCCGCTGGAAGGCGGTCGTGGTCGGGTCCTACGAGCGCGGGGACCGGGCGGTGACCGTCCAGAAGCTGGCCGAGCTGGCCGACTTCTACGGCGTACCCGTGGTCGAGCTGCTGCCCGAGGGCCGCGTCCCGTCGGGCGCCGAGCCGGCCACCAAGATCGTCATCAACCTGGAGCGCCTGCAGCAGCTGCCCGCCGAGAAGGTCGGCCCGCTCGCCCGCTACGCCGCGACGATCCAGAGCCAGCGCGGCGACTACAACGGCAAGGTGCTCTCGATCCGCACCGAGGACCTGCGGTCGCTGGCGATCATCTACGACATGACCCCCGGCGAGCTGACCGAGCAGCTCATCGAGTGGGGCGTGCTCCCGCCGGAGGCCCGGCCCGCCAAGGAGGACTGATCCTCCCCCGGCGCCCGCCGGACCCCCGCGGGCGCCTCAGAGCACCGCGCGAAGCCGGTCCGCGATGTTGCCGATGCGCCCCAGCACGCCGTTGACGAAGCGGGGCGAGTCGTCGGTCGACAGCTCCTTCGCCAGGCCGACGGCCTCGTCGATCGCGACCGGGTCCGGCACGTCCGCCGACCACAGCAGCTCGTAGACACCCACGCGCAGCACGGCGAGGTCGACCGGGGGCATGCGGTCGAGCGTCCAGCCCTGCGCGTGTTCCGCGAGCAGCTCGTCGATGCGCTCGCGGTGCTTCGTCACGCCCTCGACGAGGGAAATCGTGTAGTCCCCGACCGGATCCACCTCGGGCGAGCCGACCCGGTCCGCCAGCAGCGTCACCGGGTCGAGGGAACGCTGAGCGGCCTCGTAGAGCATTTCGACGGCACGCCTGCGCAAAGCGCGGCGGCTCGGAGAGCCGCCGCGCCGCGATACCGGGGAACTCAAGACGAGACCCTGCCCAGGTACCGGCCGTCGCGGGTGTCCACCTTGACCTTCTCGCCGGTGGTGACGAACAGCGGCACCTGGATCTCGGCGCCGGTCTCCAGCGTCGCCGGCTTGGTGCCACCGGTGGAGCGGTCCCCCTGCAGGCCGGGGTCGGTGTGCTGGATGACCAGCTCGACCGACGTGGGCAGCTCGACGTACAGCGGCGCGCCCTCGTGCACGGCGACCTGGACCTCGGTGTTCTCCAGCAGGTAGTTCGCCGCGTCGCCGACGACCTCGCGCGGGACCGTGATCTGGTCGTACGTCTCGCCGTCCATGAACACGAAGTCGGCGCCGTCGTTGTACAGGTACGTCATGTTCCGGCGGTCGACCGTCGCGGTCTCCACCTTGGTGCCGGCGTTGAACGTCTTGTCCACCACCTTGCCGGACAGCACGTGCTTGAGGGTGGTGCGCACGAACGCGCCGCCCTTGCCCGGCTTGACGTGCTGGAAGTTCACGACGGACCAGAGCTGGCCGTCGAGGTTGAGCACCAGGCCGTTCTTCAGGTCGTTGGTGGTGGCCACGGGTAGTCCAGTTCTCCTGTTGTGTTCTGTGGCGCGGCCGCGCTAGACGACCACGAGTTCCTTGCTGCTCAGGGTGAGGAGTTCGGGAGCCTCGTCCCGCACGACCAGCGTGTCCTCGATGCGGACGCCACCACGGCCGGCGAGGTAGACACCGGGCTCGACGGTGACCGTCATACCGACGGACAGTGTACCGTCGCCCTTCTTCGCCAGACTGGGTGCCTCGTGAATCTCCAGTCCCACCCCGTGCCCGAGGCCGTGGGAGAACTCCTCGCCGTGCCCGGCGCTCTCGATCACGGCACGGGCGGCGCGGTCGACGTCGACCGTGCGGGCACCCGGCAGGACCGCTTTCCGGCCCGCTTCCTGCGCCTGCCGCACCAGCTCGTACAGCTCGCGTTGCCAGTCCGCCGCCTTGCCGAGCACCAGCGTCCTGGTCATGTCGGAGTGGTAGCCGTCGACGGTCGCGCCGAAGTCGAGCTTGAGGAAGTCGCCCTGCCTCAGCACCGCGTCGGTCGGCCGGTGGTGCGGGATCGCGGAGTTGACTCCCGTGGCGACGATCGAGTCGAACGACGGCGCCGACGAACCGTGGTCCAGCATCAGGTTCTCGAGGTCCCGCGCGACCTCCCGTTCGGTGCGGCCGGGCCGGATCCCGCCGCGCTCCAGCAGCTCGGCGAGGGCGGCGTCGGCGGCGGCGCAGGCGCGGCGCACGGCTTCGATCTCGTGCTCGTCCTTGACCAGCCGCAGCCGCTCGACCAGACCCGGGGCGCGCACGAGGTCCACCTCCGCCGAGGCCGAGGCGAGGACCTCGTACTGCTCGACGCTCACGTGCTGGCTCTCGAAGCCCGTCCGCCCCGAGCCGCGTTTGACGAGCGCCGCGGCGCTGTCCCGGTCGATCACGTGCTCGAGGTCCGGCACCTCGGCGGCGGCCTGCGTGACGTAGCGGCCGTCGGTGCAGAACAGGGTCTTCGGCTCGCCGTCGGCGTGCAGCAGCAGCGCGGCGTTCGACCCGGTGAACCCGGTGAGGTAGCGGATGTTCAGCAGGTCGGTGACGAGCAGGGCGTCGGCCCCGGCCTGGCGGACCAGCGCACGCAGCGCGTCCCGGCGGGCGGCATGGAGATCGGGCACGCCCTCACCTTACTGACGGGTTGCCTTACAGTGACACGATGCGGCCCTGGTTGACGCGAGGACTCGGGATGGCGGTGCTGCACGGCATCGCGGACACGGCGCTGGCGAAGGCGGCGGTGTACCACCCCACGGGCCTGCTGACGGTCCGGATCGTCGTGATCGCGCTGCTCGTCGGCGCGGCGGCGCTGTGGGGCGCGCTCGACGCGTGGCTGCGGCGGGAGGACGCCGGGCGCACGTGGCTCCTCGCCTCGCTCGTCGCGGGCTGGGGCTCCGGCGTGCTGTACGTGATCGGCCGCGGGATCCTCGTCGACCAGGCGGGTACGGCCGAACTGCGGCCCGCGCTCACCGGCGGCGCGGCGTTCACCGCCTTGCTCGTGCTGATCCCCGCCGGGCTCGGTCTGCTCGTGGGCGCCCGGCTGAACAAGTCACAGCCTGAGGAAGCAGAGCCGGAGGAGGAACGCCCCTCCCCCACGCCGCGGCGGCGTCGCACGCCGTCTCCCACACCGCGCGGCGCGTCGTCGGTCAGCGGCCGAGCGGCCCGGCCTGCGGGTGGGCGCGCCACTCGGCGGCGCTGACCGTTTCGACCGGCGAGCCGTTGAGCTGCGCGACCGTGCCGGGCTGCACGGGCCACAGGTTGCCGTCGTCGAGCAGGAAACCCAGTCCCAGCCCGGCGGCCTGGATCGCGCGGGCGCCGGTCGCGAGGTGCGCGGCGGGCCGGACCTGGTCGAGCGCGGGCAGGCGCTCGTCGAGCACGTGCGTAGCCAGCTGGACGGCGACGGACCGCCGGTCGACGCGGACGAGCTTCCCGTCCGAGACGAGGTCCATGGTCCGCACCGGTGACGGCATCGCGAACCCGTCGAGCACGCCGAGGGCACGCTGCGGGGTCGCGCACGCGTTGACGCCGGTGACGTCGAGCCCGTAGTGCCGCAGGTCGGTGGGCGCGTTCGCCTCGCCGAGGCTGGTCGCGCGCACGACGTCGAACGGGATGCGGCCACACGGGTCCGAAGTGGACGCCGGCGCGTGCCCGTCGGGCCTGCGGACCAGGCCCGGCCCTTCGCGCCACGGCCCGGGAAGCAGCACGTCCCGGTACGGGTGGGCGGTGAAGTCGCGGTTCCAGAAGGTCACGCTCGTGCCGCCGTCGGTTTCGTGGGCGATGGCGAACGCGTCGAGGCCGTCGACCCATTCGAGGTCGGCGCTGAAGGCGTCGACCACGGAGGCGGTGCGAGGTGCGCCGGTTCCGGGCACCGCGGCGAAACCCTTGTCGGTCAAGGCTTCCACCCCGCTGCTGAAGGCGGGGTCCTTGGCGCGCAGCACGAACTGCCCGGCCCCGTTCCAGCCCGCGGCGCGGCCCGTGGTGTCGG
This sequence comes from Amycolatopsis dongchuanensis, assembly GCF_039542405.1. NCBI lineage: Bacteria > Bacillati > Actinomycetota > Actinomycetes > Pseudonocardiales > Pseudonocardiaceae > Amycolatopsis > Amycolatopsis dongchuanensis. Next base: position 485,028 of record NZ_BAABIB010000075.1, read on the forward strand.
TGAACATGAGGTAGAACCAGCCGTCGAGGTAGACGGCCGAGGGCTGCCCCGCGCCGTAGAGGTTGTCGCGGTGGACGTCGTGGGACGGGCCGACGACCGGGCCGGGCCGGCGGGTCCAGGTCAGGCCGTCGGTGCTGGTGGCGAGGCCGATGGCGTTGCCGAGCGCGTGATCGCCCGCCGCGCCCGTGTAGTAGAGGTAGTACGTCCCGTCGACGCGGATCACCGAGGGATCGCACGTGTGCGCTCCGTCGAACTGCCCGGGGTTGCCGGACAACACGGCGGGCGGAACGGCGCCACCCGGCCCGGTGAAGGGACCGTCGGGGGAGGGTGACTCCGCGTAGAGGATGTCGTCGCCCGGAGGCGGCGCGGTCGGATACTGGCTGCACCACCACATGCGGGTCGTGCCGCCGTCGAGCATGACGGTGGGGCCGTAGTTGTAGGGCGCGCCGGGGCCGCCCGCCGCGACGACACCGGCGCTTTCGCGATTGCCGGTGGTGGTGAGCGAGACCTGGGCGGGTTTGGCGTGGCCGTTCGCCGGGGAGCCGCCGAGGCCGCCGTCGCCCTCGGCCTGGGTCTGCGCGTTGCCGGGTGTGCAGGCGGCGGTCGCCGTGCCCAGCACGATCGCCAGGAGGGCAGCGGTGAGCCGCTGTCGGAACCCGCGCATGTTCGGTGGTGACCTTCCGTCGGTAGCTGCGTCAGTGTAGGAGGTCGTTAACCCTCCTGGGTGACGCCAGGCCGCTCTGCGACGAGTTCCACCTCGAAACCGTCCGCGTTTTCCAGATAGGCCGCATAGTGGTCCGGCCCGCCCGCGTGCGGGTACCGGTCGGGGAACAGCGGGCGCCAGCCGTGCCGCCCGGCCTCGCGGGCGAGTTCGTCCACGCGGTGTGGTGAGCCGGCGTGCAGGGCGAGGTGGTTCAGCCCGGGCCGGCAGCGGTCGTGCTCGGAAGCGGTGAGCGCGGGCGACACCTCGACGACGACGTACGTGGGGCCTTGTTTCCAGCTGATTCCGGCGGGCCAGCGCTGGAACTCGTGCCAGCCCAGTTCGGTGAGGAGCCACCCCAGGCTGGCTTCGGCGCGGGCGAGGTCGGGCACCCACAGCTCGACGTGGTGCAGGTGGCCGTGGTGGCCGGGAAGCGCGATGTAGACGCGGTGGGGGCCGCCGTAGTGTTCCTCGCCGCCGACGTCCTGGAGCCCGAGCCGCTCGACGAGCCTGCGGCTGGCGGTGTTGGCTTCGTGGACGAGCGCCCAGACGGCGCTGACGCCGATGGTGCGGAGCCCGTGGTCGAGCAACGCGGCGGCGGCCTCGGTAGCGAAGCCCTCTCCGCCGTGCGCGGGGTCGAGGAAGTAGCCGATCTCGGCCGTGCCCGGAGGCAGGTCGCTGGAGGGCCGCAGGTGCGCGAGCCCGATGACGTGGCCGTTGTGCTCGATCACCCAGTGCCCCAGCCCGTCCGGCCCGTCATACGCGAGCCGGCGCCCGACCATCTCGCGGCAGCGCTCAGGATCGCTGTAGTCGACGGCAAGGTAGCGGCTCTGCCCGGGATCGGCGAAGATCCGCAGGATCGCCTCGGTGTCGGTTGGCCGGAGGCCCCGCAGGGTGAGCCGAGGGGTCCGCAGCACGGGGACTTTCATGCTCACCTCGCTGCTCGGGTGGATGTGGGTTGTTCTTCTCGAGGGGGGTCGGTTGTCGTTCTCGGGCGGGTGTGGGTGGTTGCTCTCGGGCGGGGTTGTGGTGGGCGTGCCGGTCCCGCGCCGCCGGTTGGTCCTGTTGTCGCGTCGCAGGCTGTTCCCGCCTTTGCCGCGCTGCGGTGTCGGCCCTGTCGTCGCCGCGCCGCGGTGTCGGTCCTGTCGTCGCCGCACCGCCGGTTGGTCCTGTCGGGCCCGTGCCGCGGGCGGGTCCCGTGGCGCCGGTCCTGTCGTTCCGTGCCGGTGATTGGTCCCACCGTTGCCGCACCCGCGGGCTCATCTCGCCGCCGCGCCGTGCGATCGGCCCCATCGTCGCCGCACCAGGGCCGCAAAAGACCCCTCGCGCACCGCCGCATCGCGGGCCGGTTCCATCGTTGCCGCGCACGCGGCGCGGCCGGGTGCTCGCGCGATGCCTTCCGCGGCTCCAGTCGCCCCGCGACTTCCGGGCAGTGGTCGTCAGCGGGCGTTTTCGGCGAGCCAGCGCAGCGCCAGGGGGTAACCGGGCACGCCGAGACCGGCGATGACCGCCGTGGCGATGTCGGAAAGCACGCTGTGGTGCCGGAACTCCTCGCGCTTGTGCACGTTGGAGATGTGCAGCTCGATGAGCGGCGCGGTCAGCTGGGCGGCGGCGTCGCGGACGGCGATCGAGTAGTGCGTCCAGGCCCCGGCGTTGAGCACCACGGGGAAACCGCCGTCTGCCGCCTCGTGCAACCAGCCGACCATCTCACCCTCGTGGTCCGTCTGCCGCACTTCGACGTCCAGGCCGAGTTCTCCGCCGGTCTTCACGCAGAGTTCGGCCAGGTCCGCGTGCGTGGTCGAACCATAGACCGACGGTTCCCGCTTGCCGAGCCGCCCCAGGTTCGGTCCATTGAGGACGAAGACCTTCACCGCGTTGCGCTCCCCTCGTCACATCCCCCGGCTCCGGGCGCCGGGTTCACAGCAGCACGCTCCCGCCCTCAGCGGGCTTGTCCCTGGCGATCGCCGAGTACGCGGCGGCCAGCAAGGCGGGGTCCGGGCCTTCGAGGCGTCCGGGTTTGGCGAGCCCGTCGAGCACGACGAACCGCAGCACGCCGGACCGCGTCTTCTTGTCGCCACGCATGGTTTCCAGCAGTTGCGGTAGCGCGTCCGGGTCGTAGGTGGTGGGCAGGCCGAGCAGCTTCAGCACGGCGGCGTGCCGCTCGGCGGTGGCGTCATCGAGACGTCCGGCGAGCCGAGCCAGCTCGGCCGCGAAGACGAGGCCGACGCTGACAGCGGCGCCGTGCCGCCAGCGGTACCGTTCGCGACGCTCGATGGCGTGGCCGAGGGTGTGGCCGTAGTTGAGGATCTCGCGCAGGTCGGACTCACGCAGGTCGGCGGCGACGACGTCGGCCTTGACCTGGATCGAGCGGCGGACCAGTTCGCCGAGCACCTCGCCCTGCGGGTCCACGGCCGCGGCCGGATCGGCCTCGATCAGGTCGAGGATCACCGGGTCGGCGATGAACCCGGCCTTCACGACCTCCGCCATGCCGGCGACGAGTTCGTTGGGCGGCAGGCTTTCCAGGGTCGCCAGGTCGGCGAGCACCGCGGCCGGCTCGTGGAACACGCCGACGAGGTTCTTGCCGGCCTCGGTGTTGATGCCGGTCTTGCCGCCGACCGCGGCGTCCACCATGCCGAGCAGCGTGGTCGGCACGTTGACGAGCCGCACGCCCCTCATCCACGTCCCCGCCACGAACCCGGCGAGGTCGGTGACGGCGCCGCCACCGAGGCCCACGACCACGCCACGCCGGTCGAGCCCGATCCGCCCGAGCACCTCCCAGCAGAAGCTCGCGACGCTCAGCGCCTTGCCGTCCTCCGCGTCGGGGATTTCGACGCGGTGCGCGTCCAGGCCCGCCTCCACGAGTTCCTCGCGGATGGCCTCGGCCGTGGCGGTCAGCGTGGGCGGGTGGACCAGCGCGACCTTCGACGCGTCGCGCAGGACGTCGGTCAGTTCGCCCAGCAGCCCCTTGCCGATCACGACGTCGTAGGGGTGGCTGGTCTCGACCCGGATGCGCACCGGCTCGGTCACTGCGTCTTCTCCAGTTCGTCGGTCAGCCGTGTCGCGATGGCGGACACGATCTCCTCGGGCGTGCGGTCGTCGGTGTCGACCTCGATCGTGGCGACCGCGCGGTACACCGGCAGCCTCGCTTCGAGGAGGCTGCGGTATGTCGCGCGCGGGTTCACCCCGGCGAGGAGCGGCCGGGCCGTCGACAGCCCGACGCGCTGCACGCCGGTGGCGAAGCCGACCTTCAGGAACACCACGGGATGGCCTTTCAGCCGCTCCTGCGTGGCGGCGGCCAGGACGGCCCCGCCGCCGACGGACAGCACGCCGTCGTGCTCGGCGAGCGCCTCGGCGACCACCGCCTCCTCCAGTTCGCGGAACGCCGGCTCGCCGTCGGTCGCGAAGATGTCCGCGATCGAACGCCCCGTGCGGGCGACGATGTCGTCGTCGGTGTCGCGGAACGGAACACCGAGTTCCGCGGCCAGCAACGGGCCGACCGTGCTCTTACCGGATCCGGGCGGCCCGACGACCACGACGCACGGCTTCACCACCGTTCCTCCAGCGCCTTGAGGTAGCCCTCGGCGTTGCGCTTGGTTTCGGCGAGCGAGTCACCACCGAACTTCTCCAACGCCGCGTCGGCCAGGACGAGCGCAGCCACCGACTCCAGCACGACCCCGGCCCGCGGCACCGCACAGACATCGGACCGCTGGTGGATGGCCACCGCGGGCTCACCGGTCGTGACGTCCACAGTGGACAGCGCCTTCGGCACGGTCGAAATCGGCTTCATCGCGACGCGCACCCGCAGCGGTTCCCCGTTGGTGATGCCGCCTTCCAGTCCACCCGCACGGTTCGACCGGCGCGTGACGCCGACCGGCCCGGAGCCCGGGTCGATCTCGTCGTGCGCCTGGCTGCCCCAGCGGCGAGCCGTGGTGAAGCCGTCGCCGACCTCGACGCCCTTCATCGCCTGCACGCCCATCAGCGCACCCGCGAGCCGCGCGTCCAGCCGGCGGTCCCAGTGCACGTGGGAACCGAGCCCCGGCGGCAGCCCGTAGGCGATCACCTCGATCACGCCGCCGACGGTGTCCCCCGCCTTCCGCACGGCGTCGACTTCGGCGACCATCCGGTCCGTGGCCTCCTGACCGAAGGCACGCACCGGGCTCTCGTCGATGGCGGCGAGGTCTCCCGGACCGGGCAGCGGACCTTCCGGCGCCTCGGCACCGCCGATCGAGATCACGTGGCTGATGATCTCCACACCGAGCAGCTGACGCAGGAACGCGCGCGCCACCGTGCCGAGTGCTGTGCGGGACGCGGTTTCCCGCGCGCTGGCCCGCTCGAGCACGGGCCGGGCCTCGTCGAAGCCGTACTTCTGCATGCCAGGCAGGTCCGCGTGCCCGGGCCGGGGCCGCGTCAGCGGCTCGTTGCGGGCGAGACCGGCGAGCTCGGCCGGATCGACCGGGTCGGCGGCCATGACCTTTTCCCATTTGGGCCATTCCGCGTTTTCGATGTGCACCGCGATGGGGCCGCCCTGGGTCACGCCATGCCGGACACCGCCGAGGAACTCGATGTGGTCGGTTTCGAAGCCCATGCGCGGGCTGCGGCCGAACCCGAGCCGCCGGCGGGCGAGCTGCTCGCTCACTTCGGCGGTGGTGACCTCGACTCCGGCCACCATCCCTTCCAGCACGGCGGCCAGCGCGGGCCCGTGCGATTCACCTGCGGTTATCCAGCGCAACACCTCACGATCCTGTCACGTCCCACCCTGCGGGACTCAAGTGCCCATACCTGTTCCCGGGAACACCGCGACCAGCCAGGTCGCGGCGAGCATGCCGGGCCCGTGCGGTACTCCGCGCCTCCAATGTCGGACCAGCGCGAGCACCACCGTGACCACCGACGCGAGTGCGGCCGCCAGGACGAGCGCCATCCAGTGCACGGCGCCCGCCACCGCGCCGAGGACACCTGCGAGCTTCACGTCGCCCGCGCCCAATGAGCGCTGGGACAACGCGTGCACCAGCATGTGTGCGCCGCCGAAGAGGACAGCGGCAGTGGCCGCTCGAATCGCCAGCGGCGGGCCGGGACCGGCTGCCGCCGCTGTCACGAGCGCGGTCGCGAGGGCTGGGTACGCGGGCAACGTGAGCGCGTCAGGCAGGCGGCGGTGCCGCAGATCGGCGGCCGCCAGCGGGACCGCGAAGGTCGCAAGAGCGAGCGGCACCGGCAGCCACCAGCCGGGCCAGGCGCCCGAAAGCCACCGCCAGCCCGCGAACGACCACAGGACGGCCGTGCCAATGGCGACGGGAAGCGTCGGAACCGGGGCGGGTGCCCGGGCCCGGGCGAGGACGACTGACGCGAGCATCGCGAGCGTGGCGCCCGCTCCGGCGAACGCGGCGGTGAGGAGGATGGCGAGAACGGGGTGGAGTGCGTTGGTCATGCCTCTACTTTTCCCGGGGCGGGCGGTATTCGGCAAGGAAGAGTTTTTACGAATGGACCACTCGTGCGGAAATTCGGAGGAATTCCTTCGGTCGGGTGAATTGGGGTCGAGTTGCGGTGCGAATTGTGGTGCCGGTGGGCGGTTTGCGGTTGGGGGCGGAGGTAGAGCGGATGGGGCAGCGGGTTTGGGGCGGAGCGGGTGGAGGCGAGGGGTGGAGTGGGTGGAGGCGAGGGGTGGAGTGGGTGGAGGCGAGGGGTGGGGCGGGTGGAAGCGCGGGTGGGGGTCAGGTAGGGCGATGGGGTGCACGACCGGTGGTGTGATCAGGACGGGGTGGGCGGTTGAGCGAACGGCCACCGTGAGCGCGGATCGAACGAGACGGGTGTGCAGGGGGATTGGGCGGCCAGGGTTGGCGGGAGGACTGGGCGGCCGGGGGGTCGGGGGTCGCGCAAGCCGGAAAGCGGGGCTATCAAACGGTAGGGGTGGGCGTGGCGATCGAACGGCCAAGGTGACTGGGGAGCCGAGTCCAAGCAATGGCGATGGGTCAGAAGGAAGCCGCGTGCGGGAAGGATTCCGCCGAAGTGTCCGAGACCCGGTTTGGTTTCGGCGGAAGAAGGGGCGGCGTGGTCGGTGGTAGCTCGCTCGGTGACCAAGTGAGCCGGAATGAGGCGGTCACATGCGATTGGTGGCATGGCCGGGGTAGTGGTTCGCGCGATGATCGGAGTCGGACTGGGCGGTGCCTGCGCCGGATGGGGAAAGTAGGCACGTCGACGTGGTCCCACAGCGGTAACGGGCGGAAAATAGTGTCACCGCGAACTGGCGCGCGGAATTCATCTCATGAACGGCCGGGCCGGGTAGATAAAATGAATAGCGAGACTCAGGGAAAACTGAAATATGGAGCGGGATATCGGTACGGACAGCCGACATCGCCCCGAGCAGGAAATGGAGCAGGGACCGTAGGGGGACCACGGCACCGACTGCCTCAGACCTGAGTCCGAGCGGAACGGCAATGATGCCCCGTGAAGCCACCCACCGAAGACACACGCGGGAGAAGCACGCCGCCCAGCGAAGCCGTCCCAGCAAAGCCGCCGCTCAGCAAAGCCGACGACCCACCGAAACCGTCCCCCAGGCAAAAGCCGCCGGGGGCGCAGCCTCAGGGCTGCCAGCGCAGCACCGGCGTCCCCGATGCTGTGCGGATCTCCAGGGCCTGGATGTCGTCCGGGGACATCGCCGTGTCCAGGGTGATCTTCGCCGTGTGGTCCGGGTCCGCCCACCAGCTGGCCAGATCCGTCTCGGTCCCGTCCGCCCTGAGGGCGACCAGGCGGTAGTCCGCCCCGTACTCCGCCCCCTTGTACTGGCACGACATGTCCACCCGCGAACCGCCCGACACGGCGGCCACCGCGGCCGTCGCCTGAACGGGGGCCGACACCAGTGGAGTCATGGCGGTCCCGGCAGGCCCGGCGGCCTGCGGGACGAACACCGCCGCCACCACCGCGGCAGCCGCGGCCACCCCGACCACCGTGGTCGTCAGCGTGCGCCGCCTCCGGGCCTTGCGCACGGCGCCCAGCATCGACGGCAACACACCGGGCGGCGGCTCGGGCGGCTCCACCATCTCCGGGCCGACCTGGGCCAACAGCCCCGGCAACCCCGCCAGTTCCTGCACCGACCGCGCGCACTCCGCGCAGTCCTTCAGGTGCGCCTCGAAGGCAGCCCGGTCCTCGGGGGACAGCGCGCCGAGGACGTACGCCGCGTCATAGGTCTCGAACTCGTCCGCAGGCCGGCTCACCGGGTCACCCCCCTCTCCTCCAACGCGAGCCTCAACGCCCGCAACGCGTAGTGCGTCCGCGACTTCACCGTCCCGGGCGCGACCCCCAGCCGCTCCGCCGCCTCAGCCACCGAAAACCCCTGGAAGTAGCACAATCCCAGCACCTCGCGGTGCGCGTCGGACAGCTCGCGCACCGCCTCCGCCACCAGCCAGCCCTGCAGCGCGCGCTCGGTCCCGTCCGGCAGCGCCAGCTCCGGCGGCGCGTCCGTGCTCACCTCGGACCGCGACGCCGCCGAACGCCACCCGTCGATCGCGATCCGGCGGGCCACCGTGAACAGCCACGCCCGCGCCGAGCCCTGCGTCTGGTCCAGCACCTTCGGGTGCTTCCACGCCCGCAGCAGCGTCTCCTGCACCACGTCCTCGGCGAGGGCGCGGTCACCGTTCGTCAGCCTGAGCGCGTAGGACCACAGCGCCGCCGCGTGCTCGTCGTGCAGCGCGCGCATCAACTGGTCTTCCGCACCCTCCTTCATACGCGGACGGCCTGCCGCGTCCGCGTCTGCGCGAACAGCAGCGCAGCCCCGAACACCACGCAGCCCGCCTCGGTCACCACACCCCAGATCTCCGACTGCATCACGAACTGCTCGTGCACCCCGAACAACCCGCCCGGCGTCAGCGACACCAGGTACGCGGCCAGCGTGACCGCGCCGAAGCCGACGGCCGCCAGCACCGGCAGCCAGTGGTGCCACAGCAGCACCGCGAGCGCGATCGCCACCCCCGCGATCACGTTCACCAGGAACAACGGGCCGATCGTGTCGATGTCGGCGAACCCCTCGTTCGCGTACAGGTCGTAGTGCACCCAGGCCGAGCCGAGCAGCCCCAGCACCACCAGGACCCGCAGCACCCACGCCACCATGGCCGCACCCCTTCCCTCGACGGCAAACCTACAACCGTTCCACGAGACGACCCCCGATCCGGTTCAATGTGCAACAACTTTGAACCGGATCGGCGGCCATCCCGTGAAAAAGGGCATGACTGCTGACACACCCACCCGTCGTACCGTCCTGACCACCGGAGTCGCCGTGGCCGGCGCTGCGGCCGGTGCGGTCGCGCTCACGGCCTGCGGCACCGACTCCGGCTCGTCCGGCTCATCCGGGGGCGCCGCACCCGCGCCCGCGCCGTCGGGCACGACCGTCGCGGCGCTCGCCGACATCCCGGTCGGGCAGTGCAAATCCGTGCAGGTCAACGGCCAGCAGGCCATCGTCGCCCGGCCGACCGAGACGACCGCGGCGTGCTTCAGCGCCATCTGCACGCACCAGGGCTGCACCGTCAACCCCGACGGCGGCAAGCTCAGCTGCCCCTGCCACGGCTCGGTGTTCAACGCGCTGACCGGCGCCGTCGAAAAGGGCCCGGCCTCGACGCCGCTGCCGTCCATCCCCGTGAAGGTCGACGGCAGCAACGTCGTGACCGCCTAGCCCCAGACGAACAGCTGCTCACCGGCGGCCACGGGGCCGTCGGTGAGCAGCTCCGAAAGCCGGTCCGCCGGCGCGTCGAGCGCGACCACCGGCACCACCGGCGAGTAGCCGGCGGCCCGCACCGCGTCCGGGTTCCACCGGATCAGCGGCTGCCCCGCCCGCACGGACTCGCCCTTCACCACGTGCAGGGTGAAGCCCTCGCCCTTCTGCTTGACCGTGTCGATGCCCAGGTGCACCAGCACGCCCTTGCCGTCCTCCCCCGCGACGACGAACGCGTGCGGGTGCAGGGTGACCACGGTGCCGTCGATCGGCGCCACCGCCTCCTGCTCCCCGCCCCCGGGCTCCACGGCCACCCCCGGCCCGACCATCGCCTGCGCGAACACCGGGTCGGGCACCTCGCTCATCGGCACCGCACGGCCCGGCACCGGGCTCGCGACGACCGTGCTCACAGCAGGTCCTGGATGTCCTCGGCGATCGTGTCGGCCTCCGGCCCCACCACGACCTGCACGACCGATCCCATCTTCATGACCCCGTGGGCACCGGCCTGCTTGAGCGCCGCCTCGTCCACCACGGAACCGTCCTGCAGTTCGCAGCGCAGCCGCGTGATGCACCCTTCGATGTCGATGACGTTCCCGGCGCCTCCGAGCGCCGCGAGAATCTTTTCCGGCCTGTCGTCGGCCACGGCGGCCTCCCTCTCCTAGTCGGCTGAACACGTTCCCGTAACGGTGGTTGACACCCCAACGGTAGGCGGAGCATTCTGCCCCATCAAGAAATGGTCTAGACCGGAACGTACCAATCTTCGGCGCCGGGAGCGAGCCCGGCAACGAAGCCGAAACAAAGGAAGGTGGCGACCTTGGCTGCATCCGAAGTCGCCGCCGGCCGGGTGGTGGACGGCCCCACGCCGAAACACGCCCAGCTGCGGGAAATCCTGCGGCGCACGATCGAACGGGAGCTCCCGCCCGGCTCCCCCATCCCGTCGGAACGGGAGCTGGCGCAGCGCTACGGCGTCTCACGGCTGACCGTCCGGTCGGCGATCGGGAAGCTGGTCGAGGAGGGCCTGCTGACCAGGGCGAGGGGCAAGGGCACCTTCACCGCGACCCGCCGGATGGACCTGCAGCTGTACCTTTCGTCGTTCACCAACGACATGCGGCGGCGCGGGCTCGTGCCCACCACGAAGGTGCTCGGCCTGGCGGCCGAGGTCCCGCCGGCGCCCACCGCGAACGCACTGGGTCTCGCCCCGGGCAGCAGCGCCTACCGGCTGACCCGGCTGCGGTGCGCCGACGGGGTACCGCTCGCGCTCGAGCGGGGCTGGTACCACCCCGGGCCGCTGCCCGGACTGCTCGACCAGGACCTCACGCAGTCCCTGTACGAGCTCCTCGCCCGGCACTACGACCTCCGCTTCGACCACGGCAGGCAGATCGTCTGGGCCGAGGCGGCGGACCGGGAAACCGCGCGGCTGCTGGGCATCCGCGCCGGCGACCCGCTTCTGGTCTTCCGCCGGATCTCCACCACCGCCGGAGATCCGGTCGAGGACATCACCTCCTGGTACCGGGGCGACCGGTACCAGGTGACCATGGATCTGGACCCGACACTCCCCGCCGAACACGGAGGTATGCCGTGAGTACCACCACCGCCGAAGGAACGAACAGAGGGAAGGGCAGGGGGGTCGCGGGGCTGCAGCGCTTCGGCCGCAGCCTCATGCTGCCCATCGCCACGCTGCCCGCCGCGGGTCTGCTCAGCCGGCTGGGCCAGGACGACCTGCTCGGCCGCTGGGACGCGACGAAGAAGGTCGCGGCCGTGCTCGCCGCGGCCGGCGGTGGGCTGTTCGACTGGCTCCCGCTGCTGTTCGCGGTGGGCATCGCCGTCGGCTTCGCCCGGCGCGGCGACGGTTCGACCGGCGTCGCCGCCGTCGTGGGCTTCGTCGTGTTCAACAAGGTCGTGCAGGTCTTCGCGCCGATCAGCGACCTGGAAGGGTTCAAGGAGGGCTGGTACCTCCAGCCGATCAAGTGGCCCTACAGCGTGCTGGGCGGTGTGATCGTCGGTCTCGTGACGGCGGTGCTGTGGCAGCGGTTCCACCGCATCAAGCTGCCCCCGTACCTGGCCTTCTTCGGCGGCCGCCGGTTCGTGCCGATCATCAACTCGCTCGCCCTGCTGGTCCTCGGCGTCATCTTCGGCCTGATCTTCCCCGCCGTGGACAACGTCATCCAGCACCTGGGCAACGCGGTCACCGGGGACGCGGTCATCGGTGGCGGGATCTACGGTCTGGTCAACCGGCTGCTCCTGCCGATCGGCCTGCACCAGCTGATCAACGTGCCGGTGTGGTTCATCTTCAAGGGCGGCGACATCAACAACTTCTTCGCCGGGGACCCGCACGCGGGCGCGTTCACGACCGGGTTCTTCCCGATCTTCATGTTCGCGCTGCCCGCCGCCGCGCTGGCCATCTGGCACACCGCCCGGCCGGAGCAGCGGAAGGTGGCGGGCGGCATCATGATCTCCGCCGCGCTGACCTCGTTCCTCACCGGCGTCACCGAGCCGATCGAGTTCGCGTTCATGTTCGTGGCGTGGCCGCTGTACCTCATCCACGCGGTGCTCACCGGCGTCTCGCTCGCGATCTGCAACGCGCTGGACATCCACCTCGGGTTCTCGTTCTCGGCGGGCGCGATCGACTACCTGCTGAACTTCAGCGCCCCGGCCGCGAACCGGGCGTGGCTGCTGATCCCGATCGGCCTGGTGTACGCGGTGATCTACTACTTCGTGTTCCGCTGGGTCATCACGAAGTGGAACCTGCGGACCCCGGGCCGCGAGGAGGAGGGCGCCGAGCTCAACGACACCACCAAGGTCTGACGACCGCACGACGAGGGCCCGGTGCGACGCGGTCGCGCCGGGCCCTCGTCGTAGGGTGGCGGGGTGGACAGCCTGCGTGCGATCGACGAGTGGCCGGTGGACAACGCGTCGGTGGCGGTGGTCGCCGCCGACGGGACCGTGCTCGGGCAGCACGGTGACCCGGAACGCACGTACCGCCTCGCGTCGGTGACGAAGCTGCTGACGGCCTACACGGCGCACATCGCGATCGAAGAGGGCGTCGTCGAGCTCGACACACCCGCGGGCCCGGAGGGTTCGACGGTGCGGCACCTGCTCGCCCACACGTCCGGCCTCGCCTTCAACGAACACCGGGCGATGGCCGCGCCCGGGACGCGGCGGCTGTACTCCAACGCCGGGTTCGAGGTCCTCGCCGACACGCTCGCGGAACACTCGGGCATCCCGTTCGCCGAGTACCAGTCGGAGGCGCTGTTCGTGCCGCTGGGCATGGCTGCCACGAAACTGGACGGCTCCCCCGCCTCCGGCGCCGTCTCGTGCGTCCGCGACCTGCTCGCGTTCGCGGCCGAGCTGCAACGGCCCACCCTCCTGGACCCGGCGACGCTGAGCGCGGCGACGCAGGTCGCGTTCCCCGGGCTGACCGGCGTGCTGCCGGGGTTCGGGCACCAGAAACCGAACGACTGGGGCCTGGGGTTCGAGATCCGCGACTCGAAGAGTCCACATTGGACAGGGGCGGCGTCGTCACCCCGGACGTTCGGGCATTTCGGGCAGTCCGGCACCTTCCTCTGGGTGGACCCCGGCGCGGGGGCCGCGTGCGTCGCGCTCACCGACCGCGCGTTCGGCCCCTGGGCGGCCGAGGTGTGGCCCGCTTTCACCGATCGGGTACTGGCAGAACTCACGGCGTGACCCGATCGGGGTGTCTTTCCGCGAACTAGACTTTAGTCGGATTCGCACCCCCCTCCGCGGCGGTTAGTTTTTGTTTCGCTGCGCGGAATCCTCGCGCACGGTCCCCTCATCCTGCGGAGGTTTGTTCGTCATGCGCTTTTCCCGTCTCCGCCGCGGCCTCGTCGGCCTCGGCGTGCTCGCCACCGCCGTGGTCACGCTCGCCACCGGCACCGCACAGGCCGCCACACCGTTCGTCGTCGGCGGCCAGACCGCCGCACAGGGCCAGTTCCCGTGGATGGTGCGGCTGTCGATGGGCTGCGGCGGCGCGCTCGTCGCGTCGAAGGTGGTGCTCACCGCGGCGCACTGCGTCACGCGCACCGGCAGCAACTCGAGCATCACCGCCACGATCGGCAAGGTCGACCTGCAGGCTGGCGGCGGGCAGTCGATCCGCTCCACGTACGTCTACCGCAGCCCGCAGTACGCCAGCACGGGCGCGCAGGACTGGGCGCTGATCGAGCTGGCGTCGGCGCCGTCGGCCCCGCTGCTGCCGATCGCCGCACAGGGCCAGACTTCGCTCAACAGCGGCGATTTCACGATCATGGGCTGGGGTGCCACCACCGAGGGCGGCGGCCAGTCCCGGTACCTGAGATACGCGACGGTCCCGTTCGTCTCCGACGCGTCGTGCCAGCAGTCCTACGGCAGTGAACTGCAGCCGGCGTACGAGCTGTGCGCCGGTTACCCGCAGGGTGGCGTCGACACGTGCCAGGGTGACTCGGGCGGTCCGATGGTGAAGCGGGATTCCGCGGGCGACTGGGTCGAGGTCGGCATCGTCAGCTGGGGCGAGGGCTGTGCCGAACCGGGCTACCCCGGGGTGTACGGGGAGGCGCAGTCCTTCTCGGACAACATCAAGGCCCGGATCAGCTCCAGCGGGACGGTCGTCAGGTAAGGCTCATCACCCGCACCGGGCTGCCCGCCCGCCAGGCGGCGATGTCCTCGACCGCGTCGCGGAAGAAGACGTCGTAGACGTCACGGGTCACGTAGCCGAGGTGCGGGGTGAGCACCGCGTTGTCCAGCGTCCGCAGGGGGTGGTCGGCGGGCAGCGGCTCGACGTCGAACACGTCGAGCGCGGCGCCGCCGATCGCCCGGCGGCGCAGGGCGTCGACGAGGGCGGCCTCGTCGACGATGGGTCCACGGGAGGTGTTGACCAGCAGCGAATCGGGTTTCATGAGCGCCAGCTCCGCCGCGCCCACCAGGCCGCGCGTGCGCTTGCTGAGCACCAGGTGCACCGACAGCACGTCGGAGCGGCGGAACAGCTCCTCCTTCGCCACCGCGGTGACACCGTGCTCGGCGGCGCGTTCGGGGGTGAGGTTCTGGCTCCAGGCGATCGTCTCCATGCCGAACGCCTGCCCCACCTTCGCCACGCGCGAGCCGAGCCTGCCCAGGCCCAGCAGGCCCAGGGTCCGGCCGTGCAGGGGGACGCCGACGGTGGTCTGCCAGCGGCCCTGGCGCATCGCGGGCAGCTCGACGTCGAGGTGCCGCTGGGCGGCCAGGATGAGCGCCCACGTGTGCTCGGCGGTGGGGTGCGGGAGGTAGCCCGTGCCACACACGAGGATGCCGTGTTCCTCGGCGGCCTTCAGGTCGATCGCGGCGTTGCGGTGGCCGGTGCTGACCAGGAGCTTCAGGTCGGTCAGCCGGGCCAGCAGCTCGGCGGGGAACCGGGTGCGCTCGCGCATCGCGACGACGACCTCGGCGCCGGCGAGGCGGGCGACCAGTTCGTCGGGGTCGTCGATGTGGGAGGTGAACACCTCGAGCTCGGCGTCGAGGGACTTCCAGTCGGCGAAGTCCTGTGCCACGTTCTGGTAGTCGTCGAGGATGGCGATCTTCACGTGCCCGACGGTACCTCCTCGCTGATCGCGCGGAAGTACAGGAAGCGCGGTGCCGTGGTCAGCACCGGGTAGAAATCCGGATCGGCCTGCTTCGCCTCGGGCAGCGGCATCGGCTCGACCAGCTGGTCGACGGCGAACCCGGCCTGCCGCAGCGCGCGGAAGCTCGCGCTGAGCGGGCGCCGGTAGAACCGCACCGGCATGGGTCGCCCGGCGACGGTGAACACGTCGTGCACCGGCTCGGTGCGGAAGTAGTCCGGACGGTCGAACCAGTGCCAGTCCTCCGGGTGGTGCACCGACAGCACGAGTACGCCACCGGGTTCGAGCACCCGCCGCAGCTCGGCGAGCGGCGGACCCCAGTCCTCGAGGTAGTGCAGCACCAGTGACGCGGTGACGAGGTCGAACGCGTCCGACGGCAGGAAGTCCAGCGGCCGCGCGAGGTCGGCCTGGTGGAACTCGGCCTCGGGGCAGCGTCTCCGCGCGAGCCCGATCATGGTGGCGCTGAGGTCGATCCCGGTGACCTTCGCACCCCGTTCGACCAACTGCCGGGCGAGGTGGCCGCCCGCGCAGCCGACGTCGAGCACCCGCTTGCCCGCGACCTCCCCGGCGAGTTCCAGGATGGCGGGGCGGTCGTAGTAGGCGTTGGTGGCGTTCGTGGCGGAATGCTCGTCGTAGAGGTGACCGAGCTCGTCGTACTGCGTCTCGGCCATCAGGCGCACCCCAGGATCTCGTCGATGACGTCGTTCTTCGCGTCGGCGTAGTTCTGGCTGTACTTCCAGGTGCGCGAATAGACGTGCAGGTTGACGTCGGTGTCCGGCCCCTTGAAGGCGCGGTGCTCGTCGTGGCCCGGTTCGCGGATGACCAAGCGGTAGCCCGCGGCTTCAAGCGCGGGCACGTAGGCGGGTTCGTCGGCAGAGTTGGGGACGACGAGGAGCACGTCGATGATCTGCTTGGCGCACAGGCCCGGCACCGACGTCGAACCGACGTGGTCCAGCGGCACGACCCGCTTCCCCAGGGCCGAGCGGATGCGGCTAGCCTTACGTTCGTAGAGTTGCGCCCAGCGGGGATCGTAGTCGGCGAGGGTGACGGTCGAGTTCAGGACCGGTGCCCCGGCGACCCAGATTTCCTGGATCTCACCCTCGGCATAGCTGACGCGTCCGGCGTTCGGCATGACTGTCCCTTCTGGAAGGCAGTCGGCCAACGTAGCTCAGGCGATCGGCAGCGGCAACACGTTTTCCGTCGCCGCGCGGAGGGCGTTCCGCATCGCCTCGCGGGGGGCCGGGCGGCCCGTGAAGTGCTCCACCTGGCCGAAAGCCTGGTGCAGCAACATGTCCAGCCCCGTCGCGATCCGGCCGCCGCGGGCCGCGACCGCCTCCGCCAGCGGGGTGGGCCACGGGTGGTAGACCACGTCGAGCACACACGGCGCCGCCGCCAGCGTGGCCGCGCTGCCCGCGACCGCCGCGGGCGGCACGGTGCTCACGAGCACCGACACGTCCGACACGACCTTCGCGAAGTCCACTTCGGACCACGCGAGCACCTCCGGCTCGACCCCGGCACGCTCCGCCGCCGCCACGGCTTCCGCCGCCCGTGCGGGATCCCGCACCACCAGCCGCACCCGGGCCACGCCCAGTTCGGCGAACGCCACCACCGTCGCCGCCGCCGTGCCGCCCGCGCCGAGGACCAGCCCCGTCGACCCGGGCTCCGCCGCGAACCCGCCCGCCACGCGCACCGCGCCTACGACGCCGTCGACGTCCGTGCTGTCCGCGAACCACCCGGAATCCCGGCGCACCAGCGTGTTCGCGGCACCCGCCGCGACCGCACGCGGGCTCGCCTCCGCCGCGAACTCCAGCGCGGCACGCTTGCCCGGCATCGTCACCGACAGGCCGGCCCACTCGGGCCCCAGTCCCGACACGAAACCGGGCAGCGCCTCGGCGTCCACCTCGATGCGCTCGTAGCTCCAGCCGGTCAGCCCGAGCGCCCGGTACGCGGCTTCGTGCAGCACCGGGGACAGCGAATGCGCGATCGGCTTGCCCAGTACGGCCGCCCTAGTACGCACCGCGCTGCCTCGCCAGGTCCTTGTTCCGGTTGTGCTCCGGCAGCGTCGCCGCGAAGCACGACAACCCGTTCTTCTCGCACTTGACGAAGAAGAACCAGTCGCCCTCCGTCGGGCGCAGCGCCGCCTGGATGGCATCCGCGCTCGGCGAACCGATCGGGGTGGGAGGCAGCCCGTTCGTCGTGTAGGTGTTGTAGGCCCCGGGCCGCTGGCGATCCGCGTCCGTAGTGGTCACGACCGGCTTGTCGAGCAGGTAGTTCACCGTCGAGTCCAGCTGCAGCCGCTGGTTCTGCCCGAGCCGGTTGTAGATGACGCGGGAGATCTTGCCGAAGTCCGCGCTCACGCCCTCCCGTTCGACCAGCGAGGCGATCGTCAGCACCTGGTACGGGTTCTCCCCCTGCACCGAGGTCGACGCCGCCAGGCCCGCCGCCTGGACCTTGGTCGCCGAGCTCTTCAGCACGAACCCGAGCAGCTCCTGCGCGCTCCAGCCGGGCTTGACGTCGTACACACCCGGCGCCACGAGACCTTCGATCCGGCGCGGATCGGTGCTCTTGCCCGCGACGCTCGCGGCCCAGTCCGGCACGCCCATCGCCGCGAGGTCGGCCGACGCCGCCGTCTTACGCAGGTCGTCGGTGGACACGCACGTGCTCTTCCCGTTGAGGTCCGCGCACGAAGCCTTCGACAGCAGGCTGAACACGCCCGGGGTCACAGTGCCGTCGGGCTGCGTGATGTCGTCGAGCTGGGTGCCGGCGCGGACCTGCAGCACACCCACGCGTGCGTTCGCCGACGTCAGCTTCGCGACGGCCGCCGCACCGGACATCTTCGTCTTCATCACGTAGTAGCCCGGCTGGAGGCTCAGCACCTTCGTGTTGTCCTCGCTGGCCTTCACGAACGCCTTCGCGCTCGCCACCACGCCCGCGTTCGTCAGCTCGGCGCCGATCGCGTTCGTCGAGTCGCCCTGGCCGATCTCGATCACGACGTCGCCTTCGCCGCTGCCGTCGTAGTCGGCGTAGCCGAAGACCTTGTCGATGCCGTACCAGGCGCCCGCGCCGATCAACGCGATCACGGCCAGCGCGGCGACCCACCGGAACATCCGGCGGCCCCGGCCGGCCCGCTTCGGCCGCTCGTCCTCGTCGTCGGGCGGCTCGATGTACTCCGGCTCGGCCCGCTCGTCCTCCGGGTAGTCGTCGGCGTAGTCGCCGTCGTAGTCGTCCTCGGCGTACTCCTCGGCTTCCTCGCCGTCGTAGTCGTCCTCGTAGTACTCGTAGTCCTGGACGGGGATGACGTCGGTCGGCGTGTCGTCCGGCGGGATCTGCCGCGGGCGCGGCCGCCGCGGGGGCACCGGGCGGTCGTCGAACAGGTCCAGCCCGTGGTCGGCCTGCGGAGGACGGCGCACCGGCGGCCGGCGCACGGGCGGCGGCTCCTGCGGCTCCGGCCGGGCGTGCCGCGGCGGCAGGTTGCGGGGCAGGGGCGGAGGCGGCGGCCCCGGGCGGCGCCGGCGCCCGCCGGGCGGCAACGGCGGAAGCTCGGAGCTCACGATCGGCCCTCCCGCGCCAGGTGTGCGGCCCGGCCGTCGAGCCAGCCCTGCAGGATCTCCACCGCGGCGGCCTGGTCGACCACCGCACGCTGCTTGCGTCCCTTGACGCCTCGCTGCGACAGCATGCGGGCCGCGCTGACCGTGGTCAAGCGCTCGTCGGCCAACCGTACCGGGACCGGGGCGATCCGCCCGGCGAGCTTTCCGGCGTAGGCAACGGCGATCTCGGCGGCCTGGCCGTGCCGGTCCGCGAGCGTCCTCGGCAGGCCCACGATCACCTCCACCACCTCGTGCTCGGAGACGAGGCCGGCCAGCTGGTCGAGGTCACTGTCACTGTGCGCATCACGCGACAGGGTAACGAGGGGGGACGCGAGCACCGGGGCGGGATCGCTCAGCGCGACCCCGACCCGGACGGACCCGACATCCACGGCGAGACGGCGGCCGGCCCCGGGATCGGACTCCCCGGGCCGGTCGGCGGTGCGGGCGGTCACCCCGCGGCGACCGCGGCCCGCAGCGCGGTGATGGCCTGCTCGATGCCGGCGGGGTTGCTGCCGCCACCCTGCGCCATGTCCGGCTTGCCGCCGCCGCGCCCGCCGATCTCGGGCGCGAACGAGGGCACGAGCTTGCCCGCCGCGAAGCCCTTGTCCCTGGCCTCGGCCGTGGTGGCCACGACGAAGCTCAGCTTGTCGCCCTGCGGCGCGAACAACGCCACGATCCCGGGCCGCGAACCGAGCCGCGTGCGCACCTCACCGGCGAGTGAGCGCAGCGCGCCCGCGTCGACGTCCCCGTCGAGCTTCTCCGCCACCAGCAGCACGCCGTTCACGTCCTGCGCCTTGTCCGCGAGCGCACCGGCCGAGCCGAGCACCTGCTGGGTGCGCAGCTGCTGGATCTCCTTCTCCGCGTTGCGCAGGCGCGTCAGCACGTCCTCGATGCGCGAGGGCAGCTGGTCGCTGGGCACCTTGAAGGTGCTCGCGAGCTGCGACACCAGCAGCTGCTCCTTGCGCACGTGGCGCAGCGCGTCGTTGCCCACCAGCGCCTCGACGCGGTGCACGCCGGAACCGATGGACGAGTCGCCGACGAGCTTGACCAGGCCCAGCTCACCGATGCGGCCCACGTGGGTGCCACCGCACAGCTCGCGCGAGTAGTCACCCATGTCGACCACGCGCACGTCGTTGCCGTACTTCTCGCCGAACAGCGCGACCGCGCCCAGCTCGAGCGCCTTGTCCTTGGTCGTGATGTAGCTCTGCACCTCGACGTCGCTCTGGAGGTAGTCGTTGACCTCCTCCTCGACCTCGGTGAGCACGTCGGCCGACACCGGGCCCGGCGTGGTGAAGTCGAACCGCATGCGGCCGGGCGAGTTCAGCGAACCCGCCTGCGCCGCGCGCTTGCCGTAGGCGCCGCGGACCGCGGCGTGCACCAGGTGCGTCGCCGAGTGCGAGCGCGCGATCGAGCCGCGGCGGGCGGCGTCGACCGAACCGGTCACCTCGGTGTCGAGGCCGATCTCGCCCTCGGTCACCTCGACCCGGTGCACCCACAGGCCCGGCACGATCTTCTGCACGTCGAGGACCTTCGCCTCGCCGCCGTCGCCGACCAGCACACCGGTGTCCGCGACCTGGCCACCGCTCTCGGCGTAGAACGGGGTCCGGTCGAGCACCAGCTCGGCCTTGTCCCCGGCCCGCACGCTGCGCACGCCCTGGCCGTCCTTGAGCAGGCCGATGACCTTCGCCGACGCCTGCAGGTCGGTGTAGCCGAGGAAGTCGGTCTCGCCGTGCCGCTCCAGCAGCTCCCGGTACACCGACAGGTCGCCGTGGCCCTTCTTGCGGGCCGCGGCGTCGGCCTTGGCGCGCTGCCGCTGCTCCTCCATCAGGGTGCGGAAGCCCGCCTCGTCGACCTCCAGGCCCTGCTCGGACGCCATTTCGAGGGTCAGGTCGATCGGGAAGCCGTAGGTGTCGTGCAGCTGGAAGGCGCGGTCGCCCGCCAGGACGTTGCCGCCGGCCTTCTTCGTCTCCTCCGCCGCGAGGTCGAAGATGCGCACCCCGCTGGTCAGCGTGGCGAGGAAGGCCTCCTCCTCCACGCGCATGACCTCGCTGATGCGGTCGAAGTCGCGGGCGATCTCCGGGTACGACGGCGCCATCGCGTCGCGCACCACGGCGGCGAACTCGGGCAGCACCGGCTCGTGCACGCCCAGCAGGCGCACCGAGCGCACGATGCGGCGCAGCAGGCGGCGCAGCACGTACCCGCGCGCCTCGTTGCCGGGGGTCACGCCGTCACCGATCAGCATCACGCCGGAGCGGGCGTGGTCGGCGATGACGCGGAAGCGCACGTCGTCGGCGTGGTCCGTGCCGTAGCGACGGCCGGAGAACTCCTCGGCCTTCGCGATCACCGGGCGCACCAGGTCGGTCTCGTAGACGTTCTCCACGCCCTGCAGCAGGTACGCCACGCGCTCGACACCCATGCCGGTGTCGATGTTCTTCTTCGGCAGGGAACCGAGGACGGGGCCGCCCTTCTTCGGGCTCACGTCCCCGCGGACGTCCTGCATGAAGACGAGGTTCCAGATCTCCAGGTAGCGGTCCTCGTCCATGGCGGGACCACCGTCGCGGCCGTGCTCCGGGCCGCGGTCGTAGTAGATCTCCGAGCACGGGCCGCCGGGGCCGGGCACGCCCATGTCCCAGTAGTTGTCGTCCGCGCCGCGCAGCTGGATGCGGGACTCGGGGATGTCGGTGGCCTTGCGCCACAACGCGGTCGTCTCCGCGTCGTGCTCGTAGACGGTCGCCCAGATCCGGCTGGGGTCCAGCCCGAGGCCGCCGTCGGCCTGCGACTTCGTGATGAAGTCCCAGGCGAAGGAGATGGCGCCCTCCTTGAAGTAGTCCCCGAAGGAGAAGTTGCCCGCCATCTGGAAGAACGTGTTGTGCCGCGTGGTCTTGCCGACCTCGTCGATGTCGCCGGTGCGCACGCACTTCTGGATGCTCGTCGCGCGCGGGTACGGCGGCGGGGCCTCACCGAGGAAGTACGGCTTGAACTGCACCATGCCGGCGTTGACGAACAGCAGCGTGGGGTCGTCGAGGATGAGCGACGCGCTGGGCACCCTGGTGTGCCCGTTGCGCTCGAAGTGCTCGAGGAACCGCTTGTTGATCTCGTGTGTTTCCACTGTCTTTCCTACGAAGGCTGGGGCGGCGGGGCGGGACCCCGCCGGAGTTTCCGGGACGCGGCGACGGCGGAGAGCGGAAGTGCGGGAAAGCGCTCAGCCCTCCGCCCGGCGCGCTCGCGCCGGGCGCGCGGCGTGCCGGCCCGCCGCCGGCCGCGGGGCGGGCACACCCGACCGCTGCTCCACCATGTCCCGCAGCTCCTGTTCCCGTTCGCTCATCCCGGCGCGGATGTCGGCGCCGAACGAACCGATGGCGCCCGCCAGCTCCTGCACCGCGTCACCGAGGTTGGCGGCCAGCCCGGCGGGCGTGGCCTGGCGGGCCGTGCGGCCCGCCTTGCGGGTGACCGCGACACCCGCCGCGACACCCACTCCCAGCCAGAATAGCCGCTTCATGACCTGCCGCTCCCCCGGTTGCGGCGGCGCGAGTGCTTGCCGTCCACCTCGCCCTTGGCCTTGCGGCGGGCGCGGATGGCCTTGCTGACGCCGTAGGACAGCGCGGCGGTCTTCACCAGCGGGCCGCCGAGGGTCGCGGTGAACACCGACGACAGCGCCGAGACGTTGCCGCTGACCGCCTGCGCGTTCGCGGTGATCCCGTCCACGCGCTCCAGCTGCGTGTTCACGTGGGTGATGGTCTCGTTGGCCCCGACGAGGATCGGGTCCGAGTTCTCGTGCGCCTTGCGGATCGCGATGGTCGCCTCGTCCAGGGTGCGGCCGAGCTTGAGCAACGGGATCGCCAGCAGCAGCACCAACAGCACGAATGCACCAGCGGCGATCAGCGCGGCGATCTGCCCTGCCGACACAGGACCTCCTTCAAGGGGCGACGGCGTGAATGCCGGTCAGGCTACCGTGCTGCCGCGCTTCCGGCCCGGGCTACCCCTGGCGTGTCCCGTAGTAGAGGGTGGCCATGTCCTCGTCCGCGTGCCCGGCGTCCACCGCGGCCTCCAGGTGCGCCAGCGCCGCGCGCACGCTGCCGAGGTCGACCCCCTCGCCCGCGGCGTCGAGGACCAGCCGCGCGTCCTTCGCGGCGTGCCGGGCGGCGAACGACAGCGGGTACTTCCCCGAGATCATCGCGCCGCCCTTGGCGTGGGCGTACGGGGAGTCGAGCGCGCCGCCGGAAATGGCGTCCAGGAACAGCTTCGGGTCCACGCCCAACTCACCGGCCAGTGCCACGCTCTCCGCGGTCGCATTGGTCAGGGCGAGCACCCACGCGTTGGCGACGAGCTTGAGCCTGCTGCCCGCGCCCGCCGGGCCGAGCCACACGGTGCGGGAGCCGATGGCGTCGAAGACGGGCGCGCAACGCTCGCGCAGCTCCTCCGGACCTGAGGCGAGCACGACGAGCTTGCCCTGCTCGGCGGGCTGTTTCGTGCCGAGCACGGGCGCGTCGACGAAGGCGACCCCGGCCTTGTCGGCGAGCGCGGCGAGCCTTTCGGTCCACTCGACACCCACGGTGCTGGCCTGGATCCACACCGGGACGTCGGTCAGCGCGGCCTCGGCCACCTCGTGCACGGCGGGCCCATCGGCGAGCATGGTGAGCGCGAAGTCGGCTCCGGCCACCGCTTCCTGAGGGGTGTCCGCGATCTCGATCCCGTGCTCCGCGAGCGGTTCCGCCTTCTCGCGGCTGCGGTTCCAGGCACGCACGCGCAGGCCGGCGGCGGCGAGGTTCGCCGCCATCGGCGCGCCCATGATCCCGGTTCCCAGCACGGCCACGGTGTCGGTCATCCAGCGCCTCCTCAAGTCCTCGCGTATAGGTCGTTATACGGGGATCACTCCCCGCGAACGGTCCGGCGCAGCCGGGGTACCCGTTCCGCGAGCGTTCGCTCGGCCCCGCGCTGGGTCGGGTGGTAGTAGTCACGGCCGACGAGCTCGTCCGGCGGGTACTGCTGCGGCAGCACGCCCTCCGGCACGTCGTGCGGGTAGCGGTACCCCTGGGCGTTGCCGAGCTTGGCGGCGCCCGCGTAGTGCCCGTCGCGCAGGTGCGGCGGCACGGTCCCGATCCGCCCGGCGCGCACGTCCGCCAGCGCCGCGTCGATCCCCGTCACCACCGCGTTCGACTTCGGCGCGGTGGCCAGGTGGATGGTGGCCTGCGCCAGCGCGAGACGCCCCTCGGGCATGCCGATGAACTGCACCGCGTGCGCGGCGGCGACGGCCGCCTGCAGCGCGGTCGGGTCGGCGAGGCCGATGTCCTCGCTGGCGTGCACGACGAGGCGGCGCGCGAGGAACCGCGGGTCCTCCCCGGCCTCGATCATCCGCGCCAGGTAGTGCAGCGCGGCGTCCACATCGGACCCGCGGATCGACTTGATGAACGCGCTGATCACGTCGTAGTGCTGGTCGCCGTCGCGGTCGTAGCGCACCGCGGCCTTGTCCACGGTCGCCTCGACGGTGGCGAGGTCGATCGTGCGGTGCTCCGTGGCCGCCGCCGCGTCCGCCGCGGCCTCCAGCGCGGTGAGCGCCCGGCGCGCGTCCCCGGAGGCCAGCCGCACCAGGTGTTCCTCGGCCTCCTCGGTCAGCTCCAGCTCACCGCCCAGGCCGCGTTCGTCGGCCAGCGCGCGGCGGATCAGCTCACGCACGTCGTCGTCGGTCAGCGGGCGCAGCTGCAGCACCAGCGAACGCGACAGCAGCGGCGAGACGACCGAGAACGACGGGTTCTCCGTGGTGGCGGCGACGAGCAGCACCGTGCGGTCCTCGACCGCACCCAGCAGCGCGTCCTGCTGGGTCTTGGAAAACCGGTGCACCTCGTCGATGAACAGCACGGTGTTCTCGGCGTTGTACATCCGGCGGCGCCGGGCCTCCTCGATGACCCCGCGCACCTCCTTGACCCCCGCCGACAACGCCGAGAGCGCCACGAACCGGCGGCCCGTGGCGGTGGAGACCAGGTTCGCCAGCGTCGTCTTGCCCGTGCCGGGCGGGCCGTAGAGCAGGACCGACGCCGGTGCGGCACCCTCGACGAGCCGCCGCAGCGGCGCGCCCTCGCGCAGCAGGTGCTGCTGGCCCACCACCTCGTCGAGCGTCCGCGGCCGCATGCGCACCGCGAGCGGGGAACCCGGCGGCACGACCGGCTCCGGTGGCGCCCCGACCGGATCGGGGCGCTCCAGATCCGGGTTCACAGTGAAGAGTTCGTCCTGCACTCCCTGAAGGTTACTGCGGCGCGCAGCGCCCCGATGGGGGGCGGCGGTCGGGCGAGGGGCCGGCCATGGGGAGCTCCGACACTGTTTGCGAACGCCAGGTCAGGTACGACTGCTTCGCCGAGGCGGCCATGATGCCCGCGGCGTACGGCAGCAGGTCCCGGCCTCGCCGCCACAGCCACGGCACCCCCTTCACCACGAGCCAGCCCACGTGGTCGATCGTGCGCGGCCGCACGCCGCCCGAGCACACCAGGCTGACCGGCTCCGGCACGGCGATCCCCGCGGCCGCCAGCAGCTCGGTGAGCCCGCGCGCGAGCAGGCGGTGCCCCAGCTCCGACGGGTGCAGGCGGTCCACGCTCCACGCCGACAGGTCGTAGGCGCCCGGCACGGCCCCCAGGTCGAGGCACGGCACCCCGTGCCGGCGCACGACCCCGTCCACGGCGGCGTTCAGCTCGTCGATGCGGGACTTCAGCGCCCGGTGCAGCGGGCCGGGCAGCCGGAACACGCGGCCGTGGTCGTGGAAGCGCACCGGCACCACCACCGCACCCACGGCGCTCAGCGTCGTCACGACGTGGTCGAGGTCGGCGGCGACCGAGGCGGCGTCGAAGTCCGAGCGCAGGGTGTCGTTCATGCCGGCGATCACCACCGCCACGTCGGGCCGGTGCGCGGCCGCCGCGGGCAGCTGGTCGTAGCGCACGCACCGCAGGCGCGCACCGGTGAAGGAGGTGTTGAGGTAGCCCTCGGGCGCCACGGCCAGCGCCTGCGCGACGAACGGGCCGACACCGCGCCAGCCGCGGCCGGGCACCGGATCGCCGAGCCCCACGGCGGTCGAGTCACCGAGCACGGCCAGGCGCCGCACCCGTCGGGGCATCGCTTCGGTCGGGAGGATCTGCTCGCTCAGCGCGGTCACGCCTACAGAGGCTCGGACACGCAGGCTCACCGCGGGTGAGCGCCGGGTAACGAGGCCGGGATGTTCTACCGAAATGCTGGGTACAGCGGCAGCTCGAGCCCCGGCCCGTGCCGCGCGTCGAGCGCCGCGGCGACGGCGGTGGCGTGCCCGGCGACCTCGTGCCGCCCCAGCCGCTCCGCGTCCACCGCCAGGTTGCGCCACCAGGTGACCAGCGCGGCGGGCTTGTCGCCGCCGCCCGCGAGCACCGTCCAGGTGCTGACCCAGACCAGCAGCAGCTGGTGGTCCAGCAGGTGCGCGAACAACACGTCGTTGTCGGCCAGCCCCGGCCAGACCGCGATGACCTCCGACCGCCACGCGGCGACCATCGCCTCGCTCATGCCCGCGGGCAGCGCGAGCGGCTCGGGGCAGGTCGCGAAGGGCACCCGCAGGTGCGCGGCGTCGATCAGCGCGTTGCGCACGCGTCCGCGTTCGAAGTCGAGGAACCGCACTCCACCGCTGGTCACGAGGTTGTTGTCCGGGCTGAGGTCGACCGGGCTGAACGCGCGGTAGGCCAGCGACCTCGCGCGCTCCAGCGCCGCCGCGGCGAACTCCCGCACCTCCTCCGGCGTGTCCACGCCCAGGTGCTCGGACAGCAGCGCGGAGAGCTGGGCGGACGCCGCGCCGGGGGTGCTGTCCTCGTGCTTGACCGGGCCGCCGAGCCTGCGCAGCAGCGCGTCGAAATCCGCCTCGCGCCCGGCGGTCGTGGCGTGCATCCGGCCGAGGGAGCGCGCCCACGACAGCAGCGCCCGCTCAGCGGCACGGGCGTCGCGCCCCCGCAGCTTGTCCCGCAACGTCGGTGCGGCGCCGAGGTCGTCGATCACCAGGACCCGGCGGGCACCGTCGTGCGCCAGCAGCTCCGGGCACATCCGCTCCTCGGGCGGCAGCGCCGTGAACAGCTGGTAGCTCACCGCCTCCTGGGCGAACGGGTCGGGCGCGGCCTCCGGCTTCGCCTCGGGGTAGTGCTTGATGACCAGGGTGCGCGGCAGGCCGAAGGGCGAGGACGCGATCTTCGCCCTGACCACCGTCGCCGGGCCGCTGCCCGGCAGTGCCTCGGGGTCCACGAGGGCGATGGCACTGCCGAAGCGGTGTTCGAGCACCGCCTCCCCGGCCGCGACCGCCGCCGCGACGGCCGGGTCCACGGGAGTACCTGCTGTGCCTGCGGTGTTGTCTTCGGAAGTCTCCACGGTCATCGTCTTCGACCCTACTAGCGGCCCGAGGGCCAACTCCACCACCATTTCAGCCCGCGGACAGCGGGCGGCCACCCGTGCGCACCCGCTGTCCCCTGCGGCGCAGTGCCAGCACGACGGCGGCGGCCGCCACGATGCCGATGAGGTTCACCACGAGCTGCGCCACCGACTCCAACGAGCGGCGCCAGTCCCCGGTGACGGCCGCGACCGCGGCGTACCCGGCGGCGGGCACCGTGGTCACCGAGATGAACACGCCCACCAGCGCGGCGGACTTGGCGGAGGTCATCGCGAGCATGCCCGCGGCACCGGCGAGCAGCGCGACGATCAGCGAGTACCAGCCGACCTCGTAGACGAAGTCGACCTGCGGGTGCTCCCCCGAACGGAACGCCGACACGTCCAGCAGCCCCACGAGCTCGCTCAGCAGCGTCACCCCCGCGGTGACCGCCATCGCGACCGGGAAGCCGATGCCGAGCGCGGCGCCCGCGCGGCGCATCAGGTCACCGCGCCGCAGCACGAGCCCCACGGCGAGGGCCGCGAGCGGCCCGAACTCCGGCCCCACGACCATCGCCCCGACGATCGTCACCGGCGAGTCGGTGATCACGCCCACCGACGCCAGCAGGCACGCGATGGCCAGGAACGCCAGGAACGTCACGTTGAGGCGGGACTCCTCGCCGGTGCGGCTGAGCAGCTCCTCCCACACCACCGCGTCGGCGCTCTCCCCCGGCGCGGCCTCCTCGGCCCGGTCGGCGGAGTCGGACAGCGCCGTGTCGAGCGACTCCAGCGTGATGCCGCCGTGGTGGTCGAGGTCCAGCCCGCACAGCAGGTCGAGGATCTCGTCCGCCGCCTCACGCGCGACGTCGGCCTCGATGAGGTCGCCCGCCGGCTCGAGCGCGGCGCCCCGGTGCACGACGATGTGTGCCGTGCCCGGGTGCGACCGCAGCCGCGCCAGCGCCTCGTCCGTGCTGCCCGCCGGGCTGATCACCCGCAGGTGCAGCACCGGCTCACGCCTTTTCGGCCGGCTTCACCGGTGGCTTGGCGTCGATGCCCGCCTCCTTGCGCTGCTGCGCGGTGATCGGCGCGGGCGCCCCGGTCAGCGGGTCGTAACCGCCGCCGGTCTTGGGGAACGCGATGACCTCGCGCAGCGACTCGGCCTTGGCCAGCAGCATCGTGATCCGGTCCCAGCCGAACGCGATCCCGCCGTGCGGCGGCGGGCCGAACTGGAAGGCGTCGAGCAGGAAGCCGAACTTCTCCTGCGCCTCCTCCTCGGACAGGCCCATCACCTCGAAGACGCGCTTCTGCACGTCGGCGCGGTGGATACGGATGGAGCCGCCGCCGATCTCGTTGCCGTTGCAGACGATGTCGTAGGCGTAGGCCAGCGCGTTGCCCGGGTCCTGCTCGAACTTGTCGATCCACTCCGGGGTGGGCGAGGTGAACGCGTGGTGCACCGCGGTCCACTTGCCGGAGCCGACCGCGACGTCGTCGCCGATCTCCTCGACCGGTGCGAACAGCGGCGCGTCGACGACCCACACGAACGACCACTCGTCCTCGTCGATCAGGCCGAGGCGGTGGCCGATCTCGACCCGCGCGGCGCCGAGCAGGGCGCGGGCGCCGTTCGGCGTGCCGGCGGCGAAGAACACGCAGTCACCGGGGTTGGCGCCGACCTTCTCGGCCAGGCCCTCGCGCTCGGCCTCGGAGATGTTCTTCGCGACCGGGCCGGACAGCGTGCCGTCCTCGCCGATGAGCACGTACGCGAGGCCCTTCGCGCCGCGCTGCTTGGCCCACTCCTGCCACGCGTCGAGCTGGCGGCGCGGCTGGCTGCCGCCGCCCGGCATCACCACGGCACCCACGTAGGGGGCCTGGAACACGCGGAACGGCGTGTCGGCGAAGTACTCGGTGAGGTCGGTGAGTTCGAGGCCGAAGCGCAGGTCGGGCTTGTCCGTGCCGTAGCGGGCCATGGCGTCGGCGTAGGTCATGCGCGTGATCGGCCGGGGCACGTCGTGCCCGATCAGCTTCCACAGCGCCGCGACGATGTCCTCGCCGACCTTGATCACGTCGTCCTGCTCGACGAAGCTCATCTCGATGTCGAGCTGGGTGAACTCGGGCTGCCGGTCGGCGCGGAAGTCCTCGTCGCGGTAGCAGCGGGCGATCTGGAAGTAGCGCTCCATGCCGCCGACCATCAGCAGCTGCTTGAACAGCTGGGGCGACTGCGGAAGGGCGTACCACGAGCCGGGCCTGAGCCGCGCCGGGACGACGAAGTCCCGCGCGCCCTCGGGCGTGGAGCGGGTCATCGTCGGGGTCTCGATCTCGACGAAGTTCTGCGCGTGCAGCACCTCGCGCGCGACGCGGTTGACCTCGCTGCGCAGGCGCAGGTTGAAGGCGGGGCCGCTGCGGCGCAGGTCCAGGTAGCGGTACTTGAGGCGCACCTCCTCGCCGACGTCCACGCGGTCGTCGATCGGGAAGGGCAGCACCGCCGACTCGGACAGCACGTCCAGCTCGGTGGCGAGCACCTCGATCGCGCCCGTGGCGATCTCGGCGTTCTCGTTGCCTTCGGGGCGGCGGGAGACCTCGCCGGTGACCTTGACGCAGTACTCGGAACGCAGCTGGTGCGCGCGCTCGGCCATCTCGCCCTCGCGGAAGACGACCTGGGCGACCCCGCTGGCGTCCCGCAGATCGATGAAGATCACCCCGCCGTGATCGCGCCGCCGGGCGACCCACCCGGTGAGCGTGACGATCTGGCCGGCGTGCTCGGCACGCAGGGTGCCGGCGTCGTGGGTGCGAAGCACTGCGGTTGCTCTCCTTGAAAAGGCACGGTGGCTAGCAGGGGATTTGCTGCCCGTCAAGGCTAACGAACGCACCCCGGGGTGGCGCGAGCAGGTTTCTCCTACCGGTTGGTGGGTGCGGGGTGGTGGCGCGGTGGGCGGGGGTGGCGCGGGGGTGGCGCGGTGGTCGGGGGGTGGCGTCCGCGGTGAGCGCGGCGGCAAGCGGGGCAGCGCGGGCTGAGCGCGGCAGCGCGGGCTGAGCGCGGCAGCGCGGGCTGAGCGCGGGGAGCCGAACCGGGCGGCGTGAGGACCGCAGGCCGAGGCGAGCCGAGTGCGGGGTGGGGTGAGCGCGGGCAGGGCGGCGCGAGCTGGAGCGGGTACGCAGCGGCAAGCGGGGCAGCGCGGGGAGCCGAATGGCGCCTGGGTGGCACCCGCGGCGCGGCGGTGCGACGGGACGGCGCGAGTGCACGCGGCGGAGCGGCGCGGCGCGAGCGTGCACGCGGCGGGGCGGGGTAGGGGTGAGCTGCGATGTGGGGCGGCTACGCGGCAGCGCGAGGCGGGAGTGCGGGCAGGGCGGCGATCGAGCGGCGGGAGCCGGGGCCGATGCCCGGCGGCAGTCGGGCGGCCCGGGGCTCCGCGCCCTAGTGAACGCACGCTTCCGGCGCCACAGCTGGACGCTTCCCGGCCCCACGTTGCAGGGGATACTCCGGGGCGGGTCTGCCCCGGAGTGCAGACCACCTCGCCGCCTCGCCACCGACCCCGGCCGTCACAGCAGCGTCATCTGCTCTGGGACCACCTCCGCTTCCCGGGGCGCGGGGATGCGGTGGGACGCCTCGCCGCGGTCGCGGGCGAAGCCGTGGCGGCGGAGCAGTGGGCCGACCCTCGCGGCGAGGACCCGGCGGTAGCCCGCCGCCGCGTAGGAGCCTCTGCCGTAGATCTTCCGGTAGCCGTCCACCAGCTCCGGGTGTTCCCGCGCCAGCCACTGCGCGTACCACTCGCGCGCGCCCGGCCGCAGGTGCAGGGCGAGCACGGTCGCGCTCGTGGCTCCCGCTTCCGCGACCTCGGCCAGCAGCGCGTCCAGCTGCTCGGTCGAGTCCGTGAGGCCCGGCAGCACCGGCGCGATCATCACCCCGCACGGCAGCCCCGCGTCCCGCAGGCGGCGGACCAGCTCCAGGCGCGCCTGCGGGCTCGGGGTGCCCGGCTCGACGCGCCGCTGCAGCTCACGGTCCAGCAGCGCGATCGACACCCCGAGCCCCACCTCGACATCGCCCGACACCGAGCGCAGCAACGGGATGTCCCTGCTCATCGTGGTGCCCTTGGTCAGGATCGAGAACGGCGTGCCCGACTCGGCGAACGCTCGGATGATGCCCGGCATCAGCCGGTACCGCCCCTCCGCCCGCTGGTACGGGTCGGTGTTGGTGCCCATCGCGACGTGCTCCCGCCGCCAGCTCGGCCGCTTCAGCTGCCGCGCCAGCACCTCCGGCGCGTTGATCTTGACCACGACCTGCGTGTCGAAATCCCGCCCCGCGTCGAACTCCAGGTACGTGTGCGTGTTGCGCGCGAAGCAGTAGGCACACGCGTGACTGCAGCCGCGGTACGGGTTGACGGTCCAGCTGAACGGCACGGCCGACTGGCCGGGCACGCGGTTGAGCACCGAGCGCGCCCGCACCTCGTGGAACGTCACCCCCGCGAACTCCGGCGACCGCACCGACCGCACGAGCCCGTCGAGCCCCAGCAGGGCCTGCTGCGGATCACTGTCCGCCCGTTGACTGTCCCACCTCATACCCTCAGTCGAACACGTGTTCGATCGACTGTCAACCCTCATCCGGCGCGCTTGACCAGCTCCCGCACCAGCTCGGCGACCTCGGCCGGGCTGAACTCCAGCGCGTTTTCCCCCACCGTGACCTCGAAACCGCACCTCGACAGGTCGGGCGAGGAGCGCACTCGGAGGAACAGCTGGATCCCCCGCTCCTCCACCATTCGCTCCCCCGCGAGCTGCGCCGCCGCGCGGGACACCGGCAGGTGGACGTGGAACAGCGGGGTCTGCGGCGGATCGGGGAACACGCGGGCGACGCCGTCGGCGTTCACGGCCGCCGCGATCGCCACGGCGTGGTCGCGGAACTCCGCCATCCGCGGGACCAGCCGGTCGAGCCCGGCGAGCGCGCCGAGCGCCAGCGGCCACGCGTCGGGGATCGCCCCGCCCAGCCGCCTCCGCCACACCCCGGCTTCGGCGACCACGTCCGCACCGCCCGCCAGCACCGCGCCGCGCGTGCCCTGGATCCCCTTGTACAGCGAGACGTACACCGAATCGAACAGCCCGGCGATCTCGGCGAACGGGCGGCCGTAGAACGGCTGCGCCTCCCACAGCCTGGCGCCGTCGAGGTGGGCCGCCGCCCCACGTGCGCGGGCCAGCCGCACCTGCTCGGTCAGCTCGTCCCACTCCGGCAGCACCCCGCCGAGATCACGCTGCGGCAGCTCCCAGACGACGGCCGCGAGCGGCTCGGCCACCGCCGCGAGGTCGTCCGTGCGCAGCAGCTCGTTGCGGTCACCCGCCGGGTGGAACCGCAGCCCGTGCACGGCGTTGTAGCCCTGCAGCTCCCACGCGTCCAGGTGCGACTGGGGGTGCGCGGCGAACGCGCGCCGCCCGCTGCGCTCGGCGTGCACGCGCAGCGCGGCCTGCTGAGCCATCGTGCCGCTCGGGAAGAACAGCGCGGCCTCGGCGCCCAGCAGCTCCGCGATCCGCTCCTCCAGGCGCGCCACCGGCTCCTCGGGCAGCGTGTCCTCGTCGACGAGTGCCGCCCACTCGCGCAGCAGGGCCGCGGGCCTGCGGCGGATCGGGGCGTGCAGGGCGAGCGAACGGCGGATGCGGGTGGGGTCCATACCGCGATCCTGCCAGTGCCGTCCGACGGCTTTCGGTCTCCCGCTCAGTGGAAGGCCCACTGGGCAGCGCCGCCCGCGGTTTCCCAGACTGTCCGCCGGACCGCACCCCCAGCCAGGAGAGACGACTTGAGCTTCCTCGACGACGAGAAGTGGACCGGCCGGATCTGGACCGGCAGCTGGACGCGCGCGGCCGGGGGTGACGCCCCCGTGGTCGAACCGGCCACCGGCGCCGAGCTGGGCCGCATCGGCGTCGCCACCCCCGAGGACCTGGCCGCGGCGGCCGCGCGGGCGGCGGTGGCGCAGCGAGAGTGGGCCGCGACGCCGTTCCAGGAACGCGCCGCGGTGCTGCGCCGCGCCGGGGACCTGTGGCGCAGGCACGCCGACGAGCTGCGGACCTGGCTGGTCCGCGAGGCCGGGAGCGTGCGCGGCAAGGCGGACTTCGAACTGCACGTCGCCGGGCAGGAGTGCTACGAGGCGGCGGCACTGCCCTCGCACTCGATGGGCGAGCTGCTGCCCAGCGAGGAGCCCCGGCTGAGCATGGTCCGGCGGGTGCCGGCGGGCGTGGTCGGGGTGATCTCGCCGTTCAACGCGCCGCTGATCCTGTCGATCCGCTCGGTGGCCCCCGCGCTCGCGCTGGGCAACGCCGTGATCCTCAAGCCGGACCCCCGTACCGCGGTGTGCGGCGGGGTGGCGCTGGCCCGCGTGTTCGAGGAGGCGGGGCTGCCCGCCGGGGTGCTGCAGGTCCTGCCCGGCGGGGCGGAGACGGGCGCGGCGCTGGTCACCGATCCGCACGTCCGGGTCATCTCGTTCACCGGGTCGACGGCCGCCGGCCGGTCGGTCGGCGAGCTCGCGGGGCGGCACCTGAAGCGGGCGCACCTGGAACTGGGCGGCAACTCGGCGCTGGTCGTGCTGGAGGACGCCGATCTGGAGGAGGCGATGAGCGCCGCCGCGTGGGGCTCGTTCTTCCACCAGGGCCAGATCTGCATGACGACCGGCAGGCACCTGGTGCACGCGTCGCTGTACGACGAGTACGTCGAGCGGCTCGCGGCGAAGGCGGGCTCACTGCGCGTGGGCGACCCGGCCACCGAGGACGTCGCGCTCGGCCCGATCATCGACGCCGGGCAGCGGGACAAGATCCACGCGCTGGTCACCGCCAGCGCCGAGGCGGGCGCGAAGGTCGTGGCCGGGGGCACGTACGAGAACCTGTTCTACCGCGCCACCGTGCTCGCCGACGCGGGCCCTTCGGTGCCCGCGTACGAGCAGGAGGTGTTCGGCCCGGTCGCCCCGGTGACGAAGTTCTCCACTTTGGACGAAGCCGCGAAACTGGCCTCCGACAGCGAGTACGGGCTGTCGCTGGGCATCCTGACCGCGGACGTGCACCGCGGCCTGCGGCTGGCCG
Source organism: Amycolatopsis dongchuanensis (assembly GCF_039542405.1). Classification (NCBI taxonomy): domain Bacteria; kingdom Bacillati; phylum Actinomycetota; class Actinomycetes; order Pseudonocardiales; family Pseudonocardiaceae; genus Amycolatopsis; species Amycolatopsis dongchuanensis. The sequence continues at coordinate 518,997 of NZ_BAABIB010000075.1, forward strand.
AGCGCATCCCGACGGGGATCGCGCACATCAACGACCAGACCGTGAACGACGAGGCGCTGGCCCCGTTCGGCGGCGTGGCCGCCTCGGGCACGGGCTCCCGCTTCGGCGGCCCGGCGGCGAACATCGAGGCGTTCACCGAGGCCCGCTGGATCACCGCACGCGGCGACGTGGCGGCGTACCCGTTCTAACCCACCAGGCGGTCGACGTAGCACCAGCGCCAGTCCTCGCCGGGCTCGTAGCTGCGGATCACCGGGTGGGCGGTTTCGTGGTAGTGCCGGGTGGCGTGGCGCCGCGGTGAGGAGTCGCAGCAGGCGACGTGGCCGCACGTCAGGCACAGCCGCAGGTGCACCCACGTCGTCCCCTCGCGCAGGCAGTCCTCGCAACCCTCCACAGTGGACTCCGCGTCGCCCGGGTCGGCGAGGTGGGCGCACTGGCCCGCGGTGTTCGCGGGGGTCCGCAGGTCGGCCGCGGTGGCACGGGTGGGCTCGTCGTGGGGCTCCAGCATCGACTCCTCGATGTCGAGGGTGTCGAGCACGTGCCGCAGCACCTCGTCGTCGACCGTGCCGCGGTCGCGGGCCGTCAGCAGCACCTCACGCTCGGCCGCGAGCATCTCCGACCGCAGCCGCCGGTACGCCGCGCTCGGCGTCTCCTGCAGGCTGCTCGCGAACCCGAGCCGCTCCCACGCCGAATCCGACCGGTAGGCCTGCTTGTCCTCCAGGCGCGCGATGACGTCGGGCGGGTCGTCGTCGGTGCGGATCTCCTTGAGCCGCTCCAGCCCCGCCTGCGTCATGTCGTGCAGCAGCGCGGCCTGCTGCAGCGCGTCCTCGCCCGGATCGGGGGCGGGCAGGTCGAGGCGCCGCACGAGCCGCGGCAGCGTCGTGCCCTGCAGCGCCAGCGTCCCCGCCACGACGACGAACGCGGAGAGCACGAGCACCCCGCGTTCCGGGGTGTCGGCGGGCAGCACGAACGCGGCGGCCAGCGTGACCACCCCGCGCATCCCGGCCCACGCGATCGCGGCCGAAAACCGCCAGGGGTAGACCCAGGCGGGCAGCAGGTTGCGCGCCAGCGCCGAGGCGAACACCCACACGATGCGGCTGACGATCGTCGCGGCGAGCACCGCCGCGCAGATGCCCACGATCGCCCACGCGGAGAGGCTGCTGTCGGCGACCTCGCCGAGGATGCGGCGCAGCTGCAGGCCGATCAGCAGGAAGACCAGGTTCTCCAGCAGGAACTGCACGGTCCGCCAGTTGATGCGGCTCGCCAGCCGGGACGGGCCCGACAGCAGCCGCGGCGTCTGCTGCCCCAGCACGAGCCCGGAGACCACGACGGCGAGCACCCCGGAACCGTGGATCGCCTCGGCGGGCAGGTAGGCCACGAACGGCACGACGAACGACCAGGCGGTGTCGAGCACCGAGTCCAGCAGCCTCCGCCGCAGCAGGACCGCCGCCCAGCCGATGGCGAGCCCCACCGCGACGCCGCCGACCGCCGCGACGAGGAAGTCCAGCCCGACCTCCCACATCGCGACCGAACCGGCGATCGCCGCGATGGCGGTGCGCAGCGCGACCAGCGCGGCGGCGTCGTTGAGCAGGCTCTCGCCCTCCAGGACGCGCACGATCTGGCGGGGCATGCCCACGCGACGGGCGACCGCGGACGCGGCCACCGCGTCCGGCGGGGCGACGACGGCGCCGAGCGCGAACCCGGCGGCCAGCGGCAGCCCCGGGATGACGAGCCAGGTCACGAGCCCCACGGCGAAGGTGGTGAACACGACCAGGCCCACCGACAGCAGGGCGATCGGGGTGCGGTTGGCCCGGATCTCGACCAGCGACGTGCGCAGCGCGGAGGAGTACAGCAGCGGCGGCAGCAGCCCGACGAGCACGAGTTCGGGGTCGAGCTCGTAGGCGGGCACGCCCGGGACGAACGACGCGGCGACGCCGGCGATGATCAGGCACAGGGGAGGTGACCAGTCGAACCGCCGGGCGATCCCGGTGACCACCAGGACCGCCACGACCAGGCCGATGATCTGGGTGGCTAGCTGCATGAGCCCGTTTCAGGAAGTAGTGCGGAGGAAAAGGCCTCCGTGGTCAGGGGTGCTGCCGGGTCGTACATCCGGGTGGTGACGAGGATATCCGGCGCGGCGGCTGGAGAGCCCGTGGTGCCGCCGGCGCTGTTGCCCTGGGCGGTCCGCGCCATGCCCGCGATGACCGCTGATCTCCGGCTGCTCGTGGAGCTGGAGACACCGAGCGACGACAAGGCCCTGCTCGACACGGGGCTCACGGTGCTCGGCCGGTGGCTCGCCGGGAGGCTCGCGGGGGCGCGCTTCACCCGGCACGACGGCGGGCGGCACGGGGACGTCCTGGAGGTCACCCTTCCCGGAACAGCGCCCGGGCACGTGCTGTTCCTGTGCCACTACGACACGGTGTGGCCGCGCGGCACGCTGGAGACCTGGCCCTTCCGGGTGACGGACGGCCGGGCGAGCGGGCCGGGCACCTTCGACATGAAGCTCGGCATCGTGCAGGCGGTGTGGGCGCTGCGGGCGGTGCGCGCCTTCGGGCTGCGGGTGCCGTCGGTGCGGCTGCTGCTGACCGGGGACGAGGAGATCGGCAGTCCGGCGGGCAGGCCGCACATCGAGCGGTCGAGTGACGGGGCGCTGGCGACGCTGGTGTTCGAGGCCTCGCTCGACGGGGCGCTGAAGACGGGCCGCAAGGGTGTCGGGCTGTTCGACGTGACCGTGCGGGGCGTCGAGGCGCACGCCGGGCTCGACCCGGCGGCCGGGGTGAGTGCGATCCACCAGCTGGCCGAGCTGATCGGCGTGATCTCCGCGTTCGGCGACGCGGGCAAGGGGACGACCGTCAACGTCGGGCTGGTGCGCGGGGGTACCGCGCTCAACGTCGTCGCGGGCGAGGCGAGCTGCGGGGTGGACGTCCGGGTCGCCCAGGCCGCCGAAACGGCCCGGCTCGACGCCGATTTCGCCGCGCTGCGGCCGTCCGACGCGCGGGCGCTGCTGAGCGTGCGCGGGGAGTGGAACCGGCCGCCGATGGTGCCCAACGCGCCCACCCGGCGGTTGTTCACGCTCGCCGCGCGGGTCGGCGAGCAGCTGGGCCTGCGGCTTTCCGACGTGTCCGTCGGCGGCGCCAGCGACGCGAACTTCGTGTCCGCGCTGGGCCGCGGGGTGCTCGACGGCCTCGGCGCGCTCGGCGGGGGTGCCCACGCGCGGCACGAGCACGTGCTGCTCGCCCCCGTCCCCGCCCGCACGGCGCTGGTCGCCGGGCTGCTGGTGGCGCTGGCGCCGGGCCCGGCGGGCGCGCCTACCCTGGGCGCATGACCGCCGAACCGACCACCACCGGGGACCTCGACTACCTGGGCTTCGTCGAGTACGCGGTCGCGAGGACGACCGAGGAGCTGCCCGACGTGGACCCCGTCGCGATGCGGCTGGGGCTCACGTTGCACCGGCTCACGAGCGCACTGGTCTACGACTGGGAGTCGACCGTGCACCGGCCGCGGGGCTGGAGCTGGGGCGGCTTCCGCGTGCTGTTCGTGCTGTGGCTGGCAGGCCCGATGGAGGCCAAGCGCGTCGCGCAGCTGTCCGGGATGAGCCGGGCCGCCGTGTCGGCGCTGGTGAACACGCTCGAGCGGGACGGGCTCGTGTCGCGCACCCAGGCCGAGCACGACCGGCGCGCCGTGCTGCTGTCGCTCACCGAGGACGGGCACCGGGCGATCACCAGCGCCTACACCGCGCACAACGAGCGCGAGCAGGCGTGGGCGAACGCCCTCACCGAGTCCGAGCGCACCGTCCTCATCGGACTGCTCGAGAAGCTGGCCACCAGCTCCGCCGCGAACGAGGCCAAGCGCCGGTTCTGACCCGTTCAGCGGGTGAGCGCGGCCTCGATCGCGGCCACGACCTCCGGCGACTCCGGATCGGTCGTGGGCCGGAAGCGGGCGAGCACCTCGCCGTCGGCGGTGACCAGGAACTTCTCGAAGTTCCACTGCACGTCGCCCGCCTGGCCGTCCGCGTCCGGGGTGCGCACCAGCTCCTCGTACAGCGGGTGCCGCCCCGGCCCGTTCACCTCGATCTTGGCGAACATCGGGAACGTGACCCCGTAGGTGGCCGAGCAGAACTCCGCGATCTCCTCCGCGCTGCCCGGCTCCTGGCCGGCGAACTGGTTGCACGGGAACCCGGCGACCGAGAAACCCTTGTCCCCGTAACGCCGTTGCAACCGCTCCAGCCCTTCGTACTGCGGCGTCAGGCCACAGCGTGAAGCCACGTTGACCACCAGCAACACGTCTGCGCCGAGTTCGCGCAGCGTCGCCGGTTCCCCGGACAGCGTGCGCAGCGGCAGAGTGGCGAACACCCGGTCAGTCCGCGGTGCGCGGGCCGGGGACCGTGGTCAGGCCTTCCGCGGGTTTGAGGCCCAGCGCGTCGAGCAGCAGCGCGCAGTCGTCCGCGTCGGCGGCCGCCGACGCGACCGCCCGTACCGCGCGGCGCCGCTGGTCGAGCACCGCCGCGGAGTCGTCGAGGACGTCGTGCGGCTGGGCGATCACCGAAAAACCGTTCTCTCGCATGCGTTCCCCTCCACCTGGTCGCGAAACCGTGTAACGGCCGGGCACCCGGGGTAGCCGGTCACCGGAGAAAGGAGCGGTAAATGAGCTACTCCCCCGATCCGGTGCGGGCCGACGGCCCCGCCGTCGTCACCGAAGGTACCCCTGACGGGCCGATCGTGCTGGTGCTCGACCCCGCGGGTGAGGCCAAGCACGACGGGCTGCCCGCGACGTGGCGCGACCAGCTCGGCAGCTGGCGCGTGGTGTGGTGCCGGGTGCCCGCCGACGGCGCGCTGACCGGGGCGGACGAACTCCTCAGCGACCCGCCCGGCACCGGGAAGGTGCACGTGGTGACCAGTGGTCCCTGCACGGACGAAGCGCTGCGGCTGGCGGAGGCGCACTCCGGGACGGTGCGCTCGGTGCTGCTCGTCGACCCGGGCGCCTCCGGGTACGTGGAGGCCGGGGACGGCGAGGCCGCCGACGAGCACTGGGAGGAGCAGACCGAACAGCGGCGCTGGGCGCTCACCCGGTCGGGGGTGGACGTCCGGGTCGTCGCGCACAGCACGGGCGGTCCGCGGGACCGGATCCCCGCCCCGCTGCCGCTCGGGCACCCCGACGTGGTCGCCGCCGTCCAGCAGTCCATCGCCGACCTGGGCTGAACGCCCCGGAAAGGAGTTCCCGTGAGCGATCCCCTCGGCACCGAGCAGCCGGTGGAGGACGTGCTGGAGCAGCGCCAGGAGGTCAGCGACCCGGCGGTGGACGTCGACCCCGCGCTGCCCGCCGAAGCCGATCCCGCGGACTACGCCGAGCAGCAGCGCCCGGTCGCGGACCCCGACATGCTCGACGAGGAGGACCGGGAGTACGGCTGAGCCGACGGCCGGCGGGCGCCCTCAGCCGTGGCAATGATCTCCGGCGGCATCCGGTGGCAGGTCGAGCATCGGGTTGCCGTCGAAGAAGCCTGACGGCTTGAGGTGCATGCTCACGCGCGTCACGGGCATCACCGGCCAGTCCTCCGGGCGGACGACGTGGTGCGCGCCGAGCGTGTACCACAGCACGAGGTCCGCGTCGCGCAGCGAGCGGTTTCCCGCCGTGTAGCGGACGAGGCCGTCTCCGCCCGGGTTCTGCGCCACGTAGTCCCCGCACGCGAAGCGCTCCTCGGCCGCGTACGCCGTGGCCCACAGGTGCTTGGTCGCGAACTGCCCGCGCGCGAACTGCTGTGAGCCCTCCTGGAAGAAGGGCAACACATTCGCGCCCGGTTCCAGTTTGTAGGCCACCTCCTGCCCCAGCGCGTTCCGCTTGTCGGCACTGGTGATCAGCCACGCGCGGCCCGCCAGCGGGTCGATCACGCGCTGCGCCTCCGCCTCGCTCGTCAGCTGCCGCTTCACCTGCCGCCACGCGTTGCCGTACGGGTTCCCCTCCCCCGCCGGCACCGCGGCGGACTCCACCTCGTAGAGGTTGTTGCGGTCGCCGTCCACGCGCATGTCCAGCCGCACGCTGAAGAAGTGCTGGTGGTGCGGCCCGTACAGGCCGGGCGCGACGAGCGTGCCGTGCTCCGGCGCGGTGCCGGGCGGCAGCGCGCCGGTGGAGATGACGCCGGTCAGCTTGACCTCGAACTCGATCGAGCCGTCCAGGTACAGGTTCCAGTAGAACCCGTAGTCGTAGTTGCCGACGGTCGCGAAGAACGACACCACCAGCCGCCGGTTGCGCCGCACCTCGCCCTTGCCGGTGCGGAAGTCCGTGTGCTTCCAGCCGATCGAGAAGTCCTCCTCGTGCAGGCAGATCGCGTTCGGCAGGTGCAGCGCGCCGCCGTCCTGGTCGTTGACCCACGCGTCGAAGTAGTGGATCTCGCCGAGGCAGTCGCAGCCCAGCCGCAGCGAGTTGGCGAGCACGCCGAGCCCGTACTCGCCCATGTCGAACACGTTCTTGTTCCAGTGCGTCGCACCGGGATCGCCGTAGGGCACGTACATCTCCGACAGCGACGCGCGGTGGATCACCGGCCGCAGCGTCCCGCGGTCGACGTAGCCGATCTCGTGCAGCACCAGCCCTTCGCGCGGGGTGAAGCCGACGCGCAGCCGCCACGGGCCCCACGACACGGCGTGCCCGTCGACGGTGAAGCCGCGCCCTTCCGGTTGCGTGATGCTGACCGGCTTCGGCGCCTCCCGTGCGTGCGCGAACGCCGGCACGTTGCCGTCCTCGAACGCGAGCTCCGGGTCGTAGTTCCCCGGCTGCGGCGGCAGGGGGACGACGCCGTGGTCCTCGACGTCGAGCACCTCCATCGCGTCGAGGTCGACGGTGACGATCACGTTCTCGACCGGCCGCGCGTAGCCGTTGTCGTCCGGTTTCGCCCGCACGAAGGTCAGCGGGCGCGCGAGCCGCCGCCGCGCCGGATCGTCCTCAGTGCCACGGTAACCCGAGGCCCACGGATCAATCATCGTCAGCGAGAAGTCGGTGATCCCGCGCCGCGCCATCGCCTCCCGCCAGCGCGGGTCCGCCCGCACCAGCTCCTCGCACGCGAGGAACTCCTCCAGCGTGATCGGCGGCTGCACGCCGGGGACCTCGCGCCAGGACACGACCTCCGCGCGGCTGAGCGAAACCACCGCCTCGTAGGTGCGCCGCTCGGCGCGTTCACGCAACACGACCGCCGCGCACCGGTCCCATTCCCGTCCGGGCGCGAACCCGGTGACGAACTCCTTGTCCGGTTCCCGCGCCTCGATGTAGACGAAGCGCGCGCTGGGCGCGAGGCCCTTGTCCCGTCGCAGGATCGCGCTCGCTCCGGCGATCTCCTCCGGCGACAGCGGGTCGAGCGGGTGCGTCGCGGTCTCTGCCATCTTCCGACGATCCCACGCCCGCATTACCACCGTGTTAGCGTCGATCGAGTGGATCTGATCAACCTCCGGCGCGACGTGCACGCCCACCCCGAGCCCGCGTTCTGCGAACTGCGCACGGCCGCGCTCGTGCTCTCCCACCTGCGTGAACTCCCGGTGACCGTCCGCACCGGCGCGATGCGCCTGGAGGGCATCCCCGCCTACCCGGACCGCGCCACGTTGGAGCACTTCGCCGGGCTCGCGGTCGGCAGCGGCGCGGACGAGGGGGACGTCGCGAAACTGGCCACCGAGGGCACGGCGATCGCCGCCGAGCTGAGCGGTGACCGGCCGGGGCCGACGTGGGCACTGCGGTTCGACATGGACGCGCTGCCCGTCACGGAGGCGTCCGACGGCACGCACTTCCCGGCGGCACAAGGGTTCCGCTCCTCCTACGAGGGGTTCATGCACGCGTGCGGGCACGACGGGCACGTGGCGATCGGCGTCGCGCTCGCGCGGCGGCTCGCGGACCGGGACTTCCCCGGCACCGTCCGGTTCCTGTTCCAGCCCGCCGAGGAGGGCGGCCGCGGCGCGCGGGCGATGCTCGGCGCGGACGTCGCCGAGGGCGTGGACCGCTTCGCCGCCGTGCACCTGGGCCTCGACCTGCCCACCGGGGTGGTCGCGGCGGGCATCACGGGGATCTTCGCCACCACCAAGATGCGCGCCCGCTTCACCGGTACCGCCTCGCACGCGGCGGCCGCGCCCCAGGACGGCCGCAACGCGCTGCTCGCCGCGGCGACCGCGGTGCTCGGGATCCACGGCCTGCCGAGGTTTTCCACCGCCGACACGCGTGTCAACGTCGGGACGCTGCGCGCGGAGGGGAACGTGAACATCGTGCCCGCGCTCGCGGAGCTGACGTGCGAGGCGCGGTCGAAGGACGGCGCGGTAAACGCCGACCTCACCGAGCGGGTCAAGCAGGTGCTGCGCGGGGCGGCGCTGGCGCAGGGCGTCGAGGTGCACATCGAGGAGACCGGCGGCTCGACGTCGCTGGACTGCGACGGCGAACTGCTCGACGCGGTGCTCGCCGCGGCCGGGGCGACCGGGCACGAAGCGGTGCGGCTGCACGAGATGGGTGGCAGCGACGACGCGAGCCTGTTCGCCGAGGCGGTCCAGCGCGCGGGCGGGCAGGCCACCTACATGGTGGTCGGCGGCGGCAACCCGGCGCCGCACCACAACCCGCACTTCGACGTGGACGAGGCCGCGCTGCCGGTGGCCGTGGACGTCCTCGAAGCGCTGGTCAGGCGCGGGGCGGCAGCGACGGATCGGTGACGATCGCGCCGGGGTGCGCGATCACCTTCGCGGCGACCGCGTGCCCGGCGCCCGCGGCCTCGACCGGGTCCTGCCCGGAGAGCCTCGCGGCGAGGTACCCCGCGTTGAAGGCGTCCCCGGCCGCCGTCGTGTCCATTGTGGACTCGACGGGCAGCGCGGGGACGAGCCGTGCCGCGGTGCCGTCCCACACCACGCACCCGTTGCCGCCGTCCTTGACGACCACGTCGGGCACGCCGACGTCCCGCAGGCGCGCGAGCGCCGCCTCCGGGGAGGTGTCGCCGAACAGCGCGTGCTCGTCGGAGAACGTCGGCGCCGCGATCGTGGTCAGCTCCCACGTGCGGCGCACCGCGTCCCTGGCCACGTCCTCCGAGGGCCAGCCCGCCGGCCGGTAGTTGCTGTCGAACACGACGTGGGCCCCGCGCGCCCGCGCGGCGGACAGCGTGTCCCAGAGGCGTTCCCGCGCGGCGGGCGTGAGCAGCTGCAGGGTGATGGCCGACAGGTAGAGCACGTCGTAGCCGGTCACGTCCGGCGCGTGCTCGCCGTCGAACAGGCGGCGGGCGGGCGATTCCGAGCGGTAGTAGGTGAAACTGCGCTCGCCGCGCTCGTCGGTCCGGACGAGGTAGAGGCCGGGGTGCGCGCCCGGCACCTGGTCGATCAACGCGGTGCCGATGCCCTCCGCCCGCATCGCCGCGAGGATCCCGGCGCTGTACTCGTCGTCGCCGAGGCGCGTCAGGTAGTCCACCTCGACGTCCTCGGGGCGCGTGAGCCTGGCCAGGTAGACCGCGGTGTTGAAGGTGTCCCCCGCGTACCCGAGCGAAAGCGTCCGGCTGCCGGTGTGCGTGAGTTCGATCATGCACTCGCCGACGGCGAGCACGCGGGTCGTCACCTTGCCTGCCCCTGTTCCTCGTCGTTCCGGAGAACGGAATACTATTTCGCTGAAGCGAATGGCCAGCCTAGGACCCGGACGGAAGGGGCGTCAATGCCGGTCAGTGCGGAGGGCAGCGCACTCCGGGCGCTTCGCGTGCTCGAAGCCGTCGGTGCGCCGGGCGGGCCGCACCGGCTGGGCCGGATCGCGCGGGAGGCGGGCGTGACGAAGCCCAGCACACACCGCATCCTGCAAGGGCTCGCGGAAGCGGGTTACGTGGTCAGCGACGGCGACGGCACGTACGGTCCCGGTCCGCGCGCGTACGCCCTGTCGGCCCAGTTCTCCCCCGCGCAGCACGGCGAACCGGTGTTGCGGCGGCTCCGCGACGAGACGGGTCAGACCGTGCACGTAGCGCTGCGCAGCGGCACGCGGGCGGTCTACGTGCGGAAGCTGGACAGCGACCGGCCGTACCGCATGGCCTCCCGCGTCGGCGGCCAGATCCCGTTGCACTCCACCGCGATCGGCAAGGCGGTGCTCGCGCACCTGGCGCCTGCCGAGCGCGCCGCGGTGCTCGCGGAGACGGGCCTGCCGCCACGGACCGCCCGCACCCGCACCGATCCGGCCGTGCTGGAGGCGGAACTGGCGGAGATCCGGTCGCTCGGCTACGCGGTGGACGACGAGGAGAACGAGGAGACGGTCCGGTGCGTGGCCGCGCCGCTGCTGGACCCCGGCGGACGGCCGGTCGGCGGGGTGAGCGTCTCGGCGCTGACCTTCCAGCTGCCGGAGGACGAGCTGCTCGCGCACGTCCCGCGGCTGCTCGAAGCGGCGCGGCTGCTCGCGCCGGCCTACACCTGACCTACAGGTGCAGCGGCTTGACCGGGGAGCCGATCGCTTCCGGCGTCTCCCAGTCGACGCCGGGCACGTCCACGTACAGCTCGATCTCGTTCCCGTCGGGGTCCGCGATGTACAGGCTGTGCGTGGCGGTGTGGTCGCTCATGCCGAGCACGGGAGTGCCGGTTTCACGCAGCTTCGCCAGCGCCTCGCGCAGCTCCTCGTCGCTCGTGCCGATCTTGAGGCCGAAGTGGTAGAGGCCGACGCGCCGCCCCTCGGGCAGCGCCGCCGCGTCCTCGCCGACCTCGATCAGGAGCAGTTCGTGGTGCGTGCGGCCGGACGGGGCGTTGAACACGGCGAAGGCCTTGCTGCCGGCTCCCGGCGCGGGCAGGATCTGCCGCCAGCCGAGCACGTCGCGGTAGAAGCGGGCGGACCGCTCGACGTCCCGGACGTAGAGCACGAGGTGCCCCAGCTCCTTGACCTCCACCAGGACCTCCGGCTGGAATTTGAATCTTCAACCGGAGAGCATACGCGACGTCAGGCGTCGTGGTCGGCTTCGATGACGGAGGCGAGCTCACTCAGCGCGGCCTCGGCCTCGGGTCCCTCCGCGCGCAGCACGACCTCGTCGCCGCCCTTGGCGCCCAGGCCCATCACGGACAGCAGGCTGCGGGCGTCGACCGGCGCCCCGTCCCCGACCCCGATCGTCACCGGCACCGGCTGCGCGGCGGCGGCCTTGACGAACAGGGCGGCCGGGCGGGCGTGCAGCCCCACCGACGAACCGACGATCACCCGGCGTTCGAGCATGACGACACTCCTTGAGGAAGAACGGCGATGCGAGCACGATACCCGGGAGCGCCGCAAAGGTCTAGACCATGACCGTCCGCGGCGGCGGACCGGTACTGTCGCCGCATGATCGGTGTGGTGCACCCCGGCGAGATGGGCGCGGCCGTCGCGCGGCTGCTCGACGACGCGGCATGGGCCTCCGAAGGCCGCAGCGAGGCGACGCGGCGGCGAGCGGGGGGACTGGTGGACCTGGGCTCGGTGGCGCGGCTCAAGGAGGAGTGCGTCGTGGTGCTGTCGGTGTGCCCGCCGCACGCCGCGGTGGAGACGGCGCGGGCGTTCGGGGACTACGAGGGGCTGTACGCCGACCTGAACGCGGTGAGCCCGGCGACGGCAGCCGAGATCGCGCGGATCGTGCCACGGTTCGTCGACGGCGGGATCGTCGGCCCTCCCCCACGTGAGCCGGGAACGACGCGGCTGTACCTGTCGGGCGCGGAAGCCCCGGCGGTGGCGGCGTTGTTCGAGGGTTCCGCATTGGGCACGCGCGTGGTCGACGACGCGTCGGCGGTGAAGATGACGTATGCGGCCTGGACGAAGGGCACGACCGCGTTGCTGCTGGCCGTCCGGGCGGCGGCGCGCTCGCTGGGAGTGGAGGACGAGCTGGTCGAGGAGTGGCGGCTGAGCCAGCCCGAGCTGCCGTCCCGCTCCGAGGCGGCGGCGCGTGTGGGACTCGACCGTGGCTGGCGCTGGGCGTTCGAGCTGGAGGAGATCGGCCGGGCGTTCGCCGCCGCCGGCCTGCCGGACGGCTTCGGCGCGGCAGCGGCGGAGGTCTACCGGCGGCTCCCCCGCGTCACCGACGGCGGACTCGCGGAGGCGCTGGCCCACCTCATCGAGGAGTGAGCCCGCGCGCACGCCCAAGGAAGCGCTGACCCACCTCATCGAGAAGTGAGCCCGCGCGCACGCCCAAGGAGGCGCTGGCCTGCCTCATCGAGGACCCGCCCCGCTGCGTGCCACCACATCCGCGTAGCTGACCGCGCCGCCGGGGACCGGACGGCCCGCCGCGACCGCCTCCACCGTGGCCACCGCCGCGCCCAGCGCCACCCGGAACGGCAGCGAACCGCAGCTCACCCTCGCCACGCCCAGCTCCCCCAAGCGCCGGTAGCCGGGACCGTCCGGCGAGTACAGCACGTTCACCGGCGCGTCCACCGCCGCGACGAGCGCGGAGATCGAGCGCTCGTCCACCATCCCCGGCACGAACACCCCGTGCGCCCCGGCGTCCACATAGGACTGACAACGGGCGATCGCCTCGCGGTCGTCGCCGGGGCGCAGCCAGTGCGTATCGGTGCGGGCGTTGACGAACAGACCGCTCGACCGCGCGGCGGCGATCAGCTCCCGCTGCCGGTCCACGTCTCCGACCACGTCTTCGAGGTTCACGCCCGCCACGCCCAGCGCGGCGAGCTCCGCGGTCAGCGCGGCGACCTCCCGCGGGTCGGTGCTGAACCCCGTTTCGATGTCGACGCTGAGCAGGCACGGCAGCCCTGCCAGCCGTCGTGCCAGGTCGAGGGTCTCGTGGCGGGTCGCGCCCGTGCCGTCCGGCAGGCCCGCCGAGGCGGCGACGCCGAGACTTGTCGTGCCGACGGCCGGGAAGCCCATCGCGACGAAGGCCGCCGCCGAGGCGTGGTCCCACGCGTTCGGCAGCAGCAGCGGCCGTTCACCCCGGTGCAGCGCCCCGAACTCCGCGCGGCGCAGGGCGATTGCCGCGCCCTGCGCCATGGCGAGCGCGTGCTCCCGGCCGGGGCAGGCGTGCGGTCCGGCGCCGAACGGGTGCTCGGCCAGGTCAACCGTGATCACCCTCCCGTCCACGACACGGCGGGTCGTGGGTACCGGTGGGTCATCGCCGCGGATCAACGCAGTCGTCGCGTCACACGCCTGGACCAGCAGGCTGATCCGGTTGGCCGCCGCCTCGTCCGTGCCCCACTGGCGTGCCAGCAGCGCGACCGCGTCGTCCGCGCCGGGTGACGCCTCGCCGGTCCGGTAGCCGTCCGCGACCGTGAGCACCGCGTCGACCACGTCGTCGCGGGCGCCGAGCGCCTCCGCGAGCGCCGCCACCGGGGCCCGCCGCGCGAAGTCCGGGCCGACGTCGGCGGTGGCCACGCGCGTGCGCAGCCCGGCGGGATCGACGGCGGCCAGCTGCTCGTCGACCAGCTTCCGGCGGCGGGCGTGCTCGGCGCCGCTGCTGAACCGGGCGGCCGAGGCGCGCAACCACGCGAGCGTGCCCACCTCGCCGGCCGGCGGGGCCGGCGGCGGATCCAGGAAAAGACTCATACCCGAACGGTAGGAGCGGGACGTGTCGGCGGCGGCCGACATACCATCGCGGCGTGCGCAATCCCCACCTCGCCCAGCAGCCCGTCACCGCCGGCCCCGCGCTCGCCGGGGCGAGCCGCGCGGCGCTCGTCGTGCACGGGCGCGGCCAGACCCCGGACTACATGAAGGCCGTCCTCGACCGCGTCGCGGTGCCGGACCTGGCGTGCCTGCTGCCCGCGGCCGACGGGAACACCTGGTACCCGCTCGGTTTCCTGCAGCCCGTCGAGGCGAACCAGCCGCGGCTGGACCAGGCGCTGGAGACCGTGGGCGTCATGCTGGGCCGGATCGCCGAAGCCGGGGTGCCGCCGGAGCGCACTTATCTGATCGGCTTTTCGCAGGGCGCGTGCCTGCTGTCGGAGTACCTCGTCCGCAACCCTCACCGGTACGGGGGCGCGGCACTGCTCACGGGCGGGTACATCGGCCCCGATCGCCGCTCCCCCAACGGTTCCCTCGACGGCACGCCGGTGTTCCTGGGCACCAGCCGGTACGACGAGTGGGTGCCGCTGTCGCGGGCGGAGGAGACGGCGGACCTGCTGCGCGCGATGGGCGCCGACGTGACCTTCGAGGTCTACGACGACCGCGAGCACCTCGTCAACGACGACGAGATCGCCCACGTCCGCCGCCTCGTCACGGCTTAGAGGTCCAGCACCAGCCGGGGCGTGCGGGAGCGCGAAACGCAGATCATCATCGTCTCGTTCTCGGCCTGTTCCTCCTCGGTGAGGATCGAATCGCGGTGGTCGGGGACGCCCTCCAGCACCACCGTCTCGCACGTGCCGCACGTGCCCTCCTGGCAGGACGACGCCACCGCGATCCCGGCGGCCTCGACGGCGTGCAGGATCGACGTGTCCGCAGGCACCGTGACCGTCACACCCGACTGGGCCAGCTCGACCTCGAACTCCGCGTGCGGCCCGGCGTCCGGGTCCGCCTTGGGCGCGAACCGTTCCACGTGCAGCGCGCCGGACGGCCACGCGGCGCACCGCTCCTCCACGGCCTTCAGCAGCGGCTCCGGACCGCAGCAGTAGACCGCGGTGTCGTCGCGGGGTTCGCCGAGCAGCGCGTTCAGGTCGAGCAGCCCGGTCTCGTCCTGCGGGCACACGCTCACCCGGTCGCCGTACCGCTCGACGAGCTCCTCGCGAAACGCCATCGACGCGCGGGTCCGGCCGCCGTAGACCAGCCGCCACGGCACGCCCCGCGCCTGGACCTCGGCGAGCATCGGCACGATAGGGGTGATCCCGATGCCACCCGCGATGAACAGGTACCGCGGCGCCTCGACGAGCGGGAAGTGGTTGCGGGGACCGCGGACGAGCACGCAGTCCCCTTCGGACAGTGCATCGTGGACGTGCCGCGAGCCGCCCCGGCCCTCGGGTTCGCGCAGCACGGCGACCCGCAGCACGGACCGGTCGGCGGGATCGCCGCACAACGAGTACTGCCGCACGAGGCCGGGACCCAGCACCAGGTCGAGGTGCGCGCCGGGCTGCCATTCGGGCATCGGCCCGCCGCCGGGGTGGCGCAGGGTCAGCCGCACCACCCCGTCCGCCAGGACCTCCTTGGCGGCCAGCACGGCGTCGATCTCGACCTCGGTGTGCGGCAACGTCTTCAGTGCGTTCATGCACTGCAACGTGACATCCCGCGCCCGGCCCGCGCACGGCCGCCCGGCCGAAGTTTTCGTCAGCCGGAAGTGCCCTTCAGCACCCGCCGGAGGATCTTGCCGGTGGGCGACTTCGGGATCTCCGAGACGAACTCCACCGACCTGACCTTCTTGTACGGCGCTACCTGACCCGCCACGAACGCCATCAGGTCCTCCGCCGCGACCGGCCGGGACGCGACCACGTACGCCTTGGGCGCCTCGCCGCCCTCCGCGTGGGGCACCCCCACCACGGCCGCGTCGGTCACGTCCGGGTGGGTCAGCAGCACGGCTTCCAGTTCGGCGGGCGCGACCTGGTAGCCCTTGTACTTGATGAGCTCCTTGAGCCGGTCGACGATCCAGAAGTTCCCGTCCTCGTCGACCCGCACCAGGTCACCGGTGTGCAGCCACCCGTCGGTGATCGCCGACGCGGTGGCCTCCGCGTTGCCCAGGTAGCCGAGCATCACCTGGGGGCCGCGGACGAGCAGCTCCCCCGGCTCACCGGGCGGCACGTCCTCGTCCGTGCCGGGCCGCACCAGCCGCGCTTCGGTGTTCGGGGACAGCTTGCCCACGCACCCCGGCGGGGTGGTGGTGAACGCGTCGTCGAACACCTGGTGCGTGCCGGGGCTCGCCTCCGTCATCCCGTAGCCCTGCCGGATCAGGCAGCCCAGCCGCCGCTCCGCGCGCTCGGTCACGTCGATGTCCAGCGGCGCGGCGCCGCAGAGCGCGTACCGCAGCGACGACAGGTCGTGGTCCTCGACGCCCTCGGCGGTGGCCAGCGCGAGCACCATCGGCGGGGCGAAGTAGGCCCTGGTGACGCGGTGCCGTTCCAGCGTCCGCAGGTACTCCCGCAGTTCGAACCGCGGCAGCGTGACGACCGTGGCACCGCCCAGCAGGCCCGAGTTGAGGATGATCGTGAACCCGTAGATGTGGAAGAACGGCAGCACGGCCGCCTGCACGTCGTCCGGGCCGATGCGCCACCCCGCCCGCTGCTGGGCGAGGTTCGCGACGAGGTTGCGGTGGGTCAGCTGCACCCCCTTCGCCGTGCCCGTCGTCCCGCTGGAGAACGGCAGCACGGCGACGGTGGTCGCAGGGTCGAGTCGCGGCCGGGGCGGGGTGTCCCCGGCGGGCAGCTCGCTCAGCGGCAGGACGTGCTGGATCCCGGTCGCCGTGGCGGCTTCGCGGGCCTTGTCCACGACCTCGTCGGCCGTGATCAGGGCCTTCGCCCCCGAGGCCAGCAGCTGCTTGGTGATCTCCGGCAGGGTCAGCACCGGGTTGACCGGGGTGATCGCGGCGCCCGTCGAAAGCACGGCGTGCACCGCGACGGCGTAGCGGGGCTGGTTGCCCGCCAGCAGCGCCACCACGTCGCCGGGCCCGACCCCCAGGGAGGCGAGCCCGGCGGCGTGGGCGTCGACGGCCGCGCGCAGCCCGGCGTAGGTGAGGCTTTCGCCGGTGCGCCCGTCGACCAGTGCGGTCTTGTCCCCGTACCGCTCCGCGCCGCCGAGCACGTACTCGGTCAGCGTGGCGTCCGGGACCTCGATGTCCGGCAAGGGACTGGAGTAGATCATGGCCGTTACCGGTAGAAGCGGGCGACCTGCTGCGCGACGCAGGCCGGCTTGGTCCCGCCCTCGATCTCCACGACGAGGTCCGCCGTGACCTGCAGCCCGTCCCCGGCGACCTCCTCGACCCCGGCGAGCGTGCCGCGGGCGCGGATCCGCGCGCCGGAGGGCACCGGCGCGGGGAAGCGCACCTTGTTGAGGCCGTAGTTCACCTTCGTCGTCACGTCGTCGACGTCGAGCAGCTCCGTCCACAGTGGAATGAGCAGCGACAGCGTGAGGTAGCCGTGGGCGATCGGGCCACCGAACGGCCCGGTCTTGGCGCGCTCCACGTCGACGTGGATCCACTGGTGGTCGTCGGTCGCGTCGGCGAAGGTGTTGATCCGGTCCTGCGTCACCGTCTTCCACTCGCTGACGCCGAGGTCGGTCCCCGCCAAGCCCTTCAGATCGTCGAAACGCACCTTCATGCCTTGTCCTCCAGCTTCAGCACGCGCACCGCGTTGTCCTTGAGGATCTTCGGGCGCACTTGGGGTTTCATGTCGAGCTTCTCGAAGTCCGCCAGCCACCGGCCCGGGGTGATCAGCGGGTAGTCCGAGCCGAACAGCACCTTGTCCTGCAGCAACGAGTTCGCGTAGCGCACCAGCTGCGGCGGGAAGTACTTGGGCGACCAGCCGGACAGGTCGATGTAGACGTTCGGCTTGTGCGTCGCCACGGCGAGCGCCTCGTCCTGCCACGGGAAGGACGGGTGCGCCATGATGATCGTCAGGTCGGGGAACTTCACGGCCACGTCGTCGAGCAGGATCGGGTTCGACAGGCCGAGGCGGATTCCCCCGCCCCCGCGCATGTTCGCGCCGATCCCCGTCTGTCCCGTGTGGAACAACGCGGGAATGCCGTACTCCTGCGCGACCTCCAGCAGCGCGTCGGCCGTGCCGTCGTTGGGCGCGAAGTCCTGGATGCTGGGGTGGAACTTCAGGCCGCGCACGCCGTGGTCCTCGACGAGCCGCCGCAGCCGCCGCGCGCCGACCCGGCCCTTGTGCGGGTCGATGCTGGCGAACGGGATCAGCACGTCGGGGTGCTTCGCCGCACCTTCCGCGATCTCCTCGTTGGACAGCGCGGGGTGCCCGCTGAAGTACTCGATGTCGACGGAGAACACCACGGCGGCGAGCCGCCGCTGCCGGTAGTACTCGGCGATCTCGTCCAGCGTGGGCCGTTTCGCGTCGGCCCCGAAGTGCTCCGACGCGGCTTCCACGAACTCGTCGGGCAGCGACAGGTGCCCGTGCGTGTCGATCTCGACGTGGACGTGCACGTCGATCGCTTCGAGCTGTTCGATGTCCACGGTTTTCCCCTTATTCCGTCGGCAGGTTCTCGCCGACGGACTGCGGCTCGGCACCGACGGTGGTGGCCCAGGCCTCGGCGATCGCGTCGGCGCTCCAGCCCCCGTCGGCGTAGGCGGCGGCGACCTGCTGCGGGTGCGACCACAGCGAAAGCCGGTCCCCGCCGATGCCGATGGCCTGCCCGGTGATGCCGGCGGCGGCGTCGGAGGCGAGGAACGCGACGAGCCCGGCGGCGTCCTCCGGCGCGCCGAAAGCCAGCGCCCGCCGGGCGAACGGCGGCATCGGCTCGCCGGCGCGCAACGCGTCCACGTACTTCTTCAGCGCGGGCATGGTTTCGGTCATCGCGGTCGCGGCGACCGGGATGACGGCGTTGACGGTGATGTTCGCCCGCGCCAGCTCCATCGACCAGGTGCGCGCGAAGCCCACGATGCCGGCCTTCGCGGCGGAGTAGTTGGTCTGGCCGAAGCTGCCGCGCTGCCCCGCCGGGGAGCCGATCAGGATCAGGCGGCCGCCCTCGCCCTGTTCCCGCATGTGCTGCACGGCGGCGCGGGCACACGTGAAGGTGCCCCGCAGGTGCACGTTGATCACCGTGTCGAAGTCGTCGTCCGACATCTTCCACAGCACCCGGTCCCGCAGCACGCCCGCGTTCGTGACGAGCACGTCGAGCCTGCCGAACTCGCTCACCGCCCGCCGCACGAGCGCCTCGGCCACCTCGGTGCTGCCGACGGCGCCGACCTCGGCGACCGCGGTGCCGCCCGCGTCGGTGATCTCCTTGACGGCCGCTTCCGCCGTCCCCGCGTCGACGTCGTTGACCACGACCTTCGCGCCGCCCGCGGCGAGCGCCTTGGCGTAGGCGAGGCCGAGGCCCCGCCCGCTGCCCGTCACGATCGCGACCTTCCCGGTCAAGTCCATGTCGCCGGTCCTCCTCCTCGAGTGCCTGTGCGGAATAGATGTAGTCCTCAATGGTTGGAGTTGTCAATGATTGGTGCTGTCATGGGGTGGGCTGGCACAATGGGCGCGAGCTGAGGAGGAGCCATTCCCGACCACGAGCCCACGCTGGACAGCGACACCGGTTTCCTGCTGGCCCGCGCCGGCGGCCGCGCGATCCGCGCGCTGAACCGGGCGCTGGAGCCGTTCGGCCTGCGCAGCAGGCACTACACGGTGCTGATGGCGGCGGCCGAGCGCGGCGGGCTGTCCCAGCGTGAGCTGGGCGAGTTGCTCGGCATCGACCCGAGCGCGGTGGTCTCCCTCGTCGACGACCTGCAGCGCGCGGACCTCGTCCGGCGCGACCCCCACCCCGAGGACCGGCGCACGAGGCTGGTCGTGCTCACCGAAACGGGCGTGAAAGCGTTCCGCCAGGCCTCGGACCTGGGCGCGAAGGTCGAGGACGAGGTGCTGGCCCCGCTGGACGCCGGGGAACGGGACACCCTCCGGGACCTGCTCCGCCGCGTCGCCCGCTGATCGGGCAAACACCCCAGAACACCCATTTCCCCTGCTCAGCCCTGACGCTGCGTACGGGGTGCGATACGGATCACGCGGTCCCAGTGCGTGAGCCGGATCGCCTTTTCGGGCGAAAATCAGTTAGCATAGGTCAACTAATTTTCCCCTCGCAGTCAACGGCGACGTGACCTTCCCCTGGTTGGAGTGATGGAAGTGCAGTCTGCCCGGCAGACGGTGGACGCACCGGTGGAACCGCACCGGCACAAGCGCACCTGGTCGGTCGACGAACTCGGCCCGCGGTACAAGTGGATCGCGCTGTCCAACACCACGCTCGGCATGCTCATGGCGACGATCAACTCGTCGATCGTGCTGATCGCGCTGCCGGACATCTTCCGCGGGATCCACATCAACCCGCTCGAATCGAGCAACACCAGCTACCTGCTGTGGATGATGATGGGCTTCCTCGTCGTCACCGCCGTGCTGGTCGTCGGCTTCGGGCGGCTGGGCGACATGTACGGCCGCGTCCGCATGTACAACCTCGGCTTCGCCGTCTTCGCCGTTTCCTCGGTCCTGCTCGCGGTCACCTGGATGGACGGCAGCGCGGCCGCGATCTGGCTCATCGGCTGGCGCGTGATCCAGGGCATCGGCGGCGCGTTCCTGATGGCCAACTCCAGCGCGATCCTCACCGACGCGTTCCCGGTGCGCCAGCGCGGTCTCGCGCTGGGCATCAACGGTGTCGCCGCGATCGCCGGGTCCTTCCTCGGCCTGGTCATCGGCGGTCTGCTCGGCCCGGTCGAGTGGCGGCTGGTGTTCCTCGTGTCCGTGCCGTTCGGCGTCTTCGGCACCATCTGGGCCTACCTCAAGCTGCACGACACCAGCGAGCGCCACCGCGCCAAGATGGACTGGTGGGGCAACATCACGTTCGCCATCGGGCTGATCGCCCTGCTCGTCGGCATCACCTACGGCATCCAGCCCTACGGCGGCCACACGATGGGCTGGACGAGCCCGTTCGTGCTCAGCTGCCTCATCGGCGGCGCGGTCGTGCTGATCGTCTTCGGGATCATCGAGACCAAGGTCGCCAACCCGCTGTTCAACCTGTCGCTGTTCAAGATCCGCGCGTACAGCTTCGGCAACGCGGCGAACCTGCTCGCCTCGCTCGGCCGCGGTGGCCTGCAGTTCGTGCTGATCATCTGGCTGCAGGGCATCTGGCTGCCGCAGCACGGCTACAGCTTCGAGCAGACCCCGCTGTGGGCCGGCATCTACATGCTGCCCATGACGATCGGCTTCCTGGTCGCGGCACCGATCTCCGGCGTGATCACCGACCGCATCGGCGGCCGGGCACTGGCGACCACCGGCATGGTCGCGACCGCGGTCAGCTTCCTGCTGCTGGAGGTGCTGCCGGTCAACTTCAACTACTGGGCCTTCGCGGCGATCCTGCTGCTCAACGGTCTCGGCATGGGCCTGTTCGCCTCGCCGAACCGGGCCGACGTGATGAACAGCCTGCCGCCCAACGCCCGCGGCGCCGGCGCCGGCATGACCGCGACCTTCCAGAACTCGGCGATGGTGCTGTCGATCGGCTTCTTCTTCAGCCTGATGATCGCGGGCCTGTCCGACCACCTGCCCACCGCGATGGCGCAGGGCCTGACCGCGCACGGCGTGCCGGCGGACTCCGCGAACGGCATCGCGCAGCTGCCGCCGGTCGGCGTGCTGTTCGCCGCGTTCCTCGGCTACAACCCGATCCAGCAGCTGCTGGGCCCGGTGCTCAACCAGCTGCCCGCCGACCAGGCCTCGTTCCTGACCGGCCGCAGCTTCTTCCCCAACCTGATCTCCCAGCCGTTCTCCGACGGTCTGACCGCGGCCTTCTGGTTCGCGATCGTCGTGTGCGTCGTCGCCGCCGTCGCGTCGTGGCTCGTCGGGAAGCCGAAGCCCGCCACCGCGGGCGCGCCGCGCGAGTCGGTGGGCTCGGAGCTGGCGGCCGAAGGCGGTGAGCTGGTCGACATCGCCGGTGAGACCCCGGCGGCACAGCGGCCGCGCCGGGCCGTGGGCAGGCCGGGCGAGATCAGCGGGCGGCTGCGCACCCCCGGTGGCGCCGGGGTGGCCGGCGCGGTCGTCACGGTGACCGGGATCGACGGCACGCAGGTGGGCCGTGCCCGCTCCGACGAAAGCGGCGCGTACGCGCTCGACGGCGTCTCCTCCGGTACCTACACGCTGATCGTGACCGCACCCGGGTTCCAGCCCGCGGCAGCTTCGGTGACGGTCAACGGCCTCGGTGTGGTGCACGACTTCGTGGTGCTCGGCGGCGGTGTCGTCGCCGGGACCGTGCTGCGCTCCGGCGGCGCGCCGGTCGCGGACACCGCGGTGCTCGCGACCGACGGCACCGGCCAGGTCGTCGGCCAGACGACCACGGCGCACGACGGCAAGTTCCTGCTCACCGGCCTGCCCGCGGGCGAGGTCACGATCACCGCGAACGTCGACAACCACCGGCCGCACGCGGTCACCGTGCTGGCGGGCGCGGCCGAACCCGCCGAGGTCGAGCTGGTCGTCGAGGCCGTCGGCGTGCTGCACGGCACGGTCACCGGCCCGGACGGGCGGGGACTGGCCAACGCGACGGTGACGATCAGCGACTCGCAGGGACAGCCCGCCGGGACCACGCTCACCGACGACGAGGGCCACTACGAGCTGCACGACCTGGAGCCCGGCGAGTACACCGTCGTCACGAGCCTGTACGAGCCCGCGGTCCGGCAGGTGGACCTGAACCCGGGCGAGACCACCACGGTGGACGTGGACCTCGCCTCCGGCGCACGGGCGGACGCGGCGTCGTGACCGGAGCCGTCATGGAGATTTCGGGACGGATCTCGGGCGAGGACGGCGCGCCGGTGCCGGGCGCCGCCCTCACGCTCGTGGACACGGCGGGGCGGCAGACCGGGCGCACCACCGCAGGCCAGGACGGGCGGTTCCGGCTGCCCGCGCCCGGCCCCGGCACGTACGTGCTCATCACCTCCGCACCGACGCACCAGCCCGAGGCCGCGACGGTCACCGTCGCCGCCTCCCCCGTGCACCTGGAGATCACGTTGCGCGGCTCCGGCGGGCTGCGCGGCGTGGTGCGGGCGGCCGTGACCGGCGTGCCGATTCTGGGTGCCGCGGTCACGCTCACGGATTCCCGTGGCGAGGTGGTGGATTCCCGGCTGTCCGGGCAGAGCGGCGAGTACGCGTTCACCGCGCTGCCGCCCGGGTCCTACGTCCTCGCGGTCAACGCGCCCGGGTACCGGCCCGCGGCGTTCGCCGTGACCACCGCGGAAGGCGGCACGGCGCAGCAGGACGTGGAACTGGACGACGGCGCGGTCATCCAGGGCTCGGTGCGCCTGCCGGAGGGCCCGCGCCCGGCCGTGACCGTGACGCTGCTCGACGAGGGCGGCCACGTCGTGCGCACGACCTTCGCCGACGAGGCCGGCCGGTACGCCTTCCACGACCTCGATCCCGGCACGTACACCGTCGTCGCGACCAGTTACTCCCCGGTCCGGTCGACGGTGCGGATCGGCGACGGTGGCCGGACGCGGCACGACGTGCAGTTGGTGTAAGCGCTTGCTCCGTGTGCCGTAAGTAATTTCGGCACACACGCTGCGTCGAGATCCGGTCACTGGGTGGACACGACGGCCACTCTCTGATTGCATGATGCAGCCCGGAGCGGACGGGGGCCGTGGCCCGGGTGTCAGAGACCCGTATGCGACAGAAAGCAGTGGGAGTACATGGCTACGCGGGCTCGGGAACTGCTCAACCGGTCGAGGGCGCTGCTGGAACGCTCACGGGAGGCCGCCGCGCAGTTCCTCAACACCCCCCACCCACCTCCGTCCCACCCGCCCCGCGCGCTCGAGGCCGCGCCGGCGCCCGAACCGCCGGTGCGGCCCGATCCCGGCGCGAGCAGTGAAACGCTCGCCGCGATCTGCGCCAACGTGGCGCTGCGCGACCTCAACCTCGTCGACTCGCTGCTGTCGCAGCTGGAGGAGATGGAGGCCAAGGAGGAGGACACCGACCGCCTCGCCGAGCTGTACAGCCTCGACCACCTGGCCACGCGGCTGCGGCGCAACGCCGAGAACCTGCGGGTGCTCGCCGGGCGCGACGCGAGCGATTCGACGTCGGACACCTCGTCGCTCGTCGACGTCGTCCGCGCCGGTATGTCCTCGATCGACCACTACTCGCGCGTCACCATCGGCAGGGTCGTCTCGCTCGGCGTCGTCGGGTTCGCGGCCGAAGACCTCAGCCGCCTGCTGGCCGAGCTCCTCGACAACGCCACGAAGTCCTCGCCGCCCGACGCTCCCGTCCGCGTGAGCGCGCACCTGACCGAGCAGGGCAGCGTGCTGCTGCGCATCGAGGACGAGGGCATCGGCCTGCCGCCGGAACGGCTGCGCGAGCTCAACGACCGGCTGTCGGCCGCGCCGGTGCTCGACGACTCCGCGGTGCGCCACATGGGGCTGGCCGTCGTGCGGCGCCTGGCCGCGCGGCACGAGCTGCGCGTGTGGCTGGACCGCCGCGTCCCGCACGGCACCACCGCGTCCGTGCTGCTGCCCGCCGCGCTCGTCAGCGAACTGCCCGAGGCCAGCTGGTCCGGCGCGCAGACGGTGATCTTCCCGTCGGCGGGCTCCGACGGTGCGTCGTCGTTCGCGCCGGGGGCGCCCGCCAGGGCGGCGACCTCCGTGCTGCCGCAGCGTTCCAGCGCCCCGGAGGTGCCCGCGCCGCCGTCGCCCCGCCCCCGCCCGCCCGCGGAGCCCACCGTCGGCGGGACCACGGCGAGCGGCCTGCCGCGCCGGGTCTCGCACAGCATCAAGGCACCCAACGGGCACGAGGCCAAACCGCCCGCGCCGTCGGCCGATCCCGGCGCCGACCGCCAGGCGGGGCACGACAAGCTGCTCGCCGACCTCGGCGCGTTCTCCGACGGGGAACGCGCCGCGCGGGAGGAGCGGCGGGACAGCGACGGCACAGGCGAAACGGACGCAGGCGAGGGAAAGCAGCAGTGACGGAAGCCAACCACCGGCAGCGCGGCCAGGACTTCACCTGGCTGATCAACGACTTCGTCCGCAAGGTGCACGGCGTCAGCCACGCGCTGATCATGTCCTCCGACGGGTTCCCGCTCACGGCTTCGGACGCGATGAGCACCACCGAGGCCGAGCAGCTCGCCGCGATCGCCAGCGGCCTGCTCAGCCTGGCGGGCAACAGCGCCGCCCTGTTCGACAAGGGCACGTGCGAGCAGATCATCATCCGGCTCTCGCACGGCTACTTCCTGTTCATGGGCATCGACACCGGTGCCGGGCTGGCCGTGCTCACCGGTCCCGACTGCGACATGAAGGTCGTCGCCTACGAGATGACCCAGTTCGTGACCAGCGCGGGGCACGCGCTGACGCCCGAGACGCGCGCCGACCTGCGGCGCGTGCTCACCGCCCGCCGCCCGATCGGCTGACCCGGCAAGGAAGTGATCACGATGTCCCAAGATCCGGGGCGGGGCCAGGCGGTGAAGAAGCCGCGCAGCAAGCGGATCCGCCCGTACACGCTGACCGGCGGCCGCACGCGGGGGCGCCACCAGCTCCTGGTCGAGACGCTGATCTCGGTGCCGCGGTACGACCCCGCGCTCGCCGACCGGCTGATGCCCGAGTCGAAGGCGCTGTACGAGCGGGCCCGCTCGCAGGTCTCGATCGCGGAGCTGTCGTCGCTGCTGACCATCCCGCTGGGCGTGGTGCGGGTGCTCGTCAGCGACCTCGCGGCCCAGGGCGCGGTCTTCATCCACCCCACCGCCCACGCCTACCACCACGACCGGAACGTGCTCGAGAGGATCCTCAATGGACTCAAGCAGCTCCCCGTCTGACCCCGGCCTGCTCACGATCTCGGCGAAGATCGTGGTGGCCGGTGGTTTCGGCGTCGGGAAGACGACCTTCGTCGGGTCGGTGTCCGAGGTTCCCCCGCTCAACACCGAGGCCTGGATGACCGAAGCCGGTGAGGGCGTCGACGACCTGCCGCCGGACGGCAGCAAGACCACCACGACGGTCGCGATGGACTTCGGCCGGATCTCGCTGTACCCGGACCTGATGCTGTACCTGTTCGGCACGCCGGGCCAGGCGCGGTTCTGGTTCCTGTGGGACGACCTCTCGCGCGGCGCGCTCGGCGCGATCGTGCTGGTGGACACGCGGCGCCTCGACCAGTCCTTCGCCGCCATCAACTACTTCGAGAACGACTCCGAGCTGCCGTTCATCGTCGCGGTCAACCTCTTCGACGGCGAGCTCACCCACGACCTCGAGGAGGTCAGGGAGGCGCTCGCGTTGCGCCCGGAGATCCCGCTGATCACGTGCGACGCGCGCAAGCCCGCCTCCGCGGTGGCCACCCTGCAGGAGCTGGTTTCGCACACGCTGGCGCTGGCGGAGGTTTCGGAGTCCGGGAGGGTACGCGCGAATGCCTAAGATCCTGATCGTCGGTGCCGGGCAGTCCGGTCTCCAGCTGGCGCTGACGCTGCGGGACCACGACTACGACGTGACGCTGATGTCGGCGAAGACCCCGGACGAGATCCGGGCCGGGTGGGTCACCTCGACGCAGTGCATGTTCGCGGACTCGCTGAGCATCGAGCGCAAGCACGGGCTGAACCTGTGGGACGACGTGGCGCCGCGCGCCGCCGGCCAGGGTTTCAGCCTCGGCGAGCCGGACGGCACCCGGGTGCTGAACTGGATGGGCAAGTGGGAGGCGGGGCCCGCGCAGTCGATCGACCAGCGGGTGAAGATGGCCACGTGGCTGGAGCTGCTGGAGGAGCGCGGCGGCAACGTCATCATCCACGGCGTGACCACCGCCGACCTGAACTCGCTGGCGCACATGTACGACCTCGTGATCGTCGCCGCCGGCAAGGGCGAGCTGGTGCAGCTGTTCGACCGCGACCCGTCGCGCTCCCCGTTCACCAAGCCGCAGCGGGCGCTGTCGGTGTCCTATGTGCACGGTGTGGAGTCGCGGCCGGAGACGCCCGGCGCCGTGGACGTGTGGGTCAACTTCGTGCCGGGGATCGCCGAGCACATCAGCATTCCCGGGTACACCCTGTCCGGGCCGTGCCAGATCCTGTACGTGTCGGGCATCCCCGGCGGGCCGTTCGACGTGTTCGGCGACCGGCCCCCGGCCGACGAGCAGCTGCGGCGGCACCTGGAGCTGTTCAAGCAGTACATGCCGTGGGAGTACGAGCGCTACCGCGACGCGGAGATCACCGACCCCAAGGGCGTGCTCGTCGGCGGCTACCCGCCCGTGGTGCGGCACCCGGTGGGCGAGCTGCCTTCGGGCGGGCTCGTGCTCGGCATGGCCGACGTGGTGGTGGCGAACGACCCGATCACCGGGCAGGGCGCCAACAACGCCGCGAAGTGCGCCGAGTCCTACCTCGGCAGCATCCTGGAGCACGGCGACCGGCCGTTCGACCGGGCGTGGATGCAGGCGACGTTCGACCGGTACTGGGAGTACGCCCAGCACGTGGTGCGGCTGACCAACACCATGCTGATGCCGCCGGCCCCGCACGTCCAGAAGATCCTCGGCGTGGCGCAGGAGAACGAGCGGGTCGCCAACCGGTTCGCCAACGGCTTCAACGACCCGCCGGACATGGCGGACTGGTTCTTCGAGCCGGAGAAGGCCGAGGCGTACCTGGCGAGCGTGTCCTGACGGCTCAGCGCGGCGCGTACATGATCACGGCGACCCCGGCGAGGCACAGCAGCGCGCCGAGGACGTCGAAGCGGTCCGGCCGGTAGCCGTCGGCGACCACGCCCCAGGCGAGCGAGCCCGCGACGAACACCCCGCCGTACGCGGCGAGGATGCGGCCGAAGTGCGCGTCGGGCTGGAGCGTCGCGACGAACCCGTACACGCCGAGCGCGAGCACCCCGGCGCCGATCCACGCCCAGCCGCGGTGCTCGCGCACGCCCTGCCACACCAGCCACGCCCCGCCGATCTCCAGCACCGCCGCGAGCACGAACAACACCACCGAGCGCACCACCGTCACGCGTCGCATGTTCTCAGGGTTTTCACGGACGCGGCGAAGCCGGTTCTCAGCCCGCGGGCGTTCCCTGGGGGCATGAGCTTCTCCCCGCAGCCGCGGCGGCCGTCACCCGGGCCGCTGGCCACGCTCGGTCTCGTGCTGGGTGCCGTCGTCCTCACCGTGCTCGTCGGCACCGGCTTCCTCGTGGGCACCCTCCACCACGACGTCACGGCCCGTTCGCTGGGTCTCGCCCCGGAGACGGGGACGAACCAGGAGCAGGACACCGGCGGGAACCCGCAGTCGCTCGACGCCGACGCCGTCGCCCAGAAGGTCGACCCGGGGCTCGTGGACGTCAACACGACGCTGGGGTACCAGAACGCGCAGGCGGCGGGCACCGGGATGGTGCTGACATCCGACGGGCTCGTGCTCACCAACAACCACGTCGTCGAGGGCGCCACCAGTATCTCGGTGACCGACATCGGCAACGGGAAGACCTACCGGGCCTCCGTCGTGGGCTACGACCGCAGCGACGACGTGGCGGTGCTGAAGCTGAAGAACGCCTCGGGCCTGGCCACCGTCACCGTCGGCGACTCGTCGAAGGTCGCGGTCGGCGACGCGGTCGTGGGCATCGGCAACGCGGGCGGCACCGGCGGCACGCCGAGCGTCGCGCCCGGCACCGTGACGGCGCTGGACCGGTCGATCACCGCGAGCGACGAGTCGAGCGGCAGCTCGGAGCAGCTGCGAGGGCTCATCGAGGTCAACGCGAACATCCAGTCCGGCGACTCGGGCGGCGCGCTGGTGAACAGCAGCGGGCAGGTCATCGGCATGAACACCGCCGCGTCGACCGGGTACCGGTTCGGCGGGCCGGAAGGCCAGGCGCAGACGGGCGGCGGGACCGGCTACGCCATCCCGGTCAACCAGGCGCTCAGCATCGCCAGGCAGATCCAGGCGGGCACCGCGTCCGGCACGGTGCACATCGGTGCCTCGGCGTTCCTCGGCGTCTCCGTCGCGGACTCGCAGTCCGGCGCCCTCGTGCGGCAGGTGGTCTCCGGCGCCCCGGCCGACGACGCGGGGATCGCCGCCGGTGACACGCTGACCGGCGTCAACGGCAAGACCGTCGACTCGGCGACCACCCTCACCACGCTGATGGACGGCCTGCACCCCGGCGACAAGGTGAGCCTGACCTGGACCGGCCCGACCGGCGAGGAGCACAACGCCACCGTGACCCTCGTCGAGGGACCGGTCGGATAGGCGGCCTGGTCCCGGGGTATGCGGGAGCCATGACGCACACCGCACCACTTCCCCAGGACCAGGCAGGCAGGCCCCGCACGGCGATCGTCACCGGGTCGGACTCCGGCATCGGGCGGGCGATCGCCGTCGCGCTGGGCGGGGGCGGCGTCGACGTGGGCATCACGTACCACTCGGACGCCGAGGGCGCGAACGAGACCGCCGAGGAGGTCCGGCGGCTCGGTGCCCGCGCCGAGGTCGCCCACCTCGACCTGACCGACCTGCCCACCTCCACCGCCGCGATCGACGAGCTGGCGGCCGCGCTCGGCGGTGTCGACGTGCTCGTCAACTGCGCGGGCACCGGCACCGGCACGCCCGCGGTGGAGATGGACTTCGACACGTGGCGGCAGGTGATCGACGTGGACCTGCACGGCGCTTTCCTGTGCACGCAACGCGCGGCGCGCCGGATGATCGAGGCGGGCACCGGCGGCCGGATCGTCAACATCACCAGCGTGCACGAGCACGCGCCGAAGGTCGGCGCGGCGCCCTACTGCGCGGCGAAGGCCGGGCTCGGCATGCTCACCAAGGTGCTCGCGCTCGAACTCGCCGAACACGGCATCACCGTCAACTCCGTGGCGCCGGGCGAGATCTCGACGCCGATGACCGGGCAGACCGACGCCGACCCGCGTGAGCAGAAGCGGCCGGGCGTGCCGCTGGGCCGCACCGGCGACGCCCGCGAGGTCGCGGCCGTGGTCGCGTTCCTGACCACGCCGGCCGCGAGTTACGTGACCGGCGCGTCCTACGTCGTCGACGGCGGGATGCTGCTGATGGGGCCGCAGGGCGCCAGCGGGCTGCCCGACGACTCGTGGCGCCGGGTCTGAGCAAGATTGGAGAAGACCCCGGCCGGACCAGCCGCCTACGGTGAACGCACCAGTGGCGGAAGGAGCACCCATGACCGGCGTACGGGTTCTGGTCGGCACGCGCAAAGGCGCCTTCGTGCTGACCTCGGACGGCACGCGGCGGCAGTGGCAGGTCGAGGGACCGCACTTCGGCGGCTGGGAGATCTACCACTTCACCGGTTCCCCCGCGGAGCCGGACCGGTTGTTCGCCTCGCAGTCCACCGGGTGGTTCGGCCAGCTGATCCAGCGTTCCGACGACGGCGGCCGCACGTGGACGGCGATGGGCAACGAGTTCACCTACGAGGGCACCCCCGGTACCCACCAGTGGTACGACGGCACTCCCCATCCCTGGGAGTTCGCCCGCGTGTGGCACCTCGAACCGTCGCCCACCGATCCGGACCTGGTCTACGCCGGCGTGGAGGACGCCGCGCTGTTCCGGTCCGTCGACGGTGCGCGGTCCTGGCAGGAGCTGCCGGGACTGCGCACCCACGGTTCCGGCCCGGGCTGGCAGCCGGGTGCGGGCGGGATGTGCCTGCACACGATCAAACTCGATCCGGGCAACCCGGAGCGGATCTACGCCGCGATCTCCGCGGCGGGCGCGTTCCGCAGTGACGACACGGGCAAGACGTGGCAGCCGATCAACCACGGCCTGCACTCGGAGGGCATCCCGGACCCGGACGCCGAGGTCGGGCACTGCGTGCACCGGCTGGCCCAGCACCCGGCGCGGCCGGAGACGCTGTACATGCAGAAGCACTGGGACGTGATGCGCACCGACGACGCCGGGGAGAACTGGCGCGAGATCAGCGGGAACCTGCCCACGGACTTCGGGTTCGCGATCGACGTGCACGCCCACGACCCCGACACGGTGTACGTCGTGCCGATCAAGAGCGACTCGGAGCACTTCCCGCCGGACGGGAAGCTGCGCGTGTACCGCAGCCGCAGCGGCGGGGACGAGTGGGAGCCTCTGTCGGCGGGCCTGCCGCAGGAGCACTGCTACGTCAACGTGCTGCGGGACGCGATGGCGGTGGACCGGCTGGAGGAGTGCGGGATCTACTTCGGCACTACGGGCGGCCAGGTGTACGCGTCGGCGGACGCCGGGGACACGTGGGCGCCGATCGTGCGGGACCTGCCCGCCGTCCTGTCGGTCGAAGTCCAGACACTGCCGTGATCCGCGTCCGGCTCCCCGCGCACCTGCGCACCCTCGCGCGGATCGACGGCGAGGTGGTGCTGGACCTCGACGGCGCGGTCACGCAGGGCGCGGTGCTCGACGCGCTGGAGTCGCGGTACCCCGTGCTGTGCGGCACGATCCGCGACCAGCGCACCCACCGGCGGCGCGCGTTCGTGCGGTTCTTCGCGTGCGAGGAGGACCTGTCGCACGAGCCACCGGACACTCCCCTGCCCGAGCGCGTACTGCGGGGTGAAGAGCCGTTCCTCGTGGTGGGCGCGATGGCCGGCGGTTAATAAACTGGCGGGGTGGCAAGACCCAACAGCACTGTGGTGGTCCTCGCGGGCGCCGACGCGGAAGGCATCCTGTCGCGCCTCGACGGGCTGGCGAACGTGCGCGCCGCGGCCGTGAAGGACGGCGACGCCGCGCGGGAGCTCATCGCCCAGTCGCACGGCGCGTATGTCGTGCACGACGCCGATCCCCTGGCGGACGTCGCCGACTCGTGGACGGGGTTCTTCGACCGGCAGGACACGCCGGGCACGCTGGAGGTCGCCGTCGAGTCGGCGCTCGCCGGCCTGCGGCGCGGTCTGGTGCAGCTGCCGGACTACTACGTGGTGCTCGAACCGGAATCCCTGCCGGAGACCCGGAAACACTGGTGGCTCGGGGTGCTGGCGGGCGTCTCGCCGAGCCGTGTCATCCCGGCGAAGGCCAGCGCGGGCGCGGTGGCCGAGGTGCTGTCGCGGCTGCCTTCGGGGCGGTGGTGGCCGGACCCGCCGGACGAGTGGCTGCGCGGGCTGGGGCGTGCGGTGCCGGACCGGGTCGGCGTACCGGGTTCGGTCTGAGGTTTGTCCGGCTTTTGTGCGGACCCTGCCGACGACGGGGCCGCCCGGGCTTGTCCGCGGAAGGGATCCGCCATGAAACTCCGGACCGGCGCCGGCGCGTGCCTCGCGCTGCTGGCCGCCCTCTCCGTCCCGGCCGTGCCCGCGCAGGCGGCGGTGGCGAACACCGTGGTGTTCCAGGAAAAGACCGACGGGCACGACTGCTACCGCATCCCGGCGATCGTCAAGGCGAACAACGGGGACCTGCTCGCCTTCGCCGAGGCGCGCAACGAGGGCGCTAGTTTCTGCAACGACCTCGGCAAGATCGATCTCGTCCTGAAGCGTTCCACGGACGGCGGCAGGACGTGGGGCGCGCAGCATACGGTGATCAAGGCCAACGGGGACACCAAGGGCAACCCGGTGCCGATCGTGGTCCCGTCGACGGGCCGGATCGTGCTGTTGTCGACGATGCAGTGCTACACGAACCCGTCTTGCGGCCGCGTGCCGCGCGTGCAGTACAGCGACGACAACGGTGCCACGTGGACCACTCCGAAGGTGCTGACGACGGAGCTGGGTTTCCCGTCGGCGCCGGGCTGGCTCGCGACGGGCCCGTCGCACGGGATCGTGCTGACGCGGGGTGCGCACGCCGGGCGCCTGGTCGCCGGCCTGAACTACACGACGGACGGCCAGCACACCGGGGCGCTCATCTACAGCGATGACCAGGGTGTGACCTGGCACCGCGGGGCGACGGACACCCCGGCCACCACGGCGCTGGACCCGCAGGAGATCAGCGTGACGGAGCTGGCCGACGGCCGGATCTACGCCGCGGCCCGCAACCAGGCCAACGACGGCAACAAGTGCCTCGACGACGGTACGAAGAACCGTGTGTACGCCATCAGTTCCGACGGCGGGGCCACGTTCTCCGCGAAGTTCACGTACGAGCCGGACCTGATCACGCCGACCGTGCAGGCCCCGACGGTCCGGATGAGCGCGACCGACCAGGGCGGGGCGTACGACCGGATCCTGTTCGCCGCACCGTCCACTTGCGACCGTCGCAAGGAGCTCGTCGTGAGTTCGTCATTCGACGAGGGCGGGAACTGGACGAGCAAGGGCAGCGGTGTCATGGTGTGGGACCAGGACGCGGCGTACTCGGACATGGTGCGGTTGAGCCAGAGTTCGGTGGGCGTGCTGTACGAGGCGGGCCCGGAGGGCAACGCGAACGCCACGATCCGGTACTCGACGGTGAGCGAGCCGGCGCTGGGTGCGCCGGTCTGCGGTGCCGGTTACAGCGTGGTCGACCAGCAGGCACTCGGCAACGCGGCGACGGTCTACCTGTCGTACAACGCGTCCACGGGCAAGAACTGCGTCTCGACGACGAAGAAGGCGAACGTCGGCACGGCCAGCGCCACGTCAGCGTTCCTCCAGGTCCAGGGCTCGGCCCGGACGACGGACTCGGGGAACTACTCGTACTTCGCGGGCCCGGTGCTGGCCTCTGCGGCGGGTAAGTGCGTGCAGTGGGGCGGCAGCGCGGGCGATGTGAGCTACGAAAGCCCCTACGAGCACTGCGGCTAAAGGCTCCGGTCCTCCACTCGGGGACGACGGGCGCGTGGTCGGCCGGGATAACGTGTCCTCAGGGCTGGTCTGTTCGTGTTCCCCGGCAACGCGAACGCGAGCGGCCCCACCGCCCACACCCACCCCCGCCCCGATCCCCAGCCTCATTAGCGTTTGGCTCACCGTGTCAAGGGTGGGCGAAGCCCATCGCGAAGCGACGCCGAAGGCGCCCTTGACGCGGTGAGCCAACCGTTAAACGATCAAGGATCGGGGCGGGGGTGGGGCCGCTCGAGCAGGGCGCTCCGCGCCCGGTGAACCCCGGTGCCCGGGCACTTAGGCGAGCAAAGACAAAAGAGAAAAGAATGCCTCGCCGGCGGGCAATACCGCTAAGTTAGGCGGGGGTTGGGGTCTGACACGCGTGGCGGGGCTCCTG